>DUKY01000011.1 GCA_013329055.1 Nanobdellota archaeon
GGTCCGGATTCTGGTCAATCACCATATTGAATTTAACTATTTAAATTCTTCTTGAGAATTACAAATTTATTTTATTTAACCCTTTAAAATAATACTTATAAGCGTCTTCATTTTGCGATATATTCATAGAATATAAAGAATCTAATAAGGATATTAATTGAGGAGTTTTTATTTTCTTTCTTGCATTAATATAAAATTCTTCTAAATTTTTACAATTATTTGTTCTTAAGTAATTTATTGATTGAATTACCGGGCATATTTTATCCAGTTCATAAAAATAACCCTTTTTTTCTTTATCTCTTTCAAATTCTAACCACTTGTTAAACCAATAATCTCCATTAGGGATAATACTTCTTAATTGTGTCATTGCTTCTAATTCTCCTATTGCTTTATCTTTGAGATTAATTTCTCCCGGAAGATAATCTGGTTTTTTAATTTCCGGAAAATCATGAACAACTCCTTTTGCTAGAGCATTATTTGTTTTAAATAAATAATAACCTGCAAGTCCCATTTTACATGAATGTTCATAAATGGATTCTGGATTTTTTATATCTCTTATTATCCATCCGGTTCTGCCTCTCATAAAATTTCCATTTTCCAGTGTTTTTGCAAATTGCATAATTTCTTTCGTCCATGGTGCAATTTCAAATAATGTTTTTTCATAATCTATCATGTTATTGATAGCAGAATTATCTTTTTTAAATCTATTTTTTATTATCTAATTCCTGATAAGCACTGTATGTTGCAATTGCGCCTTCGGCGCAAGCTGTAACAATTTGTTTTAATGGATTATTTGTTACATCTCCTGCTGCGAAAAATCCCGGGACATTTGTTTTTTGATTATTATCAACTTTAATTTGCCCATTAATTAATTTAACTTTTAGTTTTTTTGCTAAATCACTTCCTGGTGTGCTTCCTATTTCAAAAAATATTCCGTCTAATTTTAATTTTTTTCTATTTTTTCCTTCGATATATTCAATTTCTTCTAAATGGTCTTTTCCGGTTAATTTTAATACATTAGCGTTAAAAATTGTTTCAATTTTTTTGTTTTCTTTAATTTCTTTTATTGTTGCCGGTTCTCCTCGAAAAAAACTATCTTGTCTATAAATTATATATACTTTTTTTGCGAATTTTGCTAATAGTAAACTTGCCATTAATGCTGAGTCGCTTCCTCCAACTACTGCTACAATTTTATCTTTGTAAAATACTCCGTCGCAGGTTGCACAATAACTTACGCCTCTTCCTGTTAATTCTTTTTCCATAGGAAGATTTATTTTTGTTCTTTCTGTTCCGGTTGCAAGTATTACTTTTTTTGCAAAATATTTTTCCTTTTTAGTTAAAACCTCAAAACCATTTTGTTGTTGCTGAATGTCCATTATTTCTTCATTTTTTATTTCAATGTTAAGACTTTTTACTTGTGCAATCATTTTTTGCATTAATTCATAACCCATAATTTTTTCATAAGAAGGAAAATTATGAACTTCATATGCTCCTCCAGCTGTACCTCCAAGTAGTTTTCCGATAACTAAAGTATTCAATTTATATCTTGCTGAATATGTTGCAGCAGATAATCCGGCAGGTCCAGAGCCAATAATTATTAAATCGTATTCATTTTTCATATTCAATAATATGCATTTTGCTTTTTATATCTTGTTAAGAATGTTATTACTGGGTTAAATAAATCAGTACTTTTATAAAATATTTAATCTTTTTTGTATTATGGTTTTAACACTAAAAAAGCTTGAAAAAGCAATTAAGAATTCTTTAGGGCGTGATACTTGTTATTATAAATTTATATGGGATGATAAAACTCAAGTTGAGTCTGCAGGCCATTGCCGGGTGGTTGCTTTAATTGTAAATGATTATTTTGGAGGAGAAATTTTCTTTGCACATGTTGTTGGTAATTCCAATTACACTCATTATTGGAATAAATTATCAAATGGAAAAGAAGTTGATTTTACTAAAGATCAATTTTCAAAGGATGTAAAATTAACTGTTCCAAAAATTATTCTTCGAAAACAAGTACTTGATAATATTAGGATTAAAAAGACTTATCCGATTTTAAAGAAAAAAGTTGCAAATTTTATAAAAGAAAATTAATTCAAATTCTTTATATAAAATTTATATTTCAGTTTATCATAAACTTTTCTAGAATTAGCATAACCATTAATAATCTTATTCCGTCATTATTTATTATCTTTTCATTATTTGGCAATAATAGAAAAAATATTATTACTATTTAGTAACGAAACATTTATAAAATCAATTTATTAATCGTTTTCATGGAACAATATTATTTACCTAAAGAATTAGGTCTTGAAAATTTAAGATTTTGCATTGATAATTATCCTGCTGAATTTTTATATATTCGATCAAAATATTCAATGGGCGGAAAAATTAAAGTTGGTGAAAAACTTGAAGGAAATAAACTTGATTTTAGAAAAAGCGAATCTGGTTTGGATATACTTATTAATTCAGATAAAGTCTTTCATTTTTCATTACGTAACCCTGTAGATTTTTTCCTTGAGTATGAACGAATTTTAAATACAGAAGATGGTATTGGTAGAAAGATTATCCTGGATCCAAGTGTTGATCTTGACCCATATGACCCAAATCTCCCTGAACCTAATCGATCATTTCTTAGAACACTTTTAGATAATAATATGATGGAGATTACTTTTCCAGGAAGAGTTAATCTTAAATTTCATTCTTTGAAAGAACCTAAGGGTAAATATTGGGTTATTGATAAACATAATTAAAATTTCTTTAAGATAACATTTATAATTCTAATTTATTTAATATTTTTATGAAAGATATTATTGTTAATTTGTTAAGTAAAACATTAAATCAAAAACCTGAAGTTATTGAAAAGATTTTGGAAATTCCTCCGAATAATGAAATGGGGGATTTTGCATTCCCTTGTTTTTTTTTAGCTAAAGAATTCAAAAAATCTCCTAATGAAATTTCTAAAGATTTAAAGATCAAACTCAAAAAATTACCTAAAGAAATTGAAAAAGTTGAAGTTAATGGTCCTTATTTAAATTTTTTCTTGAATAGAAAAAAAATGGTTGTTGATATTGTTAAAAATATTTTAGTGGAAAAAGAAAATTTTGGAAAGAATGATTCCGGAAAGAAAAAAAAGATTTTAATTGATATGTCAAGTCCGAATATTGCTAAACCGTTTGGGATTGGACATTTAAGGTCGACTATTATCGGTAATTCATTGGCAGAAATTTGCAAAGCTAATGGATATGAAGTTATAAAAATTAATTATCTTGGTGATTGGGGAACACAATTTGGAAAAATTATTTTAGGTTTTAAAAAATGGGGAGATGAGAAGAAATTAAATGAAAATCCAATTTTACATTTATATGAATTATATGTCAAAGCAAATGGTGAAGAATTTGAAGATGAAGCCAGAAAAGAATTTGCTAAATTAGAGCAAGGGGATAAAGAAAATTTAAAATTATGGAAAAAATTCAAAGAATTATCTTTAAGAGAATTTAATAAAATTTATGATTTATTGGATGTAAAGTTTGATGTTATTTCAGGTGAAAGTTTGTATAACGATAAGATGGATGATGTTCTTAAAGAATTAGAAGAAAAAAAATTGTTGAAGAAAGATGCTGGTGCGAAAATTGTTGATTTGAAAGATGAAGGTTTAGGTGTTGTTTTAATTCAAAAAAGTGATGGAACAAGTCTTTATGCTACAAGGGATATTGCAATGGCTATTGACCGAAAAAAAAAGTATGATTTTTATAGAGTTCTTTATGAAGTTGGAGCAGAACAAAAATTGCAATTAATGCAATGGATGAGAGTTTTGGAAAAAATGGGTTACAAATGGTCAAAAGATTTGGTTCATGTTGCACATGGTTTATATTTGGATAAAGATGGCAAAAAATTTTCAACCCGAAGAGGAAAAACTGTTTTTATGAAGGATATTTTAGATGAAGTTTTAGATAAAGCAAAAGAAAATTTATTGAAGCGAAATGTTAATGATAAAGATTTAGATAAAAAAGCAAAAAAGATTGCTTTATCTGCTATTTTTTATGGTGATTTGAAAAATAATCGGGAGAATAATATGGTTTTTGATATTGATAGATTCTTAGCTTTTGAAGGTGATACTGGTCCTTATTTATTGTATAGTTATGCTCGGGCAAATTCAATTTTAAAAAAAGTTGCAAAATCAAAAGGTGTTATTGGTGTTAATGAACTAAATCAAAAAGAAATTGATTTAGCTAAAAAATTAGATGAATTTTCTATTGTTGTAAAAAAAGCTTATGAGAATTTAAGTCCTTCTATTATCGCTAATTATGCTTTTCAATTAGCACAGATTTTTAATGAATTTTATCATGAGTGTCCTGTTATTAATTCAGATCAGGTAAGTTTTAGAAGGGGGCTTGTTGAATCTTTTAAACAAGTTTTAGGCAATTCTTTATCTCTTTTAGGAATTGAAACCTTAGATGAGATGTAATTTTAATTTAGAAACCTATTTAAAATATATAATCATTAATATATTTATGAAAGGGGGATATTTAATTTAAATATTAAAATGGCTAAAAAAAACATACCAAGACATATGCATCTTTTTAATTTGCTTGCTTGGTTTACAGGTGTTGTTGTTTCACTTGCTGTTGGTTTTGGATTGATTAATGGAACACTTATTCTTCCACCTTGGCTTTGGGGTACAACTTATGTTGGGTTTATGATTACTCAATTTGTTGGATGGGTTGTTGTTGTATCAACATTAGTTAGTGTTGTACTTGCAATTCTAAACAAATAAATAAAATTTATTTTTTTATTTTTTTTTTATTATCTTTTTTGGTCTGACTAGATTTTTGATGTTTTAAAGATTTTTAAAGTTTGAACTTTTTAATTTTTCATGTTAGAAGTTTATTTTGAGAGTTATGGATGCAGTGCGAATTATAATTCAACTGAAATTATGAAGGGTTTAGTTAAGCAAGCCGGACTTAATATTACTTCAAATATTGATTTTGCGGATTTAGTTGTTATCAATTCCTGTATTGTTAAAGAACCTACTGAAGAAAAAATCCGAAGGAAAGTTCAGGATTTATCTCATGCAGGTAAAAAAGTTATACTTGCCGGTTGCATGGCTAAATTAAGAAAAAAATCATTTCTTAATTATGATTCTGTTTATCTGCTTGGTACAAATCATATTAAAGATATTAATAATTTAATTCAGGAAATTGTTGATGGGACTTATGATACTGAAAAATATTTAGATAATCATTCTGAAGTTAAAGTTAATGTTTCAAAAATTTCTGATGAAAAATATATTGGGATTAATCAAATATCTGAAGGTTGTTTAGGCACTTGCACTTATTGCATTACTCGGTTGGCTAAGGGCAAACTTTTTTCATATCCTTCTGAAAAGATTATTGAATCTGTAAAAAATGATGTGATGTCTGGATGCAAAGAAATTTGGATTACCAGTCAGGATAATGCATCGTACAATTCAGAAATGTCAAAAGATATTTCTAAAGACGGGCTTGTGCAACTTTTAGAAGAAATTATAAAAATTAAGGGTAATTTTTTTGTGCGTGTTGGTATGATGAATCCTAATAATGTTTTAAAAATTTTACCTGAATTAATTGAAATTTATAAGCATGAAAAAATGTTTAAGTTTTTGCATATTCCTGTTCAATCAGGGAGCAACAAAATTTTGAAAGATATGAAGAGAAAATATACCCGTGAAGATGTTTTAAAAATTGTTAATGAATTTAAAAAAGAAATTCCTAATATTATTTTTTCTACTGATGTTATTGTTGGTTATCCGGGGGAAACTAAGAAAGATTTTGAAGATACTTTAGATTTAGTTAAACAAATCAATCCGGAGATTTTGAATCGAAGTAAATTTTGGCCAAGACCACAAACTCCTGCTGAAAAGTTAAAACCGATTTCTAAAGATGAAATGAATAAAAGGAGTTTAGAGTTAGCTAATTTGCATTTACAAATTTGTAAAGATAATCAAAAAAAGTGGATTGGTTGGGTTGGCAAAGTTCTTGTCGATAAAAAAGGTTTTGGTAATACTTATCTTGCTCGTTCTCCTGAATATAAATTATTTGCTGTTCAATCCAAAGATAAAATTTTAGGAAAAATTGTTAAGATTAAAGTTAAGAGTGTTTTGCCTCATTACCTTCTTGCAATAATGTTGTAATAAGGCTAGAAATTTTATTAAGTAAAATTTCTTTGTTTAATATCGTCACTTGCGTGATGAGATGTTTTATAAAGTATTTTTCTTTGATATTTTCATGAAAAATTTAAATGATTCTTTGTTAAGTAAATTAAAGGATAGATTTGTAGAGGAACATGATTATCATATGGCTTTTTTAGGTTATGGTTTAGGTATTGGGTTTAGAACTGTAGACGGTAAAAAAAGTTTTTCTGTGTTAATACATGATCCTCATGATAAAGGTTATTCAAAAAAAACTGCAAGGACTGTTCAAAGTATTTTAAGACAAAATTATTTTTTAAATGATAATGTACCTTTAAGGTTTGAATATGTTGGAAAAATAGAATCAATATCTTTTTAATTTATTTCTTCATCATGCGAATAAATTTCCTGTGCTGGAAATAAATAACAATTTTTATGGGCATAAAATTCTTCTTCGGCTTTTCTTTGAAGGATTATTAAATCATCTTTAATTGTTTGTTGACAAAAGTAACAAGCATATTTATTATTTATTTTTTGTGGTTGTAATATTTTTATTGTTCCTTCCTGAATCATTTTTCTAAGAGTTCTTTTTGTCTCTTCATATCTATTTTTCATAAATTTATCTTTACTAAATATTTTATAAATCTTCTTTTCTTATTTTTTTTATGAAATTTAAATCAATTGGTTCGTTTACTCCGAAAAATCCGTATTTTTTAGCTCCTATGGAAGAAGTTAATGATATTGCTTTTAGATTGTTATGTCAAAAGGCTGGTGCCGGTTTAGTTTATACAGGTATGATTCATCCTCAATCTCATCAGGAATTTAATTTTGATGATAAGCCTGCTTTACAATTATTTTGTACAACTACAAAGGGGATTAAAGAGTTTATAGAAAAGAATGACGATAATGTTGTTATGTGGGATTTTAATTTAGGTTGTCCGGCAAAAACTGCCAGAAAACACGGCTTTGGAAGTTTTTTACATCATGATTTGGAGTCTATTGAAGAAATTATTAAAACAATTAGGGAATCAACAAAAAAACCTGTTACGATTAAAATTCGTAAATCTTCTAAGGCGTTAAAAATAATTAAAATGGCTGAAAAATATTGTGATGCTGTTTGCATTCATCCTCGAACACAAATTCAAGGTTATGGTGGTGTTCCTGATGTTGATTTTGCTAAAAAGGTTAAAGATTCTGTTAATATTCCTGTTATTTATTCCGGGAATATTGATGAAAATAATGCTAAAGAATTTTTAGAAACTTTTGATTTTGTGATGATTGCAAGAAATGCTATTGGTAATCCGAATATTTTTGCAAAGCTTACTAATAATGATGTTAAAATTACTTTTAATGATTATTTAGATTTGGCTAAAAAATATAATTTGCCTTTTAGGCAAATAAAATTTCAGGCGATGAATTTTACTAAAGGAATGGATAATGCTAAGGAATTGAGGTTGGGAATTTTTAAGGCTAAGAGGGTGAGTGAAATTCGGGAGATTTTTAATCAATAGATTTTAAAAACTTAATTTCTCATTATTTATTATGAATAAAAAAGAGGAACTTGTTAAGAAACTAAGGTTAAAGTTAAAGAATAGTTTGGATAATATTTTTGATGAATGTTTAAGAGAGCAATGTGTTTCTTTTTATGAAGGTGAAACAAAATATACTAATGATCAGCGTTTTTTAGTATCTGATGAAATTCAGGAGAGGATTCCAAATTCTTTAAAATTTTTAGGTAATGTATTAAGAAATAGACCTCATGAATATTCTTTGAGATTATCAAATGCAAATGGGAATAATTTTCCTGCTTATTTATTTTTACAAAAACTTTTAGAACCTGCATCAAATGATCATGATTTGACTTTAGTTGAATATTTGGTTTTAAATCATGGAGAATTTGATGAAGTTTATGGCAATACTTCTAATTTAACTCAAGAAGAGAGGAATAGTATGGATTTAGATCAAGGGATTGATTTATTTTTTTCGGCTAAGATTAGCAGTATTGAAAACTTAATGGCTTCTTTTGAAAATCGGGGCGTTTTAAAAGCACATCTTAGTGACAAATATACTTTAGAATCTATTAGTCAAACTATTACAGAGAAAAGATATAATTATTTAACAAAATTATATGAATCTTTTTTAAAAAATCCTGAATGTGATGAGGTTATAAGTTTTGTTAAACAATTACCAAGTAATACTTGGTTTGATGAAACAATTTATTTGGATTGCGATAGCAAAGGTGATTTTGATGAGTTAAATGCAAAATATGTTCTTAAATAATTGATAAATTTTTTAAAAAAATGGCAACTTTTTTAAAAAAAATACACTTTTTCTGAAAAAAATGTCCTGTTTTTTTAATAAAAATTATAATGCATTATTCTCTTATTATCTTTAGAGAGAATTTGTTCATCTTTAGGGGTCAAGTTATCAGCTGTAACTTGACCTCTTTTTCAGAAGGACTTATTCTCTTCTTTTTTTTTTTGAAAAATTTATTCTGGTTCATATTAATAAATTTTGGATAGGATTTTGTTGATTTAATATGGTGAGTTTGGAAAAAGGTTTTTATTGAATATCATAAACCTTAAAAATGATTAATTCATTAAAAAGATTATAAGGTCCTTTAGTCTATCGGTAGAACACCTCGTTTACACCGAGGAAGGCGAAGTCCGACTCTTCGAAGGACCATTTTTTATATAATGAAAGATAATTTTTTTAAAGAATTAAAAGAAAAAATTCAATCTAATTTTGAGGAAGGTGGAAGTCATGCTTTTGATCATACAGAAAGAGTTTATAATTTAGGGATCAAAATTGGAAAAGAAGAAAAAGCAGATTTAGAGATTATTAAGGTTGCTGCATTGCTTCATGATATTGCAAGATTAAAAGAAGATAATAATGAGATTGAATGCCATGCAGAGCATGGTGGTAAAATGGCTAAAGAAATATTAGAACAGATGAATTTTCCTAAAGATAAAATTAAAGAAATAGTTCATTGTATTGAAGTGCATAGGCATAGTAAAGGATTGATTGCAAAATCAAAGGAAGCAAAAATAATACAGGATGCAGACAGGCTTGATGCTTTGGGAGCAATAACTATTGGAAGAATGTTTTCTACGGGGGGAAAGATAAATCGTCCTTTATATAATCCTGAAATTCCTTTTGGTAAAATTTACAAAGGATATTATTCTGATTCAACTATTCATGGTTTTTATGCAAAAATATTAAAGATTACTCCAAATACTTTTAATACAAAATCTGCTAAAAAATTAGCTAAAGGAAGATATAAATTTGTTGAGAAATTTTTGGATCAGTTTTTTAAAGAATGGAAATGTGAGTTATAAAAATTAATTTTTATTATAAGAATATTTTCTTAAGATAATTTAAAAATTTAAATGATTATTATATTGTGTGATTAAATTGAAGTTTCTTGGAACAAAAGGGGAAATTGAAGAATCATCAAAAATACATAGATATCATTCTTCTATGTTAATTATTCAGGATAATTTTAAATTATTAATTGATTATGGAGAATTACATAAATATGAATTATCAAAAATTAAACCTGATGCAATTTTAATTACTCATGCACATCCGGATCATTATATCTGGACTAAAAAAGATTATATTACAAATATACCGATTTATATGACAAAAAAAACTTTTGATTATGGAAAATTTAAACCAAATAATCCGAAAATCATTAAAGAAGAAAAATTATTTCGTATAGGGCATTTTAAGATTATTGGATATAATGTTATTCATTCAATAAGATGCCCTGCGGTAGGATTCAAGATTTTTGTTGACAAAAAAAAGTTAGTATATAATCCTGATTTAATAGACATTGTTAATAAAGACAGAATCTTAAACAAAGTTGATTATTATATCGGAGATGGTTCCTGTATTCGTGCAAATCTTGTTAGAAAAAAAGGTGAAAAATTGTTCGGGCATACAAGGATAACTACACAAATTAATTGGTGCAAAGAAAAAGGAATTAAAAATATTATTTTTACGCATTTAGGAAAAGAAACATTGAGAAAAGAAAAACAATTTTTAAGAGAACATCCTGAAGTTAAATTAGCTTATGATGAGATGGAACTAATCCTTTGAAAACATTTTATAAAAATTTGTTTTATTTTGAATGCTATCTTCGAATTTTAAATCAACATTTTTTAATTTAAGAAATTCTGTCAATAGGTCTTTATTAGAAAAATCTTCTAAAAATAATTCTCTAATTTTTTCTTTTGAAAAAATTTTTGAAATATATGCTTCATATAATTTTTGACCTAATCCATAACCTTGTTGGTAAATTGTCCATTCATTAATTTTAGTCTCTCTTCCATACTTTTCCTGCAAATATTCTATTGCTTTTTCTCTGTCAGTAATTATATCCGGAAAACCTCTATAATGGTTATTTTGTCTATTTGGAACAATTAATTTTGAACCAAAAAAGCCAAACATTTCCATAATAATTCTTAATATTAAATTTTTTGGGTCTTCTTTTAATCTTTTGTCAATTCCTGAATGAGTTAAATGTAAAAAATGTGACGCTTCTTCAGAAATATGTTCTAAACAATCCTCTCCAATTAAAATAATTCTTGGTTCATATAAATAACCACTTTGTTTACAATATTGTAAACTTTCAAACTCCTCTTCATCTTTTTTATTTAATTTTAAATCTTTAAATTTTAATTTTCTTCCAATCCAGTAAACTTCCGGGTAAATAGAATTTTCCAGCCCTATTTCATCAGCAATTTTGTCAATTATAGAATGAGTCGTTTTTTTTATTTTTCTTTGTTTTTCAATCCACCTCATTTATTTAATCTAATGATATATCTTTTATAATAATTATTATAATATAGTATATTCGTAAGATTTATAAGTTAAAGTTTTATAGATTTGTTATGGACCCAAATAATCAAGATATTCCTGGGATGACTCCAGATCCAAAATATTCTGAAAAAACTCCTATTCTTTCTCAGGATTCTAATAAAGTTCAAAAAGAAATGGAGAAAACTAAAAAGGAATTGGAAAAATTAAAGAGCTTTATTGTTAAAAAGTATAATTTTATTCAGGCTATAAGTATTTTACCTCCTCAATCAATTAAAATATTCATTGATGAAGAAGAAGTTCCTAAAGAGTCTGAAAAACATATTCAACTTTATGTTGTTGTTCCTGAAGATAAATTTAAAGAAATTCCAAAAATTAAAGAAGATATTATTAAAAAAATTGAAGATTTAAAGCAAAAAATTTGGGTGCAAATTAAAACTCCTGTTGATATCTGGGAAGCTTGTTTAGATAGTAAATTTGAATTGACCGGGGCTATTGGTATGTCTTATCCTCTTCATGATACAGGTATTTTAGCAGGGTTAAGAGTTGCTGAAATACATAAGTCATTAGTTTTACAAAAATTTGAAAAATATGTTGTTAGTTACGTTATTGCAGGAAGTCTGGTTCGAGGGGATGTTACAAAAGAATCAGATGTTGATGTTTTTATTGTGATTAATGATACAGATGTCAAAAGAATGCCAAGATTAGAATTAAAAGAAAGATTAAGAAGTATTATTTTTCAATATATTTCTGAGGCTACTGCTTTAGCTGGACTTAAAAAGAACGTTTTGAATGTTCAACCTTATTTATTGACTGAATTCTGGGAAAGTGTTAAAGATGCTAACCCTGTTATGTTTACTTTTATCAGAGATGGTGTTCCTTTGTATGATCGTGGAACTTTCATGCCTTGGAAAGCTTTACTTAAAATGGGTAAATTAAAACCTTCTCCGGAAGCTATTGATATGTTTATGTCAATGGGGGATAAAACTGTTAAACGAGCTAAAAAGGCTTTATTGGAGATTGTTGTTCATGATATTTACTGGAGTATTATTACCCCTGGTCAGGCTTTATTAATGCTTTACGGACTTCCTCCTCCAACTCCAAAACAAATTGCAAATGAAATGGAAAATATTTTTGTTAAAAAAGAAAAAATGCTTGAACAAAAATATGTTGATATTTTAAGAAAAATTATTAAGATTTACAAAGATTATGAACATGAAACAATTACAGAAATCAAGGGTGTTGAAATTGACAAATTAATAAAAGATACTGAAGATTATTTAAAGAGGCTTGATGAATTAAGAAAGCAAATTGAGAAAGATGCTCAGGGTAAAACTATTGAACAAATTTATAATGATGTGTTTGATTTACTAAAGCAAATAATTGGTAAAAAAACTCAGAATATGCTTATTGATGAATTTGAAAAAAAGTTTGTTAAAACTGGCAAATTTTCTCCTCAGTCTTTGAGAATTTTAGACGATATTATTAAAGCTAAAGCTGAATTTAAAAAAGGAAAATCAAATGCTCATAAAGTTGATAATGCCCGAAAAAATGCTACGCTTTTAATTAATGATTTAATTGAATATTCACAAAGATGTGATTTAGTTTCTCTTGAAAAAGGACGTATGATTATTAAGTATAAGGAAAAAGATAAAGATGCTATTGCTGAATTATTGAGCTGTGATAGTAAAAGCTTTTTATTTAGAGGTAATAGTGTTGTTAAATTAACTGATAAAATTAGTCCATCTAATATGGAAGAAGTTAGTGAAGCTGTTAATAAACAAAAGGAAAAGAAAAACGTTGAGATTAGCACTAAAATTTTTGAATTATTAAGAAAAGAGCTTGGAGACTTTGAGATTATTTTATAATCTCAAATCCATGAAACTAAATCGTGCCTTCGCACGATGTTATAAACAAAGTTTCATTGGCTTATGAAATTATTTTATAATTTCGAACTCACTAAACACGCAAAGAAATATATTAAAGTTTCATGGGTAATTATACTATAAAACTAAAAATAAAGTTTCATTCAATATGAAGTTAAGTTATAATATTAATTTGAAAGGAGGAAAAGAGGTGAAAAAATGGGTGATTTGACAAGTATTGTTGCTCAAATGGGAATTCCTATTTGGGTTTTAATCCTTTTGGTTCTTTTAGTTATTTGGGAAGTTGTATGGAAATTAATTGCATTATGGAAATCTGCTAGAAATAATGATTTAGTATGGTTTATCTTAATAGCATTATTGAATACAGTTGGTATTTTACCAATTATTTACATTTTCTTTTTTTCAGAGAAAAAAAAGATTAGTGTAATATCCAAAATAAAAAAATCTGCTAAAAAGATTGTTAGAAAGAAGAGATAATAATTTTGTTTATTTTTTAATTTCTTCTTTTATTTTTATATTAATTTTTGAATGACGTTTGTGTCTGATTCTTTTAAATAATCAATTTGTTTATATCCAAACTTTTTATATAAACTTTGTGAAGGGTTATCTTCAAAAACATATAATTTTATTTTTTTATAGTTTAGTTTTTTTGCTTTTTCTTCAATAACTTTTAAAACCTGACTGCCGTAGCCGATATTCTGATATTCTTTTTTAATTTGCAAATTACTGATAAATAATGCTTCATTATCTTTTTTATCCTGAGAAAAAGAGGTAAATCCTATACATTTATCATCAATATAAATTAAATAAATACTTCCTGTTGCAAAAAGATTTTCTAAATATTCCTGATATTCTTTATCAGACCAGCACGATTCAAAATGCTTGTCAAAATATTTTTGCATATTTTCCTTTTCAAGGGGTATAATAAAATTTTGAAGATCTTTTTTCCGGCATTTTGTTAATTCAATTTTCATTTTTTAAAAATTTCTTTTAATGTTTTTTGTTGCATTTCTAATCTATAACAATCTTCACAAATCTCTGCACCGGTTTTTTTACTTGTCTTGAATCTGTTGCTTTCTTTTTTATGCTGGCATCTTTCGCATAATTTTAAACAACTGCTACAGTAACATTTATCAGTGACTTTATCATAAATTGCATGGTCTTTACACATAACTTTTGAACAATTATTGCATCTTATTGCACATTTTTTGCAAATCTTTTTTTTGCATGATTCACAAATTATATTTAAACATTTATTGCAGTAAGTAATATTACATGAATTACATTTAATTAAACATTTATTGCAAATTATATGTCCTGAAGAGCAAAGATTAATTATTTCAATTTTATTTTCGCAAGATTCACAGAATATTTGTTTTAATTCTTTTGTTAATGGGTCAAATGAAACTTCAATTATTCTTTTTCCATGCTCATTAATTAAATAGCAATCATAATTTAAAACCGGGTAGTAAATTAAAGTTGTATTAAATAATTTTGTGTTTAAATTTAAACTATGTTTTTGTTTTTCAATATTTATTGCTCTTTCTTTATCTTTTTCAAATTCATTAATCTTTTTCTCAAGTTCTTCATTAATTTCTTTTTCAGTTTTTTTTGTAGATTTTTTCAGGTTATTTTTTAACTCCTGAGTTTCCTGAATAAAATGTCTATTAATTCTTTCTATTTCTTTACTTAATTTTTCAGATAAATTTTTGGCTAATAATGTTATTTTAGGCTGAATTAATTCTTTTACTTTTTCTTTTGCAATATTATACGGTTCTTTTATGTCCGGCATTATCACGTCTCTTTTATTCCCTTCAGTAATAATATAACTTGCTAAATCTCCATCTATAATTTTATTTTCATATAAATAAATGTCATTAGTCATTTTTTCTTTTTCATTTAGATATTGAAATGATGTATTAAATGTAAATCTAAAAAAGAAATTATTCTTTTTCTTTGGAATTAATTTTTCAATTTGGCAATTATTTAGCTTAATTCTTTTTTTAATTTCTTTTTCAAAATCAATATCAAAATTTATTTTTAATAGTGTAGTGCTTCCTTGCTCTTCTAAAAAGTTTGATATGGTTTTTAGCAAATAATTTCCTTTTTCGATAAATTCATTTTGCGAATTTTTGTCTTCAGATTTAAAAACAAATATGTAAGGAGATTTTTTTCCATAAAATTTTTCAAATTTTTCAGGAACATTTGAAATAACTAATGAATCTCCTTTTTCTATTACTGTTGATTGTAAATTTTCGAAAAATTTTGTAATAAATTGCTTTATTGAATCTGCCTCATTTTCCATTAATTTATTAAAAAACACGGTTATATAAGGATTTTGCAAATCTTTTATATATAGTTTTTAAAAAAATAAATTTTAAATAGTTCAGTGAATTATGGATTTTATGCATTTTGGGAAGTATGCGTCATCATTTTATAATTTTTTTCCAATTGTTTTGGATTCAGATGATCCGGCAAAAATTTATGAAATACTTTTGTTTCAAAATGATATTATTGGTGCAAATTCTGTTTTAACAAAATATGGTGTAAGAGCATTAAATAAAATTCCTGATACTTGTTCAAAATCCGGGAAAATAATTACTTATAATAATTTTATCCCCGCATTTGATGTAAAAGTTAGCGATAGATTATTAATTCAAACAATTTATGAAATGTATGAAATTCAATTTTTTCCCGATTTAATTAAAGAATTGATTACAGAAGCAGGAGGGAGAGGAATTTTTTATGAAGGAAAACTTACTGATTTCCCTGATTTTTCTCATTTAAAAGGAAAAGAAGATTACGATACTTGTGAAGGAATTTATAATCCCCTATTAAGAAAATTTATTGCCAATCCAATAAATTATGCTGGCTTTCATGAATATGCACATTTAGTTAATGATCTTATTGGTAAAATGATATATAGCCAAAGCATTTCAGAGATGAATGCTGTAAAAAATGAAATTTTAAAAAATGAAGGATATAAAAATAATGAGAAAATAGATGAATTTACAACATTTTTGATAGAAGTTTTCTTTAGCAGAAGAACAATTAAAAATATGAATAAATATGTGTTAGAATCAAAATTTCCTAAAACAAATGAAATATTAGAAGATCTTGTAGATAAAACTTACAAAACTTATTATTAATAATTAAGAAGATTAAGATTATAGTTTAATAACCTTTAAATAATTAGAGTTCATGGAATTTTTACTATGTTTGAACCATTTAGTTCTGAACCGGAAAGGATAAATGAATATCTTAAATGGCAGGAAATTTTTAATTTTGAAGGCGGGGAATTTTATCAAAATAATCCTATTCTTCAAGAACATATGTCAGATAAACCTTTGAATATGAGGAATTTTCTTTTATATCATGGGGATTATGCCAGAGCTAATAAAGTTTTAACTAAATTTGGGGTTAAAGCTCTTGACAAAATTCCAGATAGGTATACTATTTCTGGAAATAAAATTACATTTAATTATGTTACTCCTTTTTTTGAAGTAAGAGTTAATCCAAATTTATATGTTCAAACAATTTATGAAATTTATCAGATTCAATTTTTTCCGGATGTGATTAAAAAATTAATTATTAAAGGTAATGGTCGAGGAATATTTTATAATGGAAAACCTACTGATTTAGCAGAGTTTGCTGAATTTAGAGGTAAAAAAACAAATTATGAGCCTTATTATCCTTTTGATGACTGTTGGGGGATTTGTGATTTTGGATCAAAAACTTTTGTTGCACAACCTCATAATAATATTGGATTTCATGAATTTGCACATTTATCGGATTATTTTGTTGGAAAAGTATTATTCGGTGATTTCCTTTCTGAAAATTCTTTAGTAAAATCTGATTTTAATAAGCTTCAGGGTGGCAAGTTTTTTGGGGAATTTTGTGAAACTTCATGTGAATTTTTGGCTCGTTTTATGGAGAAATATTTTAGCAGAGATTTTGAAAAAAAGATTTTATATAATCAATTTTCGCATACTACTAAATTTTTAGATGATGTTTTAGATTCGTTAGTGAAGAAATATTAAAAAAATTAGATTTAAAAATGATAAATCTCATACTAAGTTATGAGCCAAACATATTTTGCAAAATTTCCAAAAAAAAGAATTAGTCCTGAAGCTTTTTCTAAAGGTAAATCTCTTGCGTTTAAATTAGATGAAATGATTATTAGCCAAATTGCTAAAAACGGTTCTATTGATGAGGAATTAGGACATAATTATTATGGTGTTGGAGTAGCAAGAGTAGATAATGGTTTAGTTGATATTCCTGAAAATTATAAAAATGATATTTATCTAGAAGTTATGTTTGGTAAAGAAAAACCGGATTATTTAGAGATTCCTAATGAACTTGAGGGGATATTAATTTTTGAAAAAAAATCGTTTTAATTTCTTTTTTTATCTAATAATTCACTTGTTGAATCTTTAGATTCGTTAGTGAAGAAATATTAAAAAAATTAGATTTAAAAATGATAAATCTCATACTAAGATATGGCTGAAACATTTATTTGTGGATTTCCTAAGAAAAAACTTAATGCAGAAGAAAATGAAAAAAGAGAAATGGATTTTAGGCAAGCTAAAAATCTTTCAACAAAACTATATAAAATGATTGATTATCAAGTTGGAGATAATAGAGGATTTCTTGTTGGTGTTATTACAAGAAGAGTAAACCCAGAAAAAAATCAAATTCCTAAAGGTTATAATCAGAATGTTTATCTCACCGTTTTGCATACAACTGAATTTAAACAGTACAGAGATTTAATTATTCCTAAAAAATATAATGATTTATTAGTTCTTAGAGAAGAATCGGATCCTTGCACATTTGGTTAATTTTAATTTCTTTTTTCATCTAATAATTCACTTGTTGAATTTTTAGATTCTTCATAATGACTTATTCCTTCCTGAATTACTTTTGTAATTTCTTTAATATCCCTTGCAAAAATATCCAAATTATTTTTGGAGTCAATGAATGAATTTAATAAATATTCTTCAATTTTTGTTGCTCCTGTTTTTCCTTGCGAATCTAAACCTAAATTAAATAATATAATTGGTAATTCTCCAATTACTAATCCTACGCAACACATTTTATTTATAATTAAATCAACTACATATTCTTCCATTGTGTCTTTTGTCGCAAGGCTGTAAATATTCATGTCTTTTTCCTGACCGATTCTGTCTAATCTTCCGATTCTTTGTTCAACTGACATTGGATTCCATGGCAAGTCATAGTTAATCAATGTATAACAAAATTGCAAGTTAAGTCCTTCGGCTCCTGTGTCTGTACTTATTAAAATTTGAGAATTTTCTTTAAATTCTTTAATCTTTTCAGATTTTTCTTCACGAGTTAATCCTCCCATAAATTCTGTAATTTTAATATTCTTAGGGATTTTTTCTATCATATATTTTAATGTTATCGGATGTTTTGTATAAATTAGTATTTTTGCTTTTGGGTCTTCTTTTAATGTTTTGTCAATAATTTCTATTAATTTTTCCATCTTGGAATCTTTTTTTAATTCTTTATAATCCTGTAAAATTTCGTTTGCAAAGTTTCTTGTTTTTCTATGATATTTTTCATCATTTGCAATTCGTTCTAAACTTTCCATTGCTGATTTTGATGAACTTGTTATTTTTGGTAATAAAGCGAAAAGAATTAATCTTGCATTTATTTCTCTTCCGCTGCATGCAAAATATTTTTCTTTTAATAAAGAACAAATTTTATTATAAATTTTTTTTTCTTCGTCTGTTTGATTTATAGCAACAATTCTTGGAATTCTTTTTTTATAATTTATTCCTGTTTCATATCTTCTTCTTCTTACCATTACTTCATCAAGTTTATTTTTTAGTTCTTTAGGATTTAATGGATATCTTTTATTTCCCTGATTAAGAAATTTTTTTCTAAATTCTTTTATTGTCCCTAAATGTCCTTTTTTTAATAGATGTAATAAATTGTATAACTCAATTAAATCATTTTGAAAAGGTGTTGCTGTAAGAAGTAAAAATCTTTTTTTTTGCAGTTTATCGACGAATCTCCATCGAACTGTATTTTTTTCTTTGAGTTTATGGGCTTCATCAACCATTACTAAATCCCATGAAATATTATGAATTTCTTTGTATCTGAATTCTTTTGATTCTTTATCATAATTTTTTAATCTGTCCATTGAAGCTATTCCAAATGTGATGTTATCAAGGTCTGATTCATTTTCAATAATTTTAAAATCCAGTTCAAATTTTTCTTTTAATTCTGCAACCCATTGGTCTACTAATGACGGAGGTGTTAAAATTAAGACTTTTTTTACAAATCCTCTCATAATACATTCTTTTAAGACCAACCCTGCGGTAATTGTTTTTCCAAGTCCTACTTCGTCGGCTAAAAGTGCTGAGCCATTAAAATCTCTTAGTATGTTTATTGCTCCGTCAATTTGATATTGTAATTTATACGATAAATTTTTTTTAATTGATTCATAAGAAATTAATTCTGTTATTTGTGAGCCTTCTGAAACTTTATCTGCTTCTACTCGTAAATCCAGTAAATTTGATGAATCAAATTGTTTATTTTCTAATTTTTCAAATAATGAAAATTCTTCATTAGAAAATGATTCGTTTATTATAATTTCTACCATCTTTTATTAAACCTAAAATTGAAGTTGTTTTTTAAGGATTATGGATGTTTAGAAGAAGAAAACATAAAATAGAATGGGGATGATTATTTTTTATGCTTGTGATTTTATACTAACTTTTCAAGTTCTTCAAAACCTTCTAAAAGTTCTTTAACTTCTTTCTTGGCTTCTTTTATTATTTCCTTACTATTTCGATGAATTACTTCTTCGTGCTTTTCTTTTCTATATTTGTTAATTGATAAATCAAAGTCGTTAGCCTTTATTTCATCAATTGAAACAAAAAAGGATTTTTTAGAAATATCTTTATTATCTTCCTTTTTTCTTTTTTCAAATCTTTCTAAAATATCTGGTATATCGTTTTCTTTTATCTCGTTTCTCTTATCGTCTAAACTATAACCGTCCGCTTCCATATCGTAAAACCAAACTTTCTCTGTTGGTTCCCCTTTTGTAAAATAAAGAACTGCTGTGGAAACCCCTGCGTAAGGTTTGAATATCCCTGAAGGCATAGATATAACAGCATCAAGACGGCACTTTTCTAATAAAAGTTTTTTTATGGATTTATGTGCATTAGAGTTACCGAATAAAACACCTTCTGGAACAATTACAATGCATCTTCCTCCCACGGAAAGAGAATTATACATAAGTTCTAAGAAAAGTAATTCTGTTTTACTTGTGCTTATAGTTAGTTCATCTGATTTCTCACTTTCATTTATGGATCCTTTAAATGGTGGATTTGCTAAGATTAAATCATAAATTCCATTCTCGTTATATCTTTTTGATAAAGTATCTTCTCCAACAATCTTTGGATTAGTTATTCCGTGCATCATTAAGTTCATGACTGCAATTCTAACCATAGTCCTATCGATATCATATCCATATAGAGATTCTTCATCAAGAATTTTCTTCTTTTGAGGAGTTAGAGTGCTTACTCCATTCTTTTGATTTGTCCTTAAAATATATTCATAGGCATTAACCAAGAAACCCGCAGTTCCACAGGCGGGATCTAAGATTCTATCTCCAAATTCAGGTCTTGCTAAATCAACCATCATTCTAATTATATGTCTTGGAGTTCTAAACTGCCCGTTTTTTCCTGCTGATTGTAGCTCTGATAAAAGATACTCGTATATATCCCCTTGAGTATCCTGATTTTGTTCTTTAATATGTAAATCATTAATTATATTTACTGCTTCAATCAAAAGAGACGCTGTTGGAAGAGAAAAACTTGCATCTTTCATATATTTAGCATAAGAAGAATTTGCTTCTCCTAAATTTCTCATAAAAGGAAAGACAACATCTCTGACATGAGCTAAGATTTTATCGGAAGAATATTCACTCCAAACAGACCACCTGCAATTTTCGTGCCCTATAAAAACAGATTTATATTTGACCCCCTTAAGAACTGCATTTTGTTCATCTAAAATATCTTTATCTTCCATTTTCTTCATGAAAATTAAATAAGATATTTGTTCTATTGCTTGAAGGGGGTTACTAATTCCTCCACTCCAAAATTTATCCCATAACTTTCTTATCTTTGATTTTAGTTCCGTGTGTAACATGTTTTATTTAAAAACCTCCCAATGTCCTCTACCACCAGTTTGAGGACCTATTCTCTTAATTTTTCCTTCTTGCTTCAATATGTCTATATCTCTCTTTATAGTCTTTTCATTGGCTTTTAGTTGAGACGATATCTCAGATATTGCAACTTTATTATTACTTTTTATCATTGCAAGAATATCTTCTCTTCGCTTATCGGGGACATTATCGGGGACATTATCGGGGACATTATCCCACTTAGTCTTTAGAGGAAACTCTATTTTATAGAAGGTAATCTCATTCTCAACAATAGGCTCAATTTTATAATAAGACTTCCAGCCATTAAACATCTTATCAAAACCATAGCCTGCATTTTCAGCAAGTTTGAGTATTCTAAATATTTTTATTAGAATAGGATTTCTCGGAAGAGTAAGTTCTTGTTTTCTTAAAACCTCGACAGTAGCTGGCAAACTTCCAGGATTCATAAATTCAAGTCTATCTGAGAATACCCTTACTCTGGGCTTCATTGTGCCAAAATAGTCTGAATGTGCTAGAAGATTTACTAATGCTTCCCTTATTGCCAAAACTTGAGGTTGATTTTCATCTCTAAAAGCTCCTTTTGTTTTAAATGGAATGTCTATTCTTGTCAGAAGTCTTTCAAAGATACTAAAGAAGTAGTTGTAAAGATTCTTTTGTAATGGCATTCTATAGGTATATCTTTCAGGAGCATCTGAATAAGATGTCCCCCTTATTTCTAAATAATCAATCATAAAATCAGAAAATACCTTACCTATTGAATCTTCATTTCCAAACATTAAAAGTCCCGCAATAGTTACTTTGCCATCAATTGTAACTCTTAATTTTTCAAATAATTCTGCTTCGGAAAGATCGCCGTAAGGATTAGCAGAATCAAGATTTTTTATGTAATTCCTAAATCTATCTAGTGTTTCTTTGTCTAAGTCTTTTAATTTAAATTTTGTTGTTTCTTTGTCTTTAGTTCCAAATGCCGAGTCTCTAAATAATGCATTAAGTTCTTCATAAGTCGCTCTTTGATCTCCACTACCTGTTCTTATAAAAGTATTTTTGGGATTATCATAAAAAATAGGCTTGCTCTCTGCAACAGGTATATAAAAAGCAAGAACTGTTTTACTATCGAAATTATACTTTTTACATTTAACTTCTAATTTCTTATTAAACTTCTGACCATTTCTTAAGACCCCTATAAAATCTTGTTCTACTTTTTCAGGATTTGAAACTCCAAGGATAGTGTATTCTTTTCCTTCTTTCTTTACTCCAAAGACAAGCCAGCCTCCAGCAGTATTTGAAAAAGCACTTACAGTCTCCCAGCTATTTTTTGGAACTTCAGATTTTGCTTCTTTAACCTCAAAGTCTTCCCATTCAATATCCTCTAATTTTTTTATTAATTCTTGTTTGTTCATTTTTCACTTCTTAATTCTTTCAGTTTTATATTTCTTATATTCTCGTAACCTTAATTTATTTATTTTCAGATTTTTTAACTCTTCCCATAATTTTTTATTTATCTTTTTGTAATCAATAAAGATTCTCCCTCTTTCACCACCAAATTCACAATAACAATAAGGCATTCCTCCTTGAGAAGCTTCTTCTAATTGTTTACTATAAGTTGATAGCTCTCCACATGACGGACAGATGTAATATTTTTCTTTGAAATTCTTTGAAAGGTTTTTTGCTTTTTTATTCATTTTTTTGATCCAATCCTTTTATTTAAACAGAATAATCCTTTTTCTCTAACTATTAATTCATTATCATTAACTTTTATTGTTTTATTTGATAAAATATCTTTATACTCTTCTCCCCTATTTTTTAAAAAATATTTACATCCCTCTTTTAGAAAATGGGTTGAAATAAAATAAACATTATTCTTTGATTGATCACCAGAGCAAATATAGATTTCCATTCTAAAATCACGATTATAATCTTTTAAAAAAATAGTTTCATTATCAATTAATATTCCGGATTCATTGATTAAAAAATTACTGATTCTTTCGGAATCACAAAGAGTATAAGATACCACACTAACAGAGATTATGCTTACCCCAATAAAAAACCCAATAATTAGTAAAATTATTTTTTTCATATTATAATTCACCCCTAAATGCTTTTTGCATTAGCGAATCAAATAATTCTTCGGAGCTTTGTTTAGTTTTCTTTTGCTTTTCTTTCATCTTTTCAACTTTCTCGACGATGTTTGCGAATTTTTGTTGGAGGGGAAGTGGCGGGAGGGGGATTTTAAAATTATCAACAAAATATTTTGGCAATCTTCTAAGCCCCCCAGTTCCAGTTAATTGTTTTTCGCCTAATTTAATAAAAGTTTCACTGGAAATAACATAGTAAACAAGTTCTGGCAAAATATTTTTTGTTGGACGTAATACGTGATATTCGCTTGAGCCAAACCCAATTCTATTTTTTAAGTTCTTACATATTCCAGATTTACCATTTTCAAAGCAAGGAGTTACCTTAGCCAATAAAATATCTCCTTCCATAAAGTAAGTATATCCCTTATACACTTCCTTTATCCTTCGTATTTCTTTGGGTTTAAAATGAATACTGTGTTCTGAAATATCCGCCATTGGAACAAAAGAAACTTCTAAATTATTATCTTCTTTCCCAATTTCAGATTTTTTAGGATTGATTTCACAAATATCCCCTAGCTTAACTTTTTCAAAATCTTTCTTCAAAAACATCTCATTAAAAATAGCCTTAAGATATTCATCAAGTAATTCACTGGCTTTCTTACTTTTTTCTTTCTGCTTTTCTGCTTTTTCTAAAATTGCGACGATTTGTTTTTGTGTTTCGAGGTCTGGTTTTCCTTCGGGGTTTTCAAGGGTCGGGGGGAGATAAGGGAGGAGGATTTTTTTCTCTTTAAGAAATTTATAATGTCTGCTATATCCTGCCGAAGAAATCTTTAATTTTTTTAGGGCGTAATAAAAATATTTTTGGGAAATATTTTCTTTTGGAACTAATATTTTAACTCCATCTGCACCAAGAGCAAATGGGAAATTAATAAATTTTAAAATTCTTGTATGGTCTCCAAAGATAATCACAGGTAATTTTTCATCATAAACTTTTGATTTGTCATTAGTATATCCTGCAATAAATTCTTCTCCTTGATCAATTATGGGATATTTGCCCTTTTTCAAAAAATCCTTTCCTTGAATTTTAAGATTATTGCTTGAAGCTTCTTTTTCAAGACAATCTAAGAAATTGATGTCTCTCCATTCAATTTTATTGGTTTGTTGGATTTTCATTTTTTGATAGATGCTTCTTAAATTTTTTTAATTCACTTATAGTCCTTTTAGAAATATAAGGAGTAAAATTAATTTTCAGATGACCTTGACTAAATTTAGCCCTTAGGGTTACTCCATTATTATGCCCTCCAATCTCAAGATATTTCTTTTTTGTGATTTTGTAATAATTTTTAAAATTATTATCTATGAAATAAGATACTAAAACGATTTCAGGGTCTATATCCTTCATGGTATCTTCATTTAGATCAAGCATCTTTGGGTGAGGGGACCACCATGCCATTTCCAAACCTAATAATTTTACTATAAATTTATTATATAAAAAATAAACTCCGATAAATACAATAAATATTATAATAATGATAAATCCCTTTGGCAAAAGAGTTATCATTAAAGCAAATAATATACCAATAAGAAAGAAAAAGAATCCCATAATAGCCGATTTTTGAATACTGTTTAATTTTTTCATTTTCTTTTTTTAGCATAAAAACTTACTTTTACTTTTTGAGTTTTTCGAACTTTAAAACAAACTTTTCTTCCATCTTTTGTTTTAAAACAAATATTTTTCTTTATTGGTTTTTTAGCCATAAAACTAACTCTTTTTCTTTGTGCCATTTATATCAACCTCTCAATAATTTTAATTGTGATATTCAAAATCATAACAGCATCCAATTCACTAACTTCTTTTAAAATTTCATGAACAGAATTATTTCTTTGACTTCTTAGTCCATGAAGGAAATGATAATCTGATTCTTCAATAAGATTTGTTTTTTTTGCTTCTTCAATTAAGTTGTAAAAATTCTTTTTATTTACTTTTTCTTTTGTTAAAGCTTCAGCAAATAAGTTAGCTAGACTATTCTCAAATCTTTCTTTTAATATATTTTCTATTAAAGCAGATGCAACAACCACAGAACTTCTAAATAATCCGTAAGAATAGGCCCTATATGATTCAACAAACGCAGAATAATATTCTGGTTTTTTTCCTAATTTAGAAATAAAATCCTGTGTTAAAGGAACTCTCTGAGCTTTGCTATTAATCTGCGACTGAAATGCTTTATAATTTTCTAATGCTTGTTTATCCGCAGGATTTGGTGCAGAAATTGCTGCTCCGACAAATCCTCCAAGAATCATTGCTAAAAGTTTATCATTTTGTGTCATTTTTTTAAAATATAATCTCCTTTAATTTTTTAATCTCTTCTACAGTAGGCTGATTGACTGCATAGGGGTTTAATATAATATCCCCGACTAAGATAAATTTAACCTTGCCATCTAAATTTACTAATTGTTTTTTGAAATAAATTAATCCACTAACAATTTGTTTATCTTTGGCAATTGCATCATCTTTTCTTATTAGTTCGGGCTTTGTTGTTTCTCCAGTTTCATTATTCCTATAAAATTGGTAAGTCAATGTTCCAAAAAAACTATTTGCTATCATGTATTCATCTATAACCGAAGAACTTGCATCAACGACAATAAAATACAAATCATTTCTAATACCCTTTTTCATTTCTTCAAAAGATTCCAGAGAATAAAATTGACTTGATTTTTCTTTGAGAATTTTATCAACCTTATTATTTATCGTAACTGCACCGTTATCTAAATGTAAACTTCTATCTCCTTTAGAGTTTTTAATCTCAAAAAAAACATTCTTATTATTTAATTTAATATATAAATCTGCATTATTGTTTTTATTCGGAATCTTTGGTTCAAGAATTGAATTTAAGTTCTCTTCCAAAAAAATAAATTTGTTTGTAAAGATAATCTCGCTAAAATCATCCCAAAACTTATCTTCATTTTCAAGACCCCTAATTAATGACGTGCGATTATCTTTATTCCGTTCATTAGAAATATTTTTTGAGTAACTAAGAAAATTCTCTATTTCATTCAAATATGCCTTTTTTAGTTCTTTATCTCTTTGTTGGCTACCTAACCAAAATAAAGGACTATATCTTTTTTTGTTATATAACTCTTTTAATTTATGTTTAATTATCTTGTCTAATTCGGAAAATTCTTTTAAAGATTCATCAATTTCATTAAATTCAAAATCAATAATTCTAAATCTTAATTGTTCCAATAATCCATTAATATAATTAATTAGTTCATCAAAATTATTTTTGTTAACCAATTCATCAAATGTTTTTTTATTTTCATTAATAAAATCTTTATTCTCGGATATTTCTTCTATCTTTTTAGCTAAGGGGAAAAATAAATTAAACGCCTTCTTTTTATCCTGGTCTTTGTAGATTATTCCAATAATTTTACTAACAAGTTCATAATAGAGTTTAGGATCCTTGTCAAAAATCTTTTTTTCCATCAATTCTCTTGAAGCAAATTCAACATTTTGAGAAGCCATTTTTTCAAAAATCCTTGGAAAGATATACTTATAATCTAACTTCTCAGTTTTTACTTTTTCAAAATTATCTAAAAAATAATCTATAAACTTCTCATTCTTTTTTACCAACTCTTGAATAGCCCAATCAAAATGCTGAACTTTGAATTCTAAATCTTTATTTATCCAATAGATAAATAGCTTAGATATTTTTTCAATTTCGTCAGGGTAATCTATCAACGGATACATCATATCGTTGATAATGGTTTCTTCTGAATTCTTATATAATTCTATTAATTCCAAAATGTGTTCTTTATCTAATTTAATTCCAATTGTTTTCCAAAATAGTAATCTATTCACTGAAATAATTTTTCTTTCGGCAAGTGATTTTATTTTCTCATAAAAATAACTTTTCTCGTTTTTATAGAATGACAAATAAAGATTCATAAGTTCGGTTAATATCCTCTCATCATGAGATAACATTGTCTTATTAAGACACTCTTTAACTTCAGTAGGTAAAATTTCTTTTTCATATTTTACCAAAATTGCTTTAAGAATAGTATTTTTCGTTGGATATTCCAAATTTCTTTTAATTAAATCCTTTAATAATCCTTCATTGTAAAATGAATATCCCCCAAGTATTAACCCAGAGATTATTTTAAGATCTATATTATTAGATTTATTTTGGATTATATAATATAATTTTATTGCTACTTCTTGCTTTTCTTTTCCAACTTTTATTAACATCTCAAAAAAAGGTCCACTTGCCATATCTCCTTTTACTTTTAAAAAGACACTATCTAAATATTCCAGATATTTTTCACTATCAGAAGCTAAATCAAATAAGATTTCTATAGATAATTGAAAATAATTCCAAATAGACTCTTTATTTATTTCATCTAATAAGACATATTTGTTTTCTTCAGTTATATCTCCCTTTATCTTAGAATATTCTTCTTTTTGTTTATCAAATTCAAATCTAAATTGTTTAAATTTTTCAATCATCTTTTTTTACCTCATAATTATCTGATTTGTGTATATCAAATTTATCTGAATATATTCTATTTTTTAATTTTATTTTGAATTTTCTTATCTTTCCCTCTTCTATACAGAAAATTTCTACCGGGAATAAAGCAGGATGTCCCGTCATTGCATCATGTTTTCCTAAAAAATCAAAACATTCAAAAAAATTTTCAAAAATTTCTTTTTCATAATCTGTCACCAAAAATAGTTTCTCTTGACATTGTCCAATAAATTCAGAATTTGGGGAGCCAATCATTGCAAAATTAACCTCTTCATTATGTTGTTCCTTAAGATTTACAAATTTTTTATAAGTTAAATTGGTAATATCTATCACGAGAATTCCAGACCCCATATTCAAATATTTAATATGTTGCTCCGTCTCTATAGATGGTGCATAATTCTCATTACTCATTGCATTTTCAATCCTTGCTTTAAAATCTTCAAGATTAATACAGCTAATGGATTGATTATACACATGATTGATTATTAAATCACTCCCCGATCCAGCAAATAAAAATTTCCCAGCAATTAAGGGAAATATCTTTGTTTTTGAATAAGTAGATACATCATAAGCATGTTGAGTATCTCCTGCCAAGAACAATCTTTCTCCATTTTTTGTTTTAAACAATATTATTGAAGTCATCCCCTTCCACCCCCAATCAAAAACTTCTTATCATAAGAAAGTTCCTCTTTATCTAACAGCTTTTCAACTATCTCTTTGTAAGTCTTAACTTTCTTTTTCAATGTAATCATAGCCCAATCATCTCCAAACATATAACTTTTCTCCATTAAATCCGAAGACCAAAACATTTTTATATTCCATATTCCTGTATTTTATTGTAAGCGGACCGGTTCCGTAAAAGGTTTGATTATTCAAACTGACCAACGCTTTATGCGTGTGATTGGTTGGGAAGACCGCTAATCGCTTACATTTTATTTTCATTTAATTCCTCCCAATAATTTTTAATTGAACTAAATGGAACATCAACAATATTTAACTTCTTTCCTCTAATCTGCCTATTTGTCTTTAATGCTCTTCTTCGGTATATTCTCGCATAATTATCCGCTAAAGAACCAATATTTCTTCCAAGTCTTTTCCTGAACTCAGAGATATTAATAATTTCAAAAGAATAATTTTTTAACAAATAATCCAAAATATTTTTAACAACTTGAAAATCTTCATCATTACAAATTATCAAGGTTTTAAGATCTTTTTCAACATTTTTAACCAAAAGATAAATACAAATGGCATATAATTTTGCAGAATCCTCATAAATATTTTTTTTAAATAATCTTCTCTTAATTAACTCTAGTAAATTTCCCTTCAAAGCACATCCATAATTAACTTTTGTTTTTGAGCCTACAAGAGCAATACCTATAGTTTTCTTCCAATAGATTCTTCCACTCATATCAACATGAAAATCATCTTTTTCTATCATTCCTCCTCCCCCAATCCAGTTTCTTTTCTTATCATCTCTCTAAGTTTTGTATTTACAGTTTTGCCTTCCTGATCACAAAGTTTTTTGAAAAAAAGAAATTCACTTTTATACAATCTTGTAGAAACAATTTTCCTCTCTTCACCGCTTAAATCATGATTTTTTAAAACCATAGAAAAAATAAAAATAAGAACTATTTAAATATTTAGGTAGTTACCTGTATACACCTTTTTGTTCATAAATTGTATAATTTATGAACTATTTCCACTTTTCCATTTTTCCACAAGTATTATATACCATAACCATCTATATATTTTATCTGGGTAAGTCCTAGGGAGGTTTGTGTACCGGAATGGTGCACCTTGTCTTAATCTCTAGGGTCCGGATAACTTTTCAAACACTTCTTTCTTTATTACTATTTTATCCTTTATTGTGTTCATAAAATTGGAATCTTTGAATTCATAATTTCTAAAAATTGCCCATGAAATAAAATCTAAAACCTGCAAACAACCTTCTTTCTGAGAATCCTCGTGTCTTATGTCTATTTTACAATTAGAATTATTCTGAACTAAGCTAGATCTAATATAATTATCAAAATCCTCCCTCAAGGAACGATTGGTCTTGGACTTATCAACAATTAAACAAACATGATTATTATCCAAAGAGCATTCGTTTAAAATAAGATTTGAAATGTAATTGTACAACTTATCTTTTTTGTTTTTTAGATATTCATAAACTTTGGATTTTTCAAGAATTATAACAAATACTTCTGAGTTTGTTTCCACAAATCTTTTTAAGATCTCTGCTCTTATTTTGTCTGTACTGTTATTTCCCTTTAGTTCAGGATACTTTTTCATTTTCTTTTTGATTATTTTTTGTCTGACTTTTTTCATTATTCTTCTTAAAGAATAAACTTCTTCCTCATCACAAGATAATAGAGCTATAACAAAATATTTGCTTGAAGTTGATTTAAATCCAAGTTCTCCACTCTCATCAAGAAAGATATATTTCATCTTATTTCCACTTCAATTCATTGCATTTTTGAACAATTGTCTCCAATTGTTCCTTACTAAAAGCATCTAAAGGTCTTCCTTCTGCCAAAGGATGTTCTGCAAAATTCTTTAATTCAATATGTTTCGCCCGAACAAAAACCTGCTCTAACATCCTTAAAAATTTCAATTGTTGAGAATTATAATGTTCATTTTTATCCATAACAAATTTATCAAATTCCCATTTAATCATTTCTTGGGGATCAGGTAATCCCTTTATTTCTAATAATCCTCTCAAGAATAAAATAAAATCTTGACTCTGTTGAATGTTATCAATAGTCCATCTAGGATTTAAGCCTCTTAAATTTTTTTCAATTTCCAATAGTTCTTTAGATGTGACTCCATCTCCATTTTTAATTTTTTCTAATAGCTTATTACTGTTAACAAAATAAGAATAGTTTTCACCTTCTTTAACTTTCATTATTTCTTTTTTAACATCAATAACTATATCTGGAGCATTGATTTTTAACATATTTTTTCTTTCTTGTTCGTAGAATATCATTAAAGGAGAAATTTCTCTAACTAAGAAATCAACATCTTCAAAAGTTATTTCTTCCCAAAATTGCTCTTTTTGGATTCTTACTAAATCATTCCTTTTCTGTTTTACAGCATCTAAGTTCTTATCCCAAATAGAATCTACCCTTTCTACAACAAACTCTTCAATCTTAGCAATTTTATTTTTATTTCCGGTTTTTATGCAATCAAAAAGTTTAACGCACTGAGAAATGAAACCATAAACTTTTGCATTTTCAGAAGGAGTATAAATCAAAAGAGGAGCTATTTCATTTCTTAATTCCTCAACATGTTCTCGCAAATCAAATTTAGAAGAAACAACTTTTGTTATAATATTTTTCTTCTCAATAACCAATGGAGATTCAACATCAATTTCTTTAATTGTATCACGAATTTGTTTTTCAACAATTTTTCTCTCCTTCTCATCTAAATTTTTCTCCAAAGCATCAACTTGTTCTAAAAATATTCTTGTTTTAGCGTCAGTTCCAGAAGATTTTTGTTTAAAAATGTTTAATTTATGTTGCATCACATTAGACCAATCTCCAAATTTAAAATCCAATATCAAAAAATCTTCTTTTATGTGTTGTCCATCTTTATTTGTTGGCAACCATTCTTTATTTTCACAGGCAGATAAACTCCTTGTTCCTCTTCCTAACATCTGCCAAAATCTAATTGAAGACATTACGGGTTTAACAAAAACTAAATTCATTACTTCAGGAACATCAACCCCAGTATCTAAAACTCCAACAGATAAAGCAATTCTTGGGCTATCTCTTTTCTCAAATCTTTTAACCTCATCCATGTAACGAGATTTATCAGAAGTAATAACTTTTACATCCTTTGCTAAAGAGGGGTAAAGTTTTTGAAATAATTTTTCTAAAGATTCCGCATGTTTTACACTTGCACAGAAGAAAATACTTTTACATGGCCTATTATCATCTGATTTATAACACCTATCAACAAATTCTCTAATGATTAATTCGTTAGTTTTTTCATCTGTAAAAAATCTTTCAAATTTAGAACCTGGTGTTTGAAATTTCTCTGGGTCTTCCTCTTGTTGCTTTAATGCTTGTTGTAATTCTTTATTCAATTTTTTTCCTTCAATTCCTAATGAAAGAACACTTGTTTCAATAATTTCTGCTACATAAGGAGCTAAAATTTTGTCTCTTACTGCAGAATCATAATCATATCTAAAGGTAGGTTTTCCATTATCACAATTAAAGAGATCAAAAGTATTTCTTGTTTCTTCTGAAGAAGGAGTGGCAGTTAATCCAACTTTTAAAGCATCAAAATATTTGAAGATATCATTATTTTTATCATAGTAAGAACGGTGTGCTTCATCAAAAATAATTAAGTCAAATGCTCCAGGACCAAATTTTTCATAAAATTTCCCTCTTGGTTTTTGAGGAGACATTAAAGTTTGAATTGTAGAAACATAAAATCTTGCACTACTTGAATATCCTTCTTCATTCAACTCACAAACTGGAGATTCAGGAAAAAATTTCTTAAATCCTTTTTCTTTTGCCTGATTTCCTAGAGAAATTCTATCAACAACAAATAGGACTTTTTGTACATATTCTGCTTTTATTAAACAATCTATTAAAGCCATTGCTACTCTTGTTTTTCCAGTTCCAGTAGCCATATTAATAAGAGCCTCTCTATGTCCATCAGAGAAATGTTCTAATACTGTTTTAACTGCCTCAACACACATCTTTCTGTTTAAAATAGTAGAACTCACCTTAACATTTGCTGGGTCTTTTCTTTGTTTCATTAAGCTAATTATTCTATGCAAATCTTGTTGAGAAAAAGGCAAGAGAATTTTTCTTCTTCTATCTAAGTCATCAACATAATACCAATTTGTTCCGTTAGTTAAGAATATAGGGATTTTAATTTTAATTTGTTTTTCAATATCATCTCTATAAGTTCGTGCTTGAATTTCCCCTTTTTCAATGTCAATAGAAGTTTTTTTTGCTTCTACAATTGCAAGGGGACTTCTATCTTCATCTAATAATAGATAATCAATAAAATGATCCACTCCTTTTTCTATTCCAGCTTCACGACCAATATATTCTTTAGTTTTAAATTTGGATTTAACTGGATTAATTTCTTCTTTGACATAATGTCCTTTAACTTTCCATCCTGTCCTTTCTAAAATTGGATCTATCAAGTTTTTTCTTGTTTGTTCCTCAGTAAGCCCCATGTTAAACTAATGAAACACTACCTTAAAAAGTTATTCTCAAATAAACTTTATTGTTGATATAAATCCCTGTGAGATGGACTTCATGTCCATTCGAGTTTGTAAAAAAAATAAGAAAATTTGAAAATTTATCCTGCCATAGGACAATTACCTTGGTGCATTCCTCTTCCCATACCTTTTTTGTTATTTTCCGGGAATCCATTTTGTTTCATTTCGTTATGTTTTTCCTGAATTGCCTGAAAATTTTCTTCTGTAAGACTATCTTGCATTTTAGCAATTTGTTCTTCCATTAATGCTTTCCATGTTGCAAAATCTCCTTCTTCTATAGCTGTTCTTATTGCATCCCTATTAGCTTTCATGTCGGCTTTTTCTTCTTCAGAAAGGTTTTGATTCATAAATCCCATTCCAAAACCATTAGCTGAAATCAAACTTACACCTAGTAATGCAATTATCGCTAAAGCTATTGAACCTAATACTAATTTATTTGCCATTTATTTTTTATAACCTCCTTTCATTTTTTTCATAATAATTAATGCAAAAAATCTTTTTTAAAGAAGGTGGACTGATAATCCATTCCTTTTATAAATCTAAAAATTCTTTACTTTTATGCCAATTAATCATATTACTGGAAATGCTATAATGGGCAAGCAAATGATTTCTCAGTTTGCATCTTGTGGTTTTATGCTTGAAATTTTATATTCTTTTGTAATTATTGTTTGCAGTTTAATGATTTATTTTGGTACAAAAGAATTATACGAATTAAGTTCTCATAAAGGAATTAAATATTTTAGATTATCTTTTCTTTTTTTTGCTATTGCTTATTTTTTCAGGTCTTTTATTAAATTTGTAGTTATTTATTTTAATATTGAATCAATTTTTAATTTTTCTCCTAAGACTTTTGGAATTTTATTTGGTTCTGCTACAATGTTTGTTTTTATGTATTTTAGTGCTATGGCAATTTTTTATCTTCTTTATAGTGTAATGTGGAAAAAATTAGAAAAATCACCGAATAAAATTTATTTGTTTCATTTTTTTGCTTTTATTATTTCTTTGATTACTATAATTTTTATGAATCCGTTTGTTTATCTGTGGATGAATTTATTGTTGCTTTCTTGTGTTATTTTTATTTATTATCTTTCAAGAAAACAATCAAAAGTTAAAAAGTCTAAACATAATCTTCACATAATTTATACTTTGCTTTTTTCATTTTGGGTTTTGAATATTATTGATATTTTAATTCCTACTTTTTTCAAGACTTTTCAGTTATTCATTTATCTTGCTTCTATTTTCTTATTTTTATTAATGCTTTACAAAGTTATTAAGAAAACAGGTGCAAATTAAAATGGTTGTTAAAAGAAATAAATTAGAAATTATTAAGGATATTTTGAATTTGATTAATAAAAATCATAATTTGATAAAATATACTCCTTTACTCCGGCAGTCAAATATTTCTTCTTCTCGTTTTAAAGAATATTACATTGAGCTTTTGAAAAAAGATTTTGTTAAAGAGGTTCATCAAAAAAGAGAGAAATTTGTTTCTTTAACTGAAAAAGGGTTTAAGTTTTTAGAAAAATACGAAGTTATTGTTAATTTTATTGAAGAGTTTGAACTTTGAAGTCATCAAAACACTTATAATTCCATTTGATTATTAATTATAATGAATAAAACATTTAAGGAACTTGGATTGTCTCCTCAATTTATTGAAATTTTAGAAAAGAATAAAATTATTGTTCCTACTGAGATTCAAGAGAAAGCAATTCCTTTAGCTATGAAGAGAATTGATATTATCGGAGTCTCTTCTACAGGGAGTGGTAAAACATTGGTTTTTGTTGCCCCGATTATCGAACAAGCTAAGGCTGGTGAAGGTATTATTGCGTTAATTTTAGTTCCGACCCGTGAATTGGCTGAACAAGTAGCGACGGAATTTCGTAAATTTTCGAATAAAAAGAATTTCCAGATTGGAAATTCTTTTGTATTCCCTACTTCTACGCAGCAAAGCTGCGAAAAGAAACAATCAGTAGGGAATAAAAAACTGAAAATATTTTCTGTATATGGCGGGGTTAGTATTGAAGAACATGTTAAAAAAATTGTAAATGCTGATGTTGTTGTTGCGACTCCCGGAAGATTATTAGATTTGATGAATCGTAATGCTGTTGATTTAACAAAAATTGAAACTTTAGTTATTGATGAATTTGATCGTATGCTTGATATGGGTTTTGTTCCGGATGTGGATTTAATTGTTAAAAAATGTCCAACTAAAAGACATACCATGCTTTTTTCTGCTACGGACTCAAAAAAAATTAGTTCTATTGTTCAGGAATATGTTATGAACCCAAAAAGAATATTTGCTCAGGCTCATGTTGAAGCATCAAAACTTGAACAAAGTTATTATTATACAAAAAATGATTCAAAACTTTCGCTTTTAGTTTATCTATTAAATGATAAAAAGCCGGAAAGTTCTATTATATTTTGCTCTACTCGTACTGATACTGATTTTGTAGGAAAGGGTTTAGAGTCGCTGGGTTTTAATGTTAAGATTCTTCATGGCGGGCTTGATCAGAAAAAAAGAACCAGAATTTTAAAAGAGTTTCATAAAAATGCCGGTATTTTAGTTTGCACTGATGTTGCTTCTCGTGGTCTTGATATTAAAAATGTTAATTATATTTTTAATTATGATATTCCTCGAACAAGAGAGGGTTATATTCATCGTATTGGACGAACAGCCAGGGCTGGAAAAGGCGGTCATGCTATAAGTATTATTTCCACTAAAGATATGCCGTTATTTCGTCAAATTTTAGAAATTAAAGAATTTGAAATTGAAGAGAAGGAACTTCCTTTTCTTGAGAAAATTATTGATTTTAGTGATTTTGAAAATCCTGAAAAAAAGAAAAAAAAGAGTCGTGGTGCTGGTCGGAAAAAAATTAAGGAAAGGAGAAGAAAAAAAGGTTTAAGATGGGTTTCTATTGATGATCCTAATTTGAGTAATCGTGAAAGAAAAAGAAGTGTTAATCATTTTGAAAATGATGAGCCTGAATTTACGAAAAGGAAATATAAAAAAATTAAACGTAAATTTGGTAGTTATGGTGGAAAGCGTGGATTTAAGAAAAAATCTAATAGACCGAAGGGGCGAGCCAATAGAAAGACGAGGAAATAAAAATATTTAAAAATTTATTTGGTGATGTGGGGTTTTTGTAACTGTTTGATGTATTTTTATCCTTCCTAATTGCCTGTCTATATCCTCTACACTTTAAATGCAATAATCAATAGATTGTCAAATCTAATAATTCAATAATCATCTTACTTTTTTCAAAATTAATATAAGAAAAATCTTAAATATGTTTTTGTTGGGTCTAATTTTATTTCAAAAGGATTTAATCTTTCAGTAAATCTTTCTTTTGCTGAATTTATTAAATTTTCTAATTCTCCCTGTTGAACATCAATAATTCTTCCGGAATGATTAAGATAATTAAAAGTATTTACGTCATCAATCATATCTCTTCCTGAAAATTCTTTGAATAAATAAATCAGTGAAACCGGAACTATTGTGTCATCATTCGCTTTTGTTAAATCTAAATGGAAATCAGAATTTGTTAATACAGATTTGTGATTAACAGATTTTACTTCAAAACCAAAATCTTTTTGTGAGGGATAAATTATATGCCCATTAATAGTTAAATATTTGCTTGGCTTTACTTGATATAATTTTTGGGTCAATTCATCCGGCACATAATTATGTGCTTGCGTATCTATATCTGTAACTAAAGATAAATACAAATCCCAATTAGTGGTTTTTTTTATATTCATAAAAAAATAAAATATATTGGGTATATAAATTTTGCTTCTGTGGACAGAACAGGTGGTTGGAAGACAATATCGTATAATTATGTTAGTTTCTCGTTTCGAAGTGACTGAATTAGAAAATTTAAAGCTTTCGAAGAGTAAAAAAGAACTTGGAGGGTAGGAAAATTCGGTTTTCGCTAAGAGATTGCTTCTTAGATTAGATCAGATCAGAATAATGTACATAAGGAATTATTGATTCTTCATCATGAAGAGTATTACCCTCTGTAGTCAGGGAGGCAGGAATAACCTCCTCACCTTCTAGATTACAAATCCTTATTAGATAATTATTATCCCCAGCAAAATTTAGACAATCTTGTTTTTCCATTTCATTTTCAGCATTTCCTCGAAGACACCATGCTGTTGATCCCTTAAATGCAAATTTGTAACATAGTTCTACTTTTTCTTCATGAGTTAGATTAGTATTAGCAAAAGTGCTAATTAATAGCCCCTCATAAAATTTTAGTTTGCCAGTATAGTAACATCCCCTATCATAATATCTGTAAGGAAAACAACTATCTTTCAAATTACTGCTAATAATATATTTGTTACCTCTTTCTATTTCATCAAGAAGTGTTTTATATTCAGCACTATAAATTTTTTCTGGTTGTTTTTGTGAATTATTAAATAAAATAAATCCAACGGTAATAATTACTATTAAAACTATTATAGAAGTTATTATGATCCTATTCTTCATAAGTCGTTAAATATTTGTGTGTTTTAAAGCTTTTTGTATTTTTGGGCTTTGTGTATAAATTCAAGAATTAACTTCTAACAACAATATAAATTTTTTTGCCAAACTTAGTAATATTATTTTCAAGGAAGAATTTCATATCCATCTTTTGTTGATTGAAGAATTATTTGTTTTGGTTTTTCAGGAGATTTATCTAAAAAGTGTGGCATTACAACTAATTTATCGATTGTTCTTAAATTAACAGTATCTATATGTTTTCCATTTACTTGCCTTGCAATTTCTTCTCCAATATCATGAGATACTCCAATATATGCTCTTTCAACGGGATATTTGACATCTCCGACACCAGTTAAATAAACAAATTCTTCTGAAAGTATTGGATATAGAAATACATTGTAGGATTCTTCTTTGTTTTGTCTTGTGATTACAGTAGCTAATTCTCCTCTATGATTCTCTTGTATTTGTCCCCCAAAAAAAGCTCTCATAAAAACAAAAACGAGGATTAATTTATAAATCTTTCTTAAAAAAATAAAATAAAAAAAATCCCCCAGGATTTCTCCTTGAGGTTTTTATTATAAAAAAATAAATTAAAATTTTATTTTAATTCAAAAGTTGCACTAACACTTGCTGTTACTTCTTTTTCTCCAGGTTGAATATTTGTTGCTTCAACTTTTGCAAGAGCATAATCTTCTGCAACTCCCATTCCTCTTGTTGAATAAACATTCCATGGATAATAACCGAAATCATTAACGCTTGTAGAGATTAAATCTCCTACTTCTTTGTTAAATCCTTCTGCAACAGCTTCTGCTTTAATTCTTGCATCTTCTGCTGCAAGTTTCATAGCTTCTGCTTTATATTGGTTTTGAAGTTTTTGACTTAATTCAAAATTAATGTAACTTATTCCTGCACCTGCGTTAGCACCTGCATCAATAATGCTACCTAATTTATCTGAATCTTCTGAATCAATTTCAACTCTTATTGAATGAGTTGCTTTGAATCCTTTATCAATTTGCTTGCCATCTTTATCCCATTCATAATTAGGATAAATATTGTAATTTTCAGTTACAATGTTTTTTCTTTCAAAACCTTGTTTTAATAATTCAGTAATTAATTCATCTAATATCAAAGAATTTGCATCTTTTGCTTCTTCACTTGTATTTCCTGTTGTTTCAATGTTAAAATAAACACTGATTACATCCGGCATTGCTTTTACTGTTGCCAAACCTTGAACATTAACACTATTCTTTCCAGGATTAACTGCTGAATTAAAAATATATAATGTTGAAAAAGCAATTATTAGTACAACTACTGAAATTATTGTTGTTATTTGTACTGCTGTATTTTTTATCATGTATCTTTAACCTCCTTACAATTTTCTCCAATTTAATATTGTAAAAATTAAGATCGCCGTTAATGAACCAGCTAAAAACCATGTCCATAATGGATTTATCGGGGAATACACAAAATTTTCTATTGAATTTATTGTTACATCTCTTGCTGTATCTGTTGCAATTTGCGGTGTTCCTGCAAAAGAACCTTTAGCCATTTCCGAAGAACTTAATGTTTGAATATTCGCTAATGAATTTGTTATTTTTTCATAAACATAAACTGCAAATGTTAATGAACCGGTTAATAAGAAAACAGGTAATAATGATTTAAGTTTTGAAAATATTTCAGTTGTATCTTTTGGAGCAATTATTATTGATTTATTTGATAGTTCATACATTATAATCTTTTTACCTTTACTGCTCCAAAAAAAGTTTTTTCTTTTTTGGATTATTTGTGATTCAAGAAGTTTTTTTAAGTTGTAATCTACAGTATTCATTGCTAAACCTAATTTGTCAGAAATTTCTTTTGCATTTGCTTCTTTTACTGTTGTTAGATAACTAATTATTTTTTTAGAGGTTTCACTGCTTAGAACTTCTGCAATTTTTTTGAGTTTAGAATCTTTTAAAGATACTAACATAAAATTTTCATCTGTCATGAATATATTTTAGATAATATACTTTATAAATAATTTGAAAGATTCAATTTGATTTGAAGTTATTACACACAATCTCTGAAATAAAAGGTCTGGATTTATGAATATTTATTTTTTTTATTTTTTTTATTTTTTTTGAAATATTTTTTGAATTTCCTTCAACTGAAGCAAAAAATAATTTTCTTGGTTTTAATGGCAAAATTGAAAAAATAACACTACTTGCTGTTTTGCCTGTATCAATACAATCATTAATTATTAATATTTCTTTTTTAATTTTTTCTTTAAAATCTTTTTTTTGTTGATAATCTGGGATCATTAATTGAGAATCATTTTCTTTAACATGAGAATATCTTGCAACTATTAAATCATCAATATTTGTTAAATTCATTGCTAAATAAGCGGGTTCAAAACCACCGTTAGCAATGCACATTAGACTGGTTGGATCTATAGTTTTTGCTTTTAATTCTTCCTGAAGAATCAATCCAAAATTTTGAATATCTCCTTCACGATAATTTAAATATCTTGATTTAGCTTTTCTTGAAGTATTACCATATTCTAAAATTTGTTCTGCAGAAGGTAAAATAATTTCTCTAACCTGATTCATATCAATTCCTTCTCCACTATAAAATTGTCTAATTGATATTTTCCCTGCTTTTATTAATTTGTCCAATGTTTCTCTTTGTGATTTCCATTTTTGTTCCTGAACTGGTGAAGAAATTAATCCATCATGATATAATTGAGTAATAGCCAGTAGTTGTTCTTTAAAATCAATTATATTTTCTTCCCCTTCAATTTTTCGAATTAAATTTTCTAAATAATCTCTATTCTTTTCATTTGAGAAATTTATTTCTGTGTTATAATAATCATATAAATTTATTTTTGCTAATTTTATCATATCATAAACATTATTTTAATAATTTATAAATCTTTCGTAATGTTATTCCTTAATAATAGTTACAATATTAAAACTTCATCAATTTGCACTTTTTACAGGTATTATTTCTTGACTATTGTACTTCTATTATCATCGGTTCATAAGGACTAAAGACTTTTTGGATTTTTATTTTTGTATCTGCTATTTTCCCGTTTGTATCACCCCTAATTGATGTGAAAAATATTTTTTTGGGTTTTAATTCTCCTACTGATTTAATTACTTTTTCTGCAGTTTTACCACTGCAACACCAATCATCAACAATTAAAACTTCTTCTTGATTTTCAATTCTATTTTGTAGATAATTTTTTGGTGATAGTTTTGGTAGCATTAATTCTGAATCATTTTTTGAAGTCTGCGAGTATCTTACTACAGTCAAATCATTTAACCCAGTTAATCCCATTGCTAAATATGCAGGTTCAAAACTTCCATTTGCAATAGCAATTATCTCTGTTGGTTTTATATTTTCTCTATATAATTCTTGCTGTAATTTAAATCCAAAAGTTTGAATTTCTTTTTCTAATTCAAATAAATGTCTAATTTTTGATTTTATTCTTGTTTCACCAAATTTTAAAATATTTTCTGTATAAGGTAAAATTATTTCTCTTATTTGATTCATATTTATTCCTTCTCCACTATAAAATTGTCCTATTGAAATTTTTCCTGCTTTTATTAATTGATCTAATGTTTCTTTTTGAGATTCCCAAACAGAACTTTGGGTTATATTTTCTTCAACTTGCTTAGAAATTAAACCGTCATGATATAACTGTGTTATTCCAAAAATATGTTCTTTAAAACTAATTATATTTTTTTCTTTTTCAAAATCCAGAATTAAATTTTCCAGGTAATTACGCTCAATTTTTGAAGAATTAATTTCTTTTTCATAAGAGCTATACAAATCTATCTGGGGTAATATTTGCATAAATCTGCTATTAGCTTAAAATTTATAAACCTTTCTATTTGTCACTTCTATTAAATAGTAATATTAAAACTTCATCAATTTGCATTTTTTACAGATATTATTTCTGGAAGGCTCACCACAGTATTGACAATATTGAATTATATTTTCTTTGCTTTTTTGTAATTTTTTCATAGTTATTTCCATATTTTTTACAATATTTTCTTTCTCTTTTGTAGAAAGTGTATTTAAGAATTTTCTTACTTCTATTCTATATGAATCTAATGCACAAGGGCATTTATCATAAATTACAGGCAAGTTTAGTTTTTTTGTATAAGCTCTTATATCATTTTCTGCTACATAGAATAGAGGTTTTATTCGTGGAATAAATTTTTCATCCTGAATATTTTGTGTTATTGCACCGGAATTTGCACTTAATTTAGGATTGCCTTTAAAAAAGTTCATTAAAAATGTTTGAGCTTCATCGTCTAAATTATGACCCGTTGCAATTTTATCTGCTTTTAAATTTCTTGCACATTTATTAAAAATCCATTTTTTTAATACTCCGCAAATTGCACAATTTTTAAGATTTCCTTTTGCTTGTTTTGATTGTATTGATGTTCTAAGATAGCACATTCCTGCACCCATTTCTTTTTTCATGTCATAAACATGAAGTTTTATGTCTAAATCTTTACAGAGTTGCTCAACAGATTCTCTGCATCTTTTACTATATGTTCCAATTTCTAAATCAATATGAAAACCTTCTATATTATATCCTAATTTTTTTAATAAATAAGCTGTAAGAGTTGAATCTTTTCCCCCTGAAAGTGCAACTAAGACTTTTTCTTTTTTATTGCACAATTTGTTTTTTTCAATCGTATTTTTTATTTTAAGTTCTATTTTATCCATGATTAATCTAAAAAAGGGTAGTTTTTAGGGTTTGTGATTTAGGTTAAATTTAAAAGAATAATATTCTTTGAATTACATATGTGGGGTGAAATATATAAAAAAGGTCTTTCAACAGTTATCATAACTATTCTCCTGATTGGATTTGCGTTAGTAGCGATTGGAATTGTATGGACGATTATTTTTAATATTGTCAATGAAGAATCTGAAAGAATAGGTGCTAATCAGTTATCTTTAGATTTAAATTTTGGTAAAATTGATGTTGAATTTCCTAATAGTTTGAATGTTTCTGTAAAAAGGGACGTTGGTGAAGGTAAAATAGATGGCATTAAAATTGTTGCTGATGATGGCAAAACTTCAGAGATATTTTCATTTAATGAATCAATAGATGAATTAGAAACAAAAGTTTTCACTTTAAATTTTGTTGATTTATCTATTTTAAATGCTGAGAAACTTACTCTTTCTCCATACTTTTTAACAATTACCGGTAAAGAAGAAATTTTAGGTGTTGCAGATGTTAGAAATTTAGATTTATTTAATATTGGCTCTTTTAAAACCGGACAATTTATTACTAATGGTGATGCAGAAATGGGTGATACTACTAATTGGGTGAATATTGACGGTATTGATTCAGAATTTTATTCCGGCAGTTATTCCTTTGTTGATGCTGGTGGAGGAACTATTTATTCAAAAGAATTAATACCTGTAGATAAAAATTATCTTTATCATTTAGAAGGAATGTTTAAATCAGATGGTATTGATCAAAGTCGTCTTTATTATGGATTTCTTCCTTATGATGAAAATTTAAAATTTATACCTCCTCAATCAGTTGATGCAATTCTAAATACTGAAACAACTCTTTATGAAGAGGTTCATTCAACAGATACTTCTATAAAATTAACCAGTTGCAATAATTGGATAATTTTATGGTATGCAGTTGTTGCTTTTGATATAGATGATTCCGGAAATTATAATGACCTTCCAAATTATAAAACAAGTGATTACAATATCAGTAAAATCACAAATTACCCTAATTATTGTGAAATTGAAATTGGAACTGGATATGGAGTTCAGCATTATGCAAAATTTAATGCTCCTGCAGGAACAAAAGTTAGACAACATCAATCCGGAGGAACTTATATGTACACTGCGGCTAGTAATTCATTGGTTCCATTTTCCTGGACAAATTATCAAGGTGATGTTACTGGCATGTTTAACGAGGGTACATCTAGTACTAAATGGAGAAAAAACTCTACTTATGCCGTTGTTTTAATCTTGCCTAATTATAATCAAACTTATGCTGGTTCACCTCTTCAACCAAGATTATTATTTGATGATTTAAAATTAACTATCAGTTAATTAATTTTATAAAACTTTAAAAAAATAACTCTATTAAACTATATATGGATTACAAAAAATTATCATTATTGGTGTTAATTATTCTTGTTTTAAATCTTATTTGGGAATTTTCTCATTATAAACTTTATTTTGATTTAACCGGTATTCCTTCAAATTTACATTTAGTTTTAGCTTCGTTTGTTGATGTTATATTAATTTTTATTATTATTTTATTAATTGCTTCAATTAAAAAGAAATTATCCTGGATAAATAATCCTTCAAAAGGGGATTATGTATTTTTTATAATTGTAAATTTTGTATTGGCATTTATTTGGGAATTAATTAATATTAATCTTGGAAGATGGGCATATAAAGAAATAATGCCTACAATTTTTGGTGTTGGTTTAAGTCCTATTTTGCAATTGCCTATTACTGCCGGATTAAGTTTGTTTTTGTTTAATTGGTTGAGTAAAAAATTTTAAATCTGGATAAAATTTTTGAATAAAGAATATAAACTGGATTTTATTAGAAATCATATGAATATAATTAATAATATTTCAATGTTTTTTCCTGTAGCTCCTATTTCTCAGGAAAAATTAATTTTTCTTTTGAAAAATAAAGTGATTACTTCAAAGTATTTAAACAGAACAAAAGAAGATATCGAAGCTGAAATTGATAAATATTCAGTTAATTCATCTAAAATCAATCAAAGAGCTTTAACAACTCAAATTAAAAAATTTGATGAGTTAATGGCTGTTCCGGAAATTTGTGATGAAATTATTTATGGGTTATTAGAAAGAATATATCAAGGCAAAAAACAACCGAATCATATTGAATATGTAACAAGTACTGAACATTCAATACCAACATCATTGCAAAGATTTTTAGCTTATAAGGGCTGGAATAATACTTATATAAATAATTTTTTTGACAGAGGTTGTGCCGGTGCACTTCCCGCAATACATAATGCATTAAATTTACCTTATGCAACAGATATTTTTTGTGCAGAAATATTTTCTCCATATGTAGATTTAATTGCACAAAATTTAGCACAAAAACCTAATCCTCAATTAGTTATCGAAGGAACACTTTTTAGTGATGCTTCTGTTTTATGTTCAACAATTCCTCAAAAAAATTTTAAAAAAGCAAAATCAAATGGATTGGAATTGTTAGCATATAATGAAATAATCATTCCGGATACCCATAAAGGAATTCATTTTAGATCATCAACAGATAAATTAAATTTATCTGTTTTACCGTATGTTCCTGCAAAAATAAAAGAATATGTTCTGGATTTTACAAAAGAACTTTGCAAAAAAGCAAATCTTGATTTTGAAAAAGAAAAAAATTCTTTTGTTTACGCAGTTCATCCCGGGGGTCCTAAAATTTTGACAAATATTCAGGAAGAATTTAATTTGCCATTAAGTTATTTTCAAAATAGTATTGATTTATTATATAATTATGGAAATTTTTCTTCTCCGACTTGTCCGGTTTTATTAAAGAATATTTTAGAAAATCCTGCAATTAAGAAAGGACAAAAAATATTGGCTATTGCCGCAGGTCCTGGAATAACTATAAATGGTTTGGTATTAAATAAAATTTAATTAAAATGAATAAAAAATTAACACAATCTCAAATTTATAATGAATTTATGCTAAAATTTTATGATTTGACAGTTTTACAAATTTCTAATCAATTTATTTGGCGATGTCCTACAAAAAATTTACTTGATTTTTTTAACAAACATATTACTTCAAATCATTTGGATATTGGTGTTGGAACCGGATATTACCTTGATAAATGTATTTTTCCTTCTAAAAATCCACGAATAGGATTAATGGATATTAGTTCAGGAAGTATTAAAGCAACACAAAAACGAATTAATAGATATTCTCCGGAAAGTTATCATCAAAATATACTTGAAGAAATAACTGCAGAAATAGAGCCATTTCAATCTATTTCAATGAATTATCTTATTCATTGCATTCCTGGAAATATGGACGAAAAATTAAAAATTTTTGAAAATGTTCAGAAAATACTTTTGCCACATGGAATTATTTTTGGTTCAACATTAATTTTTGATGAAAATCAAAACAGAATTGCAAAAAAATTAATGCAAAAATATAATGAAAAAGGTATATTCTATAATTATCATGATTCAAAAGAAGGACTAGAAAAAAATTTAGCAAAATATTTTAATAATTTTGAAACACAAAAAATCGGTTCGGCAATACTTTTTTTAGGACAAAATTAATTCTTAATTAATTACGAAAAAGAAACAGGCAGTTGATTTGTTATAATTTTTTTAAAAAAATCTTCAAACATTTTTTCTTTATTAACTTCTACAATTAAACACCATCTTGGACTTAAAATAATATTGTAAATCCCAATAACTTTGTCACCGCTATAAGTAATGTATTCAATAATTTCACCGGAAGATTGATTGATTTCTTTATTTTGTTTTATAGCTTCAATATTATTTATACATTGCGATACTGTTGAAGTATTAATTACCTGAGTTAATACTCCGCTATTTTCTTTTTTTAAAATTTTAGAAGGAGTTAATAAAAATAAATTTTCATTTACTAAATAACTTTCTATGAAACTGCTTTCTCCATTTAAGTCCATTAAGAATTGAACCATCTCTTCATCCGGAACTCTGTAAGAAAAATAACCCAAAAATTCTCCATTTTTGTTGAATATTTTTTTCATTATTAATAAATAAAATATCCCTGAATCCGGATGAGGGAGAATCATGTATGTATTTTTTTTTTCATAAAAATCTTCTTTTAAGTACATTATTGATTCAGGATAAGATTCAGTAGTATCATATCCTATCAACCATCTTTCTTTATCTGCAACGATTATTCCTTTGCTGTCAATTACTCCCATTGAAGTTGTAGGAAATTTTTCAAAATAATTTATTGTTTCATTTAATGTTCGATTATACTCTAAATCCTGTTTATTTGTCTCTAATAATTTTATAAATAAATTTTGATTATAAGCCTGCCAAAAGAACTTTTCCTGTTTTGTAATAAATTTTTCTATTTCCTGACTTTTATTTTCTAAGATTATATCCATTTTTGAATAAACATTTCTTTTTTGTTCATTATATTTTATTATGGCATTAACTGAAGAAACAACTAAAAGCATTATAAAAATAAATACTATAAATAAAAAATGATATTTATTTCGCTTAATTTTCATATTATGGTAAATTAAATGATTTTTATTAATTAAAATACGAATCTATTCGGTTGTAATTTTATTACAAACTGATTAATATTTACTTTATGAATAAATCTTTGTCTGATGTTGAATTAAAACAAATTCTTAATGTTAATCAACAGACATTAAATATTTTTAAAAAAATTCAAAAAGAAACAATTAAAGAAGCTAATAATTCCAATAAAAGATCAAAAAAAATTCATGTTCTTGGAATTTCCGGAAGTGCACGAGATGAATTTGATATGGCACAGCAAAAATCAAATTCCGAAGAGCTTTTAGAAACTTGTTTAGAACATTGTAAAAAGTTAGGTGCAACTACCGAATTAATTCCCTTAAGAAAATATAATATTCAACATTGCAAAGCCTGTTATTCAACGACAAATACTCAATGTCATTTTTATTGCTCATGCTATCCAAAAGGAACTAAACAAGGCGATGACATGACTAATATACTTTATGATAAAATAATTAAGGCAGATGTAATAATTTTTGCTACTCCTGTGAATAATTTCAAGATGTCAACATTAATGGCGACATTTATTGATCGGTGCATTAGTTTAGATGGTAGTTTAAAACCTGCAAATTCTAAAACTCCAAAAGATAAGGAATTAAATATTAAACATACAAAATTTATTGAATTAACTGCTGACAATAATATTCCGGGTAGTGGATTTTTAAAAAGATTTTCTGGTAAAGTTGCTGGTGTTATTGTTACGGGTCATGAGGAAGGTGCATCGATGGTTATTTCAAGCTTATTTATGACATTAAGTCATTTTGGCATGCTTTTTCCTCCATTTAATAATATGTATGCTATGTCTTCTGTTTGTAATTCAACTTACAAAGATAAAAAAATTGTTGTAAGTGAATGTTATAAAAAAGAAGCAAGATTATTGGCTCAAAATTTAATTGTTGCTGCAAAAATTTCAAAAAAATGTAAATTAACTGATTGGAAATATGATTATTCTATTGATTAAAAGGAGGTAATAAAATGATTAAAGAAAATATGCAAGAAATGAAAAAAAAAGTTTTATTTATGTGCATTTGTAAAAGCTGTCCGAGCTGGATTGAGTGCAAGGAAAAAGGTGGATTTTGTTTTCCAACCATCGGTAAAAGTAAATGTATTAAAAAAGAAAATGGATGTATTTGTGGAAATTGTCCTGTTACAAAAGAGATGGGGCTAAAGCATGGATATTATTGCACAAGAGGTTCAGAAAAAGAGCAATCTAGTTAATTATAATAATTTTTTGCAAGGGGTAAAAGATTTGTTAAATAATTTTTACCTGTTTGAGTTTTAAATAATGGAATTCTATTTTCATTAAAAAAATCAAACCATTGTAAAAAGTTCTCTTTATTAAAATTTGGAGGGACTTGTTTAAAATCAATTTGAGCTAAAGAATCAGCTTCGAAAACTTTTTGTGCATCAAGAGTTTTTATCTCTTTAAGATTATCATGAATACTGATAAGATAAGCAATTTGTTCAATTTCATCATTTGAAAATTTGCCGATTTTTGCAAGAAGAGTTTTACTCATTTTTGCACCTTTTTGCATATGCAAAATTTTAACTTTATCATTATCTTTAAAAGTATATCCTTCTTTTAACATTCCAGCATATCCAATATCATGAAAATAAATTGTTGGCAATAAAATTCTTGGATTTCCACCTTCGTTATTAATTAATTCTTTCATGTAAAAAACTGCTGCATAAAGATGAGGAATATTCCAATTCGGTCTTGATTGTGCCATATAACATTCTGCTTCTTTTCTTATTTGTTCTTCTATTCTCTTATTCATTAATTTTTTAATGATGTAAGATTTTTAAATCTAATTTTTTCTTCTTATAATTACTTACAATTATTAAATTTTACATAAATATTTATATATTAAAAATTAATTCAAAAAATTATGAATCCTGATAATAAAGGAATTAAAGAAGAAAGAAAAAATTTAATTGACTTAGTTTTAGGAGCATATCTTTCCATAAGACATCCAATTGCTTATGTAAGTATGCCTATTACTTCGGGAAAAATATTATATGATGTTTTAGAAAAAAAAGGTGTTAGAAACATAGAAGAATTAATTAAGCAAGACCCAAATTCTCTTTATAATGATATAATAAAACCGAATGTTGAAATGGGAATCATGGCTGCTGATAATCTTGACACAAAACTTCCTCCTATTGCCCCTTCTGTTTTTGAAGCTAAAAAATTTAGATGGTCTCAGGAAGATTATATGTCTTTATGGCTTAAGGTTATTGAAGAAAGAGCTGAAGAGATGCATATGACTGATGGCTGGGAATATTCAAACGGAGGGGTTCAGGAATTTGTTAGGGCAATGCAAATGCAATTTTTATTTGCCCATGTACCAAATGCATCTCCAGAATTTTATCAAAGAATGAGAAAAATAACTGTTTTTGATTTAAATAAAAAAGAATTAAGATTAAATGATGGTTTTAACAAAATCAAAGAATCAATTTTAGATTTGAATAAAAGAGGATTTCCAAATAATTCTTTAAGAGAATCTGTCAGAGATCTTTATAATATTAATGGATTTTTTATATCACATGGAACAAGTGCTAGTGAATGGCATATGCACATGAAATATCATTTAGATTTTGCAAGATTAGATAAAGAAATGGAAGAAATTATTAATTTGAAAAATTAAAGAATCTTAAATTCTTTTTCTTCTTAATAAATTTGCATTACTTACAACAGATATACTCGATAATGCCATTGCTAATTCAGCGAAAATCGGATTTAATGTTCCTGCAACTGCTAATGGAATCGCTACTGTATTATAGAAAAATGCCCAAAATAAATTTTGCTTTATTTTTGAAAATGTTGCTTTTGATAAATTTATTGCTTGCACTACTCCTATTAATGAGCCTTTTGCTAAAACAATATCTCCTGCTTCAATTGCAATATCTGTTCCTGTTCCCATTGCGATTCCGACATTAGATTGTTTTAATGCAGGAGCATCGTTAATACCATCTCCCACAAAAGCTACAAAACCTTTTTTTTGCAATTCCATTACTTTTTTTGATTTATCTTCAGGTAAAACTTGTGCTAAAACTTCTTTAATTCCAACTTGTTTTGCAATTGCTTTAGCTGTTCTTTCATTATCCCCAGTCAGCATTACTGTTTTGTATCCTTGTCTATTAAGAGCTTGAATTGCTATTTTAGAATCTTCTTTAATTGCATCAGATACACCCATTATTCCTAATATTTTCTTTTCTTCAATAATAATCATTGTTGTCTGACCTTTTTCTTCATATTCCCGGATTTCTTTTTCTAATCCTTTTAATGATATTTGTTTTTCTTCGATAAATGTTGGGTTGCCGATTATAATTTTTTTATTTTTAATGATTCCTTCTACTCCTTTTCCTCTTATAATTTTGAAATTTTTGACATTTTGATATTTGCTTAAATTTGCTTTATTTACTATTGCTTTAGCTACAGGATGCTCACTTAATTTTTCTAAACTTCCTGCAAGTTCCCAAAAATATCCTTCATTTTTTTTGTCTTTTATGAAATAATCTGTAACTTCAGGTTTACCTTTTGTGATTGTTCCGGTTTTATCGAATACAACAATTTTAACTTCTTTCATTGTTTGAATTGCTTCTCCTTTTCTAATTAATATTCCTCTTTTTGCACCCATTCCTGAACCAACAGTTAAAGAAATTGGAACTGCAAGACCCAATGCACAAGGACAGGCAATAACTAAGACCGAAATAGCAACTCCTATTGATCTTCCTAAATCAAATGATGTTATATACATCCAAGAGATAAAAGTTAAAAATGATAATACCAAAATAATTGGTACAAAAATTCCTGTGATTTTATCTGCAACTTCTTGTATCGGAACTTTTGTTCCCTGGGCTTCTTCAACTAATTTTATTATGTGTGATAAGAATGTATCTTTTCCGATTTTTGTTGCTTTTATATATAATATTCCGTCTTGATTTATTGTAGCACCGATAACAGGACTTTTTACTATTTTGTCCACAGGTAAAGATTCTCCGGTAATCATACTTTCATCAACACTACTTTCTCCTTTGGTTACAATTCCATCAATTGGAATTTTTTCACCTGGTTTAACAATGATTATATCCCCTATTTTAACTTCTGATATTGGAATTTCTATTTCTTCTGTTCCTCTTAATATTCTGGCATTTTTTGCACCTAATTCTAATAATTTTTTGATTTCACTTGTTGCTTTTCCTTTTGCTTTATCTTCGATATATTTTCCTGTAATAAAAATTGTCATTATCATTCCTGAAACTCCGGAATAATCTTGTATTTCCATAAAAAAACTTAGAATTCCTGTAAAATACGCAACCAAAGTTCCTAAAGCGATTAGTGAATCCATTGTAAATTGCAATTTCACAAATCCTCTTAAACCAGATTTAATTATAGAAAAACCAAAAATAAAAAGTATTGGAAATGATGATATTAATAATAAGGGAGTCATAACTTCTTCTGAAACAATCATCATACCAAGAATTTTAGGACCATACATTAATGTTGCAATTATAAATGTAAACATCCATACCCCAATTAATTTTTTCTTCCATGTAAGAATCTCAGGATGTTTTTTTGGATTTGGAGAATTGGGAGAATTTGAAGAGTTTTTAGTCTCTTCAAATTCTACTGCTACCGGGTTATAACCTGCATCTTTTACAGTTTTTTTCAATCTACCTTCTGTAATTGAATCTTCAACTTCTGCAAAAGCACTTCCCATAATAGCATTTACAGCTATTTTTTTTGCACCAATTTTTTGCAAAGCTTTGTCTACGTGCGATGCACAAGATGCACAGGTCATTCCTTCTATTGTTATTTTGACTTTTTTCATTTCTTATTCCTCCTATGAAATTTATAGAATTTTGAAGAGTATAATATTTATAACTGCTTTGGCGAAACTAGTTACTTGGAGTTGAGGATTTTTTTATCACGAACTAAATTTATAAATTGTATGAGCAATTTATAAAATATTTCTATTTCTTTTCTAACTTCAATTAAGTATTTATTAACATCAAATTTATTTTTTTTATTTGAATTGCAGATAAATTCTTGAAAATAAATTCCATTATGATGAATGATATTATCCCTATATTTTTTAATATTCGTTACATTTATAGATTCAACCAATTTTTGAAAATCTTGATAATCAATTAATTTTTTTATAAGATTCTTTTTTTTCTTTTCAAAACTTTTACCATCTGTAGAATTAAACAATTTCATTAAACATAAAAGAAGTCTTTCATATCCAATTCTCAATAAAATAGTTAAATTAATTAAATGATAGATTGCTGGTTGACTTTTTATTAATAAATTCATTTTTTGCCAATCATTTATTGGTTCAGTGTATTCTTCTTTTTTACAATCAAAAGAATTCAAAGTTAATATAGATTCTTTAAGAGCTAAAATCATAGACAGATCATTAAGATAAATATCCAGAAAAATAGAAAATGTTTCATTTTTATTCCCTAAAAAAGAATTCCAATTTTTATAAATCTCTACAAGATCGTATTGAATTAGTTTTGTTTCTGGCATTATCATATCCATTATTTGAACACAAAAAGGATACCTAAGATCATAAATTTCTTTTGCCATTTTTTTCAAATTTATATCTAAGTCAGATTCCATAATTAATTTAAAAAATTCAAATTTATAACAATTTCTATTATCTATTAGTCGTTAATTCTTCACAACTCACATCCACTTAAATCTGATAAGAACTCTAATGTTTGAACCCCTAAATATTCTTTACCTTCATATTTCCATGTCGGATATCCTTGAATTCCTTCTGTCATGCATATTTCTTTATTTTCATCACAATCTATATAATTGGCAAATTGAAATGATTCACCAAATAATTTTTTTTGTTCTTTGCAATGTGAACACCATTCTGTTCCATACATTTTCACGCCTGTTTCGTTTAAACATTTTGCAAATTCATCTAAATTCAATTGACCTGTTTGCCGTGGATAAGAATTAAATATTGTATAAGCCATAAAAGTTATAACTATTAAAGCTAACACCATTAAAGCGATATTCTTCATATTCTTTTTTATGAAATTATTCATTTTTTTCTCCCCTAAATTTACAAATCATTTTTGCTTCTTTTAAAATTATTTTCAATGTCTCTTTTGAAAGTTTTGTTTTTATTTTTAATTCTTCAATATCATATAATGCTAAATCTTTAGCAAGTACAATATCTGCTTCGTGCAATTTTTGTTTTGAACTTTCATCTATTGATCTTATTATTGTTATTGGATATAAAGCTTTCTCTTCGATTAATGCTTTTAAATTTTCTTTTTTGGGATATTGCCAGCTAGTAATTTTCATATTTATACCATTTGCATAACTGATTAAATCAGTTGTACATTTTGTATTTGTTGCTAACCAAGGATAATCAAATTGATTTTTTAAATCCAGAAATCTTGCATATGTGTGCATTGCAACATTTACTTTTGTGTGTATTCCTAATTTATTATGATATTTGCATTCAATCATATATCTTAATTTATTTTCTGCGACAATATCTACCTCTTGCGTGATGTTTTTCCCTTGCAGGATTTGTCCGACTTTTACTTGATATCCGTGATTTTCTAATATTTTTGAAAAATAAACTTCAAACGGAAATCCACTGGGTCCAAGATTCATTATTGCCCGTTTAAGATCATATCTTGCTGCAATGTCCGGATTTTTTTCCTGCAATAAGTCAATTATTTTATTTAAAATAGCCTTTGATTGAACTTTATTTTTATCTTTATATTCATCCAAAATTTTTTTTAAAACATCTTTAGCTAACTTTTCAGAAGCTCCTGCCTGCATTATAGTATTTTGAATTTTTAATGGTTCAAACTCCTCTTTTTTTCCGGAAGCTTTTATTATTTGCATTTTATTTTTATAATGAATTATTATTTAAATATATATCTTAAGTTTTTTTAAAAACTTATTTTGCAGATTTTATAAACCAATAAATTCCGGAGATAATTAATGCAATTAATAATATGGAGATAATCCAACTAAGTATCATTGCTCCTGAACCATAGCTTCCATTAAAACCGTACATTACTCCTGGGCAAGTGTTAACATTATTTTCTAATGCTGAAATATTTGCAATCAAATTCATTAATATTAATAATCCAAGTGCAATGATGAAATTAATTTTTTTCATTTTATCCCCCACAACTTCCGCTACTTCCTCCACCACAACCACAACCCCCTGAAGAAGCGGTTTTTGTATTCGCTGTTTTAATTTCTTCTTTTGTCGCAGTACCGTCATCTGTGACTATAAATGTTCCAGGAATCATTCCCATCCAACAACTCCAAGGGATAACTCCAACTTCAGTTGGAGTAAATTCAATTGTCTGTTTTCCTTTTTGAATTGGGAAATTTAAATTTAATTTTGGAACCTGAATTGCATTATTACAATTAGTTATTTCCTGTCCGTCAATAACCCATCTGACAGGAATTCCTTTTTGCAAGACAAATGTATCCGGAGTCCAACCACTTCCATCAACAGTCATTTCAATTACTTGATATCCTTCTGAATCTATAACAATATTATTAGTTGCACCTGGATTATTAGTTGCTAATAAACTTTTTACATCATATCCTGAACCAATTAATGAAAACCCTCGGTTTAACATTATTAATCCTAAAATTAAAACAATAATTGCTGAAATTTTTAATATCTTTTTTGTTGTATTTTTACTTATTACATTCGTTATTCCTCCAAAACCTAACATTACTGGCATTGTTCCAAGTCCAAATGCCATTAAACTTAATCCTCCCTGAATCATACTCCCTGTTCCTGCTGCATAAATATACAATGCCTGTAATGGACCGCAAGCAATAAATAGACCATTAAGTAATCCTGTTGTCATTGGTGCAATATAATGACCTGAATATTTTTTTGTTGCAATTTTTGTTAAAAATTTTGGATTAAATTGAAATTTTTTAAAAAAAGATATACCAAACATTGATAAAGAATATGCTATCATAAATATTCCGGCAAAGATTGCAATTGTTCCTCGTAATTGGGGTGTAAAAAAGAATATACTACCGATTAAACCAAAGAAAGCACCAATAATTGTATAAGAAATTGTTTTACTTGTTCCATAAATTAAATGTTGTAAAAAAGATTTATGTCCATTTATTGCATTTTTTGCAGTATATGAAACCATGAATCCTCCGCACATTGCAATACAATGAAAACCTGTTAAAAGACCTGCGAAAAAGAGTAATAATAATGAAACATTTTCTAATTCATTAAAATTAATCTCTGGTATAGTTAATCCTAAATTTTTAAAGAAAATGAATAAAACTGCTAATGTTATTATTGATAATAAACCAATATGCCAGTATATAGTATTTGATTTTTTTACTGTTGTATTTATTTCATATCCTAAATCTTTTATAATTTCTTCAATTTTGTTTTCTGAAATTTTATCACTTTCAAAATCAATTTCTGCCTGACCTTTTGCAAAATTAACTGTGATGCTATTTACTTTATCTTTTAATGCATCTTCAATTTTACTTGCGCAAGAATTGCAATGCATTCCATTAATCTTAAATATTTTTTTCATACTTAAATCAGATAAATCTTCTTTATATGAGCTTTGGAGAAACTAGTTTCATGAAAGACACCCGCTGGTTTCTTTCAAACTTCCTCAAATTGCGGAGCGGTGGTATCTTTATGAGCCTTTGTGGATACCACATAGAATGTGAACCCGTTGGTTCTTTTTGAATCTCCTCGAATACTTGAACGGTGGCATTTATTTGAGCCTTCGTGAATGCCATGTAGAATGTAACACCCGCTGGTTCCCTTCAACCCTCCTCGAAATCTGGAAGGGTGGCATCTCTAAACTCAAGCCCACACTCGTGTCAAGGGCTATCATGAAAACTCGTGTAAACTTTCGGAGCCTCCTGTGGATGCCACGTAGAATGTGACACCCGCTGGTTTCCTCGGAAAATTTGTAAAATTAAATTTTCTGGAATTCAGAGATTAAAAATCTCTGAAACTTCAGGAAACCTGAAGTCTTCAAAAGGCGATACTTTTGAAGTTTTTAAACTTCCTCAAATTGCGGAGCGGTGGCATTTATTTTTTATATAATATAAATGAGTAAATAAAAATTTAAAAATAATTAATACTTGATGAATAGATGGATCCAGAAGTTCAAAAAGTAATTGATTATTTATCGTCAAAAGAATATATAGAAAAAAGAGATAGGGCAATTTTAGTTTTTAATGAGAGAAATATTGAATGTGATTTAAATGGGCATTTAAATTCGAATATAGAAGATAACACTTGTAATTATTGTTATAGAAGATTAGAATATTCTACTTCAAGATATGATTCAGTTACTAATAAACAAAAAAATCTTAGTAATTTTGAAATAGGATTACAAAAATTGGAAGATTATTTTAAAGGGATTTCAAAAATATTCAAAGGATTAGATATTTGATATTTAGAATTTGCATTCTTCAAGAAGATTTAAAAATAATTAAACTTTTGTTAAAAGATGGATTTTACAAATTCATTTTTAAATAATTTAGAGAAATATTTCGAATCAAAAGAGTTTAAAAGATATCTTAAAAAAAGAAGTAGAATAAATACTATATTAAATGCTAGATATACACGATGCGATGAAAAGGGACATTTAAATCCTAATCTCGAAGATAATTCTTGTAGTTATTGTTATAGAAGACTAAAATATTCCACCCCAATAGATGATGCAATTACTGAGAGTAGAAAAAATCTCAGTATTTGGGAGCAACCTTGTGATTTACCTATTCGAATGGAAAATCGTAAACTTGAAATTTCAATACAGGAAATGGATGATAATTTTAAAGGTTTTAAAGAGCTCTCAAAGAAATTAGAAGAATTAGGGATTTAATTGATAAACTTTATAAGTTTAAAAAAAATAACTTTTTTATGAGTTCATATCTATATCATATTTCTCCAAAAGAATCAAAGGATTCTATTTTAGAAAGAGGAATTTTGACTCCTAATGAAGTTAATGATTTAATTGATAAAGGAGAGTTATCTTCAAATGTTTTAGGCATATCCTTTGATTCTTATACCATCTCAAATTTTCCTGAATATGTATCTTTATTAGAAGATTATTCTTTTATAGAATTTGTTGCTGAGCAGATTTGTTTTTCTAGATTTAAAAGATATTACGACCCAAACTTTATGGCAATTGGATATCTTATAAATGGAGAAATAAAAAAGCATAATGAATTTATTAATGCAATAAAAGTTAAAGAGATGAATTCTGAAGCTTTTCCTTCAGAAGCATTATATCATGGAAGAATTCCTCGGAAATTTATTGAGAGATGTTTTGCAACAAGAACTTTTTAACTTCTCAATACTACAAGATTATTCATTCCTCTTCTTTTTCTTTCAATTAATTGTTTTGCTTCAAGTTTGTCTAATAATCTTGTTGCCTTAACTTTTCCAATTTCTAATTTTTCCATTAAATCTGCCTGAAACATTCCGCCATTTTCTTCCTGCAATAATTTAATTACTTTTTTTTCATCTTGATCTAAATTTTCAAGATTTAATTTTTTCTTTTTTTCTTTTATTGTTTTTGTTTGAATTACAATTTTTTCTTTTGGTTTAGTAAACATTATAATTATACCGATTATAATTATTATCGCCACAATACTAAGACTTATCCATGTTTGAATAGAAAGTGTATCATACATTCCACATGTTGGTCCATGAGTACAAGTTGAATAAATTAAATCTTTTAAGATTGTATTAAAAATTAATACCATTAAACCGATAACTAACCCAATTCCTACAATTAATCCTCCAACGTTTTTATTTTCCATTATTTTTTCCTCCACTTTTAGTTTTATAATCTATTATTGCTTTTTTTAATGCTTTAGTTGCCATACTTGAACAATGCATTTTAATTGGGGGTAAACCTTTTAATGATTCTGCAAGATTTTCATAGGTTATATTATCTGCTTCTTCAAGAGTTTTTCCCATTGCAAGTTGAGTTACCATTGAAGAAGTTGCAATTGCTGCTGCACATCCAAAGGTTTTAAATTTAATATCTTCAATTTTATTATCTTTAACTTTGATATGAACCTGCATTATATCTCCGCAGGTAGGATTACCAACTTTACCCACTCCGTCGGGATTTTTAAGTTCTCCAATATTTTTTGGATTCATAAATTCTTCCATTACTTTTTTTGAATATTGCATTTTTTGTTTGTTGTTTTTTATTTGTATTATTTAATTCGTTAATTCGTTTTAAAATGCAATGCTAGAAATCTTTTGATTTCTTTGTATTACATTTTTTGTTTGTTATTTTTGTCGTTGTTTGAGTTTATTTAATTCGTTTAAAATGCAATGCTAGAAAATTTTGAATTTTCTTTGTATTGCATTTTTTGTTTGTTACTTTTATCGTTGTTTATTTAATATAAAAAAATAAATTAATTCTTTAAGGTTTAATTAAAAACCTCTACAGCATCCAGGGCAAGAGCTACAATCGCTACATCCTGATTCTTCATCATCCATGAAATTGTCTTTATCATCACATTCACATGGATAACACATACATTTTTCACAAATCTTGTTCTTTTCCTTTTCCTTTTCCTTTTTTTCTTCTTTTTTAGCCATTTTATATTTTATCCTCCTAAAATTTAATTAATTAATGGACTGAGTCTCCTTAATTTAGTTACGATTTTCGGTAATTCTTTTAAGAAGTAATCAACTTCTTCTTCAGTAGTATATTTACTTATACTTATTCTTAATGAACTATTTCCTTCTAAGGGTGTAAGTCCTATTGCTTTTAAAACATGACTTGTCTTTAAAGTATTTGACATGCACGCTGATCCTGTTGAAGTTGCAATACCTAAATTTTCTAAGTATCCCCCGATTGCTTCTCCTTCAATATTCATAAATGAAATATTAATATTGTTGCATAATCGATTATTTCGTGGTCCACTTAATTTTGTATTTGAAATTTTTAATATTCCTTCAATTAATTTGTCTCTCATTTCAGTCATTTGTTTTATATCTTTAGATTTTACAATTTCTACTGCTTTTGCAAAACCAATTATCCCTGCCGGATTTTCTGTTCCACTTCGAATATTTCTTTCCTGACCTCCACCATGAAGTAAAGGTGTTAACATTATCCCATCTTTAATATATAATGCTCCTACTCCTTTAGGTCCATGAATTTTATGAGAGTTTAATGTCACCAAATCTAAATTTTGCTTCTTAACATTTAAATCAACTTTTGTATAACTCTGGCAGGCATCAGTATGAAATAAAACATTTTTTTCTTTACAAATTTTACCAATGGTTTCTAAATCTTGAATTGTTCCAATTTCATTATTTCCGTGTATTACTGACACAAGTATTGTCTTATCTGTAATCGATTCTTTTAATTGATTCACGTCAATAAAACCTTCTTTATTTACATCCAGATAAGTTATTTTTGCTCCTTGTTTTTCTAACCAGCTACAAGTTTTTAAAATACAATCATGTTCTATTTTTGTTGTGATTATATGATTTTTTTTTGGATAATTATTAAAAAATAATCCTTTTAATGCTAAGTTATTACTTTCTGTTCCTCCGGAAGTAAAAACAATTTCAGAAGTTTTAGCATTAATTGATTTTGCAATTATTTTTCTTGCTTCTTCAATTGCTTGTTTTGCTTCTTGACCTACAAAATGTTGTGAAGATGGATTCCCAAATTTTTCAGTTAAATAAGGCATCATAGCTTCAACTACTTTTTCATCGGTTTTTGTTGTAGCAGCGTTATCAAAATATACTAATTTCATATTGTTTCCTCATTATTTTGAAATTTATATGCTTGAGAATTGGTAAAATTCTCATTGTATACTAATTTCATTTTTGTTTCCTCATTATTGAAATTTGTATGCTTGAGAATCTGTGATTCTCATTGTATACTAATTTCATATTGTTTCCTTTGTCATTAAGCAACTATCTTTGTTTTTGCATTTAATTAATTTATATCCTAATTTTTTATAAAATCCTATTGCAGGATAAAGAGCATGAACATAGGTTTCTTTCTTTTTTTTCTTTTTAGCCAGAGATTCCAAGAATTGCATCATTTTTGTTCCATTCTTTTTTCTTTGAAAATTTGGGTTTACATATATCATTCCAATTTCATTAGTATTTTTAGATAATTTACCAGTACAAATAATTTTATCATTATATTTTATAATAAACATTTCAGAAGTTTTAAACAAACGTTGAATTCCAAAAGGAGAATACCTTTTTTTAATAAATTCTTTCATCTTTGGAGTAGCTTTTGAATTTTTGATTACATCTCTGATAAAAAGAGAACATTTTTCAAAATCGGATTTATTAATTTTTCTTATTGTCATTTTTTACCTTTACAATCTTTCATTGTACAGCATTTACAATCACAATGCATTTTTGAATGCCGATCTATTAATTTTAGCATCGGCACAATTGTATTTTTATTTAAGGAGTATATTCTTTTTTTTCCATCCTGAATTACATTCACAATATTGCATTTTTTTAAAGCAGATAAAGCATGAGAAACTTTACTTTGTTCAACATTTAATTCTTTAACTAATTCTTTAACACTTTTTGATGTTTTTTTTAATGAACCAATTATTTCTATTTTTAGAGGATTGGCTAGATTATTAAAAAATATATGATATGAATTGTTTTTCATATGAATTATGATTCATATAGCTTTATAAATTTTATTATATTTGAATTTAAAGATTTATTCTTTTTTAGAATCATCTTTTTTTCTAGAATTTTTGTAAAAAGCACTAAGCCCAAATCCGATTGATACAAGTGCTAAATATGGAGATTTCAAAACATTAACATATGGTTTAAAATTTTGGTTTATTATAATCTCTTCACTCACATTTTGATTTATTATTGGAGCAACACCATAAATAAATGAAGCACAAAGTAATCCCTTGACTAACCCTTCTTTAATTCTTTTTTCTAATGTCATTTTTTAGATTCTTTCTTTTTTTCTTCAAGTTTTAATTCTAATCCGAATAAATCTTTATATTTATCTTTAAAAAGATTAACAAATTGAACAAATGGTTTTTCAACTTCTACAGTTAAAGTTTTATCTTTTATATCAAATTTTAAATCCTGTTTAAATAAAAAATCATTAAATGCTTTAATTTTTTCATTTAAATCTTCAATTTTTCTGGATATTTTAACATTGTAAACAACATCTTTTCCGGCTAATAAATGATTAAAATCTACCATTACCCTTCCACCTGAAACAGTTAAAACTTTTGCCATCCGATTATCAAAATTAAATACTGCTCCAGCATAAGGCATTAAATTATGTTGTTTAAAGACTTTGATTGGAATCATTTGCAATTGTTTTGGATCTCTTAAGCCGAAAGCTTTTTTTGACTCTAGTTCAATTTTATGTTCTCCTATCTCTTTTCCGATTAAATATTCATCAACTCCGGATAAAAACATTCCTTCACCAAGTGCAAAAATAAAAGGTTTTGCTTCAAGTTTTAAACCTGCTTTCTCAATATCTTTTTTAATATTTGAATCAAAGATTTCTCCATCTTTAGTTTTTCCTGTAAATTCTATTTCAATGAAATCTTTTTTTTGTAAACTCATGAAAGAATGATAAATATATGATTTAAAAAAGTTTGGTTTACAATTTACAATCAATAAATTCTTCATAGAAAGAAAATTAGATAACTTCTTTCCATGCAAAAGCATAAACGTCCCATCCGAAACATTTAAATAATCTATTACTATCAGAATATTATAAATCTGGTAGTATTATCGAGTTATTCTAAAAAAAATGGATCAAGAATCAAAAAATATTTTAAAAACAGGAACAACAATCTTAGGAATTGTTTGCAAAAATGGAATTGTAATGGCAGGGGATAATCGAGTATCACTTGGGCAAAGCATAATAATCGACAAAGACATGGAAAAAGTGTATCAAATAAATGATTACTTAGTTTTCTCTGGCTGTGGTTCAGCAACAGAAGCACAAAAAGTAGCAAAAGTCTTAACCGCAGAATTAAAATTAAAAGAATTAAAATCCAGATCAAGACCAAGCGTAAGACAATCTGCTTCATTACTTTCTAATTTTCAAGTTTCACAAAGTGCATTTATCTTAGCAGGATTTGATGAAGACGGAGAAACATCACTATATGAAATAACAGGTGGATTTCTAAAAAAAGTTAAAGATTATACCGCAAGTGTCGGTTCAGGAATGCCTTATGTATTAGGACTTTTAGAAAGACAATACAAAAAAGATTTAACTCTAAAAGAAGGAATTGAACTAGCATCAGAATCCATAAAAGCATCTTCAGCAAGAGATATGGCATCAGGAAATGGAATAGACATTTATACCATAACAAAAGAAGGAATTAAAAAAGTAGTAACTCAAAGAACAGAACAAAACTACAAAGACGAATAAAGAGAAATATTATTCTATAATATTAAAAAATGACAGATATTTTAAAGACAATAACAGAAAAACTTCACGGAAAAATAACCGAAGCAAACTTTGAAGGTGCAAATATAGTTCTATATACTGACAATGAAAAATTTTTCAAAGATGATGAAGGGAAAATCAGAGAAATTGTAAATGAAATTAAAAAAAGAATAGAATTAAGAGCAGATCAAAAAATCTTAAAAGATCAAAAAGAAGTAGAAAAACAAATCAAAGAGATTGTCCCAATAGATGCAGAAATCAGCGAAGTAATTTTTGATTATCATAGAAGTATCGTAATAATCGAAGCAAAAAAACCAGGTTTAGTAATTGGCAAGCAAGGCTCAATTCTGGAAGATATTCGAAAAGCAACTTTATGGGTGCCACAAATACAAAGAACACCGGCAATCAAAAGTAAAATTACAGATAATATAAGAGAAGTTCTTTATGCAAATAATAATTATAGAAGAAAATTCTTAAATGAAATTGGACAAAAAATCTACAAAGAATGGAACCCAGACAAATCTAAAGGATGGGTAAGACTAACAATGCTTGGAGGAGCAAGACAAGTTGGAAGAAGCTGTATGCTGTTACAAACACCAAATTCAAGAATACTTTTAGATTGCGGTATTGATGTCGCATCAAACGGACAAGATAAATTTCCGTTCTTTGATGTACCAGAATTTGATATCTCACAATTAGACGCAGTAATAATCAGCCACGCTCATCTTGACCATGTAGGACTATTGCCTTATTTATTTAAAATGGGTTATAGAGGACCAGTTTACATGACACCACCAACAAGAGATATTGCAGCATTAATGTCATTAGATTTTATTGGCGTAGCATATAAACAGGCAGCAACACCATTATTCAGTTCAACAGACATTAAAGAGATGGTAAAACATAGTATTTGCTTAAATTATAATGAAGTTAGCGATATAACACCGGATATCAGATTAACATTTTATAACGCAGGACATGCTTTAGGAAGTGCATTAGTACACTTAAATATTGGAAATGGATTTCATAATTTATTATACACAGGAGATTACAAATACGGAAAATCAAGATTATTAGACCCGGCAGTTACAAATTTCCCAAGGGTAGAAACAGTAATAACAGAATCAACTTATGGAGCTAAACAAGATATATTACCACCAAGACAACAATCTGAAGCAGAATTAATAGATAAAATCACAACAATCATTAATAGGGGCGGAAAAATATTAATCCCGGAATTAGGTCTTGGAAGAGCACAGGAAACAATGCTTATTTTAGAAGATGCAATGACATCAGGAAAATTACCAAAAATCCCAATATATATTGATGGTATGATTTGGGATATTAATGCAATTCATACAGCTTATCCGGATTTTTTAAGCGGACAAGTAAAATCACAAGTGTTCCAGGATAATAATCCGTTTGTATCTGAAACTTTTTCAAGAGTGGGTTCACCTCAGGAAAGAAAAAAAGTCGTTGAAGGGGGACCATGTATAGTTTTAGCAACTTCAGGTATGCTTGTTGGAGGAGCATCAGTAGAATATTTAAAAGAATTTGCAGGCAATGAAAAAAATGCAATAATATTTGTATGTTATCAAGGAGTAGGTTCTTTAGGAAGACAAGTTCAAGACGGGGTAAAAGAAACAAAAATGATTGTTGATGGCAGAGAAGAGATTGTTAAAATAAATCTTGAAGTCCATACAATTCAAGGATTGACTGCTCACGCAGGAAGAAACGAAATAATAGGTTTCTTCAATAACATGAGACCAAAACCAAAAAGAATAATTATCAATCACGGAGAAATTTCAAAATCATTAGATTTAGCTTCAGCAATTTACAAACTTAACAAAGTTGAAACAAATGTTCCAAGATTATTAGAAACATTAAGATTACAATAATTTTAAGACAAAATTTACTCTAAAGGAAATATCTTTTCATCAAAATAAATGTTCCCATCGTGTTCTTTTAATGAATTCACAATACATCTTTCAATTAATCCTGTATAAGAATATCTCCCGCCTAAATCCATAACAACATCTTTTCCTTTTGAATCCTTGCCAATATATAAATAAATAACATCTAAAGTACTATCTTTCCAAATTTCACCACTTTTATATTCTCCGTCTTTAACCCCAACAACATCTTCATTAAAATTATAAATAACTCTTTTAGAATTAAAAATCTCACAAGGATTTAACCTAGGATAACTTAATGATTTTTTCGGGATAGAAAAATTATCATAATAATCAGAACTAACACCCATAATTTTCAATAGATTACTAGCTTCCATTCGATTAGATTTAACCATGCACGTTTGATATTAAATAATCTTTTAAAGATTTATATTTAAGAAAACATTATAAACATATATTCTTTTTTATATATTATGAAGTTCCAAATTCCATGTGGTATCCCAGGAGGCTCAGAAAAGATGCCACCCTTCAGTACTTTGAGGAGGGTCAAAGGGAACCAGGGGGTTCCTTTTAAATGAAGCACAATCTAAAGATAACATTCATTCTTTTAGCAATGTTTATCTTAACGCAATTTATAGGACTTTATGTTGTGAGTTATTATTCTCCTGTTAAAATTATAGAAGGAGAAATTCAAAATGTAACAGAACCAAAAATATTGCCCTTTGGAATGGATTCACCGAAAGTAGAAAAAGAATCAGATTATTACAATTTTTTTTCTTCAATAATAATATCGTTTATAATAGCAATTTTATTATTAACATTTTTAACAAAATTTAAAGCAGAATTCATCCTCAAATTATGGTTTTTTATTGTAGTTATGATTGCACTGGGTATTTCATTAAAGACAATTCTTCCTGATATAAAATACATAACATTAATTTCATTAATTATTGTTCTGCCTTTAGCATATATTAAGATTTATCAAAGAAATTTCTTAGTTCATAATTTAACTGAATTATTTATTTATCCGGGAATTGCAGCAGTTTTTGTCCCGATTCTAAACATTTATACAATCATTGCATTATTAATTGCAATTTCAATTTATGACATGTGGGCAGTTTGGCATTCAGGAATAATGCAAAAAATGGCAAAATATCAAATTAATGAATTAAAGATATTCTCAGGATTTTTTATACCATATGCATCAAAAAAAGTAAAGCTGCAAATTCAAAAGATAAAAGAATCAAAAAAGAAATTAGGTAAAAAAATCAAAGTTAATGTAGCAATTTTAGGAGGAGGGGATATAATTTTCCCAATAATTACATCAGGAGTGATGCTAAAAACATTAGGGTTTATTCCGGCAATATTTGTAATAATTGGAGCAACAATAGGATTAAGTTATTTATTCTTCTTCGCAAAAAAGAAAAAATTCTATCCTGCAATGCCATTTATTACTGCAGGAATATTCTTAGGGATTATTATAGGATATTTATTTGATAAATTTATATAATTTACCATTTATTACTGCAGGAATTCCAACAAAACTTTTAATATAAGGCGAGTGAAGACGAGCAGAAGTTTTGTGGCACCAAAATTTTTTATAAAAATTTTTAGTGTTCTTAGGAATTATTATAGGATATTTATTTGATAAATTTATATAATTTACCATTTATTACTGCAGGAATACCGACAAAACTTTTAATATAAGGCGAGTGAAGACAAGCAGGAAGTTTTGTGGCACCAAAATTTTTTATAAAAATTTTTAGTGTTCTTAGGAATTATTATAGGATATTTATTTGATAAATTCATCTAACTTGCCATTTATTATTGCAGGAATTCCAACAAAACTTTTAATATAAGGCGAGTGAAGACGAGCAGAAGTTTTGTGGCACCAAAATTTTTTATAAAAATTTTTAGTGTTCTTAGGAATTATTATAGGATATTTATTTGATAAATTCATCTAACAATAAAACAAAAGAATAAAAAGTACAAAAAGATATTTTTGTTATGGATTTTGGAACACATTTACTATCAGGAATTATTTTAGCTTATATCTTAACAGATTTTAATTCATGGATGTGGGTTTTAATTATTATTTTTGCATTATTACCTGATTTAATCGGAGAATTATTTTATCAGATAGGAAGAATCACAAAAGGATATAAAATAAAACTTATCTATGACCAAGAAATTACATCTTCAAGTTTATATTTAAAAAATAGTAAATATATGATTCCTTATAACTTTTTACATTCGTTATTGGCAATAGGATTGCTATATATTTTTTCTTTGCCATTTGAATTAATAATTGCATATGCAATCCATATAGTTTTAGACCTCGTCTCTCATTCAAGAGATTCATGGGGAATTATGATCTTTTGGCCATTTAATAAAAAAAGATTTGGACCAAAAAAGAATTGGTGGGAATGGAAATTTTTAAAAAATACCAGCGTATTTTATTTTAATTTAATAACATATATAATAACAATTATTATCTTTTTAATACTCAAATTTTTTTTAAATAAATTTTAAAATTAATAATTTATCAAATTATTAATATATATAAACTATTAATTCAAATTATTAATATGAAAAATAAATATGAACTTTTAGCACCAGTAGGAGACTTCCCGATGTTAGTAACAGCAGTTAATGCCGGAGCAGACGCAGTTTTTTTCGGATTAAAAGAATTTAGCATGAGAACATCACCAAAAAATTTCACATTAAATGATTTAAAAAAGATAAATACAATATGTGGAAAGAAAGTAAAAAAATACTTAACATTAAATACAATAATTTATGATAACGAATTAAACAAAATAGAAAAAATAATTCAAAAAATAAAAGGAAAAATTGATGCAATAATCTGCTGGGATTTATCAGTAATTGAATTATGTAAAAAATATAAAATACCGTTTCATATATCAACGCAAGCATCAGTTGCAAATTCAAAAACTGCAGAATTTTATAAAAAACTTGGAGCAGAAAGAATAGTCCTTGCACGAGAATTAAATCTAAAACAAATAAAAAAAATTTCAAAGATTATAGACATTGAATGTTTTGCACATGGAGCAATGTGCGTCGCAGTTTCAGGAAGATGTTTTACATCACAATTTTTATTTAATAAATCTGCAAATAGAGGAGAATGCATACAACCCTGCAGAAGAACTTACAAAGTAGAAGATGTAGAAGGAAACCAGCTAAAAATTCAAAATAACAAAATATTTTCAGCCAAAGATTTATGCACATTACCTTTTATCGAAGAAATGAAAAAAGCAGGGATAAAAAGTTTTAAAATTGAAGGAAGAAGCAGAGATCCCAGATATGTAGATATAGTAATCAGAGTTTACAGAAAAGCATTAGACAAAAAATTAACAAAAGAAGAATTAGAAGAAAATCTTAATGAATTAAAAAAAGCATATAACAGAGACTTCTCGTCAGGTTTTTACATAAGACTGCCGACATCAGATGATTTTACAAAAGTAGAACATAGTGCAGCAACAGAAAAAAAACATTTTGTTGGAAAAGTCACACATTATTATCCAAAAATAAATGTCGCTACAATAAAATTAGTTTCAAATTTAAAATTAAACGATAAAGTAATTATTCTAGGAAATACCACAGGATTAATAGAATCAAAAATTGAATATCTTGAACACAAGAAAAAATCAATTAACACTGCAGAAAAAGGAATGGAAATCGGATTAAAACTTCCAAAAGTCAAAAAAAATGATGAAATCTATGTAATTCAAAAAAAATAATTACAAGAAAAAATAAAAAAAATAAAAAAAATAAATTCTTATCTAAGATAAGGTTTTAGTATTTGTTCTAGGACAAAGTTGTTGATCACCAGCTTTACCAATAAAGTAGGGAGTAATTCCAACTTCAATAGGATTATTTACACCAACATTAGCCCAAGATTGACTTACTGTTGCAAGAGGAACAATGTTTCCAGGTCTATCTAATACAGTTCCTGAAATAGTACCATCATTAAAAACAACCTTTATACCGTCAATATCTCTACCACCAGCTTTTCTTTCAACAAAAAGATTACAAGCAGTACCAGTACAATTAGTAGCAGTTGTTGATTCAATTTGAATATCTAAACATTCAAGTTGCAAATTAATTTCATCAGATTTACCACCGATTAAATTATTAATTACAGTCCAAACAACTCCAACAGCAACTAAAGCCAAAGCAACCATTATTACAGTAATAACAATTGCTGACATTCCTTTTTTTGTTTCCATTTTTTAAACCTCCTTTTAGATAATATAATATGAATATAAATAAAATTAATTATTTAAATCTTATTGTTATTAATTATTATCAGTTTAATAACACAACCAATTAGTTATTAAAAATTTTTTATTGAACTTTTAAAATAATCTCATTTCGTGGGATACTCTTATAACCACAACCAGTAATTTTTGGGATTAATTTTTCCATTATTCCTCTTGACTTCTTAAAATTTTCATCGAGCCCTTTTTGAAAAATTTCTAACTGTAATCCCCTTTTATCAAGACGATTTCTAATAGGTTCATAGATCTTCAACGGAATAATCCAAGTTTTCAATGCAAATTCTTCACCAAATTTTTTAACACCTTTTTCTAAAAAATATTTAAGGGTCTTAGGATTCGGGTCATAAATAAAAGGATAAACATCAATTCCTGCCTTAACCATAGTCTCAAAAGTATTCCATCTCTCTTTATCTAAAAATTTATATTCAGGATTCACAGTACCATCTTTTTGGGAAAATCCAATTGCCCTTAAATTACTTTTCCAATCTGTTCCCTTAAAAGAACATAAAACACCAAAATTATTATACTCGGCAATTTTTTCCCAAAAATTTTTATCTAATCTCCCTTCATTTTGTAATTGTCGAATAAAACTTCCTGTAGTCAGATTAGTTTCTCCCTGAAAATAAACATCCTCAGATAATCCTCTTCTTTTTAATTCTTCTAAATTTTCCAGCCATTGCCATGGAACAAGTAAAGGCTCACCGCCTGAAAGCCTCATAACATGCATTTCTTTAGCAAGACCTTTTCTTGCATCTAAAAAAGCATCAATAACTTCTTTATTAGAAAAATATGCACCATCTTCTTTTCTCCCATTTTTATTATAATCATCAACAAAACACCAAGGACAATAAACATTGCAAGTTTTTGTCTGAGGCATAAAAGTCATATTGCAAACCTGTAAAGGCAAGTTCAAAGATTTATAAGCCCATAAAGGCATATCAAAACCAGTATCTGAAATCGCAGCCTTATATAATTCAGAAGGATTTCCGGATTTGCATTTAAGATTATCTTTAGTACGATAAAAATCATCAATTACCACAGCACTTTTTTTAATATCATTCGCTTGAGAAGTCCCGGAAAGTCTTGCAAAAAGATACTTTTTTACACCATCCTCTTCGATAAAAGTTCTCTTGCTTAAAGAATCGCATCGTTTAATCCATTTTTCTAAATTCATAAAATTAACAAAATTAAACTCTTTAAAAAGATTATATTAATAAAATATCTATTTTAAACCCTTTAATGTTCCACTAACTTTAATCACTTCCATTTTTTTAGGATAAACACACAAGGAAGCTCTGACTGAATCAACCATCTCTCGATTAATGCAAATAATACAATCTTCATTTGATTTAATAAAACTCAAACCAACTTTTGACATCCCAAGAACCCCAATAAAATCTAAAATAGCTTTTTCAATATCAGAATTAATATTTTTTCCTTTAATTAAAAGATACCTTTTATTTTCCTTAAGACTTGGTTTTAAACTACGCATAATTATATATAATTTTTAACTTATTTAATCTTTTCTTAAATAAATTAAATAATAAATTCCAAGAATCAACAAAATAGTAATTATTAAATTGTAAAATCCAAAAAATGGAAGCTGTATTTTTGCAGGGCAAGAAATAGCATTAGAACCCCCAACACAAACTCTGGATAACTTAAGAGGATCATAATAATAAAGCCCATTTTGTAAAAAGTAATTATCAATATTATTTGACGGACCATCATTAAAATCTGCATATCCATTATCAGCTCCCCAAGACCAGATAGTTGTCCATGAATATTCTAAAAATCCATCCTCACAATTATCATTAGAACTTTCAGAATAAGAACAAAGACCAATAATTGGAGTTGATCCACAATCTAAACCAGGTATAAATTCCCAAGTATATGAACAAGCATTCAAAATATCATCCCATACACATTTGCACTGCATTAAATAATTACATAAACCAGACACTAAAATCTCATCACCACATCGTGTATTATTCCAAACTTCAGGATAAGCCTTAAACACTTTTTCATTCACATTATTTTCTGCAGCATTGCAACCAAAATTATCACAACTATTACAAGAAAGTTTATTTTCATAATCTTTGCATTCTGCAGTTGAATCTTGAACTAAAACAGTTAATTTACCACTTTCATATCCATTAATTTTAAAATAAAATCCATCATAATCATTAGTTTTTGCATAATCTTCTTCGGTAATTGTCCATTCACCAATAATAATTCCCCAACCAACATTGCTAAATGTTCCAGAGATAGCATTTGAACCTGTTCGAATTTCATCATCAAAAACAGAATCATCTTCAAAGATTTCAAAATTAAATGAACCATTTAATATCCCGGTATTATTAAGCACTAACTTAACTGTTTCACCGATATAGGCTTCAGTTATTCTTAATCCATTAGAGTCAACAAAATAAGCTTCTGGTTGAAGAATGCAAACATTTGAACAACCATCGCCATTAATTAAATTTTTATCATCACATTCTTCTGGAGATTCCTTAATACCATTACCACAATTATTAGAAGTATTAACTAAATCACAAGAAAGATTATTTGAAGAATAGGATGAAATATCTGTAGTTAATGTTGGAATAAATAATTCATTAGTATTTCCAGTGCCTAATTGTCCATCATCATTTAATCCCCAGCATAAAATACGGGTATCATTTAATCTCGTTCCACAAGAATAATAACTTCCTGCACTTATTTGAATATATGCAGATATATCTGAAGTCAATGTTGGTTTATTTAAATTTGTAAAACCTCCATTTCCAAGTTCTCCATCTCCACCGTCTCCCCAACATAAAACTCTTGAGTCATTTGCTCGAATTCCACAAGAATGATAATCTCCAGTAGCAATTTTTTTATAAGCCGAAGTATCTGTTGTTAAAGTTGGAATTAAATTATCTTCTGTTTCACCATCCCCTAATTGTCCTTCACCACCATATCCCCAGCATAACACTCTTGAATCATTTTTTCTAATTCCGCAAGTATGACCATCAGAATAAATAGATTTATATTCAGATGTATCAGTTGTAACATTTGGATTTAATTGAACAATTAAAGTTCGCCCATCTCCTAATTGCCCTTCACCACCATATCCCCAGCATAACACTCTTGAATCATTTTTTCTGATTCCACACGTATAATAATCACCAGCACTAATACTTTTATAAGCAGAAGTATCATTAATTAATGTTGGATTTCCTAAATTTGAAAATCCCCCATTTCCAAGTTGTCCAAAATTACTATATCCCCAACATAAAACTCTTGAGTCATTAGCACGAATACCACAAACATGATTATAATCACCAACACTTACAGCAAGATATGCAGAGGAATCAGTTGTTAATGTTGGATTCATAACATTATGCCCATCAATATCACCATCTCCTAAAGCACCATACTTTCCATAACCCCAGCATAATACTCTTCTATCACTTGTTCGAATTCCACAAGTCTGATAACCTCTAGCACTTACACTAATATATCCAGAAATATCAGAAGTTGTATATGGACTAAGTCTATCAAGTATATTTTGTCCATCTCCAAGTTGTCCATATACTGAATTACCCCAGCATAAAACCCTTGAATCATTTTTTCTAATACCACAAGTATGAGACCATCCTGCTGAAATTTTAATGTCATCACAAGAAGCACTAAAATTAAAAACTTCAATAATACAACTAGCTGAACAGCCATCACCATTAACTAAATTTTTATCATCACATTGTTCAGAACCTTCTTTTATACCATCACCGCAAACAGCAATAGAAACAGAAGGACAAAAATTTTCTGAAACATTATATCCTGAAGAATCAATGGTTACATTAGGATTTAATGACATATGATCCATAATTATACCATCTCCTAATTGTCCATAAAGAGATCTTCCCCAACATAATACTCTTCCATCAATAAATCGAGTAGCACAACTATGATATAATCCTACACTAACCTGAGTATATCCTGAAGCCTCACTTATTAATTTAGGATTTCCGGTATCTAATGTGCCACCATTTCCTAACACACCATATTCCCCTCTACCCCAACATAATATACGACTGTCATTTGCACGAATTCCACAAGTATGATACCTATAAGGACTAATTTGTTTATATTCAGATGTATCTGTTGTTAAAGTAGGATTTCGAGCAAGATGTTCAATAGTAATTCCATCCCCTAAAATTCCAAATATTCCCCTTCCCCAACACAAAACACGACTATCATTTGCACGAATTCCGCAAGTAGAATAAAATCCGGCATTTACTTGTTTATACGCACTTTTATCTGTTGTAACATTTGGATTAGGATTACTAATAAAACTATTTTGTCCATTTCCTAATTTTGCATTTTCCATATCTCCCCAACATAATACTCTTGAGTCATTTGCACGAATTCCACAAGTATAAATCCATCCTGCACTTATACTTGAATAAGCTGAAGTATCTGTTGTTAATGTTGGTACTGCTTTAAAACCACCAACAGTTCCATTTCCTAACTGTCCATAATCATTAAGCCCCCAACATAATACTCTGGAATCACTTGCTCTAATTCCACAAGTATGGTCTAATCCTGTACTTATACTTAAATAAGCTGAAGAATCAACAGTTAAATTTGGATTTCCTACATTATGATTTCCAAGAATTCCATCTCCTAATGCCCCAGAATTTCCAGACCCCCAACATAATACCCTTGAGTCATTTGCACGAATTCCACAAGTATGAAATCCTCCTGTACTTATACTTAAATATGGTGAAACATCAGTTGTAAGATTTGGACTAAATGTTTTATGATTTGACGTAATACCATCCCCTAAAATACCATACCATCCATATCCCCAACATAAAACACGAGAATCATTTGCACGAATTCCACAAGTCTGATAACTTCCTGCTGAAAGTTTAAAATAATCACAGGAATTAAAAACTTCATGCATACAAGTCGAAGAACAACCATCACTATTGATTAAATTCCCATCATCACATTCTTCACCACCAGTAATAATACCATCACCGCAAGAATTAGAAATACAACTAAAACCACAAGTTTCATCAGTAGAATAACCAGAGGGGTCAATAATCAAATTCGGGGATAAAACTTTATGAACAACAATTGACCCATCTCCCAATTGTCCATCATTGCCTTCTCCCCAACATAATACCTTTGAATCATTCGTTCGAATACCGCAAGAATGTTGTGCACCAGTTGTTAAAATAGTATATGAAAAAACATCAGTTGTTAATGTTGGAACAGATTTATCCGCAGTTCCACCATTACCTAATTGCCCTAAAAATCCATAACCCCAACATAATACACGAGAATCACTTTTTCTAATTACACAATTATGTGAAAAACCTGAATTTAAATCTCGACTTGCCGATGAATCTTGAGTCAAAGTTGGATTTCCAACACTATGATCAGAAGCAATTCCATCACCTAATCTCCCGCTAATTCCTCTTCCCCAACATAATACACGAGAATCGCTTGTTCTAATACCACAAGTATGAAATGCTCCAGTACTAATTTCACTATACATCGAAGAATCAGTAGTCAATATCGGATTTGGAACATTATGTACATTTGTGTTTCCATCACCCAATTTTCCATAATCCCCTCTTCCCCAACATAATACTCTTGAATCATTTGCTCGAATACCACAAGTAAAATCACTAATAGTATCAAGACTTTTATACGCAGAAGTATCATTAATTAAATTAGGAATTAATATAGAATGTATTAATACATTCCCATCCCCAAGCATGCCATATACACCTTCTCCCCAGCACAATACTCTTGAATCATTTGCTCGAATACCACAAGTATGATACCCTCCTGCACTTATACTGCTATATGCTGATGAATCAGAGATTAATGTTGGAATTAAATTATCTCCTGTACTTCCATCACCTAATTGCCCTAAATTCCCTTCACCCCAACAAAGAACTCTTGAATCATTTTTCCTAATACCACAAGTATGAAGATTACCAGAACTTACACTAACATATACCGATAAATCTGTAGTTAATGTTGGAACTGAATTATAACCTGTTCCCCCATCACCTAATTGTCCAGAACTACCCCTCCCCCAACATAAAACCCTTGAGTCATTAGCTCGAATACCACAAGTATGATATTGACCTCCGGAAATCTTAGAATAATCACAAGAAATTAAAGTAGAACAAGAATCAGCACTAATAAATAAAATATTAATCAATAACAAAAAAAATAAAATAAACAAACCTCTTTTCATAACATCTAATTAGCTTAAATCTTTATAAAACTTATTTAATCTTTTCTTAGAGAAATTAATGAATAAATTCCAACAATTAAGAATATGGTAATTATTAAATTGTAAAATCCAAAAAATGGAAGTTGTATTTCGGCAGGACAAGGGATAATGTTTGAACCACCGACGCATCTTTGGGATAATTTAAATGGATCATAATAATAAAGTCCATTTTCTAAAATATAATCAGCGACTTCATCAGAAGGACCATTACTATATATTGCATATCCATTATCAGTCCCCCAAGCCCAAGTAGTTGTCCAGGAATATTCTAAAAATCCATCGTTACAATTATCAACAGTACTCTCACCATATTTACAACTACCAACTGTTGGAATACTGCTATCTGTATCACAATCAAGTCCTGGAGAAGAACTCCAAGTATAATCACATTTACTTGTTGAAGAATTCCAAATGCATTTGCATAACATTAAATATGAACATGAAGGATCAGGACCTGCGATTTCATCGCCACATTTAGTATCATTCCAAACATCAGGAAATGCTTCAAAGACTTTTTCATTAACGCTATTTTCTGCAGCATCACAACCAATATAATCACAATCATTACAACTTACTTCAGATTCATAATTTGAACACCAAGGAGTAACATCTTGAACTAAAATTTCTAATCTGTTACTTTCATATCCATTAATTTTAAAATAAAAATCATCATAATCACCTATTTCAGTAATGGAGTAATCTTGTTCAGTTATTGTCCATTCGCCAATAATAATTCCCCAACCGACATTACTAAATGTTCCGGGAATAGCATTTATACCTGTCCGAATTTCATCATCAAAAGCAGGATCTTCCTCAAGAATTTCAAAACTAAATGAACCATTTAAAATTCCGGTATTATTGAATACTAACTTAACAGTTTCACCAATATGAGCTTCAGTTATTTTTAATCCATTAGAATCTAAAAAATAAGCTTCAGGTTGAAGAACACAAGCATTTGAACAACCATCGCCATTAAATAAATTTTTATCATCACATTCTTCATAGCTCTTAAACCAAATTCCATCCCCGCAATAACTACTCTTATAAGTTTCAATTTCACAAATATTTGAACAACCATCAAATGAAATTAAATTACCATCATCACAATTTTCAGAACCAATAAACAAAATACTATCCCCACAATAACTACTTGAATAAGTTTCTATATTACAAGTCGATGAACAGCTATCAAAATTAATTAAATTTCCGTCATCACACTCTTCAGAACCGACAAATAAAATATTATCACCACAATAATCATCATCATAAGTTTCTGTTAAACAAGTAGAAGAACAACCATCAAAAGAAATTTTATTACCATCATCACAAGTTTCAAAAGACGGAAAAATAACATTATCCCCGCAATAATTACTTGAATAAGTTTCAGTTTTACAAGTTGATGAACAACTATCACCGGATTTAGTATTACCGTCGTCACATTCTTCAGGACCTTCTTTTAAACTATCACCACAAACAGAACAAGATGTTGAACATCCAGCAATACTATTTGGACTACAAGCTTGTGTACAACCACTACCAGCACAATAAAAATAATCAGTATAAGTTGTATATGAACCACTTGAAACGCAATTACCTTCATAACCTCCAGGTGTACCACCCCCTTGAGATGGAGAACATCCCCAACAACTTACACAGGTTCCACCACAACAGCAATTACCACAAGATAAAATAACACAACAACCAGTATACCAACCTGTACCAGTAACAGTCATTTTTTCATAAGTACCATAATCAACACAAGTATCAGCATTAATAAATAAAACATTAATTAATAATAAACCAAAAATAAGAAACACACATCTTTTCATAATATTTAATTAATTTTAAACCTTATAAAGATTTCTTTGGTTTTGTTAAATAAATTAGAGAATAAACTCCAAAAATTAAGAAGAAAGTAATTATAAAATTATAAAATCCAAAGAATGGAAGCTGAACTTGTTCAGGACATAAAATAATATTTGCTCCACCAATACATTTCTCAGACAACTTAAATGGATCATAATAATAAGTTGTTCCTTCTAAAGCATAATCATTGATATTGCTTGATGGACCATTATTATAATCTGTATAACCATTATCAGCTCCCCAAACCCAATTAGTTGTCCATGAATATTCCAAAAATCGATCTTCACAATCATCAAAAACATTTCGATTATATAAACAAATTCCGATTTTAGGATAAGAACTATTGCAATCAATTACCGGATTTAAACCCCATGCATAATTACATTTATTTGCAAGATTATCCCAAATGCAATTGCATGATAATTGGTAAATGCAAGAAGTAAGATTATCTTCTATGTAATCCCAGCAACGAGTATTATTCCAAAGATCAGGATTTTCTTGAAAGATATCTTCATTAAGACTATTTTCTGCAGCACTGCAACCAACATAATTGCAATTATTGCAACTGCTTTCATCAACATAATTACTACACCAAGGGGTAATATCGGGAATAAGAATTTTTAAAAAATCACTCTCATATGAACCAATAACAAAATAAAAATTATTATAATCTCCGACTTCAGTTTTTTTATAATCCTCTTCAGTAATTGTCCATTCTCCGATTATTTTACCAAAACCTTCATTATAATATATTCCAAAGATTGCATTGTCTCCTGTTCGAATTTCATCATTCAAAAATAAATCTTTTTCATAAACTTCAAAAGAATAATCATCAGTCAAATGGTATATCCCTAAATTATCTCCGAGATTATCAAAAACTAACCTTATAGTCTCACCAATATGAGCCTGATTTATTCTTTCCCCATTAAGATTTTCCCAATAAACTTTAGTCTCTAAATCACATATACTTGAACAACCATCACCTGAGAGAGTATTACCATCATCACATCTTTCTTCACCCATAAATAAAATATTATCCCCGCACATATCTAAAGAATAAACTTCCTTTTTGCAGGAAAAACAACCATCAGAAGAATCATTATTGCCATCATCACACTTTTCAGGAACTTCAATGATTCCATTCCCGCAAACAGAACAAGGCAATTCACCAATGTCTTGTGCAATTTGTTTGTAAATATCAATTAATCCATTATTTTCTCCATAGTAAACTTTACCTAATCCACAATTTGCAATACTTGTCAAAGTATCCATATCAGCATTACTTCCAAAACCAACTGCATAAACAATTATACCATAATTGTTATATGCATCGCATGCAGATTTAATTGCATCTTCTGTAGCACTGCCAGTCCCTTGTTCTTCGCATTTAACATTTGCTTTTCCATCACTCATAATAACTATCGACTTAACTCCTTCACCTTCAAATTCTAAAAGTGTTTTATTAACAGCTTGATTTATACCGCAACAAATGCATGTTCCTTCACCAAGATACCACTCATCAATTTTATTCTTTAATGAAATACTATCGTAAGATAATGGATAAGAGTTTACATCATCAACTTCCCGAGAATATCCAATTAAACCAACTTTATTTCCTGAAAAATTTAAAAGAATATCTATAAAGACCTTATTTGCATCTCTGGCAATATCAATCATCTTTCCACCTTGTTCAGAACAATTTGCGACACATTGATTCATGCTTCCAGATAAATCTGTTAAAGAAAAAACACCAATATTCTCGCATGCTTGTGCAAAAATTAAATTAAATTGAAAGATAAAACTAATTAATAAGATAAAAATAATATACATACACCTCTTCATAATAATTAATTGATTTTAATGCTTATAAAACTTATTCTAATTTCTAATTTTTTCTAAGAACAAAATAAACACCAGCAATCAATAAGATAGTAATAATTAGATTATAAAATCCAAAGAATGGAAGCTGAACTTTTGCAGGACACAAAATTGTATTAGAACCTCCAACACAATTTCGAGATAATTTAAGAGGATCATAAAAATATGTATTGCTACCATTAATACTCATGTTAAAATAATCATTAATATCATTTGACGGACCATCATTAAAATCTGCATATCCATTATCAGTTCCCCAAGTCCAAATAGTTGTCCAAGAATATCCTAAAAATCCATCATCACAAGTATCTGCAGTGCTTTCAGAATAAGTACAAGCACCAATATCCGGAGTACAGTTTAAAGGAACCAATTCCCAAGAATATGAACAAGAATTCAAAATATCATCCCATACACATTTACATTGTATTTCATAAATACATGAAGAATTAGAATCAATAATTTCATCACCACACCTATAATCCCCCCAAACTTCAGGATAAGCTTCAAAAACTTTTTTATTCACACTTTTTTCAGCAGCTATACAACCAGAATTATCACAACTATTACAAGAAAATTCATCAACATAATATTTGCATTCTTCAGTTAAATCCCTTGTTAAAATTGTTAAATTATTACTTTTATATCCATTAATAGTAAAATAAAAACCATCATAATCACCAACATCGGTCTTAGCATAATCTTCTTCTGTGATAGTCCAATTTCCAAGAACATTTCCAAAACCTACGTTACTAAATACTCCCGAGATACCCCCTGCACCAGTTCGAATATTATCATCTGGATTCAAAAAAGAATCTTTTTCAAAAATTTCAAAATTAAATGGACCAGTTAAATTTAATCCGGAATTATTTAAAATTAATTTAACTGTATCACCAACATGAGCCTGTGTAATTCTTACCCCATTAGAATTTAACCAATAAACTTCTGGTTGAAGAATACAAACATTTGAACAGCCATCGCCATTAACTAAATTTTTATCATCGCATTCTTCTGGAGATTCCTTAATACCATTACCGCAAATAGTCTCATTCTTGCAAATCGAAGAGCAACCGTCACCATTAATTGAATTGTTATCATCACATTCTTCGCCACTTTCAAGAATACCATTACCACAAACATTGCAAGACATATTAAGCATAATATCCTGCGAGATTTGCTTATACACATCAACTAAATCAAAATCCCCAGAGTAATATCTTCCATGACCGCAATCAGCCATTTTCTGTAAAGTTTTTTTACCAGCATCAGCTCCAAAACCTACAGTATGCACAACAATACCATAATCTTCATATGCATCACATGAAGCTTGAATTGCAGCATTTTCCGAACTTAAACTAGGATATTTATCAAGACACTGTATATTTGCTTCTCCGTCACTCATTACCACCAGAACTTTATAAGCAGAAGAATCTGATTCATTAAACATTTTATCTATTGCATTAAGAACCCCACAACAAATGCAAGTTCTACCATAAGAAGCCCAAGAATCAATTGTATTAATCAAAGAAACTGAATTATTTGATAATTCATGATAACCAGTATCATTTGAAACAGTTGCATAAGTAACTAAACCAACTTCATTACCGGAAACTTTAAAAAGATTTTCAATAAATGCCTTATTTGCTCTTTGTGCAAGATCCATTCTTTGATAATAAGTTCCATGGCAAGTATTAATACAAGTATTTGCAATATCACAATCATTAAATAAACAACAATAAAAAGGACGAGTATCAGCACATTCCTTAATGGTCATTGATCCAGATATATCAGTTACTGAATAAACATTTAAATTAACTCCATTTGTGCAAGTTTCAAAAAGACAATTGTTTGAACATCCATCATTTGAAATTTTATTTCCATCATCACATTGTTCAAAACCCGGAAATAAAGAACCATCACCACACATACTAGGATTATAAGCTGTTTCTAAAGTACAAGTATTTGAACATCCATCTCCGGAATCAAGATTATGATCATCACATTCTTCATAACCAGGAAAAATTATCCCATCGCCACACATACTGGTATTATAAGTTTCAATGGTGCAATTCATAGAACAACCATCTCCGGTAATAGGATTTGCGTCATCACATTCTTCACCAAAGGACGGAGTTAAAATTCCGTCACCACAATATTCAAAATCACAAGTACTTGAACATTCATCACCAGAGATTTTATTGCCATCATCACAATCTTCAAAACCTACAAATAAAATATTATCTCCGCAGAAAGTATTAGAGTAACTTTCTTTTTTACAGATGTTTGAACATCCATCATGATTAATCAAATTTCCGTCATCACAAGATTCATTTATCGGGAATAAAACACCATCACCACAATAAATTGAATTATAAGTAACATTAGTACAATCATCATAACATCCATCTCCGGAAATACCATTTATACCTTTATCACATTCTTCTTCACCTATAAAAGTAACATTATCACCGCACATATTAACATAATAAGTTTCATTATTGCAAGTTGAAGAACATCCATCATAAGAAATTTTATTTCTATCATCACACTCTTCTTTACCAATAAATAAACGACCATCCCCACAATAAGAAGAACTATAAGTTTCATTATAACAATTAGAAGAACAACTATCACGACTTATATGATTACCATCATCACACTGTTCTTTACCTAAAAATAAAACATTATCACCACAATATTTGTAATCATAAACCTCCTTAGTACAATTTGGAGCACAGGAATCACCTGCAATAAAATTACCATCATCGCAATTTTCTGTACCAATAAAAATAACATTATCCCCACAATAAGAAGTATTATAAGTTGCAAAAGTACAATCATCATCACAACCGTCAATAATTATTCCATTTACCCCTAAATCACATTCTTCATATCCAAAAAATAAAACACTATCTCCACACATGCTTACATCATAAGTTTCATTTTTGCAAGTTGAAGAACATCTATCCCCTGAGATTTTGTTTTTATCATCACACTCTTCTTTGCCGATAAATAAACGACCATCACCACAATAAGTAGAACTATAAGTTTCATTATAACATGAATAAGAACATCCATCATGAGTTATACGATTGCCATCATCACATTGTTCTCCTAGTTCTAAAATTCCATTACCGCAATCAGCAAAAATAAAATTTAGATTAAATAATAAAATAAATAAAATAAATAAACCTCTTTTCATGAGATATTATAAATAATATTCTTTATAAAACTTATTCTAATTTCTTCTAAGAACAAAATAAACACCAGCAATCAATAAAATAGTAATAATTAAATTATAAAAACCAAAGAATGGAAGTTGTATCTTTGCAGGACAAGGGATAATGTTTGAACCACCGACGCATCTTGGGGATAATTTAAATGGATCATAATAATAAAGTCCATTTTCTAAAACATAATCAGCAATTTCATTAGAAGGACCATTACTATATGTTGCATATCCATTGTCAGCTCCCCAAGTCCAAACAGTTGACCAAGAATATTCTAAAAATCCATCATTACAATTATCAACTGTACTCTCACTATATTTGCAACTACCAACTGTTGGACTATCAGTATCACAATCAAGTCCAGGAGAAGAATCCCAAGTATAATCACATTTATTAGTTGAAGAATTCCAGATACATTTACATAACATTAAATATGAACATGAAGGATCAGGACCTGCGATTTCATCACCACATCTTGTATCATTCCAAATTTCAGGAAATGCTTCAAAGACTTTTTCATTTACACTATTCTCTGCAGCATTGCAACTGATATAATCACATTCATTGCAACTAACTTCAGTTTCATAATTTGAACACCAAGGGGTAACATCTTGAACTAAAATTTCTAATCTGTTACTTTCATATCCATTAATTTTAAAATAAAAATCATCATAATCCCCTATTTCAGTAATGGAGTAATCTTGTTCAGTTATTGTCCATTCGCCAATAATAATTCCCCAACCTACACTCTTAAATGTCCCGGAAATAGCATTTATACCGGTTCGAATTTCATCATCAAAAGCAGGATCATCTTCAAAAATTTCAAAACTAAATGAACCATTTAAAATTCCGGTATTATTAAGCACTAACTTAACAGTTTCACCGATATGAGCTTTAGTTATCCTTAATCCATTAGAGTCTAAAAAATAAGCTTCAGGTTGGAGAACACAAGTTGATGAACAACCATCACCATTAATTAAATTTTTATCATCACATTCTTCATAACCTTTAAACCAAATCCCATCACCACAATAACTATTATCGTAAGTTTCATTATTACATGTTGAAGAACAACCATCAAA
>DUKY01000024.1 GCA_013329055.1 Nanobdellota archaeon
TTCAGATATTGATGTTATGGCTTTATTATTTGATGAAAATTTTAGCTATAAAAAAGATAGAATTTATGAGGATTATTTTATTTATGAAAGTCCACAAAGAAAAAACTTGCGGGAAATGATTTCAAAAAATCTTTCAGAAGAATTTAATGAAAAATTAAGCCTTCATATTGTTACTCTTTTTGATATGGCTAAACTTATTGGATTAGATGAAGGTCGTGGAGATGTTGGGAGAAATATGCATAAGGGAAGATTGCTTTACAGAAATCGAAAAATGAATCCTTGTCAATTTTTGAAATATTATTACCAGAAATGGCGTGTTTTGAATGGATGATTTTATAAAAATTTAAAGTAATTAATTCATATGGATTTTAATGAAATTTTTAATTATGTGAGTGAAGGGATAAAATGGGTTTCTTTAGGAGGAATTGTTTATTCAGGGGCGATTATTGGTTGTTATATTTATGATGGAACTTTATTTCATAAAAAAATTGAATCTTCAAAAGAATTAGAAAAAATTGTTAAAGAAGAAGCAAAAAAATTAGGATTGGATTCCACTAAAATAGATGCAAGATATAATTATGAAAATAAATACTTTGCACAAAAAAATGGGGATAGATATTATTTACATTTAGCAAATAGTTGGGAGGCAACAAGAAATACAGTGAAACATGAATTATATCATATTTTAAAAGATTGCAACAGAAAAAATACATTTTTTTATGAAAAATTTATTGCAGAACCAAGAGCAATATTATATGGTACATTTGGGATTAAAATTTGAAGTATATGGCGATAATAAAGCACTCCCATAAAACAGATACCACACCTTAAAATAATAAATTAAAATTATTATAAATTATTTTAATTAGCAGGATTTAAAAATAAAAAAATATTAATTAAAAAATGGTTGATGAAAATCAAATAAAAGAGTGGTTAAAACAAGGGATTATAAATAAAGAACAAGCTACTCAAATGCTCAAAGATTCTACTTCTAAAAAAAATGAAAAAGAATCAAATGAATTTTTTTCAATTATTGCAATTATTGGAGCAGTTTTAATTTTAGTTGGAATTGCTTGGTTAATTGCATGGAATTGGGATGATATCCCTGACTTTGTAAAAGTTTTAATTTTAATCTCTTCAACAATAATAGCATTCACTATTGGAGTTATTGCCCGAGAAAAAAATCATGAAGGTGTGGCAAGAGCTTTAATATTATTAGGGGCAGGTTTATATTTATTAAGCTTATTTTTAATCTCTCAAATTTATAATTTGGCAACAAATCTACAACATTATGCTTGGATTTTATTTTTGTCTTGGACTGTAATATACCTTACAGCATATTTTTTAGACTCTAAAGAAAATTTACTATTTTCAATTATTTTATTTTTTATCTGGGTCGTTATTCAATATGTAGTTGGTACTGAAAATCTTATTTATAATGAAGAAGGTTTAATTATTACTTTTATTTTAATTTTTTTAAGTGCAGGAAGTTTACTTTTTGGGTTATCCTCTTTACATCACTCAATTCAACACAAATTTACAAATATGTATCGATTTTGGACAGTCTTTTACTTTTTAGTAGTTTTTTATATTTTAAGTTTTCAACAAATCTTACCGATTATAAGTGAATATACTTTTGAAAGCGGGGCTTTTACAGGATTTTTAATTTTCTTTGTGATTCTTTGCACAATTGGTTTTATTGTGGGAATATTATTTGCAACAAATAAAAATCCAAATTCATTAAAAGAAATTTTAAGTTTTATTGGAATAATTGTTGTTTTATTAATTATGATTTTTTCAACAAAATTTGGAGCAGGTTTAGTTGGAACATGTAATCCATTATATTGTTATAATATTGATAATGCTGCAAAATGTAATGATGTAAAGGAGGATTTATTCTGTGAATGGAAAAATAACTATTGTATGGAAGTTAGTTGTTATAATTATAATAATGAAATAGAATGTAACAATGTACAGGGGGATTTATCCTGTGAATGGAGAGGTAATTATTGTACAGAAACTAATTGTTATAATTATAATAATGAAACAGAATGTAATAATGCCCTTGAAAATTTATCCTGTGAATGGAGAGATAATTATTGCATAACAACTAAAAATTGGATAGCAACTAAAAAAGAAATTTCATTACAACAAAATTATGAAAGATGTGAATTATATAACAATCAAAAAGATAATTGTTTAAGTCAAGAAAATTGTGATTGGAATGCAGGACAAAATTATTATAAATCAAGTATTCCTCTAATAATTTGGTTTTTATGGATTGTAAATAATATTATTTTTATTGGATTTATTTTACTTATTATCTGGTATGGACAAAAAGTAGGTTCAGAAAACATAGTTAATTTGGGATTAGGTGTATTTATTCTTGATATTCTTACAAGATATATTGGATTTTGGATGGATTTACAAGGTTATCTTGCATTTAGTCTTTTAGCAATAATTGGAGGGATTTTGTTAATCTTTGGAGCATGGTTTGTCCCAAAATTGAGAAGAAAATTATTAGAACAAACTCAACAGAAAGAAGATAATTTAATATGAAAAAAGAATATATAAGACTAATTGCAATAATTTTAATTATTTTATTCATTTTAATTTCATTTATTATTTATAATCAATTACCTTTACTAATCGGGAAAAAAATTATTTTAGCAACTAATCCTGTTGACCCTTTTGATCCATTTAGAGGACAATATATGAATATTAATTATGAAATTTCGACTCTTGAAAATACACAAAAGTTTGAAATAAATGAAAAAGTTTATGTTATTTTAAAAGAAGATGAAGAAGGAATTTTTAGAATGCAAGATTTATCCAGAAATAGACCTGATGAAGGATTTTTTATTCGAGGAGAAGTCAAAAGAGTTTATGGGAATACAATGAGTATTGAATATGGCATTGAACAGTATTTTTTCGAAAAGAGTGCAAAATTACCCACAATAAATATCACTATTGTAGCCAAAGTAGATAATTTTGGTCATGCTGTATTAAAAGAAATGTTATATAATGGTAAACCTCTAGAAATTGAATATAAAGAATTTAAAATTACTTCTTAATTAAAAAAGCTTAAAAACCCTTTATTTCTAATCTAATTATGGCAAAAATACCTGAAGCACAAAATAGATTATTTAAGAATATGTTTGTATGTAAAAATTGTCAAAGTAAAATCAGATCTGACACTCAAAAAGTTCTTAAAGGCTTGACTAAATGTCGAAAATGCAGTAAAAAAGCATTTAGACCTTTAAAGAAAAAATAATTTTTCTTAATTTTATAATAATAAAAATAATTACATTTATAAGGTAAAAAAACTAATATAAAATATTAAAGAGGCAAAAAATGAGTTTTATTGTATATGATTTAGCATTCTTGGTAGCATTTTTAGTTTTTGCTTCAGTTTTTTTATATTTAAAACGTGAAAATTTAAAGAAAGAAGGGGGATTATTATTATATAAGACCAGTTGGGGAATCAAGTTAATTGAATCAGTAGGTGATAAACATAAAAAATTATTGCACTTTATTAGTTATTTTTCACTTGGAACAGGATATATTTTAATGGTTTTAATTATGTTTTTGATTATCCAGACAGTTTATATTTATTTGACAACACCAATTATTCAGATATTTAAAGCTCCTCCAATTATGCCTTTAATTCCTTATTTCCCTCAGTTATTTGGTTTGCAAAGTTTTTTCCCTCCATTTTATTTTATATATTTTATATTAGCTATTGCTGTTGTTTTAACAGTTCATGAATTTTCTCATGGTATTTTTGCAAAGAGTTTTGGAATTAGAATAAAAAGCACTGGCTTTGCATTCTTAAAATGGTTCCCGGCATTATTTGGTGCTTTTGTTGAACAAGACGATAAACAGATGGTTAAAAAAAGCAAATTTGCCCAGATGAGTGTTTTATCTGCCGGAGTTTTTGCAAATCTTATTACTTCATTAGTTTTCTTGATAATTCTTGCAATATTTTTCTCTTATGCATTTGTTCCTTCAGGAATTTTATTTAATACTTATTCATATTCAATAGTTGATGCACAAACAATTAGTTCTATTAATGGTATTCCAATAAATAATATTTCATCACAAAATATCTTAAACTTAATTAATGACGAAGGAATCAATAAGATTGTTACCGATGACGGTCAAAGTTATATTGCTGAGAAAAAATCTTTAGTTAATCAGGAAGGTTATTTTGTGTTATATAACGATGCTCCTGCAATTAATTCAGAATTAATTGGTGCAATTACTTCTATTAATAATGAAAAAATTGATAGCATTGAAAAATTAGGAAGTGTTATTGGAAGTTACCAACCTGGTGAAGAGGTTGTTATTAAGACTATATCTAATGATGGTGAAAAAGTCTATAATATTATTTTAGGAGAACATCCTGAAAAAGAAGGACAAGCATGGTTAGGAATTGGATTTGTTGATCAGGACCAATCAACTTTTACAAGAAAAATTGTTTCAAAGTTTACATATAAAGATGCACATACTTATTATCAACCACGATTTGATGGTGCAAGCATATTTATTCATGATTTATTATGGTGGATTTTTTTAATTAATTTACTTGTTGCTTTGATGAATATGATGCCTGTTGGTTTCTTAGACGGAGGTCAATTCTTTTACCTTACAGTTTTAGGAATTACTAAATCAGAGAAAATCGCCAGACAAACATTTAGTGCAATTACTTATTTTATTTTATTCTTGTTCTTGGTATTAATGATTAAGTGGGTTTTTGGAATTTTTTAGAATTGTCACTTTAGAATAACAACATTTAAAAAGATTGAATTTTTAAAAAAATTATGACACAAGATAATCCAAGACTAAATTGCGGTTATAAAGTTTATTTGGTTCCACAAGAAAAATTTGAAATATTAAATGGGAACTTTGCAAGATTAGAAAATTGTTTTGCCAAAAATGATTGCCCACACCAAGAGTATTTAGATGGAAAATTTTATTGCTGTTCTAATGAGTTAAAGGAATTTTATAAAGAATAACATTTAAATTAGATTTATTTTTTATGAGATAATGATGGAAAATTATAATCTTTTTGGAAATGCAAAGATTCCTTGTTTTTTGCCTGATAAAAGAAATAGGCTTGAATTAATATTAAAAAATTTAAAAGAAAAACAAATACAATTTTATTTTAAAAAAAAGATAAAAAATAAAACAGAGATTAATTATGAGGATCAAATATTAGATTTTATTGAAGGATCAGTTATACCTTATTTCCATGAAAAAGGATACTTGAATCTGGAAGTTCAACAATTCATTGGATTAATCGATACAGTTTGCAATATTCAATGCCATAGCAAAAAAGAAGGTTTAATTAAAATAATGGTTTTACCTAAATTAGTTATTTCTTCAATTAAAGGAGGAGATTACTTTAAAGATTCAACAATTAAAGCACAATTTGAAAAGAAAAATATCCCCGAGACCAAACCTTATTCTTCAGGCAATAAACTTTCAGGATGGGGGCAGGGAAATCATGTTATATGCAGTACATCAGATTGGATATATGTAGATACAAAAAAAGGGGAGTTAAATTTGGGATATTTAATTGATGAGAGATTTAGGAAGTTTTAAAATATAATTCTGGTATGTGTTATTATGATTCCAAAAGAAGTTAAGAAAATTTTAAAGCGACAACATTATGAAATTGTCGGTAAGCATTCAGCTGTTCAAACTTGCAGGTGGACTAAAAAGTCTCTTAAAGATGAGGGCGTTTGCTACAAAGAACAATTTTATGGGATTAAGTCTCATCTATGTTGTCAAATGACTCCTGCTGTTATGTGGTGTCCTAATAAGTGTATTCATTGCTGGAGGGCTATTGAAATGACTTTGGGAAGTGAACTAGAAGGAGATGTTGATTCACCAATAGAAATTATTGATGGTTGTATTATCGCTCAACAAAAACTTCTTACTGGTTTTAATATTGATTCAAATAGTCCTAAAAAACAATTAAGTCGGGCTAATCAAAAAAAGTTAAGTGAAGCACAAGAACCAATGCAGTTTGCAATTTCTCTTTCCGGTGAACCTACTGTTTACAAACATCTTGGGGGAATTATTGATGAATTAAGAAAACGTGGCAAAACTAGTTTTTTAGTTACTAACGGCCTTTATCCTGAAAAACTTCAAGAGTTAAAAGATAAAAAGCAGTTACCTACTCAATTATATATTTCTGTTAATACTTCTAATAAAGAGTTGTTTAAGCGTTTTCATAGAAGTTCTAAAGAGGATGGTTGGGAAAGGCTTATGAAAAGTTTAGAGATTATGTCTACTCTTAAGAATACAAGGACAGTTTTTAGAATGAATCTTGTTAGGGGTTTGAATATGAATACTGAGTTTGTTAAGGAATATGCTGAGTTAATTAAAAAAGCTAATCCTATGTTTGTGGAAATTAAAGGTTTTATGAGTGTTGGTTTTGCTCGTGATAGGCTGGGGTATGATAAAATGCCGACACATAGGGAGATTAAAGATTTTGCAAAATTATTAGTTAATGAATTAGATAATGATATGAAGATATTAGATGAAAAAATTGTTTCGAGAGTTTTAGTTTTGGGTAAGGATAAAAATCAATTAAAAATTCCAAAGGGGTATTTATAAAATGAATAAAGTAACTCAAAATCAACTTGAAAAATTAGTTGAGGAAAAGAAGAAAACTTATTGACCCAAAAAATAATTATAATATTATTTCAGAATTGGTACCTTACAATAGTGGTGTATCGCGAACATTAAAAGATGAAGCTGGTTATGGAATATTAATCGGGGGGGATTTTGCAAATGTTAGTGTTTTAGATCACGAATTATATCATATCTTAGATCATCATTTGGATAATTTTCCAAAAACAGAAGTTGGGAAAACATTAAAGTATCTTTATTGGGCTGAACCTCAGGCAATTATTTATCAAGCTTTTGGGATTAAGTTGTAAATTCTTTCAGACTATTTAATTTTGAAAGATTACCCCAGAAACTATTTAACTTAAAAGTAGTAACAGATGAAAAGATTTAAATAGTTTAATTTCATATAAAAACTATTAATTAATCACACTTTAAAGGGTGATGAAAGAGTAAAATATAATGGCAAAAAGTATTGAAACACTAATGGAAAAATTAAAAGTACTTGTAGGTAAGCAACTTTCAGAAAAGCAAATGAGAGGAGCTTTGCCAGTTCAAGAAGCAGATAGAACTATTGTTCTTTGTTCAGATAAACCAAAAAATGTTGATGTCTTAAAAAAATTAGAAAATGGAGAATATTTAAGATTTAAACAAAATTTTGAATTTATGAGAACTCCAGATATTTCTTATGGATGGGAAATTGTTCATACTGGTTACTACCCTACTAAAACTATAAGAATTCTTTATGATGCAGAGGGTAAACTTAAAGAAAAATCAGTTTCAAATATAGATAATATTTATCTTGTAGAAGATTCCATTACGAGAGTTTTCGAACCGCATGGAAGTTGGTGTGGAAAAAGAAAGAAAAATTAGTTTTGTTTTTATTTTAGTTCTCAATGTAAGCCACAATCTATCTAAGGATTAGAAACTTTTCTTCAATTAAAATTTAAGCCAATCCAAGCAACAAAATATTTATAAATATAGGCAACTATAGTTTACTATGGCGACTACAATACAAATAAGTCCGAATCTTCAAAATGAACTTAATAATCTTAAATTATTTTCAAGAGAGACATATGAAGAAGTTATTTGGAATTTAATTGAAGATCGGGAAGAAATATCTAAAGATACCAAAGAAAGCATTTCAGTTGCAAGAGAACAAATAAAACGTGGAGAGGTTTTTACTCTTGAAGAAGTTAAAAAAGAGCTGGGTCTTTAAATGTATGAGATTATTTTTTCTAAAGAAGCAAAAGAGCAATTAAAAAAATTAGATCAAAATATTCAGGAAAGAATTTTACAAGGGATTGAGAAATTAAGGATTAAACCAGAGAGATGTTTAAAAAAATTAGTAGGAGATCCTGGATTTCGATTAAGAGTTGGAGACTATAGAGTAATTGTTGATATAAATAGAAATTTAGTTCAAGTTCTTGTGATTAGTGTTGGACATAGAAAAAATATTTATAAAAAATAAAGTTAAATTAAAGAAGTAAATATTTTTATATTCAAAATATGTTTATTCAATATGATTTATAAAAATAAAAGAAGATTGATTCTTGGAATTTCTTTATTTTTGTTATTAGTCTTTTATTTATTCAAGAATTTATCAGAAGATATCAGGGTATTTGGATTTATTTTTGGTATGGTGATTTTTTATTTAGTTGATCATATGTTTAAAATTGAATTTAGATTAAGACATTATTATTACATGATGATTATTTTAGCTTTTGGTATTTTGCTTTCACCAATTTATTTTTTCTATTCGTCGTATGATAAGATTCTTCACTTTTGTCTGCCAATCTTAAGTTGTTTTTTGATTTATTATATTGTTGATAAAAAAAATTTGTCAATTCAATGGAAATTATGGATTACTTTTTTGTTTATTACTTCGTTTTTAATGTTTCATGAGATTGGGGAATATTTAATTGATCAATTCTGGGATTTAAAACTTCAGGGAGTTTATGTTTGGAATATTGGGGGGGTTGAGAAGTTTGATTTAATTCAGTCTAAAATTGATGATACGATGATGGATTTAATTTTTGGTTCTCTTGGGGCTTTGACTTTTATTTTGGGAAAAATGGGAAAAACTTTTTATTATAAAAAATTTGAAAATAAATAGAGAAAAGAAGATATTTTAAATTGTTAAGAAAAAATAAACAGATTAAAAAAGAAAAAGATGACTAAATTGGCAGAATTATCAGTTTTGGGGATTTATGCTCCGTTACATTTTTTTGAATATTATCATGATGATGGATATGTTGATTCTATTGAAGACCATTTTTTTATGTTAGTTGAAAAATATGGTCAAGAGCATCAAGTTAGTCGTGATAAAATTAGAAAAACTTTAGGGGGATATTTGCATTATGAGGGGATGTTTTTTAGCCATCATCATATTTATTACAAGAGGGCTAATGAACCGGACATTTTTTTTATTAGGGGGCATGAGGAAACGCATTTTTTGGAACGGATTTGGAAATTAAATTTATTGGAAGATAAACTTAAACCTTTTACTAATCGGACAATTGATTTTGGAGAGGTTATTGATTCAGAATCAAGATGCAATATTGGTGGGGTTTATGCATTAATTAAGAATAATGTTCCTGTCAAGAAGGTTTTTGAGATTATTAAATCAAGATCTCAACAGAATTTACTTAAGAATTATTTAGAAAAATATGGGTTGATATGATTTTTAAAAAAAGAAAAAACCATTAACAACTAAAAATGGTATAAGTAATGCAAAAGTAAAATTTCCTAAGATTATAATTAAATTCGCTTTTTTAGGGGGATATTTTATTGTTGCAAGAAATAAAATTAAAACATCATTAGGAAACGGAGTTAAACCAAGATAAAGATAGGCAACAATTGGAGTCGTTTTTACAAGCAATTTTCTTTCTTTAAAATGATATGCGAAATCTTCTACTTTTTTATTCCATTTTCCTTTAACTAATGCTCTTCCTTTTGAACCTACATAAAACATTAACATATCCCCAAGTGCCAGGCTTGTTCCTGCGATTAATCCTAAATACAGAGGATTTATTCCTCCTGCTGAAAGAGTAATTAAAAGACTTATAAATGAAATAGAACCTCCGGCAGAAAATCCTCCAAAGAAAGAAACGATAAATATCAGGATATATCCGTTACGAATACCAATTTTATTTACGATCTTTTCAGGACTTAAAAAATAAAATGTGGTAATAAGAGTTGCTAAAAAAAGAATTAATATTAAAAAGAAAATTATTTTTTTATAATGTTTTTTTATCATTTTTAAACTCCTTTATTATAAATGATTTTTGGGATTTAAATTCTCTTCTAAATGGATAATAAAAATATTTTAATTTAAAGGTCTAAATATTTTAATAGTTTTTGAAACCAATTAGTGGGTTCTCTTTTTTCCCATAGAGTATTTCGACTCCAAAATTCAGGATCAATAAAATGAATTTTTTGATCTTTATCTACCATTACATTTGAAGGAGAATTATCTTTCAAATCAAGTTGTCTTTCAAATTTTTCTGAATCTTTTTTCCAATGTTGAGTAATTTCTTTGCATGCAGGTGAATTCGGTCCAACTTTTGAACAATAACTTGCAAGGGTCATTCCGTCAATTTTTTCCATGACTATTGCTTCCTGAAATTTTCTTTTTGAGACATCATAAATGTTATACATACCTAAAGGGGGTAGAATTTTTATTCCCATATTATAAACTTGTTTATGTATTCGATACTCATCTTCTAAGTTTTTAATATCCTTAGTTCTTTGAGTCTGATAGTTACCAATTTTTGCTATCAGATTATTATTTGGAGAACAAATTGGAGCAAGGTTTGGCAAATTAGTATTCCTTGAACAAAAAAATTTATCTCCTCGGATTACATATTTAAATGGCAAATCTAAATTTGCTTTACTGGTATCTCCTAAAAATTCTATTTCTTCTAATGTTAATTCTTCTTCTCTTACAAGTTTTCGGTATAGGTCTTTTTTATTCATATTTTTACCATATTCCCCATTTTTCAAAATCTATAAAATAGATTCTTCCGGTTTTATCTTCAATAATTATATTACTTGGATGAACATCATTTAATATAAATTTTTCCCCCAATTTTCGTTCATATGCTTTAATTGTTTTTTCTATTCTTGAGAAGTTTTTTGAATCTTTAAATTTATCCGAAGTTTTTCCTTCAATTTTTTCCATAACAATTGCTATTTTAAATTTTCTCTTGGATAAATCATAAACATTATATAAACCAAATATTTGCGGGACATTTGCTTTGATATTACAACTTTCATCATAAACTTGCAAATGAATCTGTGATTCATCCTGTAAAAAATCAAAAAGATCCGAAGAGTGATAACATTTAAAATTTTCTAATTTTGCTACAAGATTTCTTTTTGAAGAACAAATAGGGGCAATATTTTTTAATGTTTCAGAATAAAGTTCAGAACCTAAAAATTTATCTCCTCGAATTACATATTTAAATGGCAAATCTAAATTTGCTTTGCTGGTATCTCCTAAGGTCATAGCTTCTTCTTTAGTTAATTCTTCTTCTCTTACAAGTTTTCTATATAGGTCTTTTTTGTTCATATTTTTGAGAAATCTGTTTTTATTTTTAAATCTTTCTAATTGTATTTACTTAGTAAGAGTAACAATTGGAGGAAAGATTGAGAGGAAAGATTTGGAGTGGAAATGAAATTATATTGCCTATGGCAATAAAATCCATATAATCTTTGTTCTATCGTCATTTCTATTTAATCTCCTAGTTCTGTTATCATCTTTTTATTTCTTTCAAAGACTTTATTGTCAATTATTCCAAAAACTCCTTGTAGTTCGTCTTTAAACTGCTTAGAGTTAATTTTGTTTAATGCTTTTGACAATCTATCTTTCAAATCATACCTCTCAGAGACTTCTCTCTTCACGATTTTCTTATTTTTTATGGAATTAATCAAAAGGAATATATCCCTAATATCTGTTTGTCTGCAACTAATCAGCTTCATTGTTAATAAGGCATCAGCATTTATTATTCTTATTTTGAGCTGTTCACTTATAGTTTTACCTTGCAGATTTCTTAAAGAAGAATTATCAAAGATCCAATCAGCAGAAAATTTAACTTTTGTTTGTCTATCAAGGATTTCCCCTATAAGAATATCCATACTTACCTTAAAGTTCTTATCCAGTTCCTTTTCATATCTCTCAAAGTTGCCATCATAAGGGACTTCATCAGAATAATTCTTTTCTTTGCGATATCCTAATTCAAGAAGAGCCTCTTCAATCTTTTCCAGTTCTTTTCTGTCTTTTATTACAATATCACAATCAACAGAGAATCGAGGTAATGTATAAGCATTTACTGCATATCCACCAATAACGACAAAGTTGCTCTTTTTTATCTTCTTTAATGTCTCGAATATCTCTTTTTCTCTAAGCTGTAAGTTTTCCATAGTCTGAAGTTTTACTCTTAAAACGAAGAATTGAAAAATCTTATTTTTCATATTTCTTCTTTATATAGTTATAAGGATAGGCATAAAAACTATTCGCTTTTGCTATTTTTTCAGTCTCTTTTAATGTTTCAACTTTAATTTCATCCTTTTCATCAAAGTTTAATTTCTCAACGGGATCCAATATAACAAACTCTCCAATTGTTGAGCCCGCCTTTATATAATTAGGAACCCTATAACTACTAAAAAAATTTTTCCAATATCTCAAATCCTTCTTTAATATCTTAATATAATAGGGTGATTTTTCTCTTCCTCTTTGTATATATGAATAATCAGACCAAATCTCAACAGCAGATAATCCAGTAAAAGCGTAGGGTTTCTTAGATTTTTTGATTATTTGAGGAACTTTAAAATCTAATAACCCCTTAAATATCATTTCAGGATTTATACACTTGTAAGAAACAGTGGAAGCTTTCTTTATCCAACCGTTATTTAACAATAAAGAAAAGATTTTCTTCTTCATACTTTGTCCAACTATCCAATCTAAGTCTGACTGAGTAAATTCCTCTTGCAAGCCATGCTTTGAAAAAAACAAAGCATAAGCTCTTAATCCATAGTTTGGTATCTCATTATACATAGTTACCTAATAGGTAACCAGTTATTTAAAGCTTGCTATTCTTGAATTTAACCCGTGAGATTCGGTGGAAAAAGAAAATTATATTCCGAAGGAATATAATATAAAACGCCTCCACCCAACTCACAATTTCGCACGAAGTAATTTGGATTATACTACCACGAAATTGTTCGGAATCAAAATATTATACAATAAGAATCTAGTCCAATATCGAAGGAGAATAAAAGGGGTTTTTCTAAACCCCTTAAATACGCCCCCACCCCGTCCTAAAAAATTCTCTTAGAATTTTTGGGAACATTCAAAAGACGTTACTTTTGAAGTAATCGAACGGGTAACACATATACGATTCTGAAGAATTAAATTATATTCCTTCGGAATATAATATAAAACGCCCCCACCCTTGCTCACAATCTCGCACGAAACTTTTCTTTTTAATACTTGAATTCTTTCTTGAAAAAATAAGTTTCTACCACGAAATTGTTCGGAATCGAATTCGGGGATGATAGAATAAATTTTGAGTTTAACCAGTGAGATTTGGGGTGGAAATAAAATTATATTCCTTCGGAATATAATATAAAAACGCCCCCACCCCGAATCGAACGGGGATGCCCGTGAAGGCCTCGGTCTCAAGCCGAGTGCAATACCATTATGCGATGGAGGCTTATTGTTTTTTTTGCACGAGTAGAGTGCAATACCATTATCCGAATGGATAACCTTATCCTGAGCGAACCTAAGAATTTTTAAATTCTTTGAGTGCGATGGAGGCTTTATAATAAAAGATTATGATTATTTAGTTTTAAAGATTTCGATTCATCAAAAATTACTTTTTATAAAAATTTTAACGCTAGGTTTTTATATAAAAAAGATTTCTATTAAAATAAAATGGTGAAAGAAGATAAAACAATTTATTATGATGATGAGAAAAAAATTAAAGCATTAATTGAAATTTTACAAAAATATAATTTTAATGAATTAAAAAAAGTACAACATTATTATGATTCAATTTTAGAAAAAGATACTGATGAAAAAATACTGCTAAGACATTTTAATGAGTTTAAGAAAATAAAACTAATAAGTTTTAGAGAAAGAGTAAATAAAAAGAGCAATTATGATATTTATTATGAATTAGATGATGGGACATACATCGTTTATGCAATAGACATACACAATTCACCACCAATTTTAATTAATGCATTTCCAGTTAAAAAGAATTTAAAAAAATTTGTAAAATGTATTTTTAAAAGATATAAAAGATTTATGCTTTAATATAATCTCGTGGTAAAGTAGCAAGAGGAACTCTAATCTGTCCTTCTTTTGTGATTAAATTTGAATGAATCATAAAACCAATAAAAATAAAATCTCTTTTTGGTTCAATAATTATTTCAGCAGATTGGATATTTTCTAATGTTTTTGAATTTATACCCATTTCATCCAAATATTCTGAAGCACTAAAAACTTCTATTGCGACGATTTTACCACTTCCAGTTAAACTAATTGTAAAATCATCAAACATAAAATTATGCTTAATTTTTTCATTTTCTTGTTTCTGAGAGATCAATAATTGATCATAATCTTTATCATAATAGATTTTTGTTTTAACATCCATATCAATTACCTATAGAGATATTTAGAGATGATTATTTAAAAATTCTCTGTTTTAAGTCAAAAAAACACAGAAATCCCCAAGAATTATTAACAAAATATCTTTATAAAAATTCAATTAGATTGTTCTTTTTTCTTAAATAAACCTTTAAATGATTTCCAAAAAGATTTTTTTGGTTCAATAGATGTATTTTCTCCTTCATCAACTACTTCATATTTGATTTCAGGTTTATCATTTGAAACATGACTAGTTTTTTCCATTTCTTTAGTTGCTTTTCTCAATGCTTCATCAATCATAAATTTTTGATATCCTTGAGCAACTAAAGTATACTTTAAATCTCTAGGATTATAACCTTTTTTCAGGTTTTTTATGAAATATTCTACAAGATCTTCTCTCATAAAATTATTATATTATAATTGAGTTTAAAAAACTATTTGTTCTGGACTATCTAATTAAAATAGGCTTTTGTTCTTCATAAAAATTAATTGCCTGATTAAGTCTGGACTTTGATTCTGCATAAAGAGTTAAAATTTTATCACCTTTATCGACTTTATCTCTAAGATGGACATACAAATAAATTCCTGCAAATTTGTCACTTGGGCAACCTGCAACCTTCGCTAAACTGCTTATTTTTTTATTTTCAATCAATTTTATCTTTCCGGATTTATATGCATGGATATCTTTTGTAAATATTGGTTTATCACCATTTTTCAATCTATTTAAATCACCTTCCTGAGCTTTAATTATCTCTTTAAACTTCTTTAACGCTTTTCCGGAATCAATAATTTCCTTTGCCAAAGCTATTCCATTTCCTTCTTTAGCTTTACCAGTCATTTCTAAAAGTTCACCTGCTAAAAATAATGATTTTTTTTCTAAATCAACAGGTCCTTGTTTTTTTGGGTCTAATATTTGGATAATGTCTTTTAATTCTAAAATTGGTCCTATACCATTACCAATAGGCTCATCGCCATTTGTTAAAACACATTTTAATTTTTTATGGAAGTGTTTGCCTAAGTATTCAAATTTTTTCTTTAATATATATCCACGAATTTTACTTACTTTGGCATGTTTTCCATAAGGAATATCAATCAGGATATATTTACTTCCAAACGCGAGTTTTTTTGCGAGAATAGAAGCTAATAATTGAGCTTCAGGATCAATTTTCAAATCTTTTTCAACTTTAATTATTTTTGAATCTGCGGGAACCATTCCAAGTGAACCACCCCAGATTAAACAAGCACCTGTTTTTTGAATTATTTTTTTTACTTCTTTAAAATTAAAATCTACTCTTGCAATTGATTCTATTACATCCGCAGTACCGGCAGCACTGGTAATTGCTCTTGATGAACTTTTAGGGATTATCAGACCTGCTGCTGCACAGATTGAAACAACTATTGGAGTTGTTCTATTACCAGGAATTCCTCCAATACAATGCTTATCAACAACAAATTTACTTCTTAATTTTAAACGATTGCCTGTTCCGGAGATTGCTTCGATTAATGAGATAGTTTCTTTAAGATTCATTCGATGTTGATACATTCCTGAAACAAATAAAGCTAGTTCACTATCAGTTAAAGAATTATTAACTACATCGGCAATAATTGCATGAATTTCAGATTTTGAAAGTTTTCCTCCGTTCATTTTCTTTTTAATAAAATCAAAGCTTTTAGGAGGACTTGCTAAACTTACATCTATTTTTTGACCTATACGTAATTTAAGACGTTGTTTAATTTCAGAAGAAGTTGCAACTTCATCTTCTTTGACTAATTTATCAGTTAAATCAATGATTGTTACTAATGTTTTAGGATGTCTAGATAAAGTTTTAATTTGAATTCTATCCTGAAGTTGCACACCTATTTTTTCTGCAGTTTTATGATTTAGCATTGCAACAGGCAACCCTGCGGACCATCTCAAAAGTTTTACTTTTAATTTCATTTTCTCACCTTTTTAATTTATAAATTAAAATTCTTTTTATAGTTTTCTTAAAATTAAGCTTGCTGGATAAAAATTCCAGAAGTCTTTCTATTTCTATAAATTTCAAGAATAATTAATAGATAAGATAAAATCAAAGGTCCTAAAATAAACCCTAAAATTCCAAATAAGAATGCACCACCAACCATTCCAATTAAAACGATTGATGAATGCAAATGGGTTTTCTTTGATACTATCATAGGTCTTAAGAAATTATCAATTGTCGAAGCGATTAAACCAAATACGGTTATTCCAAGAGCAGATGTAGCATCTCCGGTTATATAAAGATAAATAACCACTGGAACCCAAATAATTACTGGCCCAAGAAGAGGCATTATACTTGCAATACAAGCAAATAATGTTAAGAATAAAGCGTTAGGAACTTGGAAAATAAAAAAACCAATACCTACCAATAGCCCTTGTAAAAATCCGATTATAACTTGCCCATAAAGAACCGAAGAGGTAATATCTTTTGAATATTTGAATAATTTTGTTTCAACTTCTTTAGAGAAAGGCAAAAGACTTTTAATATAATCAGCTAATTCTTCTTTATCTCGTAAAATAAAAAAGAATGAAAATATTACTACAACAAATTGTAAGAATAATGTGGGAAAATCGATAATTAACTGTGAGAAAAAATTTGTTAAGTAATTAGCCATACGTGAAACAAATGATTTAATGATTGAACCAATTTCTTCTGAAAATTGATCTGAAGCAAATAAAGAAGGAAAGATTTTTTTTAATGGAGCTATAAAATCCATTTGCTGTGAAGCTAAGTAAACTTTGACAGACTGATCAATAAATATTGGGGCAAGAAACCAGAAAGGTAAAACAATTAAGGAGATTAATAAAATACAAATTAAAAATGCTGAAATATTTTTTAATTTTGTAACTTTGTAAAGCCATTCATATACCGGACTAAACACAAATGCTAAAATTAAAGCGACGATTATCGAGATTAATATTGGTTTAATTAATAAAAAAGATAAAACTAATAATCCCAAAACAATTACTGTCGCCATTACTTTTCGAAGATATATATCGTCCATTTTATTACTTAAAAGTAAGTTTAAATTTAAAAATCCTTCTATTAAATAACTTTTTTAGAAAGGTATAAGATTTCTCTAATATTTCTTTTGAACCACTGAATATTTAAAAAATTAAAAACTATTAATTCAAAAGAAACATATAGTGAAATCTTTTAGAAAAAAATCAAATTTCCCTAATATTTCTTTTGAAACGGGAATATTTGAAAAACTGAAAAATTGACAATCAAAAGAAACATAAAGAGAAATAAGATTTCTCTAATATTTCTTTTGAACCACGAATAATTAAAAACTTAAAAACTGACAATCAAAAGAAACATACAGTGAAATCTTTTAGAAAAAAATCAAATTTCTCTAATATTTCTTTTGAACCCCGAATATTTGAAAAACTTAAAAACCATCAATCAAAAGAAACATAAAGAAAAATTTTTTACAAAATATCCAAATTTTTCTAATATTTCTTTTGAAACGGGAATATTTGAAAATAGTAATTCAAAAGAAACATATAAAAAGGTGTGGCACATTATAAATAGTTATAAACTTTTTGACAAATTATTTTAATTTTGGATAAAAAATGGAAGATATCATTCAGGAAAAAATTAGTGCAGATCATTTATTATATGTTAGCTTAAAATATACTAAAACATGTGATGTTATTATTAATTTAATTTTTAGATGGAGACGTATGATTGATGTGAGTATTGATGCATTACTTGAAAAAGCTCATGAAAAGAAAAAGATTTCTGAAGTTTCAACAAATCCCGTCGGGAAAATTGAACAGATAAAAAAATTATTCAAGGATGATAAGAACTTTTTAGAAGTTATTGAGATGTATGAAATGTTTAAAAAAATTGATGAGTTACGAAAAGAAAGAATCGGGGAATTTAGAAAAAATGTTGCTTTGAGGGTGATGTATCGTGGCAAAGAGATTAATATTAATTTAGAGCAATTAAAGATTTATGCTGACAATCTCGAAAAGTTTATAAGTACGACTAAACAATTTCTTTTATCAAAGTGAGAAGGTTTATCTTCTTTATAGTTTAAGAATTTCTTAAACAAATTTAAGATCAATTGGTAAAAGAAAAATGTCAAAAATTATTGTTATAACCTCCGGAAAAGGGGGCGTAGGTAAGACTACCACTTCTATTAATTTGGGTGCAGCGATTAATTATTTTGGGGAAGATGTTTTGATTATTGATGGTAATCTGACAACGCCAAATGTGGGTCTTCATTTAAATTCTCCGGAAGTTCCAATCAATCTTAATCATGTTTTAGCTAATAAGGCAGAAGTTTTTGAGGCAATTTATGAGCATGAATCCGGGCTTAAGATTTTGCCGGCTTCTTTATCAGTTAAAGAGTTGACACAAATTAAACCTGAAATAATTAAGAATTTTAAAAAAGAGTTCAAAAAGATGTCTAATTATATTATTGTTGATTGCGCAGCGGGATTAGGTCATGAAGCTACAGCAGTTATCGAATTAGCAGATGAGTTAATTGTTGTTACAAATCCTGAAGTTCCTGCAATTACTGATGCTTTAAAGACTATTAAACTTGCTGAGCATTTAAATATCCCCGTTATGGGTGTGATTATTACCCGGGTTAAAAAAAATAGAATTGAAATGCAACCAGATACAGTTAAAGAAATGCTTGAAACTCCGATTTTAGGGATGATTCCGGAAGATTTGGCTGTTGCTCAATCTTTAAATTATAAAGATGCGGTTATTCATGCTTTTCCAAAAAGTAATGCGTCAAGAGCTTACAAAGAAATTGCAGCTCAGATTATTGGTGCACATTATGATTCAAACAAAGATAAAGAGAAGATGCACAGAATTATTCTTAGACGACTTGGTTTGATTAGGTGATTAAGATTTGAGGAGATGATTATTCTAAAAAAATTTTATTTGTAAATTATCTGCCACAATCCATTCAATTTCATCTAGATTAAACCCTTATTGATTAGCCATCTTTCATAACCCTCAGATTCTTTGATATTTTCCTTCCCCAGTGAAGTTCAATATTTTATTATCTCTAAGAATTTGTAATTGTTGCCGAATTTTTGCTTGAATATTATGATTATTGGGGTGCAATTCTCTTAAATAATTTTCATATTTGTAAATATCTTTTAATTCAAAATTATAATCTAATTCTTCAATACATTTTAAAACATCACTAGTCCAACCCTTAAATTCTGGTCTTTTTGAGTTCATAAAAAACATTTTTTTCCAGATAGCATTTACCTTAAATTTATCGATAATCTTTTCATTCTGAATTAAGTTAATTCTTCCTTCATTTGGTAATCTTTTCAAAAGAAAATTACATCCAACCCAACCATTTGTTCTTCCTTTTGGATAAGAGATATTTTTTCTTTCAATCATAGAGGTATTTATGAAAAATTTAGGGATTAAAATTAAATTTTTAACTACCCAATCATTATTTTGATAATTCATTAAAAAGAAATTGGGGGAGTTATTTGTTGAAATTATATTTATCATTGTTTTGTAATCTCCATCAATGATTTTATTTTTAAATTCCTTTTTAGAAGCTTTTAATTGAAATTCATTTTTACATTTTTCACAAAAAAAATCACTTCCTTTTTGATTATTTGGAAAATTTTTTACTTTTTCATTTAAACAACATGGGCAATACATTTCACGATTAAACCAATCTTCAGTTAAGACTCTTGTAATTTGTGAAGAACGCTTATAATTTTGCAAAACCTCTTTTTGATACATCTCTAAATTCATAGAAAGATAAAATTGTTGATACTTATAAATTATTTTAAAAATTATTCCCTTTTTATCTCCTCTAAAATTTCGTCCTGCTTTTTTCTTGAATTATAAGTTTTTCCAAAACTTACTAAAATTGTGTTAACTTTGCTCCAATCTTTTTTAGAAAAAAGATTTTCAAGGTCTTCTTCTATTTTGTGAGAATTTTTATTTTTTGTCCAGCCTAATTTTTGTGAGATATATGAAACATGTGTATCAACACCGATGGCATTCTTGCCTTTTTGACTTAAATAAACATTCGCTGTTTTTCTTCCAATTCCAGGAAGCAGGATTAATTCCTCGATTTTATCAGGGATTTTAGAGTTATAATCTTTCACTAAAATTTTTGATAGATTCAAAATATTTTTAGATTTATTTTTATAAAAATTTACAGGACGAATTATTTTTTCAATCTCATTTAATTTTGCTAATGAAAGTTTTTTTGTATCAGGATAGTTTTTGAATAATTCCTGACAAATTTTAATTGTCGTCTCATCTCTTGTTCTTGCTGAAAGTAAAATCGCGATTAAAGTTTGAAAATCATTTTGCCAGCCTTGTGAAGCTAAACGCATAAAGGAAGATTTAGTTTCTAAAAATTTTAATTGTTTTAATGCAGTTTTTTGATTCATGTTAAAATTAACTTACTTTACTACCAACCTCAATATCTTTTTCAGGAGAAATTAAAATGACTTTTGAATGCTCCTCGTTTGATGCTGCAAGTAGCATACCTTGGCTGGTAATTCCTCGCATAATTCGTGGAGCAAGATTTACTACAACTATTACTTTTTTATTTAATAATTCATCTTTAGAATAATATTCTTTTATCCCTGCACAAATTGTTCTTTTTTCTTCTCCTAAATCAACAGTTAATTTGTAAAGTTTATCTGCATTAGGTATATCTTCGGCATCGATTATCTGTCCGACTTTTAATTGCACTTTTACAAAATCATCGTAAGTTATTATTCCGTCTGTCATCTTTAACCAAACATCCTTTCAAGGAAAGATTTTTTCTTTCTTATTGTTAATTGATAGATGTTATCTCTGTCTTTAAAATTTTCGTTTATCCTTGAATCATTTGAAAAAACATAAGATAAAATAGTTTCATATCCTTCCTGATGAATTAAGTTTCTTATTGAACTTAATGCTTTTACTAAATCTTTTCCGGTTAATGATCCTCCTTCAATAGTCTCAACAACTTCATCTAATCCTTCATTAAGAAGATTTCTCAAATTGTTTAGATACTTTCGAGAGTCATTTTTTGTTATTCTTCTTATATCCAGATATTTTACTCTATCGCTATCACTTAATTGAAAATAATTTTCCGGGTCAAATAAATCTGCAATATTATTCTTATTTTTCATTTAAATTTCTCCATTATTTACTAATTTAATAAAATGCTCAAAACTTCTGTCGTATGTTTTTTCGGCATCTTTTGTAAAGCAACAAGCAGGCAATTGTCTTTTGATTAAATGGCTCTTTAAACAATCACAACATTTACCTTTTTTACTGCAACCTTTATAAGTGCAAGGACAGTTTGAAATATTTTCTTTTATTTTACAATCCATCTTAAGATTAAAAGAAAATTATCAATTATAAATTTAATTGTTTAATTTATGAGAGATTATTCTGCAAAAATTAAAATGAATTTCACTTAATGTATTTGCTAAAATATCATTAATAAAAAATTGTCTTTCAAAATAACCCCTAAGTTCTTCTACTCTTTTTTCACTAAGTAAATTATCTTTCCAATCCATTGAAGGCAAAGACTTGAGTTCTGAAATTGTATATTGCTCATTAAATATACTAATTTTTTCTTTATAAAAATTATTTAAAAAAACATGATATTTATTATATTTATCCAATATTACAGCACGTTTTTTGTAATCAATAAAATGGTCTGAGATAGATTTTATAGAAGGAATAATTTGTGAATTTATTTCACTTTCTTCGAGAGTATACCTTAAAAGGATTTTGGAATTTTCAAAAACTTCATCTATAAAAAATCCCGGAAGCAAAACATTTTCTTTTTTTAATTTTTCATAAAAGTTCGATACACTTCTTCCTTTTTCATCTAAAGGATTAATTGGAGAGAATAATTCCTGAACTAATTTGCTCCTTTTATCTTTAAATGTTCCTACAGTGTATGCAATGTCTTTTACATCTCTAAAATCTATTTCTACAATTGGAACTTCTAGATATTGATTTAAATGACGCTGATAAGTCTGAATATCTTCGACTAAGTCACGTATTTTTTGTTTTGCATTCTGATCAATGGAGGAATCTCTATATAATTCAGAATAAAAGATTAATTTTTTATCCATGTAAATAAAATAAAAGAACTATTTATATAATTTTTTGAAATAATATTATAAATTCATCCAGGATAATTTACCATTTTGGTATGCTTCTTTATATTCTTCAATGCTTAATTTTTGAGGATTATATTTTTTAACAAATTCCTGAGCTATTTCATACAATCTGGAATAATCACCGATAATATTACCATCTTTATCTCTATTTGGAGAAATTATTAAACATCCATTTCGCATTACAACTTCTTCAATCCCTTTTTTTTCTGCATATCTTATTAAAAATGACGGAAGACTCATAATATGAACCTTTCCATTTGTTTTTTCACATTGTTTACACATTTATTTTTCCTCTATTTTCTTAAATAAAATTTCGCCTTTTTTTATTTCTTTTTCAGAAAATTGTTTGATTATTTTTTCTGCACTTTCAGGGATAAACGGAACAAGCAATTTTGCGGTTGCGACGATAGATTCAGATAATTCGTAAAGAATTTTTTTATCTTTTGTTTCCCAAGGCTTGTTTTTTTGGACATATTCATTGCATAAATCAATAAAACAGAATATTTCATTTAATGATTTGTCAAATTCATAATTTTCAATTAATTTATTTATTTTTTTTTCATCTAATTGCCTAATTAATTTATTTTCGGTTTTTTCAATACCGTTTTTTTCAATTAAACCTGCAACTCTTGAAACTAAATTACCTAGTTTATCTGCTAATTCACTATTATGCCTGTCAATTAATGCTTTTTCTGAAAAATCTCCGTCTTGCCCAAAAACAAAGTTTCGGCAAAGATAATATCTTATTGTATCGGGAGAATATTTTTTTAACAATTCTAACGGTGAAATAACATTTCCGGTAGATTTTGACATTTTTTTTCCATCAACAGTTAAAAAACCATGCACAATTATTTCTTTTGGTAAAGGCAAGTCTGCACTTAACAGCATTCCAGGCCAAATTCCTGCATGAAATCTTAACATATCTTTTCCGACAACATGCAAATCTGTCGGCCAATATTTTTCATATTTTTTATCCGGATAACCAATACCGGTTAGATAATTAGTTAATGCATCGCACCAAACATACATTACTTGTTCGGGATCATTTGGAACAGGAATTCCCCAAGGCAACTGTTTTTTATTACGTGAAAAACTTACATCCTGCAAACCATCTTTTGTTAAGGATAAAAAGTCATTTTTCCAATGCTCCGGATAAATCTTTAATTTGTCTTCTTTAACTAATTTTAGAATTTTGTCTGAATATTTTGATAATTTGAAAAAATAATTTTCCTCTTCAATTGTTTCAATTTCTAACTTTGGATGATCAGGACATTTACCTTCTATTAAATCTTTTTCAGTCACAAATCTTTCACATCCGGGACAATATGTTCCTGAATATTTTTTTTTGTAAATATCTCCTTTTTCTAATAATTTATTCCAGATTTCAATTACTCCTGGCCAATGCATTTTTTGGTCAGTTGTTCTTAAAAAATTATCATTTGATATATTTAATTCTTTGATTAATTCCTGAAAAGATTTTGAATTCTTGTCTACAAATTCTTTAGCAGATAGCCCTTGTTTTTTTGCGGTTTGATAATTTTTTGTTCCATGTTCATCTGTTCCGGTTAAGAAAAATACATCTTTTCCCTGGATTCTATTCCATCTTGCTAAAACGTCCGCTTCTACTACTTCTAATGCAAAACCCAGATGTGCAGGACCATTTGCATAAGGAATTGTTGTTGCAACATAAAATTTTTTTGCCATGGAAGATTTAACTCTTAAGAATATTTAAAGATAACTAAAGAGTAAGCTGTAACTTAACGTCAGCTAGAAAAGGTTTTAAAGTAGTTTTTATTCAATATTTTATGGGTGGGCTTTTGAGAAAACTAACAGATTTATTGACCCTTAATTTCTTTTATCCAGTTTCAGAAAAGAATGTTCCTAGATGGGTTAGGAATGCTTCTAATAGGTTTTATTCTCGTAAAGGGGTTAGACCCTATAATAAGGTTATTTTTCTAAAGGGTAAGAATCATGTATACAAAATATGGTATGAAATGCTCGGTCAAGCACAGATAGAAACTCATTATTATAAGAAACGAAAAACATCCTAATTTTTCGGATAACTAAAGAGTAATATTTATAATCAATTTTAACTTTTAATTATTAAAGAAGAGATAAGGGAATATTTGAAAAGATGGTGAGCAAAAAAGAATTATTGAAAATTGAGAAAATGAAGAGGAAAGCAAGAGATCTTAGTATTAAAGAGAGTATCTATGCTTGGGGAAGAGATTCTTTTGGAGATAAATTTGTTGCACCTTTTGCTATTGCAATTAATTCGAGCAATTCAATGGTTGCTTTATTAAGTGCGATTACAGGACTTTTAGGACCTTTATTTCAATTGTTTGGTTCTCGTCTTCCGGAAAAATACCCGCGAAAAAAAATTATTCTTAAAACTGTTTTTTATGAATCATTAATGTGGTTGCCGTTCATCGCAATTGCAATTTTATTTTATTTTAATATTATTCCTGAAATGTTACCTTATTTACTTTTATTTTCATTTTCATTATGCACAATCTTTTTACATTTGGGACACCCTGCATGGTTTTCCTGGATGGGAGATATAATTAACGAAAAAGACAGAGGGAGATGGTTTGCTAAAAGAAGTTTAATCGGGGGATTTGTTTCAATAATCCTTACTATTTTAGCTTCAGTTTTCCTGGATTATTTTAAATCAAAAGGCTGGATTATGTTTGGTTTTATGACTTTATTTTTCCTTGCATTTATTGCAAGATATTCATGTTATAAAATTTATAAAATACAATATGAACCAAAAATTAAATTAAAAGAAGGATATTATTTTTCATTCTGGAGTTTTGTAATTAATGCTCCACAGACTAATTTTGGGAAGTTTACAATCTTTAGAACTTTTTTTAGTTTTGCTAATTCAATTTCAGCGTCGTTACTTGCAATTTATTTATTAAGAAATTTGCAATTTAGTTATACAATTTATATGGCGATTACTTTGTCTTTAACATTATTTTCATTATTTGTTTTGGGATTATGGGGAAAATTTGCAGATTTATATGGCAATTACAGAGTTCTTTGCATTACGACGATTTTTATTCCGACTATTCCAATCTTATATATTCTTTCACCTTCGCCAATTTATTTAATTTTAATTCCATCATTAATTGGTGGTATTTCATGGGCAGGATTTGATCTTGTTGCAAGAAATTTTGTTTATGATAATGTTAGGAGAGAAAATCGGGGACTTATTGTTTCATATTATAATCTTTTAATTGGTATTGGAACATTTTTAGGTGCCGGTCTTGGAGCATTTTTAATTAAGTTTTTGACTGTAAGTTTTATTGAACCAATAGTTTTAATTTTTATTTTAGATAGTTTATTAAGGATGGCAGTGGTATTTTATTGGGTTCCAAAAATTAAAGAAGTTAAGGAAACTAAAAAATTGAGTAGAAGGAAGATTAAAAACTTGTTATTTAAACAAACTAAACCTATATTAATGGAAGAAGTTCAACAGATTATGTCCATAAAGGAGTATATGGAGAAAAAATAAATTTGGAGAAAATTATTTAAACAGAAAGTTTATTTTAAGAATATGTTCAACAAAAAAAAATGTCAAAATTGCAGTGAGAAGGTAAGTGAAAAGTATGATTTTTGTCCATCCTGTGGAAAACCTCTTAAAAATAAAATCGAGAGAGAAGAAGATTTTGGATTACTCGGTCAGAATGATTCAATTGAAAATCTTAATTTGGGATTACCAAAGGGTTTGAATTTGATATTTAATGCTTTGATTAAGAACCTTGATTCACAATTTAAAGAATTGGAAAAAGGGATTAGTTCAAACCAACTTGAAAATAATGGGGTTAAAAAAAGGGGAATTAGTATTAATATTTCTACTTCGGGGAATAAACCTCCAGTTATTAGATTTAATCAAATAGAACCTAAAAATGCAGAAAAAGAATCTAAACCTTTAAAGACAGTTATGAAGAGTCTTTCTAAGGGTAATATTGAAAAAATGATGAAATTAAAAAAAGTTGAACCTGAAACAAAAATCAGGAGGTTTTCTGATACTGTTATTTATGAAATTAAAATTCCAGGGGTTAAATCATTGAATGATATTTCAATTATCCAGTTAGAAAATAGTATTGAAGTTAAGGCTGTGGGGGATGAAATTGGATATCTTAAAATTATTCCAATTAATCTTCCAATTAAAGGATATGAATTAGAGAATGAAGTTTTAGAGATTGAATTGCAAGGGCAATGAAATAAAAGACACCCGCTGGTTT
>DUKY01000020.1 GCA_013329055.1 Nanobdellota archaeon
TAATATAAAATGGTTAATAAAAATATTTTTTTGAAAGAAAAGATAAAAATTCTTAAAGATGAAAAGGATATAAAGGAAAAAAAGATTTTATTAAATCTGAAACTTAAAAAAAGAAATTTAAAAAAATCTGAGTCTGCATTAAATAAACTTTATCATTTTGGAGATAATTTAATTCAAAAGTTTGATTTGTTGGAAAAAAATATTCTTTCTACTCAAAATATTTTAAATAAATTAAAAGAAGATAAAATTAAACTTAAAACTCAAAAAATATTTTTAAAAAAGTCTATTCTTAAATTTGAAAAGTTAATGTCAAGAGATGAAAAAATGATAAAGCTTCTTGAAGAAAAATTAAGGATTGCAAGATAATTCTAAAAAAAAACTAATATATTCGTATTAAGTTATATATTTTCTTTTTTGTATTTTATATTAGCATTCAATGTTGTTATTCAATGTTGAATTCTAAAGATGAACAAATGGAGAATGGTAACAGAATTAATAATCTGTTAATTGAAAATCCGCAAGGATTAACAATTACTGATTTAGTGAAGCTTTCGAAATTATCTCGTTCTACTGTTAGAAATGTTTTATCTAATTTTGAAGGTGCAAAAATTGTTTTAATTAAAAAAATAGGTATGGCGAAGATTTATACCTTAAAGAGTCACCATGGGAAAATCTGAAACAATTTTAATTGATGATGATTGGGATGATGTTTTTGATAAAGTTAAATCTGATTTTCATAAAAATATGTCTATCTTAGGAGATGATGATTATGAATAAAAATTTATTAATTTTTTTTATTTTTGTAATTCCTTTAATGAATTTTATTTTTGCAACGCCGGTTTTATTGAGTGATCAAGGAACAGATTTAAAATTAGTTTCAACAGGGGAATTATTATCTACCGGTAATATAACTATTTATATTTATGATTCTGTTACTGGCGGAAGTCTAATTTATAGTAATCTTTTTATTAATAATATTACAAACGGTTCTTGGAATGTTGTTATTAACCCTAACTTAGAATATGGAAAAAATTATTGGAAGGATTATAGTGTTAATGGAGACAATTTAAATTTTAGCGGAAATGACAGAATTCAATTTCAATCTCCTCTTGGTTTAATAAATAATGCCAGTTTGTTTAATTTTTCTTTAATTAATAGTTGTGCTGTTGGCAGTTCAATTAGGCAGGTTTCTGAAAATGGCTCAGTTCTCTGTGAAACCGACGACACAGGAAGTGGTGGAAATAGTTCATGGAATGAAAGTTATGCTAATACGAGGTATTTATTACAAAGTGAAGAAGGTAATTTAGATGTTAATTCAAGTGTATATTCAAATTCTAGTACTTGGTGGTCAGGCCTTTCTTCTTGGTTAAGTGGCTGGTTTATTAACAATGCCGGGGTATTAGAATTTAACGAGACAAAGTTGAACAATACAATTGATTCCAGGGCTAGCGGATTAGGTGACAATAGTTCCTGGAATCAATCTCTCGCAAATAGTTTATATATTCTTCAAAGTACAGAAGGAAATCTTGATGTTAATTCAAGTGTATATTCAAATTCTAGTACTTGGTGGAGTGGTTTAACAAGTTGGCTTAGTGGTTGGTTTGTAAATAACGCGGGGATATTAGAATTTAATGAGACAAAGTTGAATAATACAATTGATCTACGTGCGGGCGGAGATAATAGTTCATGGAATGAAAGTTATGCAAATACTCAATATGCTGATATTTCTGTTGTTGATACTCAGAAAAATGCTAGTGGTAATTATGTATATAATGATTCAACAACAATTTATTTTAATGAGACAAAATTGAATAATACAATTGATTTACGAGCTGGTGGAGATAATAGTTCATGGAATGAAAGTTATGCAAATACTCAATATGCTGATATTTCTGTTGTTGATACTCAGAAAAATGCCAGTGGTAATTATGTATATAATGATTCAACAACAATTTATTTTAATGAAACAAAGTTAAATTATACAATCGATTTACGTGCGGGCGGAGATAATAGTTCATGGAATGAAAGTTATGCAAATACACAATATGCTGATATTTCTGTTGTTGATACTCAGAAAAATGCCAGTGGTAATTATGTATATAATGATTCAACAACAATTTATTTTAACGAGACAAAGTTGAATAATACAATCGATTTACGGGCTGGTGGAGATAACAGTTCATGGAATGAAAGTTATGCAGATACTCAATATTCTTCAATAAGTGAACCCTTATGGAGTGCGAATTTCACTGCATATAATAGTAGTTGGAGTTCAACATTTAATTCAACTTATGATGGATATAATTTTACTGGTCTAATTAAGGATTGGAATTCAACCAGTTACATTAAGAATTGGAATTCTACGGGCTTAATAATTAATTGGTCAACTTCTTTAACTAACGATAATACTTCATGGAATGAGAGTTATGCTAATACAAGGTATTTATTGCAAAGTGAAGAAGGTAATTTAGATGTTAATTCAAGTGTATATTCAAATTCTAGTACTTGGTGGAGTGGTTTATATTCTTATTTGAGTGGTTGGTTTGTAAATAATGCGGGGGTATTAGAGTTTAACGAGACAAAATTAAATAATACAATTGATTTACGAGCTGGTGGAGATAACAGTTCATGGAATGAAAGTTATGCAGATACTCAATATTCTTCAATAAGTGAACCATTATGGAGTGCTAATTTCACTGCATATAATAGCAGTTGGAGTTCAACGTTTAATTCTACTTATGATGGATATAATTCCACTGGTCTAATTAAGGATTGGAATTCAACTGGTTACATTAAGGATTGGAATAATACAGGCTTAATAATTAATTGGTCATCATATTTAATTAGTGATAATAGTTCATGGAATGAGAGTTATGCTAATACAAGGTATTTATTGCAAAGTGAAGAAGGAAATCTGGATGTTAATTCAAGTGTTTATTCAAATTCTAGTACTTGGTGGAGTGGTTTATATTCTTATTTGAGTGGCTGGTTTGTAAATAATGCTGGTGTATTAGAGTTTAACGAGACAAAGTTGAATAATACAATTGATTTACGGGCTGGTGGAGATAATAGTTCATGGAATGAGAGTTATGCTAATACAAAATATCTTCAAAATGGTACAAGTGTTAGATTTAGTGAGGTTAATGTTACTGGAAATATAACTACTGAAGAAATTCATTTTGAAAATGATATTGTCAATCATAGAATTTATGATAACTCTACATGCGTGATTATAAATGGAGATACATCAACAATGTATATTTGTTAATGAAAAAAAAATATTTTTTTTTTGGGATTTTTGGACTTTTTATTTTATTAGTTATATTTAATTTTGTTTATGGTGCTAATTCATTATCCTCTTTTGATGGAATTTTTACAGAAGGTTTTGAATCTAATAACTTTTCTATAAACAATTGGACATTATCTGCTACGACATTCAATTGGACTATTTCTACGACAAATCCTTATTCAGGGAATTATTATGCTTTAGTAGAGCCAAAGGACGGGTCAGGTAGTGTTTTACAGACAGATTTGGATACAAGTAATTATATGAATATTAACATTTCTTTTTATGCTTATACTTCTGGTTTGGATACTAATGAATATATTGCGGCAGATTGGTATAATGGAACATCATGGATAAATTTAATGCAAGTAGAAGATATTGCAAGTTATACTTTTTATAATTATTCTCTGCCAGCTTCTGCGAATAATAATTCTAATTTTAAGATAAGATTTAGATGTTTTGCAGGTAGTCCCAATGAAATTTGTGCTTTGGATAATATTCAGGTTCTTGGGAATAAAATGTATTCTTCATTTTCTAATTGGAATAAAACCCCCTCTGATTTAAATACTAGTGTTTCAGGAAATATTTTAGTTAATGTAAGTATTAATGACTCAAATGGTGTTTCTAATTCAAGACTTTATTATAACAATAGTGGTGATTTAATTTCTGCAGGAATTTCTTCTCAAGATCTTGGTTATGTTAATATGACTTTGATTAGCGGAACAAATTTTAGCGGAGTATGGCAAGGAAATCTTTCTCATTGGTTTTACAGACCTGCAAAATATAATCTATTTATTAAGGATATAGAAGATGTTAATGTCAGTTATCAAAATATTTATAATGGAATTTTAATGAAAGTTAATTTTACGGGAATTCCGGTTAATTCTAATCTGTCTTATAGGATTGATTTTTATATTCTGAATGAATCTTCTTTGAGTGATGATTGTTCTGTTTATTATTGTAACTCCAGTTATAATTCCGGTGATCCTATAAATAATAATTGCAGTTATATCGGGGGTCTTGAGATTTTATCTCCGACTTTGGTCTATGGAAGAAAAGCTTTAAGTTTTAGTCTTGATAATAATTCACAAACTAATTCAGTAATAGCAACTTCAAATATCTCAATTATTTTTGAAGCTAATCATATTAATAATACAAATGATTCATGGAAAATTCGGGAACAAAATATTACTTCAGGGGGTCATACTTATGTTTCTACAAATAATGGAACGAGTTGGGATTTGAAAAATGATTGGGAATCTGATGTGCATATTCATTGGTATGATTTTGCAAATAATCAGCAATTTCAATATTGGGCATGGGCAAATAATAGTTTGAATAATTCTATTAATTCAACATTGCAATATGATGTTTGGGAAATGGGTAGTGATCCTCCTTCAAAGCCTTCAATCACAATTCCTGAAGGATATAATCATTATAAAGGGATTTTAAATATTACCTGGTTATCTTCAAATGATCCAAATGGTGATGCTTTCACATATAATATTAGTTTATTGAATGAAGATGGAACTTTTAATAAAACGATTAACGGTTCTGTGAATCAAAATTTGAATTCCCATATTTATAATACTTCTTTATCTTTAGATGGAAGATATAAAATAAAAATTGAAGCATGTGATATTAATAATAATTGTAATTTTGATACGATGATATATTATTTTACTATTGATAATACTCTTCCTCAAATTCAATTTATTGATTCAACAATTTCAACAGGAAATTATTCTTTTAATTATATTTTTGCAAATGTTAGTGCTTATGATGCTAATTTTGATAATATTACTATTTATTTATATAATTCTACAGGTCTTGTGTTTTCTAATTCAAGTAATTTAAATTTTTCTGTAAATTATACAGATCTTTCTAATGGTATTTATTCTTTGAATGCTACTATTTTTGATCTTGCTGGAAATGTTAATCAAACTGAAACAAGAACAATTATTTTAGATAATATTCTTCCAGTGATAAATTCTATTAATGCAACCCCAAATCCCGTTAAATCGGGTCAAAATATTATTATTACTGCAAATGTAACTGATAGTATTTATGTTGATTCTGTCTTATTTAATTTAAATGGTGTGAATTATACAATGATCAGATTTGGTGAGATTTGGAATTATTCTTATAATACTACTGGTTTAGAAGTTTTGATTTATAATTATACTATTTATGCTAATGATAGTTCAAATAATTTAATTTCCAGTATTGGGAATTTTTCTGTTGAGGGTTATTTTGTTAATATTAGCATACAAAATTCTTCAAATGCTTTGTTTAATTTTACATGTCTTATTATTAACTCTACCGGAGAAATTATTCATAATGATACGGGAATGTCTCATACAATAAATCTTACTAAAGGATTTTATGAATTTAGATTGATTCCTATTAATTATTCTTTTAAGGAAATTAAATTTCAGGAAATAAATGTTTCAAAAAGTTTAAGTCAAATTATAGATATTGAAAATTCTGTAGATAATTTTGGTTATAATAAATTGTATTCTTTTAATCCTCTTCTTGATAATTTGACTTTTATAGAGAATCAAAGTAATTTAACAATTACTTTTACTGCTTCAAATATTACTAATAATAAAATATTGTATAAATGCGGTGATTGGAATTGGACAAATCAAAATTGTTCCGGGACTTGGGTTCCTATTCAAGGAATTTTCCCCGGAGAAGATTATACTTTTGTTATGGATAATTTATCTGATCCGGGTTTAGCTGAGGGTAATGGAACTTTTTTTGAGGGGTTTGAGGGTACTCAGGCAGATAATCAGTCAACTGTTGGTTATGATAATGCCGGGTGGACAATTATAGACGGCGGTATTTGGAATCCAAATGATAATGATCAATTTGCAGGTGTTCAGTCTCTTTCTGCAAAAAATACCGGGGGTATTTTTGCATGGAATGAAATAAATGTGAGTACACAAAATTATTCTAATGTTAGTTTGAGTATTTACTACAAGGATTCTAATAATTTTGAAGTTGGAGAATTTTTGTCTGTTGATTGGTATAATGGTACAACCTGGATTAATGAAGTTAATGTTTCAAATGTTGCAACTTATACTTTATTTAATCAAACATTATCTACTAATGCTGCGAATAATTCAAATTTTAAGATTCGATTGGGTTGTAAAAATAATGCGGCGAATGAATTTTGCTACTGGGATAATGTTCAAATTACCGGGCAAACTAGCACTTGCACTTATTCTGGTTCCGGAAATTGGTTAGTTAGTTGTTCAGATAACTGTTTAATTACTTCTAATGTTAATCTTTTGGGCAATAATATTTCTATTACCGGTACTGGTACATTTTCTACAACTGCGAATATTACTAATTTTAAACAATTATTTATTGCCGGGACTAGTTCAACCAATCGTTGTCAAGTTTATTGTTCAGGTGGAGGTTGTTTTAAATGATTAAACAATTAATTTTTGTTTTTTTTATTTTATTTTTTGTGCCTTTAACTTTTGCTGAGGTGAATCAATCAGAAATAAATATTTTTGCACAGGGTGTTAATTATGTTGTTAATATGTTTACTTTTGGTTCGCAAGGTTCTTTAACTGAAGGGGTTTATGAATCAAGATTTATTACTACCGGTATAGAAACCGGAAGTTCTCATGCTCAGGGTGAATTATATTTAGCGAATGTTGGTTTTTTAGGCAATTCTTCTAGTTTAGAAGTTACCCCTGCTCCTACTCCGACTCCTGTTACAACTCCTACAACTGCCGTGGGAGGAGGGGGTGGTGCGGTTATTGTTCCTGAATGTCTTGATGATTCTAATTGTGATTTAGGAGAATTTTGTTTTGAAAATAAATGTTATGTTTATGAATGTGAAACTGACGCTGATTGCAATGATACAAAAACCTGCTGGATGAATCGTTGTGTAAAACTCTTTGATATGAAAATAGTTGATCTTGCTTCTCCGATTTATCCTGGTGAATTTTTTAATTTTACATATTATCTTAAAGGTGTTGCACAAATTCATGGTGATGTTAAGGTTAATTTTTGGCTAGAAAAAGATGGAATAAAAGTTACAGATGGATATGATACTATTTATATGGGGGATTTTGAAGAAAAATTGGAATCTTCTAAATTATTTTTGCCTATTAGTATTTTAGATGGAGTGTATAATTTTTATGCAGAAGTAAATTATGATTCTTATTATGCCCGAGCTTCGAGGGCTGTTGAAGTCTCTAAGGAATTTAGACGGCTTGGAGATTATGAATTGTTGGATATATTATTTCGTTTAGAAACTCGAGAGATTTCTAAACCTGAAGATCTTGTTGCTTTAATTGATTTTGAAAGTTTTGGAACAATTCCTGCAAAGATTAATTATAATTTGATTATCTCTCAAAAGAATAAAGAAGTTTATTCTGAAGATGGAAAATTAACTGTTGAAACTTCAGAGACATTAAGAAAAACTTTTGATAATTTAATCCTAAAAAAAGGATTTTATAATATGCAATTTAATGTTGTTTATGGCGAGGGTGTTTCTGAAGATTTTAATACTGATTTTGAAGTAATTAAGAGCTTTAGTTTTGTAGATAGAGTTAAGGATTTTATTATTAAATATTTGACTTGGCCAATTATATTCCTGTTGATATTATTTATTTTTGTAAAATTAAGAAGAAGATTTAAGAAAAAGCAAATTGATAACTTTTCGAAAGAAACTTATCAATTTTTTGAAGTTTCTTTCTTTAAACGTTTTTTTATAAATTTAAAAAACATTTTTATCCCAAAAGAAAAAATAAGAAAGATACAGAAGAAAAAAGTTATTTTAAAAAAGGAAAAATCTTTTTTTTCATCTATTCTTGAAAAAATAAAGTACAGAAGCCTAGAAAAGAAACGGGAACAAAAAGAAAGGGAATTAGAACATCATAAGATTGAAGTTTTGGAACAAAAGAAAGAATTATTAGCTGTTAAAGAGAGCGAAAAAATAAAAGAGAAAGAAAGGTTATTCCGACAAAAAAGATTTGATAAACTCAAAAAATATTTCGGTAATTTTTATTTTAATATCCAGAAAAAGATTAATTCTAAGCGTTTAGAATGGGAGCAAAAACAAAAAGGAGATGAATTAATCAAGAGAAAATGGGATGAGATAAGAGAATTACAAAAAATTCAAGAGGGAAGATTTAAAGAAATAGAATCAAAGAGAGAAGAAAAATTAAAAGAAGAAGAAAGATTATCTCGACAAAAAAGATTTAATGAATTTAAAAAATATTTTAGTAATTTTTATTCTAATGTTAAGAAAAAGATTAAGTCTAAGCGTTTAGAATGGAAGCAAAAGCAAAAAGAGAATGAATTTATTAGAGAACAAGAAGAAGAAAAAAAAAGATTGCAAAAGGTTAGAGAAGACAGATTTAAAGAAATAGAATCAAAGAGAGAAGAAAAAATAAAAGAGGAAGAAAGATTATCCCGACAAAAGAGATTTAATGAATTTAAAAAATCTTTTAGTAATTTTTATTCTAATCTCAAGAAAAAAATTAGGTCTAAGCGTTTAGAATGGAAGCAGGAACAAAAAGAGAAAGAATTAATCAAGAAACAAGAAGAGGAGAGAAAAAGCTTGCAAAAGATTAAAGAAGACAGACTTAAAGAAATAGAATCAAAGAAAGAAGAAAAAATAAAAGAGGAAGAAAGATTATCTAGGCAAAAAAGATTTAATGAATTGAAAAAATCTTTTAGTGATTTTTATAATGCTCTTAAGAAAAAAATTAATTCTAAGCGTTTAGAGTGGAAGCAGAAACAAAAGCAAAAGGAATTAATAAGAAAGCATGAAGAAAAAATAAGAATTGAGGAAAAAAGAATAAAAGATAAATTATTAAGGGAAAAAATAATTGAAGAAAAAAAGTATAAAGAAAAAATATCCGAGATTAAAAGAATTCAGGATAAAAAAATTAAAAAAAGTTTATCTAATTTAAAAGATGTTGAGAAAGATATTGATAAAATTAAAGGCTTTGATAAAATTAAAGAACCGATATATAACTTTTTTAAAAAGATTAAACAGGTAAATCTTAAACCTAAACCTTCTCAAAAGAAAATTGTTATTGAAAAAGAATTAATTTTAGATGTTAATAAACCTTTAAATTATTTTAGAAATTTTTTCAAAAAAAAGCCTTCATTTAAACCAATTGATGAATCTAATCAAAAATCTAAATTATTTTTAGATGAAAATCTTGATAAAATCCCTTCCGAATCCTCAATAAAAAATGAAGTTTCTCCAAAAAATTCTAAATCTTTTTTAGATTTTATAAAAGAACTTGGAAACAGAAATAAAATCTCTTTTCCAAAAAAAGAAAATGATTCTGAAGAAATTTTAAATTCTTTTATGAATCAAAAATTTAATCCTAAACCTAAACGATCTTTTTTAAGTCTTTTTTATGAAAAAAAGGATATTTCAAAAAAAGGAGAAGATTATGAAAAATAAAATTTTCTTGGTTCTTTTTTTATTTCTTATTTTTTTTAATTATTTGATTTATACAAATGAAATTAATAATCCTGATGAAGATTTTGAACTTTTAGATATTGTTTTAAGATTGGAATCCCGAGAAATAACTAACCCTCAGGATTTAGTTGCTTTAATTGATTTTGAAAGTTTTGGGACTATACCTACTAATGTTAGTTACAAAATTATTATCTCAGATAAAGATTCTGAACTTTATTTTGAGGAGGGAAATATTTTGGTTGAAACGCGAAATGTTTTGAGAAAAACTTTTGATGATTTAATTCTTGAAAAAGGGGATTATAATTTTCAATTGCGAGTAAGTTATGGTGATAATTTATCTGAAGAGTTTAATACTTCTTTTGAAGTTATGAAAAGTTTTGAACCTTTTTCTAAAAGATTTAAAGATTTTATTTTTAATAAATCTTTTATCATAATCTTTTCTTTATTAATTATTTTTCTTTTAATTTTTTATATTTTAAGAAAACTAATGAGGGATAGAAAATGAAAAGTAAAAATAATATGGAAAAAGTTGAAAATTTGCTTAAATGTAATGATAAATTAATAGAAATAAATGATTTATTTAAAAAAAATAAAGAAAAATTGAATTATTACAAAAAAGTTGTAAAGGATTCTAATGATGCAATTGTTATTCAGAATTTTAATGGAATAGTAAAATCTTGGAATAAAGGGGCAGAGCGAATTTACGGATTTAAGGCTCAGGAAATGATTGGTAAGAATATACTTAAAATTATTGATAAGAAGCATCGGAAAAGTGCTTTGAAGAATATTCAGGATATTAAGAGTGGTAAACCTACGTTTAGAGTTAGTCAGATTAGGAGGACTAAAGACAAAAAGGAAGTTTCTGTTTGGATTATTTATTCTCCTATTTATGAGGATGAGGAGATTATTGAGATTGGTACTACTGAGCAGGATGTTACTAAAAATTTGAAGTCAATAGTTGATTTGAGAAAGAGTGAATATATTTTAAAAGTTGTTACAGAGGCAATTCCAGAGGGTATGAATATTGTTGATGAGAAATGTAATATTCTTTGGATGAATGATAATTTTTTGAAGATTTATGGGAAAAGTGCAATAGGAAAAAAATGTTATGAGGTGTATAAAAGCTATAGGAAGCAATGCAAATGGTGTCCGTGGAAAAAATCATTTAAAGTTGGGAAAATTAAATCATTGATTGTCGAAAGGTTTTCTGGGGATAAAGTATTTGAGTTAGAGCAGATAGGTATTATGTTTAAAGGGAAAAAAGCTATTTTGGAAATTTTTAGAGATATTACAGAAAAAGAAAAAATGAAGAAAAAAATAATTGAAGAAAAAGATTTAGCTCAAAGATTTTTTCATCTTGCTGGTACAGTGATTCTTGGGCTTGATATTAATGGGAGAATCAATTTAATTAATAAAAAAGGAGAAGAAGTTTTGGAGGCTAATGAAAAAGAAATTCTTGGAAAAAATTGGTTTAATAATTTTATTAAAGAAGGTCAAAGGGAGGAAATAAGAGGGGTTTTTAATAAGTTAATGAAAAGAGAAAATTCTCTTGTTGTTGATTATGAAAATCCAATAATTACCGCAAAAAATAAAGAAAAATTGATTTTATGGCATAATACTCTCTTGAAAGATTATAATGGTAAGATTATCGGTATTCTTAGTTCAGGGGAGGATGTTACTAAAAAAAGGAAGATTGAGATGGAATTGAAAAAATCAAAAGAGGAATTGGAGAAAAAAGTTGTAGAGAGGACTGCTGATTTGCAAAAAGCATATGAGGATCTTAAGGAACTTGAAGTTGTTAAGAGTGATTTTTTGAATATGATTTCTCATGAGTTGAAGACGCCTTTGACTGCGATGTCTGCACATTTGGAGATTTTGCGTGATAAGAGTTTTGTTGATATTAATAAGGATAAAGCGTTGTATAATCTGAGTTTGGAGGCAATTAAGAGGAATAATGATCAGTTGAAAATTTTGATTGGTAATTTGCTTGAAATTTCCAGAATTCAGTCTGGAAAGTTTTTTTTGAATATCAGTAAGGTCGACGCTGTTGAAGTGGTTTCTGGTGTTATTGAGAATCTTGATATTTTGGCGAAGTTGAAAGGGATAAAGATTGTTAAGGATTTTAGGAAGCTTCCGATGATTAATACTGATAAAGAGAGGTTAGTTGAGATATTTAATAATTTGATTGGCAATGCTATTAAGTTTACTGAAAATGGTCATGTTAAAGTGAAATGCCAGAGAGAGGGTGAGTTTGTTGTCTTTGAGATTATTGATACCGGGATTGGAATTAAAGAAGAACATCTCTCTCATTTGTTTGAAAAGTTTTATCAGGCTGGAATGGGATATTCTCGTAAACATGAAGGTGTTGGGCTTGGACTTTCGATTACAAAGCAGTTGCTGGATTTGCAAGGTGGAATGATAAGTGTGAAAAGTGTTTATGGTAAGGGTTCAAATTTTACGATAAAAATTCCGATTAGATATAAAAAATCTAAGGAATATATTGCACTTGGGAAAAAAGAGGATGGTGTAAAAAAGTTTGTTGAGAAGAAAGAAAATGAGCATTTGAATCCTTTGGAAAAAGAGGATATGGCTATCAAAAATTTATTTGATAATATTAATGAGAAGAATGTTTTTAAAAAGTTAAAAGGGGGTGCTAAAAATGTCAAAAAAAAATATACTTTACATAGAGGATAATCGAGATACTGCAAGTGCTGTGAAAATTATTCTTGAAGGTGCTGGTTGTAATGTTGAACTAGCTTATACTGGGAAGACCGGATTGAAGATTGCAAAGAATGGTTTTGATTTGTTTTTATTAGATATTATGCTTCCGGATATGTCTGGATGGGATATCTTTGAAAAACTCAAAAATACCAAAAGTAAATTTGTTTTTTTGAGTGTTATTCCAGTATCTAAAGAAAGGATACGGGAATTAAAAAAAGTAGGAATTTCAGATTATATAACTAAGCCATTTGTAAAGGAAGATTTAATTAAACGAGTTCAAAAGATTTTGAAGTCTTAAGGGATATGAAATCTAAATTAGTTATTGTTTCTGTAGATAAATTGCAATCTAAAATAGTAAGCACTTTGCGTTCACTTAAAGGAATTGGAATTTATGTTTCTTTGAATAAGAATAAAAAAAGTATTGAAAATATTTTGAAGAAAAATGGGGTTAATGTGGAGAAATTGTTTTTTATTGATTGTGTTAGTTCTAGTGGTGCTGAAGATGATGTTGTGCAGATTTCTCCTACTCGGTTGAGCGATATTAAGTGTGCTGTTGAGGCTTTTGTTAATGAAATTAAGGGAAAGAAATTTTTGGTTATTGATGCGTTGTCTGTTTTGTTAATATATAACAATGAAAATCAGGTTGCTTCTTTTGTTCGAAATATTACCCGAGATGCTTCTGATAAAGATGTTGAATTTATTGCTTTTAGTCCCAAGACTAAAGGTGAAGAATTGTTAAATAAAATTTTTAATTTTTTTGATGAGGTTAAAGGGGTTAAAGGTAAATGAAAATCTTTGAAAAAAATATCTTTTTATTTTTGTTATTAATTTGTTTTATTAATTTTGTTTCATCTTTAAGTCTTGATTTAAGCATCCCTAAAGAATATTCTGAAGTTGTTTCCGGGGAAAGTGTTTATTTTCAAATTAATGTTAAGTATCCTGAAAATACTTTGAGGCAAGATTTGGTTTTAGAATATAAAATTTTGGATGAAAACGGAAAGGTGCTTGCAAGACTAGAAACTTTAAAAGCAATTGAGACTCAATTTTCTTTATTTGAATCAATTGTTGTTCCTAAAGATTTAGTTCCTGGAATGTATGTTTTGAATGTTCAGGTTAGTTCAGGGGGTATTTTAATGAATGAAATTAATACTAGTTTTAATGTCGTGGATGAAAAAGAGAGTTTATTAGTTATTTTTTTGATTATTTTTCTAGGTGCAGTTATTTTTGGAATAATAATTTATTTAATATCTTTTTTGAAAATTCTTTGGAATAAGTTTATGATAAAAATTAAAGTTCGAAGAATTGTTAAAAAAAGGTTTCAAGAAGTTAATTGATGGGCTTTAACGAATATATTCGCAGTATTCTTTTTATCTAATTTTTCCATATTATAAATAATATCACCTAAATAAAATGCTCTCATTTATCTCTTTTAATTTTCAATTTGTTAAGAATAATTTTTTTATTTCAAGACTTTCATGGAGGAATAAAAATGAAGTCTGAATTTTTTATTCTTTTTGTGATTGTAATAATTATTTTTCTTAGGATAATTTCATTAGGATTATTTGGTAAACTAAATTATTTTTGGAGTAAATAATGAGAGTTTTCAGTTTTTTTATGAAGGGAGGAATTGCACTTATTTTAGCAACTATGCTTATTTTAGGTTCTTATAATGTTTTTACTAAGAATGATTTACTTAAAGGACAAGCTTTTTTGCAATTGACCAGTGTTGCTGAATCTAAGGCTGATCGAGTTGAAAAGTTTTTAGAAGAGAGGAAAGCAGATGCTGTTTTTTTGTCTGAGAGTGAAGATGTAAGGGATATTTTTGATAAAAAGTTGATTAAAGATATTGACTTAATGACTGCAAAGATTCAGAATGTTGCAGAAAAAACATCTTCTGAGATGAAAGAGTATATCGATAAACATCCGGATATGACTGTTGAAGATTTGCAGAATAGTGATGAATTTCAATCTATCGCAGTTCAGAAAGTAGGAAATACCGGATATACTGTTATATTTGATTCAAAATCCGGTTTTGTTAGATTTCATTATCAAAAGGATTGGATTGGTAAGTCAATAGAATCAATTAGAGAATCTCTTCCCAATTTATTTAAAATCCTGGACGAATCCATTGGACCAACATGTATAGAAACACATGGTTTTTATCTATGGAAAGATCCTGATGGAAAAACAAATGAAAAGTTTTTACATCAAAGTTGTGTGGATGCAAGAACAGCTGATAATGTAACTTTTGTTGTTTCTGCAACAACATATGTTAGTGAGTATGGCGGGTCTATAAAGTTGGCTAGTGATTTGGATTTTGATATGAGGTCATTTGCAAACGGGAAAGGTTATACAGATTTAATTTTTATTAATTCTGATGGAGATGTTATTTGGACTGCTGAAGAGCATAATGAACTTGGAACTAATCTTTTGACAGGGGTTTATAATAATAGTTTATTAGCCAGAATGTTTAGTGAGGCTAAGAAAAATTTGGGTGTTGGAATTAGTGATTCTGAAATTTATGGGGCCAGAGGGAAACTGAATATTTTTATTACTGCTCCTGTGATAGATGTTGATAATGTAACAGGGAAAAAGAATTTAGTTGGAGTTATTGCATTAAGATTGGATAATGATAAGATTGCTGATTTACTTGTTAGTGATGTCGGTTTAGGAGATGAAGGAGAAGTTTATATTGTGAACAGAGAAGGAAGATCTATTAGTCCACTTAAATTTGAGCATAAACCGGATGAAAAAATTGAAACTAATCGTGTTAAAAATTGTTTTAGAGATTATGATAATTATTATTCTTCTTTGAGAGGGGAAGAGATTAATGAAGTTGAGAATGCAGGTGCGGGAATTAATTATGCAGGGGAGAAAGTTTTTGGTGCACATGATTATATTTTGAAATCAAACTGGTGTGTTATTGCAGAGATGGATTTAAAGGATTTTCCTGATAGTGCTATTTATCTTAATAAAATTTTAGGAATTGTTATTTTGATTCTTTTTGTTTTTGGATTTTTTGTTTCTCTTGCTTTAGATAGTTTATATAAAATAAAAAAGGGGAATGCGAAATGAAACTGAGATTTGTTTTTTGGATAGGATTACTTTGCTTTTTGTTATTAGGGATAATTTTGTTTACGACTATTGGATTAGATTTTAAAAAAAAGAATTTTAATGTGCAAATCGAAAATTATCTTGTAAGCAGTGTTTCTGCAAAGGAAGAGAGGCTGATTGATTATTTCTATGAACTTGAAAGTGATACAATGTTTTTATCTAACTCAGAAAAATCCAGAGCTGTTTTTAAAGAAGGTGTTGAGATTAGTAAAGATGCTGCTGTATTTGATGTTTCTGAAGAATTTTTAGTTATTGCAAAAGAGATTGAGAATTATTTAAGGACACATCCTGATATGAGTTTAAAGGATTTGTTAGAGAATGAAGAGTTTAAATCTATTGCTCTTCAAAAAGTGGGAACAAAGGAGTATTCAACTTTAATTGGTTTAGAAAATAAGGAAATTTATTTTCATATTGATCCTCTTTTGGTTGGAGCTAATCTAGACGAAGTAGTGCTTAATTTTCCTCGGTTGGCGGAGATATTTAATAAACTTGGCAATGTAGGGGAGGCTAGTGGATTTTATTCTTGGAAGGATGAAGAGGGGATTATTCGTGAAAAATATGGAGAATTCCGAAAGATCGATGGTGAAACCTCTGATGGAAAAAAATTTTTATTTGGATTTACTGCTTATGTTGAGGATTATAAAACTGCAAATGTCTCTGATTCATTGAGGAAATATCTTAATAATTTTAATGATGTTGGAATGTATCATAATATTTTATTTGTTTCTCCTGATGGTAGGATTATTTATATGACTCTTTGGGAAGAGGGAATTGGTGTGAATATTGAAGATATTGGTGGTGATTTATTTGATTCTTATAAATCCAGTTTGAATTTGAAAAAAGGAGAGATTGGGTTTTATGGACCCTTTTTTGGATATCTTGGAGATACTGAGTTGCATTTAGCTTCGATTTCTAATGTTTTTGACAAAGGTATTTTTTTGGGCACAGTTATAATTACGGATGATATGGAAGATATAAATGTTATTTTAGGTGGGGAGATAAAGGGAATTAGAGAAGAAGAGATTTATTTGGTTAATGATAAGTCGCTTTTGCTTACTAAGATGAGGTTTAGGGATGTTGATGTTATGGTTCAGGAAATTAAGACTGATAGTGTTGAAATCTGTTTTAGGGATTTTGAGGAGGCTAAGAAAAAAAATATTTCAGTTAAAGAGTATGAATTAAGTGAAGGTTTTATGATCCCTTCTTTTTTAGATTTTAAAGGGGATGAAGTTTTTGGTTTGCATTTTCCTATAGGTATTGTGGGTTGGTGTTTATTATCAGAAGTAAATGTTGATGAAGTTTTAAATATCCCTTTAAAAGAAGATCTTAAACAAACTTTATTAGCTGAACAATGGTTATGGTGGATTCTTATTTTTGGAGTTATTGGTGCAGGTTTTTTTATTGATAAGAATTTATTTTTAGTCAGAATAAAAAAGAAATCTTTGAAGGGGATTTTTGCATTGTTGTTTATTATATTATTTTTTTCTTTGAATTTTTCTAATTTTATTTCTGTTTCGGCTTTGAGTGTAGCTGTGTATGTCCCTGAAAAATATACTGATGTTGTTGCCGGTGAAAGATTCTATTTTGAAATTGAAGTGAAATATCCTGAAAACCCGAAGAGAAAAGATTTAAAATTAAATTATGAAATTATTGATTCTGATGGAAAACTTATTGCTCAATCAAAAGTTTTAAAGGCTGTTGAAACGCAAGCTTCATTTATTGATTTTATTGTTATTCCTGAAAGTGCTTCTAAGGGATTATATATTATTCGTGTAAAAATTGCAGATTATGAGGATTTAAGTGAAGAGGTTGAAGCAAGTTTTCAAATTGTTGGTTCAGGTTTTGGGCAGGTTCAAATTTATTTCTTTATCATTTTAGGCGTTTTAATCCTTGTAGCAATTTTAGTTATTGCAAGTCTTTTTGTTACGAGAAGGAGAAGAAAATAACGAATCTATTCGCCGTATTCTTTTTATCTAATTTTCTCATATTATAAATAATATAATCCCCAAAACAAAATGCCTAAAAAAATTATTAGTTTTACTATTGATAATAACCTTTTTTTAAAATGGAAAAATTATGTTAAGTTAAATTTTATTAATTCTTCTCAATTAATTGAAAAATTAATGGAAAATCATTTAGAAAATGAGGCAAAAAAATGAAATTTTTATTTTTTTTTATTTTTTTGTTAATCCCTTTTATCTCTGCTGAAATAACTTTTTTTGAAGGGGATTTTGGAGAAAACTTTGTAAATATTAATGAAGATGCTGATAAAGAGTTGGTTGTTTCTGAAGCCATTGAAAATTATTGCGGAAATAATGTTTGTAATTTGAATGAAGATTGCAATAATTGTATGAAAGATTGTGGTGTTTGCTATTTTGAATCCACTAATTCAGATTTTGCTTCCGGTTTAGATGAAAGAATTATTTGTAAAGAAGTAACAAATTTTTTAAAATTAAAAAAAGATTTAGGAGATGTGAAATATTTAACTGACAAAATAAATAATCAATCTCAAATTAAAATTTCTGAAGAAAAAGTATTTTTATATTTGGAGAATTATAATTCAAAATGCAATTCAATTATTATCCTTGGAAAAGTTGTTTCTTTTAAAGATATTACTGATGATTCTTTTAATAAAAATTTTATTATCCTTGTAATCCTTGGGATTGGTTCTCTTTTAATTTTGATTATTATAATATTTATTTTAATTAGAAAGAAAGGAAGGAAACATAAAAAATGAAAAAATTTGTTGCCACAAATTTTAGTATTTTTCAAATTAAAAAATGTAGAATCTTCGGAGAATTTGAAAAATGAAATTTTATATATTAATTTTAATTTTTGGTATTTTATTAGTTAATTTTGTAATTGCTAAGGATGTATCTGTTTTTCAAGGGCAATACTTTATTGATGATAAATTTCAAGTTGGGACTTATGAGTTTGAATTTAATGTTTATGATGATGAAACTTCCGGGGATTTAATTTATTCTGATAAGGAAAATATCACTTTGGGTAATTGGGGGCAATGGAAAGTTGAACTTGCTGGTTTATCTGAAGCTGCAAATAATGTTTCAAAAGATTATTTTATGGAAGTGATTATCGATGGTATTTCTCAACTTCCAAGAAAAAGAATAACTCAATTTAATTTTTTAAGAAAAGATGTTGATGAAGTTACAGAAGGAAAAATTAGTGCAGGGAGTTTTATAATTTCTAAATCTGATCATGGGGGTCAAGGATTTTTTGTAGATGCTGAAAAAAATTATTCAACTACTATTAATGCAAAATTAAATGTTACTGACGATGCTTTTTTTAAAAATTTAAGCGTTGATGATAAAAATGTTTGTTTAGAGGATGGGACTAATTGCCAAATAATTAATGATTCAGATTTGGATGTAAATTCTTCAGTTTTCTGGAATGGATTAAGTAGTTTTTTGAGTGGTTGGTTAATTAATAATCAGGGGATATTAGAATTCAATGATGTCAAATTAAATTCTACAATTGATGAACGAGCATCTAATTTTGGTGATAATAATTCGTGGAATGAAAATTATGCAAATACTAAATATGTTTTAGACATCAAATGAAAGAAATTTGGATGTGAATTCTTCAGTATTTTGGAATGGATTAAATAGTTTTTTGAGTGGTTGGTTAATTAATAATCAGGGGATATTAGAATTCAATGATGTCAAATTAAATTCTACAATTGATGAACGAGCATCTAATTTTGGTGATAATAATTCGTGGAATGAAAATTATGCAAACACTAAATATGTTTTAGAATCAAATGAAAGAAATTTGGATGTGAATTCTTCAGTATTCTGGAATGGTTTAAGTAATGTTAGAGGAATTTTAGGCAGTTTGATAATAAATGATATGGGCTGGATTGATAACACTGTTAATAATTTGGTTAATTATTACACCAAAAATGAAATTGATTTAAAGTTAAGTCAGAAATTGGACGCTAGTAATTCTATTAGCAATACTGTTAATAATCTGGTTAATTATTACACCAAAAACGAAATTGATTTAAAATTAAGCCAAAAACAAAATGCAAGTAGTTCTATTGCAAGCAGTTCTATTAACGAGAATAAAATCCCTGTAAGTTTTATTTCAACAACCAGTGGAGATTTAAAGAAAAATGTTGTTTATCTTCCTTTAGGGACAAGCGGTCAAATTAGTACTCAAGCAAGTGATTCAAGTTGGATTATTGATAAAGATTTAGTTATTACCGGTATTTTATGGAATTCTAATATTAATTCACGAATTAATCCTTCAAGAATTATTTTAATGAAAAGTGTTACAAGTAAGAATTTCTTTTCTGATACGAATTTAAATGTTAATTTACAAGGATTTTCTAAAGGATCGAGTCTTAATTTTAATGCTTCTTTTAATCAGGGAGATTTAGCTGTAATTAAATATGAACCTACCGGAGGGGCTAATGAAAGAATTAATGATCTTTCTATTACTCTTGTAGGATATTATGATTAAATGTTTAATAAAAAATTATTTATTTTAAGTATAATTCTAATTTTTTTATTTGGAATTATAAATCTTAAAGCATTTAGTTATGGTGAAGACAATCTTGGGAATAGTTATTATGAATCTAATGAAAATTTAAAAGTTCCATCAATAGAAATTAATAATTTAATTACTCTTAAACCATGGGTTGAACCTGTGAATCCAACTCTTGGAATGATTTATCTTGATGTAGAAACTAACAGATTAAAGTTTTATGACGGCGAAAAATGGTATTTTATTTCTTTAAGTGAAAAGTCCAAAGAAGTTGCAAAAGAAGAGATTATCTCTCCCTCTGTGGATACTTCTGAAACTATTTCTGAAGAAGAATCTACTGCAATTTCAGAAGCTGAAATAACTGAAAGCACTAATGAGTCTTCAAGTTCTACTGAAGTTTCTTCAAGTGAAGAAAATGTTTCTGAATCTGCAGAAATTACTGAACCGTCTCAGGCTCCTGAAACTTCTCCGGAAATCCCATCAGAAGAGAAAACGAAAGATGAAAAAGAATCTAAAGAAGAAAAATCTCCAAAAGAAGAATGTTCTGAAGAATGTAATCCTGTTTGTGAAGATGTTGAATCTTGCAGTCAGGACTGTAGTACTGATGAAGAAGGAAATGAAATTTGTGAAGAATCTTGTACTTCTGAAGAAGTTTGTGAAGAGGTTTGTGAAGAAGTTTGTGCTCCTGAAGAATTATTTGATATAACTTTTAATCTTGATAAAAGTATTATTACTAATTCAAGTTTGCTTTCCGGAGTTGTTACTTTTGAAAGCTTTGGATTAATTCCTACTTTGGTGAATGTAACATTTATAATTTTTAATGAGGATGGAAAAGAAATTTATATAGAAAAATCTTCTTTAGTTGTTTCCACTGAAGAATTATTAAGATGGAATTATGACTCTTTACAAGATTTAGAATATGGAAAATATGTTGCGATTGTACAAACCTCTTATGGCGATAATGTTTTTGATGAATTTAGGCAAGATTTTGAAATAAAGCCCTCTTTCTTGGATAAATTTAATTCTTGGCTGAAGAATTTTTTAAAATTTTGGAGGTTTTGATTTAAATGTCTGTTTCTTTTAATTCAAGATTTGTAACTAAAAAATTTCTTTTTTCCTTAATTTTTATTTTTTTTATATTCCTTTTGGTTTTTTTAATTCTTGATGGTTATTTTGAATTAAAAAGAGATTTGAAGATTTATAATGCTGATGCAAAAGATATTATTAATCAAAGAATTAATTCCTTATTATCTGAAACTGATCCTTTACCTGAATCTTTAAAAGAGAATTTGTTATTTATAAGCGAATTATCAAGCTTTAAGAAATTTATTAATGAGGGGGATTCTAATTTAAATGATTTAGAAGAAGATTTTTTAAGCCTTTTAACACAAAATGATATTTATTATCAAATTATTTTTTTAGATTCATTTGGAAATGAAAAAATAAAAGCAATTTCTAAAGATTCTACTTTTAGTATAGCATTACCTTCTGAATTGTCTAATCAAAAGGAAAGCGATTATTTCAAAGAATCTTTAAAATTATCCCGTGGCGAATTTTTTATTTCAAGACTTTCATTGAATATTGAGAATAATTCTTTTGAAAATCGTGGGAGTTTAGAGAATCCTCTTTATGTTCCGGTTATTAACATAGCAACTCCAATCTTTAATGATAATAATTCATTTAAAGGCATACTTTTAGAAAAAATTTATATTAGTTATTTTTTAAATGATATTAAACATTTTCAGCGTAATAATGAAAAGATATTTTTAGTTGATTCTGAAGGTTATTATCTTTCAAATCCCGATGCAGATAAGGAATTTGCTTTTTCTTTTGGAAATAATTATAATTTTTATAATGATTATCCTGAAATTTCTAAGGAAACTTTAACTGATTTTAAAATAAGGGATTTTGAATCTAAGGACTTGGTTTTTTCATTCAGACATATTTATTCTAACAATTATTCTTTAATTTTAATTAGCATCTCAGATAAAGATGAAATTAATAAGATTTCTTCACAATTAAGAATGGAATATTTTATTTTTTTATTTTTTTCTTGTTTTATTGTATTTATGATATTGATTTTCATTTTTATTTTAACTTTTAGATTTAATAATGGTGATATTCGGAGGAATAAAAAATGAATTGCAATCAAAAAATTGTTCTTGTAGGTGTTTTTACGATTTTACTAATTGTAATTTTAATTTTCTCTTATTTTATTTTTAGAAGCCCTTGGAAATTTCGGGAAGATAGACCGATTAAGATTCTTGTTCTTAATAGTTTTGATTCTCAATATTTTTGGGTAGAAGAACAAGTTGATGCATTTTTTGAGGTATTTCAAAATGAGAACATTCCTGTTGAATATCAAATTATTGATTTAGGTTTTGTTGGGTTAGAGACAACTATAAAAGAATCTAAAATTCAAACTGTTTTGAGTTTTATTAATGATTATAATCCTGATTTAATCTATTCTATTGGTGAAGATTCTCAAATTTATTTTGGTAAAATCTTTGAAGATTCAGATACTCCTTGGGTTTTTTCATGGATTGTAAATCCTGAAAAATATGTTGGTGCAAAAAATGTCGCCGGTGTTTCTCCTGTATTACCCTTATCAAAATATTATGAATCCTGGATAGATCTTTTTCCTGGTTTAAAAAATGTTGTTGTAATTTATGAAGATACAGAAGAAGCAAGAAAAATTATTGAAATGGTAAAAAGTGTAAAAGCTGAAGAATCCTTAGGTTTTATATTTTCTAATATTTCTTTTATTTCTACTTTTGAAGAATTTAAATTTAAAGTTTTAGAGTCTCAGAATGCTGATTTAATTGTGGTGAGTTATTTAGAATCTTTAAAAAATGATAGTGGTGATTTTGTTCCTCGTTTAGAAGTTGTAGAATGGCTTATCAGTCATAGCAATGTTCCGGAATATTCTCAAGAAAAAGCTTTAATTAAAGATGGTTTATTATTTTCTTTTAATCCTTCTGCATATGGGCAAGGAAAAGTAGCAGGCGATGTTGCATTTAATATCCTAGTTAATGGGCAATCCCCTCTTGAAATAGGTATGATTATTCCTGAATTTGGGGAAAGAAGTATAAATCTTAAACGTGCGAGAATGTTGGGTCTTGATATTCCTAGTTCTATCTTAATTAATTCTGAAGTATATGAAAATTTTTCATGGGAGGGAAGATGAAAATTTTTCAATTGTTCGCTTTAAGTAAAGCTTCACACTATGAAAATTTTTCATGGGAGGGAAGATGAAAATTTTTCAATTGTTCGCTTTAAGTAAAGCTTTACACTATGAAAATTTTTCATGGGAGGAAAAAAAAATGAAATTCCTTTTTGTATTTTTAATAACGTTTTTACCTTTAAGTTTATTTGTAGGTAGTTCTATTTTTATTTATGATAATTTTTATGGGAATAAACCATTTGAAAATCAAATTTTAAAAGATTTAGAAAATTTTGCAAATTCCAAAGCAAATTTAATTCAGGAAGAATTTAACGGAGTAAAAGAGGATGTTTCTTTTTTATCTAATTCTAAAGAGATTAAAAATATTTTTAATCAGGATTTAATTTATGATGTGAATGTTGTAAAAACTCAGATAAGATTAAACTCTCAAAGAGTTAGCAAAAATATAGAAGAATTTTTAATATTACATCCTGAAATGACTTTAGAGGATTTATTAAAAAGTGAAGAGTTTAATAAAATAGCTATTCAACAAGTTGGTGAAACCGGTTATACTTATGTTGGTTCAATGGTTGATGGAATTTTTTATTTTCATCCGGATGTTAATGTTAGACTTAAATCTTATAACACTTGGGAAGATATTTTTCCGGATATTTGGAGATTAATTGATGATATCATTAAATCTTCTCCCTGTCAAGATTCAGAAGGTTTTTATGACTGGAAAGATATTAATGGAGTTATAAGAAAAAAATATACTTATCATTCTTGTATTAATGCAAAAACTAAGGATAATTATACTTTTTATATCGGAGCGTCAACATATATCGATGAATATAGTGAAACTGTAAGATTAGCAAGTGAGTTAGATAAAGAATTAAGAAATTTTCAAGAGGTGCATGATTATGATGATTTAATTTTAATTAATAAAAATGGAGACATTATATGGACTTTTAAAAAAGAAAATTATTTAGGGATAAGTCTTAATAAAGGAGTATACAATTCTTCAACTTTATCAAAAATTTATAATAAAGTAAAATCTGATTTAGGAATTAGTGTCTTTGGTCCTATTTATTCAGATTTAACAAATGAAAATATCATACTTGTAACATCTCCAATTTTCAATTATGATAATCAAACTAATAAAAATAATTTTATTGGAATAATTGCAATTAAATTAAAAAATGATTATTTAATTCATTTAGTAGAAAATACTTATTTGGATGGTTCAGGAGAAATTTATCTGGTAAATCGTGAGGGTGAACACTTAACTCCATTAAAATATTTTCCTTCAGAGCAGAGGCATGATATTAATTCAGAGCGAATTAATCTTTGTTTTCAGGATTATTACAATTATTATCTTAAACAAGGCGGGAAATCAACAGAAGTAATTAAAAAATCCGGGATATACAAGAATTATATTGATAAACCTGTTTTTGGTGCTCATCAATATATTTTAGAATCCGGATTATGTTTATTAGTTGAAATTTCCGAAAAAGAATTTTTAACAGAAATAAGCAAAAAAACTGATAATTCTTTTAAAGAGATAATATTCTATTTTATTTTATTCTCTTTGATAATTATTTTTTTCCTTTTTTTTATCTTTGAATATTTTTTTAAAATTAATTTAATTGAGGGGGTAGAAAAATGAAGTTAGGTAATTTATTATTTTCTTTTTTATTTTTTTTAATTTTAATATTTGGAAGTTTATTTTTTTATTCTTTAAACTATCTTGAAGATGGATATTTTAATCAGGAAGTAAAAAATAATCTTGAAAGTCTTACTAATATTCGGGCTGAAAGAATTAATAATTATTTTGATGAAAGAAAAGAAGATTTGATTTTTATCTCTGAATCAGATAAAATAAAAAGTTTATTTAAACAAAACACTGTTATCAATGAATCTTTTGCTATAAATGATGTAAATTATCATTCAAAGATTATTTTTAAAGAGGTTGAAAACTTTTTAAAATTTCATCCAAAAATAACTTTAAAAGAATTACAGGAAAATAATGAATTTAAAAATTTAGCGGTTCAATCATTGGGTAATCAAGGTTATAGTGCTATTGCCGGGAATAATAATCTTATTCTTTTTCACAAATATGATTCTTTTATTGGAAAAACTATTTTTTCTCTTGGGAATCCTGAGGCATTAAATTTAGTTAATTTTGCAAGAATTACCGGAGAATCTCAAGGATTTTTTAATTGGACTGACCCTGATAATATCACCCGAAAAAAATACGGAAAACTTATTAGAATCCCTTCTGAAATTTTTAATGAATCTATTTTAATTATTGTTGTTACAACTTATGTTGAAGATTATAAAGAATTAAGCAATATTAATTTAGAAACACAAAATTATTTAACTGATCTTAAAAATTCTTATGATTTTTATAATTTAAATTTAATTTCTCCAAATGGTGATATTATTTATTGTAATAAACAGATTGTTGATCATAATGGTGAAAATCTTTTATGGAATGAAAATTTAGAAGATGGGGATTCAAATCATTTTAAGATTGTTCAAAAGGATTTAAAACCTTCTGTATTTGGTCCATTTATTACCAGTTATGGGGATATTTATCCAAAAATTTCTTTGATGAATCCTGTTTATGATGAGAATAAAAATTTATTAGGTTTTATAGATTTAACTTATGATCTTCAAAAGATATGGGGTATAACTGAAGAAAAAAGCGGTTTAGGTGAAACAGGCGAAATTTATCTTGTTGATTCAGAAGGTTTATTGATTAGTAAATTAAAAAATAATGATTATAATCTTTTAATACAATCTATTGAAAGTGAAAATACTGATAGATGTTTTGAAATGGATAATTTAGGTCATATGAAACATTTTCCTGTTGATATTTTTTTAAATTATAATGGAGAGGCTGTTCTTGGTGCTCATAGTGAATTCTCTGATCCAAAATGGTGTTTATTAGCCGAAATAGAAACTCAGGAAGTTTTTGATATTCCAAAAGCTGAAAAAGAATTTAAGAATAATATCTTTCTTTTTTTATTAATTATTTCTTTATTAATTATTTCTTTGATTATTCAAATTTATTTTAATAAATTTATTATTTTAAGAAAGAAAAATCTCATCAGCGGATATTCTTTAATAGATAATTTATTTTTAAAATTAAAAGATTTCTTTATAAAATTTAAATTATTGCATTCTATTTTATTTGCTTTAATCTTTGCAATTTTTTATTTTTTTGTCTCTACCTTGTTCTTTAATGGATGGCAGAATGCAAAGTTTTACGATGATATTCCTGATTTACTTGTTATAATCGTGAGTTTTATGACCTTAATTTATTCTTTTAGAATAGATAAATTTAAACCCAGAAATTTTATTCAATTCGGATCATTATTTATCTTATTACAAAGATTATTGGAAATTCCATTGCAGGAATATCAGGCAATCGCTGGAACTTTATCACTATTTATTTGGATCCCTGTGATATTCTTAGGTTATTTAGGTATTTTATTTATTCTTCTAGGATTTAAGGAGGTTGTAAAATGAATCTATTAATTTATTTTATGCTTAATTTAATTTTTGTTTTATCATTTATATGGTATCTTACAATAATTATGCTTCAGATTAAAAAAATTATCGTTTTTTTGCCATTTTTTATTATCGGAATATTATATCTTATGCAATCATCATTTATCTATTATTCACTTTATCTGAATTTCGTTTGGTTAGTTATAGAATTAACTTTTTTAATAAATCTAATATGGATTTTTATTTTAATCAGGAGGAAAAATGCTTAGTGATATTTTAACTTTAACTCTTTATTTAATAATTAATCTGTTAACTATAATCTTAATCGGAAATTTAATTTTTGAATACTTCTCAAGAGATAAAACGAACCGTAAAGGTTTTAATTATCTATTTATTATTTGTTTTTTTATTTTGATTTTTTATATTATTGAAAATATTCGTTTTTTTACAGATATCTCTAAAGAATTTTTTTGGATTCTTGATTTTTCATTTGTAAGTGTTATTTTATTTTTAATCTTTTTATTTAGCTATGCTAATTGGGAAAAAATAAATAAATCTTTATTATACTTATTTGTTTTTACTAATTTTTCTGCGGCAATTTTTGAGCTTTTCTTTAAAATTCGTTATCCTGCATTATTTGATTTTGTAAATGTTTTTTTTATTTTTTTAGGTTTATTATTCTTTTATTTTTTTATTTTAGATTTTTTAATGATTAAAAATGCTATTAAAGAAAGTAAAAAGACAAAACAATATCATAAAAAATTATTATTTTATTTAGTTAGTTGCTTTTTAATTTTCATAATCGTCTTATCACTTTTTTATTTTATTCCTTATATTCAAAAGTCTAAATTCTCCGGAGAATTAAATATTTATAACTGGGATACTTATGTTGCAGAGGATACTATTTCCAATTTTGAAAATATTTATGGAATTAAAGTTAATTATAAAACTTTTGAAGATGATAATCTTATGTTTGAAGAATTAAAATTAAATTCCGGAGAGTATGATTTGGTTGTTGGTGAAGGAAATTTAATAAAAGAGATGATTAAATTAGATTTGCTTTCAGAATTAAATAAAAAAAATTTGCAGAATTTTAAAAATCTTGATGAAAAGTTTATTAATCAGAATTATGACCCTCAAAATAAATATTCTATTCCTTATATGTGGGGTACAACGGGTCTTATAATAAATACTAAATATATCCCTGATAATACAGATAGCTGGGATGTGCTTTGGAGCAATAAATATTCCGGAAAAATAGGTTTATTGTTGAATTCTGAAGAAGCTGTTGCACTGACTTCAAAATATGTTGGCGGTCCTTTAATGCCACAAAATAATGCACAATTTGAAAAAATAAAAGAATTTCTTTTATTGCAAAAACTTCTTTTAAAAGGTTATATTCTAACTGCAGATTTACAGGATCTTTTAGTTTCTGAAGAATTATGGGCTTTAAATATTTATAATGGCAATGCTGTTGTTGCAATAGCTGAAAATCCAAATTTAAAATATATTATTCCTAAAGAAGGAGCAACTATTTGGATAGATAATTGGGCAATTCCAAAAAATGCAAAAAATAAACGGAATGCAGAACTTTTTTTAAATTATATTTTGGAACCGAAGGTTAATGCAGATATAACTAATGAGGTTAAGTATGCTACGGCAAATAAAGCTGCAGAAGAATTTTTAGACTCAGAAGTTCTTTCGGATCCTATAATTTATCCTGATGAGGAAACAATAAAAAGATTAGATTCTTTTACGAATTATGAATTTTCTGATGAAATGAATTTGAAAATTCTTGAATTCTGGAATGAATTAACCGGGGGTGAAGAAAATGCAAACTGATGTAAATAATAATCATGGGGTAAAACAAAAATATTTATTATTAATTATTTTTTTGCTAATAATTAATTTTTCTAATTTTATTTCTGTTTCAGCTTTGAGTGTTGCTGTGCATGTTCCTGAAAAATATACTGATGTTGTTGCCGGTGAAAGATTTTATTTTGAAATTGAGGTTAAATATCCTGAAAACCCGAAGAGAAAAGATTTGAAGTTAAATTATGAAATTATTGATTCTGACGGAAAACTTATTGCTCAATCAAAAGTTTTAAAGGCTGTTGAAACGCAAGCTTCATTTATTGATTTTATTGTTATTCCTGAAAGTGCTTCTAAAGGATTATACATTATTCGTGTAAAAATTGCAGATTATGAGGATTTAAGTGAAGAGGTTGAAGCAAGTTTTCAAATTGTTGGCTCTGGTTTTGGACAAGTTCAGATTTATTTCTTTATTATTTTGGGTGTTTTAATTCTCGTAGCAATTCTAGTTATTACAAGTCTTTTTGTTACGAGAAGAAGAAGATAGTTATCGATTAACTTAATAAACTATCAAGTCTTTGTTTATATATGAGAGTTCAATATCTTTTTTCATCCAGAAGAACGAGGCGTATTGCAAAAATTAGAAAGCAAAGGCAGAAGTATCCGGATATTTCTCATAAAATTGTGACTGTATCAGATATTATTCTTGAAGTTTTGGATGCCAGATTTATTAAAGAGACTCGAAATATTGAGTTAGAAACTGAAATTAAAAAACAAAAGAAAAAATTAATTTATGTTTTGAATAAATCTGATTTAGTTAAGACTAAAAAAGTTCCAAAAAATTTTACTTCTTATGTCTTTATTTCATGTGAATTAAGAAAAGGTATCAAAGAATTGAGGGATTTAATTAAAATGGAAGCAAAAAAAGTTGAAAAAAAGGTTAATAAGATTATTAAGGGTGATAAAATTAAAGATTCAGAAGATAATAAAATTGTTGTTGGTATTATTGGCTATCCTAATACTGGGAAGAGTTCTTTGATTAATTTACTTGTTGGAAAAAATGTTGCCGGGACTGCTGCCGAAGCTGGTTTTACAAAAAATATTCAAAAATTAAGGTTAACTAATGATATTGTTTTACTTGATAGTCCTGGTGTAATTCCTGAAAAAGAATATTCAGGGGTAAATCGGGAAAAAATTGCAGTGCATGCTATTGCCGGTGGCAGGTCTTATAGTCAGGTTAAAGATCCTGATCAGGTTATTGCTAATATTATCATTGAATATCCGGATGTTTTAGAAAAATATTATAATATTGATGCAAAAGGTAATTCTGAATTTTTAGTTAATGAACTTGGTAAACAAAAAGGTTATTTAAAGAAAGGTGGTGAAGTTGACGATGATAAAGTTTCTCGTTTAATTTTGAAAGAATGGCAAGAAGGAAAGATTAAGATTTAATTTTTTTGTAGAGTTTTGTAGAATTAAAAAATCCTAAAACAAGGGTAGAAATCTATAAGCAAAAACTTAAAGACCTTGACGAACTTAAAAAATCAATGTTGCAAAAAGTATTTAGCGGTGAATTAACTAATTAATGAATAAATAAAAATGATTCAACAAAAAATAAAAGACCTCACTAAAAAGGGAGAAGGAATTTCTATTGAGTTTAAAGAATGTAAAACTGAATTAACTAAAGATGTTTATCCCACGATTTGTGCTTTTCTTAATAGAAATGGTGGAGAATTGCTTTTAGGGGTAAATGATTCTCGAGTAGTTGTGGGTATTGACAAAGATAAAATTGAACAAATAAAAAAAGATTTTATCACTGCAATTAACAATCCAGAAAAGATATCTCCTTCTGTTTATCTTTCTATTGAAGAAGTTGAAATAAAAGGAAAAAAGATTCTTTATATTTATGTTCCAAGAAGTTCTCAAGTTCATAAATGCAATAATAAGATTTATGATAGAAATGAGGATGGAGATTTAGATATAACCAATAATCATAATTTAGTTAGCATACTTTACATAAATAAACAAACAGCTTATTCTGAAAATAAGGTTTATCCTTTTTGCAAAATTACTGATTTAAGAAAAGATTTGATAAATAAAGCAAGAACTTTAGCTATTAATCAAAATTCAAACCATCCTTGGAAAAAATTAACTAATATAGAATTGCTAAAAAGTGCAAAGCTTTACACCAAAGATTATCAAACAAACGAAGAAGGAATAACTCTTGCAGGAATTTTACTTTTTGGAAAAGATGAAACAATACTTTCTGTTTTACCACATTATAAAACAGATTTAATTTTGAGAAGAGTAAATTTAGATAGATATGATGATAGAGACGATGTTCGAACAAATTTAATAGAAAGTTTTGATAGAATTATTGCTTTTGGGCAAAAACATCTTTTGGATCCATTCTATACCGAAGGAAATCAAAGAATAAGTGCAAGAGATAAAATTTTAAGAGAAATAGCTTCAAACATTCTTATTCATAGAGAATTTTTAAGTCCTTTTCCAGCAAAGATGATTATAGGACAAGAAAAATTGATTACAGAAAATGCAAACAAGCCAAACGGACATGGAGCAATAAATCCAAAAGACTTTTCTCCTTATCCTAAAAATCCTGTTATTGCAAGATTTTTCAAAGAAATTGGGAATGCTGATGAATTAGGTTCTGGGGTGAGGAATATCACAAAATACGCAAGTGTTTATTCTAAATCTAAGCCTGAATTTATTGAACAAGGTATTTTCAAGATGATTATAAAACTAGATATAATTTCTACCATGCAAGCTACCATGCAAGCTACCATGCAAGATGAAAGAGTTAAATCTATTATAGAGTTTTGTAAAAATCCTAAAACAAGGGCAGAGATACAAGAATTTTTAAAATTGGAAAATAGAGATTATTTTAGAAAAGAGATATTAAAACCATTATTAGAAAAAGAAATTTTGGTCCCAACAATTCCGAATAAATTAAATAGCCCAAATCAAAAATATTATTCAAAATAAAATGACTACTTATTCACATTCAAGAGTTTCTATATATGACAATTGTCCTTATCAGTATAAATTAAGATATATTGATAAAAAGAAACCTGAAATCTCAACAACCATCGAAGCATTTATGGGGGATATGGTTCATCAATCATTAGAAGATTTATATAAAAGAAAAAAATTCCAACAAAGAATTGCAAAAGCTAGTTTGATTAAATTTTTCAGGAATTTATGGGCTAAGAATTATTCTTCAGATATTTTAATTGTTAAAGAAGATCAAGGTTTAACAGAAAATAATTATCGAAAAATGGGTGAAAAATTTCTTTTGGATTATTTTGAAAGAATGAAACCTTTTGAAGAGTTTACAATTTTAGGTTTAGAAACTCAGGATAGAATGACTTTGCCAGACGGAAACCAATGGCACGTTAGAATTGATAAGTTGGGTTGTGATAATGATGGGAATTATTTTGTTTGTGATTATAAAACTAATGCAAGGATGAAAGACCAAGAAGAAGCAGACCAAGACAGGCAATTAGCAATGTATTCTATTTGGGTTAAGGATAAATTCAAAGATGCGAAGTCTGTTAAATTAGTTTGGCATATGTTGGCTTTTGACAAGGATGCAATTTCAGAAAGAACAGATGAACAATTAGAAAAATTGCAAAATGAAATAGTTGAAAAAATAAAGGAAATAGAAAATGCAAAAGAATTTCCTACTAATGTTACAGCTTTATGTAATTATTGTGGATTTAAATCTGAATGCCCTTCATTTAAACATCAGGCAGAATTAGAAAAAATTGAAAGTGTTGAAGAATTTAAAGAAGACGAGGGAGTTAAATTAGTTGATGAATTTGCAGAGACAAAAAAGAATTTATCTGAATTAAATAAAAAAGAAGATGAACTTAAAGAAAAATTAATTGTTTATGCTAAGCAATTTGGAATTGATATTGTTTATGGTTCTAATATGAAAACTTCTGTTAAAGAAATTGAGAAAGTAGTTTTGCCCGAAGATAAAAAAGAATTAATTAATTTTTTGAAAGAGAATGGTATGTGGGACGAGATTTCTATGATTAATTTTATGGGTTTTCAATCAAGAATTTTAAAAGGTCAATTAGATGAAGTTAAAGATAAAGTTGAGATTGTTAAGGATTTTAGATTAAGTTTAAGTAAGAGGAAGGATACGGGGGATGAGTAAGGAAATGGTTAAAAACTAAAGAATTTTAATTAAAATATGCCAAAAAAACATCTAAAAAAAGTTAAATTTGTATCGAAAGAATCATTAGATTTGACTGAAGAAAATTTGATAAAATTAAAGAGTATTTTTCCTGAAATTTTCTCTGAAGAAAAAATTGATTTTGAAAAATTGAAAATTCTTCTTGGAAGTGAAATTGAAGATAGTATTGAAAAATATAATTTTACCTGGGCCGGAAGATCAAATGCTTTTAGAAATATTCAGACAACTGTAAAAGGAACTTTAATTCCAGACGAAAAAGATTCTGTTGATTTTGATAAGACAGAGAATTTGTTTATTGAAGGAGATAATCTAGAAGTTTTGAAATTGTTGCAAAAATCTTATCAAAATAAAATTAAGATGATTTACATTGATCCTCCGTATAATACTGGAAAGGATTTTGTATATAAAGATAATTTTAAAGATAGTATTGGAAATTATGAAAAGATAACTGGACAGATTGATGAAGAAGGAAATAGGACTGATACAAATAAAGAGACAAACGGGCGTTTTCATTCTGATTGGTTGACAATGATTTATCCAAGATTATATTTAGCAAAGAATCTTTTGAAAGAGGATGGAGTTATTTTTGTTTCAATTGACGACCACGAAGTTCATAACTTAAGAAAAATCATGGATGATATTTTTGGTGAGGAGAATTTTGTGGGGGATTTTATTTGGAAAAATAAAGCAGGGGGCGGAGGAAAGCAGAGTGGAAATAAGCCCGGAGAAAATACAAAAAAGAAAGAAGCTTTCGTTTTAGATCATGAATTTGTCTTAGTTTATTCAAAAAACATAGAAGAATTATTTAGATTTAACGAAGCTCTTACAGAGGAAGATTTGAAAGGATATTCAAATCCAGACGATGATTCGAGAGGACCTTACAAATTAGGAAATTTGGAGATGATGATGCCAAAACCGATTAGCACAATGTATTATCCGATGAAAGACCCAGATGGAATAATTGTAAAACCAAAAGGTGGAAGACATCAATGGAGATTTTCTGAAAAAAGAACTAAAGAAGGGTTAGAAGAAGGTTCTGTTGTTTGGGTTAAATCAAATTGTTCTAAATCAATAGACAAAAGAGGGTACAGATACATTTTGAAAAGCAAACAATACCTTTATCAAGGCGATGAAGAAAGAACAAAAATTGCAAGATCTGTGTTGTATAAGTTAGCTTTAAATGCAGATGGAACAAGGGAGATTATGGAAATTTTTGGACAAGATAAAACAGAAGTACCAATTTTTACTAATCCTAAACCAACTAAATTATTAAAATATTTTTTATCTATTGTTGATACAAAAAATGAAATTATTCTAGATTTTTTCGCAGGAAGTGGAACAACAGCTCACGCAGTTTTGGATTTGAATAAAGATGGAGGAAATAGAAAATTTATTTGTGTTCAGTTACCCGAGAAAACAGATGAAAAATCTGAAGCATACAAAGCAGGATATAAAACCATTGCAGAAATCTCTAAAGAAAGGATTAGAAGAGTTATTAAAAAAATAAAAGAGGAAGATAAAGAGAAAGCAAAAAATATGGATTTAGGGTTTAAAGTTTTCAAATTATCTAAATCCAATTATAAAATTTGGGAAAATTATGATGGAAAAGATGAAAAAGAATTATTAAAACAAATGGAACTTTTCCAAAGCCCTTTAATTGCCAGTTACAAAAAGATTAATTTAATTTATGAGGTTTTGATAAAAGAAGGTTATGATTTAAATTCTAAGATTGAAGAAGTTAAAGATATTAAGACAAATAAAGTTTTCAGAATTGGTAATGGCGAAAAATATTTCTTTATTTGTTTAGATGAAAAAATTAAAGAGCAGACAATTAAGAATTTGAAATTAGGAAAAGAAATTATGTTTGTTTGTCTTGATGATTCTTTGGAAGATAATCAAAAAATAAATCTTTCATTGAAGATAAATTTGAGGAGCATTTAGGAGATGTATAAGTTTGGAGGAAGTCCTTGGTATGCTGCAGACAATTTATCTAGCAAATCGTTCATTTGTTGGAATTGCAATAATCAAGTTGCATCTAGCAAGGGATATAAAACCTTTGATGAGCAATTTTTAAAAAGAGTTTATATTTGTCCTCATTGTGCTGCTCCAAATATCTATGATGTTGAAGGTAAAACTCCTATTTCTTCTTTGCCAGGAAAAGAGATAAAGAAACTTCCAGAAAATATCCAAAATGTTTATGATGAAGTTAGAAAATGTATGCAAACAAATTCCTTTACAGGTGCTGTTATGTTGATGAGAAAAATCATAATGAATATTGCAGTTCATGAGGGTGCTGAGGAAAATAAAAGCTTTGTTTATTATGTTAATTATTTATGTGATAATGGGATTGTTCATAAAAAAAGTAAAAAGAAGGCAGATTCAATAAGAGATTTAGGTAACGATGCAAATCATGAGATTGAAAATAGAACGCAAGAAGAAGCACAGAATTGTTTGGGGTTTATTGAATTATTACTAATGGCAAATTACGAGTTTGCAGATGAGGAAGAGGCGGAGGAATAAAAATGGCAGGAATAAAACTTTGGGTTAAATTCCTTATGTTTGTTAGTTCATTTTCTCCATTAATGATAATTTGGGGTTTTGAGTTCAAGGAAATATTTTTTTGGAAATTAAGTATTTTTCACATTACCCTGATTATTTCCCTAATTTCAATAGTTTCTCTTGTTTCAATAATAGAATCTTCTCGTAGAGATAATAATCCTCAAAGATTGAAGATAAATTCAATTGAAGACATGAATAAAGTTCATATAGAATATTTACTAACTTATGTTTTTGTATTTTTGCCTACAAGTAATATAAGTATATTTTCTTTCTTAGTATTCATTATGGTTCTCCTAATAGTGTATTTAAAATCAAATCTTATCTATGTAAATCCGGTTTTATCCCTACTATTTTATGATGTTGTAAAATTAAAAAGCGAAGATGAGGAGATTATTCTTATTACTAGAAGAAAAGATAATCTTATAAAAAATGAAAACATCAAAATTTCAATTTTAAGTAAAGACGTTTTTGTAGAAACAAAAGAAAATGAAAGATAAAATAAATAATTTGAGGTCTAATTTGGAGAAAGAAGAGATTACAATTAATTTGTATACTTTAAATAGGAAGTATCAGGTAAAAAGTTTAGAGAAAAAATATGTTGTAAATTTTGCTACAATAAAAGGAGATTCTAAAGATTATATTTTAGAGACCATTAAAAATTTCTTAAAAAATAATTCAGAAAAAATAAAAGAAACCCAAGATTATTTCGATTTTAATATAGAAGACGGAGATTATTATTTATCAATAAGCTCTGATAAAGTAAATGAATTTGAATTTGTGCGTAACAAGATGAAGGCTAAAAGTAGATTGCCTGCATTAAACAAATTGACAAATAAAACAACTGTTCTTGCAATTGAGTTGATTATAGAAGATAACCAGTATGTTTTTTTTCAGAAAGTAGATATTTCTCCAAGAATGAAACGAAAATTCACAAGCATGATATTAAAAAATGGCGTTTTCAACAAAATTGTAGAACCCAAATCAGAGGAATTAGAATTTCCCCCTTATTTTACTTTCTTGTATTTTGAGGATTCAAAAGAATTTTTGATATTTAATAAAAGAAAATTTGAGCAAAGTTTTGATTTTAGAAAGTTCTATAAAGATAATTCAGAAAAAGCTATTTTGAATTTAGAGGGGAAAAAATTTATTTTTTCTAAAGAATTAAAGGAAGGTTCTCTTACTCAGCCAAGATATATGGCAAAATTTACTAAGATTTTACTTTGTAAGGGAATAGAAAATTTGGAGAAGAGGGATTTGACTCCTTATGAAAAAGAATTTGGAATTAAAATTCAAAAAGATGAAAAAGGCAATTTTCTAATTAAAACAGAGGAAGATCTAGATGGGCTTCTTAAAATATTGCAGAAGGAATGTGTAGTAGAAGTATCAACAAGAGAAAAATTTTTCAGTAAGAGTAAGATTAGTGTAACAAATCTTCTAAATAAAATCAACCCTTTCAAATGACATCCCAACTAAAACTTAAATTCGATGGAAACCTTGAATATCAAAAGGAAGCGATTAATTCAGTTGTGAAACTTTTTGAAGGGCAAAGAAAAAAAGAAATTGATTTTACATTTATTAAAGAAGATGGAGTTTTATCAAATAATCTTGATTTAATTGAAGAACAAATTTTAGAAAATTTAAGAAAAGTTCAGGAAGAGAATCAAATTGAAAAAACTGAAAATTTGGAATCAAATGATTTTTCTGTTGAAATGGAAACAGGAACAGGAAAAACTTATGTTTATCTTAGAACAATTATTGAGTTAAATAAAAATTATGGATTTAAGAAATTTATAATATTAGTCCCTTCAATAGCAATTAAAGAAGGAGTAATCAAAACTTTAGAAATTACCAAAAAGCATTTCAAGGATATTTATGATAATGTTGTTTTGAGCTATTATGAATATGATTCTAAAAAAAGAAGCAAATTAAGAGAATTTGCAAGAAAAAATACAATTGAAATTATGATTATGACTAAAGATTCAATTAACAAAGACACAAATTTAATTCATAGAGAAGATTTTGATGATTTAAATGGAGAATCTCCAATTAGCTTAATTGCAAAAACAAATCCGATAGTAATAATGGATGAACCACAAAATATGGAAAGTGATAAATCAGTGAATGCTATTTCTAAATTAAATCCTTTGGTAAAATTAAGATATTCGGCAACGCATAGAAAAATCTATAATAAAATTTACTCCTTAACTCCAGTTGATGCCTACAATAAAGGATTAGTTAAAAAAATCGAAGTTACTTCTGTTTTGAAAGAAAATGATTACAATGGAATTTATCTCAAACTTCTTGAAATTAAATCTGATAAAAAAGGTCTGAAAGCAAAATTAGAGGTAAACAAAAAACAAATTTCAGGATATAAAAAAGATTCAATTATTGTTAAACAGGATGATAATTTATTTGACAAGACAAAAAATTCAGAATACAAAAATATTTTTATTAGTAGAATTAGCACAAGATATGGGGAGTTTATTGAATTATCTAATGGATTGAAATTAAGTGTTGGAGAAGATAATGATGTAGATAAAGAAGAAATAATGAGGCGACAAATTAAAACTACTATTGAAAGTCATTTTGAAAAATCAAAACAGTTTAATGAAGAAGGAATAAAAGTTTTGTCTTTATTTTTTATAGATAAAGTTGATAATTATTTTAATGTAAATGGGATTATAAGGAGAATTTTTGAAGAAGAGTTTGATAAACTAAAAAAAGAATATCCTTTGCATAAAAATTTAGATGTTAAGAAGGTTCATCAAGGATATTTCGCTAAAAATAAAAAAGGAGAATTTCTAGAACAAGATAATGCCATTGAAAGAAACAAAGAAGCATTTGACTTAATTATGAAAAATAAAGAACAACTCCTTTCTTTAGAAGAGCCAGTTCAATTTATTTTTTCACATTCTGCATTGAAAGAAGGATGGGATAATCCTAATGTCTTTAATATCTGCACATTAAGAGATACAAAATCAGAAATGAGAAAAAGGCAAGAGATTGGTAGGGGAGTTAGACTTCCGGTTAATCAAAAAGGGGATAGAATTGTTGATAAAGAATTTCTGTTGACCGTTATTGCTAATGAAAATTATGTTGAATATATTTCCAATCTTCAAAAAGAATATGAAGAAGATGGAATATTTAATGGACCTGTTCCTGAAGAGGGAAATAAAAAAAGAATTGTAAAACTTAAAAAAGATTTTGAGAAAGATCCTAATTTTAAAGAGTTATGGGATAAAATATCTAAAAAAACAGAATATTCAATTAGCATTAATTTAGAATTGTTTATTGATGAATGTATTGAAGAAATAAATTCTTTAGAAATAAATAAACCGAAGATAAAAATAGAAACAGCATGTTTGGAATATAAGAAGCTTTCTGGGAGTGGGAAAATTGATTATTATGTTAAGGACTCATACAAAGAAGGGTATTCTGCAAGTTATGAAATACATAATGTGATCGAAGAAATAAAAGAATCTTCAGGATTGACGAGAAAAACAATTTATAATCTGTTGTCTAAAGTTAATATCTTAAATAAGATATTTGTAAATCCAAACGAGTTTATCCAAAAAGTTATTTCAATAATTTTAAATAAGCTTAAAATATTCCAAATCAAAGAAATTAATTATCTACAAACAAATGAGAATTATCCCTCAAAAAATTTTGAAGATTTAAATAGTTATGATAATAAAATTATCAATTTAGAAAGTAAAGAGAATTGTATTTATGAAGCAGTTGTTTTTGATTCTAAAGGCGAAGGAGAACTTGCAGAGAAATTAAGTAAAGATCATCGAGTAGAATTATTTTTCAAACTTCCTTCATGGTTTATTATTGAAACCCCTATTGGTATTTATAACCCTGATTGGGCAGTTGTTTTTAAGGAAAATAAAGACAAAAGAAAAATTTATTTTGTTAGTGAAACTAAATTTGTGAAAGATGAAGGTATTTTGAGAAGTTCTGAAAGTAATAAAATACTTTGTGCTGAAAAACATTTTAAAGAAATTGATGCAGATTATTTTGTTGCCAAAAGCTATGATGAATTAGTTAATGAAGCGAGTAAATTTTCCAATTAGTTGTTCAATCCAGATTAAAAGAATCAATCTATAATCCTTTGATTTTTCTCTTTATCCAAAAAATCCAGTAATAGCAAAATTAAAGAAACATTTATTGGGTTTCAAAAATATCTTTATGCTATTGCAAAATAATTTTTTTATTAAAATTCTATTGTTTCAAAATCTTTATAAAATTTCTATTTAAAAAATAATTAAGAATTATTAATATTCGTCAAAATGGCTTTTTGTTGATTTTTCCGATGCTGGTTGCTTTAAATCTTCTTTTTGGATTTTTGCGAATGATGGTGTTACAATTACTGTATTTTCACCAAAACCTGCAATTGTTCCTTCAAGAGCATCAGCAGTTTTTTTGATTTTTGCAATTGATCTTTTAAGTTCTATTGCATCTTTTTTTCTTAAAACACTGATATCAATTATTGCAATTGTGTATCCTTCTCTTAATGAGTTTAAAATTTCATTAACATCTTCATATTGTTTTAATACATATAATTTTATTAAAACTTTGTCATCTTTTTTTTCTTGACCAAGATCAATCTCTAAATATTCTTCATCCACCTTATCTATCTCAGGTGATGAGAACATATTTTTTATCTTTTTGAATACCATGATAAAATTATCATCTTCGTATTTATAAATATTTCGTAGATATTTTGTATATATTTAAGTGTAAATTGTTTAAAAGCAAATTATTCTCGCTATTCAACATTTGTTGCATCGCAAAAAGTTTTGTAAAGTTAATATACATTGGGTCTAAAGTATGTATCTGTCTTGCTTTAATGTATAAATATTGGAGTCAGATATTTTTTTAATTCTTCTTATATATCTTTTAAACCAGCATAATAATCGTTGTCATTGAATATTAAAAATTTAGAATTATTTTTTCATTTCTTTTAATGCTTCTTTTTGAAGTTTTTGAAGTTTTTCTGTATATGCTTTTTCCTGTTCTTCAATATTTTTCATTCTTAATCCTAAAATTTTTTCTTTGCTTTCTAATTCTTTTTTAACTTTTGTTTTATCTGATTTAATCATTAATTGTCCGATTATTTTGTAGACGTCGTCGCCGGAATGTTCAATTTCTTCTAATGCTGCTTTATTTTCTGATAATTCCATTTGGAATGCTTGTTTTTGCATTAATAAATTTTGAAAATTCTGTTCGAGCATTTGTATCTCTCTAATTTTTCTATCTTGTTCTGTCATTTTTTTATTTTTTGAAAAAAGAATTTTATTTGGCTCATAATTTCGCACGAGTTATTGTTCTTTAAATATTACTCTCTACCACGAAATCATTCAGCTTTTATCTTTTTAACTTTTGTTCGAGGTTTAAAGAAAATTTTGCTACCACATTGCGGGCAAACAAATCTCTTGCTAAGTTCTTCACTTTGTATTTTCTTTCTGCATTCAAAACATTTGTATTCTGTCATTTTAATCTAAGTGGTATGTGTTTGATGCGAATTTTTTATCGCATTTAGGGCAGTTCCAGATTCCTTTTGAAATTCTTTTAGCTCCGAGTTTTTTGCAAAGAGGACATGTTTGTCTTACTCTTTGTTTCTCTTCTACTTTTACTAATCGAGCTTTTACAGTTTTACCGTATCTTGCTCCGAATCGTCCTGCTGATTTTGTTTTTTTTAATTTTGTTGTCATTTTTTTTAATTTTGTTGTATTATTTAATGGGGCTACCCGGATTTGAACCGGGGTCGCGAAGTCCCAAACCTCGAAGCTTACCAGGCTGGCCCATAACCCCATATTGATTTTTTTCATTTCTTTAATGAAAGTTAAATCTATCAATATGTACTATAATTTATTTATAAAGTTATTTCTTTACTTCTTTAACTTCTTTAGCTTCTTGGGCTGCTTTTTCTTGTGCTAATAAAATATCCTGAGCTTTTTTGACATCTTTAAAGTGTTTGTCTAATCTTTCTCGTTTTTCCGGTTCTGTATTTGTTTTTTCTTCTTTAATTTCTTTATCATATATTCCTTGGTTTATTTCACGTACTACTTCTACTGCTGGTTTATTTTCAATTAATATTCCTAAACTTGCACATGTTCCTGCAACTGTACTTGTTGCTGTTTTTAATGATCTGCAAAGAAGGTTTGGCATTTTTGTTTTTGCAACTGAAATTACCTGTTCAATTGAAATGTTTCCAATCTGTTGTTTTTTATGTGCTCCTGAACCTTTTTGTGCTCCAATTTCTTTTTTTAATAATTCTGAAACTGGCGGAGAAAAAATTTGGATTTCAAATGTTTTTGTTTTTGTGTTTACTTCTAATTCTACCGGAACTTTCATTCCCTTAAAATTTTTTGTTTCTTCATTTATTTTTTCTATTACTTTGTTAATTGGAATTCCTGCAGGACCTAATTTTTGGCTTAGTGCCGGTCCAGGTTTCATACTTCCTCCGTCAACTAATAACTTAATTTGCATTTTCTTCTCCTGCTCTTCTAATTACTTTAATATTATCTAATTTAACTGTTACAGGTAATGGTACAACTGCACCTAGTAAGTTTACTACTGCTTCTTCTTTTTGTTTATCAATTCTTGTCACTTTTGCTTTTTCTCCTTTTAATGAAGCACCGATTAATTCCACAATATCTCCTTCTTCAATTGAGATTGATTCTACTGATGGTTCGACCATATTTTTTATTTCTTCGTATCCAATTGTTTTACCAATTATTCCTTTTACATACGGTAAATTGAATACAGCATCTTCAGCAGATTCTCTGTCTTCAGATTCTAAAAGGATGTATCCTCTTAATCCGTGTGGACGAGAAACAGAAAATACATTTAAATTCTTTTTGGTGATTCTGTCTGCAATCATATCTACTGCTCTTTCTTCTTTATTTGTTGTTACTTTTATAATAAATATCATTTTGTTCTTACTACTCTTAACTTTTTAAGAAGTAGTAATGATACTTAAATATTAAGGTTTATAAATTTTACTCTTAGCAAATTTTGATTATTTCAGTAATATTTATTAATGATTTTTTTTTAAAATTATTATGTTTTCAATGTTTGGTCTAATTGATGTTTCTAATTTAGATTATTTTTTATCTTTAAATTTAGAAAAAACTATTTTTTCTGAAGATCGGGGAAAATTAATATCTAAGGGAAATCCTTTTATTTTTGGAGATAAAATATCTAAAATGGTTCATACTCAATGTGGAGATTTGTGTTGTACGAGAATTTTGGGTGTTTATGTCCCTTTAGATAATGGATTTGAGGGGGAGCTAGGTTGGGAGTCTTTATTATTGGCATCTTTTCATTATGGTTCAAATGATGTAGAAAAAGTATGCAAGGATTCATTTCGTAAAATCTTTAATAATATTTTTGATTCAAATCAATTAGAATCTCACATTGAGTTATTGTATAAAAGCTATCCTTCAAGATTAGAACAAGATCCTTTTGAATTTCTTTATTCTATGGCACAATATAAAAATTATTTACGACAAAAAAGAAGTGATATTAAATATTTTGATTTATTTCAGTAATATTTATTAATGATTTTTTTATTTTATTTTCATGAAAGAAGAACCAATTATGAATTTTATTCCAAGTTATCAATGTGGCAGAGCATTTCGTTCGCAATCATCTTTTATGGAGATAAGTAAATCTTATTTAGAGTCTTTATTTATTGGTGCAGTTCATCCGCAGTATTCTTTTAAAGAAAATGCATATGATGTTTTTTCAGATATTTTTACATTAGGTCTTACAAGAAATTATATTGGGAAGGGAGTTTGTGATACGATTATTACCAAAACTTTGCATGGTGATAAAAATTTAGTAATTGCAAATAATGGAGAATTTGCTGAAACTTTTTTAAAAGGAATAAAAAGAAATTTAGGGAAAATAGAGAATATTAATTTTTTAAATTTACTTTATCGGGATTTGTTTGATTATGCTGATAAAAATTCCGGAATTTTTTCATGGGGTGGAAGTTTAAGAACAACAGAAAATGGCGGTATTGAATCGTGTTTAATTAAACCTGTTGAATCTCTTTTATTTAATTCAGTTGATTATAATTTTTAATTTCTTTTAAATTTTAGAAAGCTTTATATAGCCGAAAATTTATGGGTTAGTATAAATTAAGATGATTGCCTTAATAAACGTCATAATAATCGACAATAAGGTATGATGTATGTGAACGGTCATAGTTGTTAAAAGAAGTTGTTATACTTCAAAATTATGTTAATTAAAACTCAATAGCCAATGTTAATTTATTGACATTAGCCGATAGTCAGGAGAATGTGTGAAGTGATTTGTTTATCTTATACATAACAAATTGCGCAATGGAAATTTATCTTCAATAAATTTATGAAATTGTTTAGTTCCAGTTGATCCTGCTGGCGGCTGCGGCTCTCTGGTTTGCACTTAGACATGCAAGTTTTTTCATTAGTTCTTTTAGAATTTGTGAAGGGCAAACTGCTCAGTAACACGTAACTAACCTACCCTTAGGTTAAGGATATCCTCGGGAAACTGAGGGTAATACTTAATAAGAGATATACCCTGGAAAGATTTATCTCTGAAATTCGAGCCCAAGGATGGGGTTGCGGTGGATTAGGTTGTTGGCGGGGTAATAGCCCACCAAGCCTGTGATCCATAAGGGCTCTTAGCGGAGAGGCCCTGAGAGGGAATCTGAGACACTATTCCCAGCCCCACGGGGTGCAGCAGTTAGGAATATTCTGCAATGCGCGCAAGCGTGACAGATTGAACCAGAGTGTTTTTCGTATAGAAAAGCTTTTATGAAATGTAAAAAGTTTCAGGAATAAGGACTGGGTAAGACTAGTGCCAGCCGCCGCGGTAATACTAGCGGTCCAAGTCGCAGCCATTTTTATTGGGTCTAAAACATCCGTAGCTTGCTTAGTAAGTTTCTTGTGAAATTTTATGTCTTAAACATGGAGCGTGCAGGAAGTACTGTTAAGCTAGAGACTGGAAGACGTGAGAAGTACGTTTAAAGTAGCGGTAAAATGTGTTAATCTTAGACGGACTCACAATAGCGAAGGCATCTCACGAGGACAGTTCTGACAGTAAGGGATGAAGGCTAGGGGCGCAAAACGGATTAGATACCCGTGTAGTCCTAGCAGTAAACACTGCACACTAAACATNNCTACCTGGGAAGTATAGTCGCAAGGCCGAAACTTAAAGGAATTGGCGGGGAGACACTACAACAGGTGACGCGTGCGGTTCAATTAGATTCTACACCGTGAACCTCACCAGGAGCGACAGCAGGATGAAGGTCAGTCTAAAGGGCTTACCTGACACGCTGAGAGGAGTTGCATGGCCGACGTCAGCCTGTGCCGTGAGGTGACCTGTTAAATCAGGTAACAGGCAAGACCCACATGTATATTTACTACGTGTACTATATACAGATTGCCTTGGTAACGAGGATGAAAGTGTGGGCTACGTTAGGTGAGTACAGCCCTAATCCCCTGGGCAACACGCGCGCGTCAATGGTGAATACAACGGGACGCGACTCCGAAAGGAGAAGCTAATCTCTTAAAGTTCATCTCAGTTCAGATCGAGGTTTGTAACTCAGCCTCGTGACGCTGGAATCTGTAGTAATCGTTTGTTATCAACGAACGGTGAATATGTCACTGTCTCTTGCACACACTGCCCGTCAAACCAACCAAGTTTAGTTATGGTGAAACAATTCGTTGGAGAACCTTGACTAGACAAGGTAGGTTAAGTCGTCACAAGGTATCTGTAGGGGAACCTGCAGATGGATTACCTCCTATATCAATTTGAGTGATTGACAGAAATTATAATAATGATTGGTCGTTTACATACATCTTAATTTATATTTATTTTTAGTTAATTTTTCTGAAAAATTGAATTAATCTTCGGAAAGTTTTAAAAAGTGCTTTGGGCTTAAATTTTTCAATACACACTTGTGGGATCATAGGAGGCTCATAAAGATGCCACCTTTTTGAACTTTGAGGAAGTTTAAAAGAAACCAGAGGGTGTTTTTTAGGGCCCATTGTCCAATGGTTAAGATACTTCCCTTGCACGGAAGGGATCCGCGTTCGATTCGCGGTGGGTCCATTCATGATTGAAAATCATGCTGATGTCGGACTAAATTCAAGAATGTTTCTGTTTGATTCCGAACAATTTCGTGGTAAAAACCCTAATCCCTAAAAGAGTTTTGTGCAAGATTATAAAATATTTACAATAAGGGGATTGAAATTATAATTTTCTAAAAAGTTTTTTTATAAACGGCTCTGTTCAGAATTAAGTTTTTTTGATTTTAGGATTCCCACTTCTAGTTCAAGCTAAAGCTTGAAGACCCGCCCTTATGAATACCTGAATTGCCAAAAGTTAGCTAAATCAAAAACTCTGGACAGAGTTTTTATAAACGAAAATTATTTAAACGAAAATTTTCATAAATCATCATAAATAAAATTTTTAATAGTTAAAATGGTAAAAGAAAATGAACCCGAGTCCAGTTACTGTAAAAGTATTGGAAGTAATTGCCAGAGATAACTCGGTTATTTGTAATCAAACTATCAGACAAAAAAATTCTCTTATTCAAATTGACGGTGATGTTTTAAAAATGAATAACTATCTTGGGACTATGGATGAAGCAAAGAGAATGGTTGAAAATGTTTTAAAAAAAGAATATTCTGGTTTAATTGTTGCAGGGGAACATCCGGTAAAAGATATTTTAGGTTTATGGAATTATAAATTACGTGAAAAGGCTTTGGATTCAAATCTTTTAAAACTTCATGAAAAATATTCCAGAAGAGTTCAAAGATAGTAATTATTTCTGAAGTTTTATTTTATCGATAGAAAATTATTCTATCTTCAACGAAATATTTAAAAAGGGTTTCTATCTATCTATTTTATAGAATGGTAATCAGAATAAATTTAATTAAAGCTTTCATCAAAAGTGATTAGCTTTAGGATTCTGAAATTGCGCCATTCTATATGGTGCAGTAGGTGCTTATTGTATCATAATGAGAACTAAATTTATTATGTTCAATGAAATAAGTAGTAGAAGAAATCCCACTAAATATAATTTAATATTTAGAGGAAAATGAATTCTTAGAAATATAATTAACTACTAATTATACTGTTAGATGGATAGCTTGGTTTTGGTTTTGATGAAGGACGTGGCAAGCTGCGATATGCTTAGGGGAGTTGCATGCAAACTTTGATCCTAAGATCTCCGAATTGCGCAGAGATGCGGAATCACGCTGGGAATTGAAACATCTTAGTACCGGCAGGAAAAGAAAACAATAGTGATACCCTTATTAGCAGAGAGCGAAAAGGGCAGAGGGCAAACTGAATCTGCTTTTGAAAAGAAGTAAGAGATGTGGTGAGGATATAATGGCTAAGTCAACGAATTAAACTTTGCTGGAAAGCAAGACCTTAGAAGGTGATAGTCCTGTAGATAAAGTTGATATGTTGTTCCTTAAAAGAGTAGGGCTTCTTAAATTAGAGGTCTGAATATGGCTAGATTAATAGCTAACCCTAAATACAACCAAAGTCCGATAGTGCACTAGTACCGCGAGGGAAAGCTGAAAAGTACTCTTACTAGAGTGTGAAAAGATTTGAAATCTAACAGTTACAGATTGTTACTGCCCTGAGGGGTTGTAACGTACGTTTTGAAAAACGGGCCAGGGAGTTTATTTATGTGGCAAGGCTAATCAATTTTATTGAGTAACCAAAGCGAAAGCAAGTATGAAAGTGCGTTAGTCACATGGATAAGACCTGAAGCCAGATGATCTATTCATGAGCAAGGTGAAGTCTTTCGAAAGGAGGATGGAGGCCTGAACCGGTGTTACGGACATATACTCGAATGACTTGTGAATAGGGGTGAAAAGCCTATCTAATCTGGCAATGGCTGGTTCCTACTGAAATATGCCTCCGTATAGTCTTGTTTTATAATTCATGAGCGGTGTAAAGTACGGATAAATTTTGCAGGGGCAAATGCTTACGGAAATTTTTCCAACTCAGAAACTGTTCATTGTTTGAAACAGGAAGCAGGGGCAGTACGTAAGGTACTGTTCCGAGACCCGAACAAGGGAGACCAGAGTTAAGGTCCCAAAATTTATGCTAAGTGTATCGAAAGGTGTCTTGAACCTGAGACACTGGGGATGTAAGCTTAGAAGCAGCTATCATTTAAAGAAAGCGTAACAGCTCACCTATTGAGGTTCAGGGCCCTGAAAATGGACGGGGCTAAAGCATAATACCGATACTTTGGAGGCACTCAAGATTGAGTGTTCTGGTAAGTAGGCGTGGTTACTGCGCAGAAGATCTTGCGAAAGAAAGGTTGGAGCGGTAACTAATGAGAATCCTGGTAATAGTAGGATGTGATTATTCTGAGAATGAATAAGGTCGAAAGGGTAAGGTTTCCTTGGCAATATATGTTAGCCAAGGGTTAGTCAGGACCTAAGTTGTGTCTTAACTGAGCATGACGATGGATGGCAGGTTAATATTCCTGCACTGATTAAGTTTTTTGTAATTATCTGTTTTCGGATAAACGGGCATTCGAGAGAATGTTTTTTTAGAGAATTTTGTCGAGGGTAATCCTAAGACACAAAAGAATCTATTGAACAAAACCGTTGAGTCCAAGAGCCAGTGAAAAAAATAATTGCTAAACGAATTTAATCACCTGTACCCACAACCGACACTGGTGCCCTGGCTGAGAAGGCCAAGACCTGAAGGGTAAAACTAATTGAGGGAATTCGGCATATTAGTCCTGTAGCTTCGGCTTAAGGGATGTCTATTTTTGTGCATTCCAGAAATGTGTGTGCATTAATAGATCTCAGTAACAAGGACGGCCCGACTGTTTACCAAAAACGTAGCCAAGTGCGAATCAGAAATGATGTGTATACTTGGTGAGACCTGCTCAGTGGTGGTGTCTAAAACTCCTTTACAAGGGAGCTAAGGTCCATTAAACAGCGGGGGTAACTATGACCCTCTTAAGGTAGCGTAATACCTTGTCGTCTGAATGGCGACTTGCATGAATGGTTTAACGAGGTTGTCGCTGTCCCCAATTAGAGCCCTCTGAAAATATGTTTTCTGGTGCAAAGACCAGAGACGCCTAGTGGGAAGCGGAGACCTTGTGGAACTTTACTGCAACTTGTTGTTGTGATTTTATGAGAAATGCATAGCATAGGTAGGAGCGTCGATCTTGTCATTTAGGTGGCAAGGGAGCAACCTTGTAATACTACCTGTTTTTTATAAGATTGCTTACTCTTTATGAAGACAGCAGCAGGCGGGCAGTTTGACTGGGGCGGTGCCCAGCCGAAAAGATATCGGTTGGACCCAAAGACAAACTCATCTAGCTTGGAAATCTAGAGTTGAGTGCGAGGGCAAAAGTTTGTCTAACTGTATTTTGAATAGTAAGAAATGCAGAAGCGAAAGCTGGGCCTAGTGAACCCACGTGCTTTTTTAATAGGAGCCGTGTCTGATAGAAAAGTTACCCCAAGGATAATAAGCTGGTCGCCCCCGATAGTCCGAATTGACGGGGCGGTTTGGTATTTCGCTGTCGGCTCTCCCTATCCTGCGCGTGCAGAAGCGTGCAAGGGTGTCGGAGTTCACGCATTAAAAGGGATCGTTAGCTGGGTTAAGAACGTCGCGAGACAGTTTGTATGATATCTACTAGGTGTGTTATTGTCTGAGTGGAACAAGTTTCTAGTACGAGAGGAACGGGACTTGGATGCCTCTGGTGAGCAGTTGTTATATAGCAGGCTGCATAGCTACGCATTATATGGATAAGAGCTGAATGCATCTAAGCTCGAAGCCATTCGCAAAACGAGACAATTAAGGCCGTCAAAGAAGATGACGTTGATAGAATTCTTGTGTAAGATTGAAGGTTTTCCGACAATTTCAGCATAGAATTACTAAAAGCCTCTTTTGTAGTTTTTTATTTTAAGGGTTCAAAATGATTTCTTCTACTACTTATTGATTGTTCTTTATTTATTAAATAAATTTTTAAATCTTTGATTTGTAATTTTATTATGAAACATAAATTTCCAACATTTTGGGTTATTGTCCTTATTTTTTCTTTAGTATGGTTTGGTAATGAAATGAATTGGATTAGTTTAAGTCTTCCAATTCTTCCTGTAATCTTGATTATAATTGCAATTGGTGCAATATTTAATAATTATAGATAATTGGGCTCTGTTCCAAATGAAGTTTTTTTGATTTAGGATTCCCACTCAAGTTCGACTATTCGTCGAACACCCGCCCTTTAAGAATACTTGAATTGCCAAAATGTTAGCTAAAATTAAAAACTTGAGACAAAGCCTAAATTTCCTCTATAAATTTTTGCTAAAGCAAAAATGATATTTGAATTTACAAGAAATTAGTATAAAATTCAAAAATTATTTTTTATTTTCTACAAAGCCAGAATAATTGTTGTCTAGAATTTCTTTTACTAAATGTTTGTAAACCTAAGGTCGTTCTCATCAAACGACGTTAGCTTTAATTTTTATGTTTGAATATAAAATTTTAAAAAAAATTTAAAAAATGTTGATTGGAGGTGTGTGTATTAAAAAAAGGTTATTCTTTTGAAATGTAGTAAATCATCCATAACGCAGATAATCCTACTAATGAATAGATTACTCTTGAAAGAATTGTCATGTCACCAAAGATAAACATTACTAAGTCCCATTCGAAAAGTCCTACAAGTCCCCAGTTAATGCCTCCGATAATTACCAGAACAATTGCTATCCAATCCATTGCGTTTTTGTGCATCATTTTTATCACCTCCTTTAATTAATTAATAATAAAAAATAATATTAATATTATTGCGAATCTGTTCGTATAATTTTTAGTTTTATTGAGAGAAATGAATATAATATTTATAATATTCTTAATATAATTAACTTTATATATTCTTTTTTATTAAATTTTATATTGAAAGGGGGTGTAAAGAATAAACTAAAATGGAAAACAAACAGATTTCAGCTATTGTTTTGATCGTTGCAATAGTGGTTGTTGGGGCAATGTTTATTGCTTCTCAAGCATTTACCGGAAAAGCAGTTGATACAAGTCTACCAAGTTCTAAATCGGCAGTTGCTTTAGGTGATCTTATTGATTTAGGTGCTTTAGCAAGTACTGATGGTGTTGCTATGGATGATACCGGATATGTGACTGTTATGCAAACTTTTATCAAAACTCCAAATCAAAAAGATTTGTCTGCTGATGTTTCTCTTCAATGTGGTCTTGTAACTGATACAACTGTTAAAAGTAAGGGTGGAGTATCAGACTCTTCTACTGCAGTCGGAAAAATTAGTGTGCGTGTAAAAGCTACTAATTTAGATAATGGAAATGTATATTATTTTGATCCCTCAGAAGAAGGTACATCTCCGGATGGAGGACCTAAAGGAGTAACTTATTGCTCTAGATCTCAAAAACTTGAAGCTAGTTTTGCTGGTCTTAATTGTAAAGCAGATTTATACACAGGTGTTGTTACTTGTGAAGATCCAGAAGAATTACGATTACTTTTGGAAACTTTAGATGCAAATGCTTTTAATTATGTTTTAGCTGACGCTCCTTCAGGAACATGGAAGATTGAAGTACAAGTTCGTGCAGAATCAAATGTTGCTTTAGGTGGTAGTGGTTTGGGTTCAGCAAAAGCAGAAGCATTCGTTGGTCTTGGTTCAACAAGAATCGAAACTCTTCGGTTGATTAAAGGAACTCAATTAGATCCAATGCAAGCAGTTACTTTAGAGTAATTAGAAAGATAATTATTTTTTTTATTTTTTCGAATTTTGGAATTTTTTTTAGCATAAAATGTAAAGGAGTTCTTAAAATTCTTTGTATAAACTTTTTTAAATACTAATTTCTTAAATTATTTATGAAAAAGTGTGTGATGATTTTAGTATTAATTTTACTATTTCCATTTATCGTTGCTGGTTCTGTAGAAGATGAATTAAGCAAGGTTACTTATTATGCTGAAGAATATGAAATGGGTAATATTGATTATATTCAACTAATGGTCTATACTAGTTTTGTGAGAGAAAGTTTGAATGAGGTTTTAGGTGTTGTTAGTCGTGATGAAGGTGGTATTTTAAAAGAGGAACAAATAAGGAGTGCTTTGGGAGAGCCAACCGGTTATACTAAATGGGTTTGGTCTGAAAAAGAAAAGCATGATATTAAGTTAGATAATGAGATTGCATTTTGGGAGAAAATTATTTTTGATGGTAAAAAGATAAGAATTAAACTTAATGCTTTCCCGTCGATGTATAAAAAAGATGGCAGTAAATTATTAGTTTATCATTTAAATTTTCAGGTTGAATTTCAAAAATCAAGCGAACAGATTAATGTTGAGGATAAAATTGATGAGATAACTGTTTTAGCTCAAAATTTTTATGATGATCCTTCTAAAGATAATGCTGAGATTTTAGCAAAAAAATCTGTTGATGCAGAAAAGAGTTTTGAAAATTATTTTAGGAATAGTCAGGATAACTGTGAAGATTTGTTAAAAATAATTTTTGGTTCAGAAAATGAACGTGCTAAGCAAAAAATTTTAGTTCAAGAGATTGATTTTTTTGGAAATGAAGAAGCTGATGCAAAAATTCGTCTTGAAATATGTGATGATTGCGAGTGGAATTGGATTAATTTAAATATGTGGATTGATAGCCGTGGAAAGTTTAAAGAATTGAATAATGAAGTAAAAGATTTTGATTTTAAAAAATATAATAATCTTAAATTAGAGGATTTTTCCGGTCAGGCTTTGACTTTAATTGAGCAAATTAAAATTGAGTTGCAAAATAAAAATTATGAAAAAGCAATGAAATTTAATAATGAATTACAGGCTTTGAATAATGCATGGAATGATAAATCAAATAATGTTTGGGAAGATGTTAATAGTTTTTTTGAAATTAAGAGAAAGGCTTTAGAGAATAGTCAGGATGTAAGTCGAGAGGATTGGAGAAATTTAGAAAAAGAACAAAAAGAATATGAAGTGCAATTAAGAAAGAACAATTATGAAGTTAGAAAGGAATTTTATTTGAATTTGTTTAAAGATTATGAGAAAAAAGAATTTTATTTTGAGGAAGTAAGTTTTGAAAAAAGGTTAATTGAATTGTTTGTTGAAAGAGGTGAAGAAATTTGTGATAATTTAGAAGATGATAATCAGGATGGTTTTTTGGATTGTGCTGATAAACAATGCTCAGGAAAAGTTTGCGGTACCATGAATGAAGAGATTATTGAGGGTAACGAATCTAAATCTATTGAGAGAAATCTTTATTGTATTTCTGATATTTGTCAGTTAAAAGAAGAAGAGTTGGAAAAGAAAGAGGCTATTTGCGGAAATAATATTTGTGAAAATGGTGAATTTGAATTATGCAAAGAGGATTGTTTAAGCTGTCCTGTTTATGAGGCAATTTCTTGTGAGGGAAAATTAGTTGTTAGCGGTGAGGATAGTAATGGTTGTTTACTTCCTGCAATTTGCATTGATGAAAAGGAAACATGTAATTCTAACGAGGATTGTATTCAACCTTTATGTGGTGTGAGTAATTGTATAAAAAATGATGAAGGAATTGGTCGATGTGAAATTACTGAATTAACTGAATGTAAAGAAAATGTTTGTAATGATGGTGAAAAAAGCATTGAAAAATGTTCTAATGGTCAGGAGTTAGTTACAAGTATTTGTTCTGGAGGGTTATGGGTTAGTTTGGATGTTAAATGTTCTGAATCTCAGGAAAATAATTGCAGAGATTATTGTGAGAATGATTTTGTTTTAGATTCTTTAATTGATTGTTCTGGTAATTGGAAATATTCCGGTTTATATCCTGATTGCAGTTGTGAATGGGTTTGTGAAGAGGTTGTAAATGATGAATGTGTTACTAAAAGTGATTGTGGCGGGGAAAATGATGTTTGCAGTAATGGTGAATGTGTGACTTTGCCGGAAATTTTGGAAGAAGAATCTGTTGAGGTTATTATAGAAAATAATGAAGGTACTGATGAAAGTAATGACGTTGAAGTGATTGATGAGGTAATTAATGAAGCTGATGGAATTAATGAAAAAGTGAATGAAGAAGTGACCGGTATTGTTAATTTAGTCTTAGGTTTTTTTAATTCTTTAAGTGGTGCTATTACCGGAAATGCTGTTGATGAAAGTGGTAGTGAAAGTGTGAGTGTTGAAGAATCTGCGAGTGAAGTTGCTGTAAGTGAACCAAGTAGTGAACCAAGTAGCGAACCTAGTTCTCAAGAAACTCCTAATGAGGAAAAAAATGTTGAAGTGATTGATAATGGTGAAATTTCTGAGGATAATAAAGTTTGTCCTGATGCTGGTGAAGCACCAGAAGTTAATGATAATTGTTGGGTTGAAAAAAAGTATGACGATGGTTGTCATGTGGGTTATGATGTTCAATGCGGAGAGTTTAAAGATGATAAGCGGGAGTTTAATAATGAGTTTGATGAAAAGTTTAGAGAGGAAGAAAAATTAAGAATGGAAAGAGAAAAAACCTGTCCTGGCGAATGTAAAAAAATTTGTGAAGAGAAATTAGATGGTGAGATGTATGACCCTGCAAGATGTGTTGAGGATTGTTTAGGGAGTTGCATTTGGGGAGGAATGAAAGAGTTTGTTGATTATTTTGAAAAGGATCATTATAGAAAACAGGAACTTGGGGTATTTACTGCTGGCGGGCAGTGTCGTAAATCTTTACAAAAGACTGAAGGGTTTATTTATTTTGGGGGATGGGGAGAACCTTTTGAAGAGATACAAAATTTGAAGCAAAGGTATTATTCCGGGGGGAATGCTGATTGGTGTAAATGGGAATTAGAGAATTTGTTAAAGCAAAGAAATGAAATTGAAAAGGGTTTGAATGAAGATTTTGCTATTTGGTTTTTTGAAAAGTATTTGACAAGTTCTGCTGATGAATGGGAGAGTCATATGTCCGGGATTTATGAAATTTATTGGAGAAATGTTGATTTACAAAGACAGATTGTTGAGAGGATGAGTTGTTTGGGTTACAAGGATATTGATGAATTTATGGATTATAATTTAATTAATTTAAGTTATGATACTGAATATGGTCACTTTGAATATTGGGAAGAAATTAAGGAAACAGAAATTTATGGTTCTGATGGTAAAGTTAGAATTATCTCTCCTTATATGAAGTTATGGATTTTCCCTCCTAAGGAATTTATTAAAGCTGAAATGCAAAAGGCGATGAAGGAGCAACAATTCCCTGGTTCATCTGAAGAAAAAGCTGAAAGGAATAATGAAGAGGGACCGACTGCAGAAGAAAGAGAAATGATTAAGCAAAATGAAAAATTTATGAATGATTTAATTAAAATCTCGGATAAATATGGCGGTAATTTAGGTGCTAATGTTAATTTTGTTGATCCTGAAACTGATGAATTAGTTTTTAATATTTATGCACAAATTAATAAGGATGATATTATTAAGATGAAGCCAATGCTTCCTGAAGAAGCAAGTGAAGAAGATGTGAGGGTAAAAATTAATTTTGATTTGGTTTATGAGATGATTGAGACCAGCGAAAAAGAAATGCGTGGTGCAGAAATTCAGTCTCCTCCGTGGGATGAAAGACCAAAAAAAGTTGGTGTTGTAAAAGAAGTAACTGATGGAATTAAAATGTTTTTTAAGATTAGAAAAATAATTAATTCTGCTGAATATTATCCGGAGAGTGCTAAAAAAGATGCAGAGAAATTGTTTACTTCATTTTTTAAGATGATGATTAGCATGGGTTCTGATGATGAAAAAAGGGGTAGTGAAGGAGATTTTTCTGACGATAAAATAGATGAAGAGAGTAACGAGCCTTGGAAAGAAAAGGAATCTGTTACCGGTGAATCTATAAGAAATTAATATGAAAGATTTTATATATTATAGTTAATTAAATTAATTATGTATATTATTGGTTTGGCATTATTAACTTTTATTGTTACATTAATTTTAACTTTAATTGTGTTAGAACTTTTTGAAGAAAAGTTTGCTTCTAGATTTATTTTAAATAAAAGGAACCCCTTGGTTCCTTCAGAAAATTTGTAGAATTAAATTTTCTGGAACTTCAAAAGGCGATACTTTTGAAGTCTTTAACCCTCTCGAAGCATTGAAGGGTGATATCTTTTAAGTCTAAAATTGTTTTTAAGATTTAACTATTCCCCTGAATTTTTTTACTTGAATTTTAATGCCCCACTCTCCCCAAATTATTATAAATAATAATTTGCCTTTTAGTTGTTAAATCTTAATTATTAAAAACAATTTTTGAATTTTCTTGAAGTTTTAGAAAATTTGTAGAATTAATTATTTTTATTATTCTTTTCGTTTATAACTGATTATTGTAAGTCCATTGTTTTGTTGAACTTCCATGCTTAGTGGATCATAAGTTTTTATTAAATCAGGGAAATAAAATTCGTTACTAAACAATTGGTCAATTCCTTTTCTTTGAGGCACTACTTCTGATTCAAAAATATCGCCTTTTGTTGATAGGACTAAATATGCTTGGTTCCCTTTATAACTTATAGGAGTATAAAAAATACGTGAATTTTTTTCATCTCTTCCGCCTTGGGTAAAATTTTTGTTTAAAAATTTGATTCCTCTAAATTGAAGAATTAAATTAAAATTTTCTTTGTTGTCAGAATCATAAATATCTGTTATGCATTCTATTTTTGGTTCATATTGAATTTTTGGTGCAGTAGTTTTTTTAGGTTTAGGTTTTTGATATTGATGTTGGGAAATATCCCATGAATCTTCATCATCTTTTTTTATTTTTCCTACTCCAAATCCTTGTCTTCTTTCTGAACTTTGTCTTCCTAGTGAGATATGTGTTAGATTATTATCAAGCAATTTTCCAAGTAATTTATTTTTTCTTCTTCCTGTTGAGGTGATAGGGGGAATACTTCTAATATGTGACATTTTGGTTTTTTAATATTTTTAATTATATTTTTCATAGAATAATTTGATTTATAAAACTTTATAAAAGACATCCGTTGGTTTCCTTTCAGAAAATTTTTTGAATGTTTTGTTCAAATCTTATTTTTTATTGGCAAATCAAAAATTTTGGTATCGCTTTAATTAAACTATCCTGTTGATGTTTTACAAGCGATTAATAGAATTACTTTTTTACCCCAAAAGCATGACCAACGTCAACGTTCCAGTAGCCATCGACACGAAGCCTTCTGCCTCCGAAACTCCAGTAATCGTACAAGGCAGATATTCTGGTAATCTCAGTAAGATTAGAATCAACAAATTCAAGACTCCGAACTTTTGGATTTCTTTTGTATTTTGAAGCTAAATAAGCGATTTTATCTGCTCCAACTTCTCCATATCTTGCAATAATGTAAGGATTCTTAGCTAATGCATAAGTTGATTGTTCACCAACTGCATAGCCAAAAGGAACAAATTTTACACTTGGATCGTTTTTCTTTAGTCTTTCAGTCAAAGCTTTTCTATCCATTACTAATCTTCCGTTTTTTATTGTAGGATTAGCTTCAACAATGACTCCATTGTGAACTTCTTTTCCTGCATGTTTAGGGAGATATAAGTTTCCGTTAAATTCCACTAACCAAAAATCATTTAAAATTTTTAGAATTTCAGCTTCAAATTCTCCTTTTGGATTTTGTAAAGCATCGTAAACTAATGAAGCTGTTTGAGCTGAAGTTGGTCTTTGTAACCCATCTGCGTCTATTTGCTGAGCAAGACTTCCATAAGTTCCTATAAATGAAGGATGCTGAAAAGTAATTTTTCCTTTTTCATGAGGGATTCTAGTTTCATGTATTGCTTCCATGTTTTTTTCACAAATTTAAACTTTATAAAACTTTCTATATTGTTACTACTAAATAATTAATTATAATTCTTCTTTATTTGTTCTATTTTCTCAAATTGTCGTCTATAATATAAGATATAAAAATTAAAAAAGAAATAATGCCGTGTAAAGAATCTCACACGGCGTTAAATTAAAAATAAAATTAAAGTTTAAGCCTTTTCTTTCTATCTTTGAAAGCTACAAATCCTATTGCTGTCAAATATAATACTAATCCAATTTTTGGGATAATCATTGATAGACTAAACCATCCCGGATATTTTCTTTTTTCAAATACTCTCCAATAAGAGATTATTAGTAATACAAAAAGAGCAATCCAACCAACAATTGGTAATAGATATAAGAAAACCCATGCCCAATGAAAACCTCCTAGTTGCAATCTTAATGCTGTACTTGCAAAAGGTATCCATGATAACCAAGGATGTTTATGTTTTAATTTTCGGGCAATAACCATCCATGAGAATGAATGGTAAACATATAGGCTTATTAATAAAAATATTATTGTGATGATTCCTAAAGCTATTAATCCTCCGATTATCCCGCCAATCATAATATCTGTTAGGGGGTTATCAATTATAACTTGTGTATTATCAGCAATAACTTTTCCTACTATTTCAAATGCCATTAATTATCAAACCTCCTTTCATAATTATAATATGTTTTTAGGGTTTATAAGAATTAAGTTTAACCTATTAGCTTTGAATTTTAATAAAAATTAATTTTTTGCAATTCTTATTGCTACAATTACAATAACAATAACCAGGATTATATTAAGTAAGATAATTGCCCATAATACCCAGTTTATTTTGCCAGTAATTGATTTCATTTGATCAACAAATCCTTTATCAGCTTCTTTAATTAAAACTGATACTGGTTGTTGTGAAATTAATTGGTTATTTGATAAAATTTCAAGATTAAACATTTGATCTCCAAATGCTTCTTTGTTTACATCGAATGTTATTAATACTTCTTTAACTTCGCCTTTATTTAATGTGAATGTATTTTGATCTATGCTTGCACTTGATGCCCATGCAGTATATCCTGCTGTATTTAATGTATATGTTGTTGATTCTTCACCAGTATTTGCAATTATTGCTTTAATTATTAATTCTTCTCCTGCTTTTCCATCAGATACTAAACTTGCTGAAACTGTTACTTTTGCATCTGCTTTACAAACTCCAGTTACTTCAATATTTGTGCTGAATTCTGCTTCGTCATCTCCAAAATTATTTTGATAAACATCTTGGTCTTCATCATAAACAAACATTGTAATTTGATAAGTTTTTTGTTCCATTTCTTTAGTTGTTTCTAATGTTACTTCAATTTTTTCAGAATCAAATGCGTCAATACTTCCAACAATTACTTCTTGTGCAATTCCTAATTCTTTATTATAGAAATATACTGATACATCATCCTGGTCTTCATCACCAATGTTCCATACTTCTGCGATAATTGTGATTTTCTCGTCACATAACATTGTTTCTGGTGCTTGAATATTGTAAAGGATTACAAAATTTTCTTCAATTACGATTTCAATATCTTCTTGAGTTGTGTAAGTACATGTATCATCATTATCAAATTCTGCGTCTTCTGCATTTGCCCAAAGGTATAATACATATTCTCCTTCTTCTAATTCGTCAATATTGTCATCTAATTTGATTGTTACTATTACTGTTTCTTCATCGCCGTCTTTAAGTTTAAATTTGCTTTCATCTCCGTCAACATACCATTCATTTGTTGCTTTATTATATAATCCCCATGATAATTTAATGTCTCTGATATCATCATTTCCGTTGTTTTCAATTTGAACTTCTACTTGAATTTCATCCATTGGCAACCATTCAGTGTCTTCTCCAAATCCTTTTACTGTTATGTCGTCAATTTTAACTTTTAGGTTATTTCCTAAGTTTGTTTTTGCAATACAACTTGTAATTTCTTCAGGTTGAATTGGGTTTGTTACTGTTAATGTGATTGGTAAAGTATCAGTTACTGTTAGATTTGTGTTAGAATTATTTGCTGTTACTATTAAAGTACCTGTATAATTTTGTGCTGTTGTTCCTTCCGGAACATTGATGGTTAATGTTATTAGTGAACTTTTATTTGTTTGATCTAATGAAGTAATTGTTCCATTAATATTATTTGATGTTAATGAACCTAATGATAATGGTGTGTTAAATGAGATATTTGTTAAATCTCCTTCATTAGTTTCATTTAATTTGAATGTAACTGTTGCAGTGTTTCCTGAAACAATAGATTGTGTTGCACCTGTTACATCTGTAAATTCAATTGATGCAGATGTGAAACTTATACATAGAATTAATACTAAGATGCTTGCACTTACAAAATTTAAGATTTTGTTATTCATTATGTCATTCTGTAATTACAACGATTTATAAACATTTCGGTTTGATGAAATGGAGATTAAAATGAACCCTTGGTTTCTTTTTGAAAAAGTGTTTTAAAGATTTTAACAAATCCCCTTTTTAATCTTGAATTTTTCCCACATCCCCCAAATTATTACTAAAGTAATAATTTGCCTTTAAGCAGTTAAAATCTTAATTATTAAAAACAATTTTTGAAACTTGAATGGTTAATCCTATTCCTATTATTAATATGTAAAATTAATTTGTTATTTCTTTTATTCCTTTCTTTTAATCTAAATATAAAAAACTTTAAATATCTATGGTTCATAAATGAAACATATGGTTCAAAATAAAAACATAGAATTTGAAATAGTATTAATGTTAATTAATCGGAAGTCTCATTTAAGAGAAATTGCAAGATTAATTAATGAACCTCATTCAACAGTTTTAAGAAAAATTAATCAACTTGTCAAAGATTCTATTCTTGATTATAAAACTGAAGGAAAAAATAAAAGCTTTTTTATTAAAAGAAATATTAAAGCTAGAAATTATGTTCATCTCTCTGAAATCTATAAATTAAATAAGTTATTAGATAAGTCTCCTCAAATGTCAATCATCTTAGAGGATGTTAAGAATAATTTTTCTAAAGGAATGATAATTTTGTTTGGAAGTTATGCTAAAGGGAATGAAACAAAGAATAGCGATATTGATATTTACTTAGAGACCAATGATAATAAAATTAAAAATAAAATAAAGGAATTAAATTCAAAATTAAGTATTAAGATTGGGGAATTTGATTTGAATTCATTATTAATCAAAGAAATTATTAAAAATCATGTTATTATTAGAGGTGTAGAGGATTATTATGAAAAAAATAAAATTTTTGAAACATCTTAACAAATCAGAAAAATTAAAGATTGTTGAGGTTTCTGAAAGTATGAAAGATTCTTATTTAGAAAAAGCAAAAAATTGTTTGAAAGCTTCAAAAATTCTTTTGAAAAATGAGCTTTATGAAAATTCTGTCTCCGAGAGTTATTATTGTATTTATAATTCATTACTTGCTTTATTATTTAAAATTGGAATTAAATGTGAAAATCATTCTGCATCAATTATTATTTTTGAAAAATTATTTGCAGATAATGAATTGGTTAAAATCCTTTTATGGGCAAAAGAAGAAAGAATTGATAAACAATATTATGTTGAGACTCAACAGGTAATAAAAGTTACAAAAAAGTCATGTGAAGAGATGATTGAAAAAGCAGAAGATATTTTATTAAAATTAAGAGTTATAATTGATGGATTAAATAATGAGAAAGTAAATCAGATCCGAAATTCTTTTGAGAAATTGTTAAATTAAACCTTCTTTTCAATCTCTTTTTTTATTTGAGAAATAAAATCTTCTATTTTTAATTGAACTATTTCCTTTTCGTCTCTTTTTTTGATTGCTATAACTTTATTTTCCTGCTCTTTTTCTCCTATTGTTACTAAATAATTGAATCTTTGAATCTGTGCTTCTCGTGCTTTTTTTCCTATTGATTCATTTCTGTCATCAAGTTCTACCATGAATCCTTGTTCAAATAATTTGTTGTATATCTCTTTTGCATATTCTTTAACTTCGTCATTCATTGTCATAATTTTAATTTGGTTTGGTGAAAGCCATAATGGGAATTTTCCATTTAAGTGTTCAGTTAGTATTCCTAGGAATCTTTCAATTGCTCCGTAAATTACCCTATGAAGCATTATTGGTCTTTTGATTTCTCCTTTTTCGTCGGTGTATTCCAGTTCAAATCTTTGTGGTAATGCCATGTCAAGTTGAATTGTTGAGCATTGCCATGTTCTATTTAATGAATCTTTTAAATGGAAATCAATTTTTGGTCCATAAAATGCTCCGTCTCCTGCATTAATTTGATATTTTATTTTTTTCTTTTTTAGAATATTTTCTAATGCTTCTTCTGCTTTGTCCCATAATTTTTCGTCACCGATTCTTTTTTCCGGTCTTGTTGAAAGCTCTATATGGTCAAATTTTAAATTAAATGTATTGAAAATTTTATTGATTAATTCTATTATTTTTTCAACTTCATTTTCTAATTGTTTTTCTGTACAAAAAATGTGTGCATCATCTTGTGTAAATTGGATTACTCTAAATAATCCTGATAGTGTTCCTGAAAGTTCTACTCTATGAACTATTCCTAATTCTCCTACTCGCATAGGTAAGTCTTTGTATGATTTTGGGGAAGTTTTGTAAACTAGCATTCCTCCTGGGCAATTCATTGGTTTAACTAAAAAGTCTCTATTTTCATAAATTGTTTTAAAATTGTTTTCAGAATATTTTGTCCAGTGTCCTGAAATTTCCCAAAGTTTTCTGTCAAGTATTTGTGGTGTTGAAATTTCTGTGTAATCTTTTCTATGAAGTTCTCTCCAGAGTTCTATTAATTTATTTTTTAGATGCAGTCCTTTATGATGCCAGAAAACCATTCCAGGTGCTGTTTCATTAAAGCTCCAAAGGTCTAGTTTTCTTCCGATTATTCTATGGTCATTATCTTTTAATTTTGATGTGTCTAATTTTGATTTTGAAATTTCTTTTAAGAGCCTTTTTCTTTCTTCTTCTGTGATGTCTTCTTCTTCGTGACCTTTAATTACTATTTCTCTTGAGAGTTCACTTAATGGGTGACCTTTGACTTTTAATTCAAATGTTTTGTAATATCCAAAAGGAGAATGTGATACATTATATTTTTCTTTTTGCAATTTTTTTTGTGATTCTTCTAAAATCTTTATTGCATTTGTTGGTTTTCCTAAATTATTTGATAAATGTGCATATGGATAAAGGACTATGTTTTTTGCTCCAACTTGTTCTGCGATTTTTTTTATTTCTTGAGTATATTTTTCAATTGCTTCAGGGATATTTGTGTCATTTTTTTCTATTGCTGTTAATATTACCAGTGCTTCTTTTACTTCGTGTTCTTTTAATTCTTCTTCGGATAAATCTTCAATTGATTTTAATGCTTTTTTTTGTGCTTGCCATTTAATATAATCAGTATGTAATGATAAAATCTTCATATGGTGCTTAAGCTTAAGAGGTTTTTAAAATTAATTGATAATTTTTTTTAAAAAGTGTGTTAAAGATTTTAACTATTCCCCTGAATTTTTTTGTTGAAAAAGTGTGTCAAAGATTTTAACAAATCCCCTTTTTAATCTTGAATTTTTCCCACATTCTCATAACCTCGCACGAAACTTTGTGGATTATTGTTTCTACCACGAAGTTATTCGCCCCAAAATCATTATTAATGATTTGCCTTTAAGCTATAGAGAATTATAAAATAATTCTCTAAAAAGTAAACTAAACCAACGTTAATTCAATTAGTTTACTTTGTTAAAATCTTATTATTAAACACACTTTTTTATTTTTTTACTTGAATTTAATGCCCCCCTTCTTCTCGTAACCTCGCACGAAACTTTGTGGATGAAAAAAGCATACAAAGATTTTAACAAATCCCCTTTTTAATCTTGAATTTTTCCCACATCCCCCAAATCATTATTAAAATAATGATTTGCCTTTAAGCAGTTAAAATCTTATTGTTGGTATGCTTTTTTTATTGTTTCTACCACGAAGTTATTCGCCCCCATTATTCCTAAAGTAATAATTTACCTTTAAGTTATATTAAAATCTTATTATTAAACACACTTTTTTATTTCTTTACTTGAATTTAATGCCTCCCCTTCTCGTAACCTCGCACGAAACTTTATTGATATAAAAGTATTTGAAAAATCTCAATTATTAATTACTCTTTTATTATAATTAATCTTATAAATAAATGACTCTTGTATTTTTAATGGTAGAACCTAAAATCATTGAATTAAAGGTTAATGGAAAATATTTAACTCTTGTTGGTTCTAATCATGGTAAATTTAGTGGTTCAAAATGCGGGGAATCAGATTTTTTAAAAAGAAAATATTTTTATGAAGGGTTGATTGATGAATCTGATATTGTTGTTTTAGAACAACCTGTTGGAGGGGAGTTTTATGAAGATATTTCTTTTTTTGCAAAGTTAGGTTTGATTGCATATGATTCTAATAAAGAAGTTTATGTTATTGATCCAAATAATGTTCCAGCAAATAATCTTCAAAAATTTTTATGTGAACATTTTGAAAAAGATGGAAAATTACCCTTAGAAATACATGAAGGTTTTACCGGTAAGATTTCATATGAAAGATACAAAAAAGATCATCCTTTTGAAGGGTATATTGATTATTTAAATAATATCGGAGAATTTTATTTTAAAATTGCTCATGGTATCAATGATTGGAGAAATGTTGTTATTGCTAAAGGATTAGTTGAAAAAATATCTCAACTTTCTGTAGAGAATATTGTTGCTATTCATGGTGCACAGCATACTCGACCTATTGCGTTTTATATTAATAATCCTGAATTAAGACAACAAAAATTTGAGGGATATAAACGTTTTAATGAAGTTGGTAGGCAAGGGATAAAAAAGTTTACTCCTGTTTTTGATATTAACAATATGGATAAATGTATCTGGAAAAGAGAATTAATTTTGCCTGATGCTCATACCATTGTTGTTAAGAGGATTTAATTAAAATGAAAATTCCAGAAAAATTATCTCAAAAAAATATTGAGAAATTGTGTTCACTTGTGAATGCTGTTCAGATAAATATAGAACCGATTTTGTATGGGGAAAGAATGAATAATTATGGTCAGATGGTTCAGGAGGAATGTATGGCTTCAATTGAGGGAAATATTTACGAACCTCCAGAAAATTTTAAGGTAGCTCTGTCTTATAATTGGGATAATATGCCTCAAACATTAGTTCATGAATGTACTCATATAATGTTTCCTTATATTGATGATAGTGTTTATTTAACTGATATTGATAAATTAGAAATTCTTTTTTGGAATGAACCATTAGTGCGAAAAGTCGCAAGAGAAAGATTAATTGATGTATTAGGTAAACATAAATTGTAATTATTTTAAAGTAATAAAATTAGTAAATTTTATAAAGGCTTATTTCTGAAAATACAAATGCAAAATTTTTTATTAAATAGAAGAGATTTTTTGAAGCTCTCTGGTTTGACTGGATTAGCCTTAGCTGGAGATTTGATTATCCCGGATTTAGGTTTTGCAAAACCGAATAAACATTTAAGAAAAAAATTAAGCCCTTGTCTTGATAATTTATCTGAAAAAATTATTTTTCTTGAATCAAGTTGGGATCCTTCAGCTTATCGTGCAGATACAAATGCAACGGGTTTAATGGGTGTAACTCCTATTGTTTTAAGAGAATGGAATGAAATTAGAGGTAAAAAAACTCAAAGTCATACCTCTTCTGATTTGTTTAATCCTATAATTAATGTAAAAATTGGTAGTTGGTATTTGCATGATAGGATTGGGAAAGTTTACATTCCTTGCTATGATTTAAAAAATACTCCTGAAAATATGCTTGCTTGTTATAATGCCGGGCCAGTTAAGATTGCTAAACTTGGAATAACAGATGCTGTAGAAGATTTTAAAAAACTTCCCTCTCAAACTAGGGAATATATTAAGAAATATTGGGGGTTATAAATTTAGAAATATTTAAATAGTTACTATATAGGGGTGATATTATGAAAAATTTAAAGAATTTATTCGTTACAGGGTTGATTTTAGAGATGTTAAGTTTACCAAAGGTTGTTGTTTCTCCGGTGCAAAATGTAAATTTAGATAGAGAAATTTTTACTGATAAGTCTACTAGTGGTATACTTTATGTTAATCAAAATAATAATGGGAGATATGATTTAGTAAATGATAGAAAATCTATTTTATTTCATGGTTATTCATCGGATAATAAAAATATTGTATTAAATAATTTAGTTAAAAGATTTCCTGAAGGATTTAATTTAACTATTCAAGAAAAAAATTAATCAAATGGATTCAAAATATATTTCTTTGTTTGAAGATTCTTTACTTCCTACGCAAGATTATTTAGAGGATTATAAATTATTTAATGTTTTTTATTCTTTTTTTCATAATAAGGAAAAGAATCTTCCGATTGTTCCTATAAGAGAACATCCTTCAAGAGAGGATAAATATTTAGTTCTTGATGGACATCATAGAATAACTATTGCAGGTTTATTTAATAAAGAGATTAATTGTTTTGTTGCTCAATCAAAATATGATTTAATGGATGAGGAAGAGGAAAATCCGGGGGATAATTTTTATTTTGGAGGAAATCCTTTTAATAATATCTTTAGCAGATGGAATGATGTTTTATACTTTGAATCTCTTTTGGATGTTCCTAAAACTTTTAAGGATTTAAGATTTCAATATAGTTTTTTAAAAAATGTTGATATAGCAAAAGATTATTTTAAAGCAAGAGGTTTTGATTTAGAAAAGAGAGTTAATTTAAGTGATAATTAAATTTTATAAATAAATTTATCAATATCTTTTTGCGTGATTTTGCTTCTTCTTTCCTGATGTTTTGTTAAATAATTATTTATTTTATCAATTAAAATTTGTTTTAATTCTCCTGATAACAATTTTCCTGATTTGTAATCATCATGTATTTGTTTTAATTTTTCGTCGTTTTCTTCTAAATAGATTAACCATTGGTATGCTACATCTATGTCCGGATTTCCTCCGAATTTTCGATGTTCTTCAATTGTGTCTCTTCCTCCGCTAAATGCGTATTTGTTTATTTTATTTTTTACAACTTTCGGTGAATCTGTCATTAAAATTGCTTTTTCGTGATCTGTCGATGACATTTTTTCATCAATGCCTGTTATTGCAGGCATCATTTTTGCATGCATTATTGCCGGTTTTTGATGACCTAATTTTTCTATGACATCTCTGGAAATTCTAAAGTGCGGGTCCTGGTCAAATCCCAACGGGATTAAGCATGGTTTATTTGTTTTATTTAATACATTAGGTAAAAATACCGGTACTGTTTGCATTGCTGTATAAAATATGCTTCCGATATTATTTGAATCTGTAAATCCAAATGCTGCTTTAATTGTTGAAAAAGTTATTTTTTTTGCAACTTTAATTGCCTCGGGATACATTATCCCTGCGTGTTTTGTATCAATTAAAAAGTGTGTTTTTTTCGGATCAAAATCCATCGCAATTACGTCAAGCATATTTTCATAGGTCCACTTTTGAATTTCTTCATATGATTTATCTTTATATAAAAATTTTTCATCGTCTGTAAATTGAAACCATAATTCTACGTCAAATGTTTCCTGTAGCCATTTTACAAATTCCCAAATTCCAATTACATGTCCAAGATGTACTGGTCCGGATGGTCCACAACCAGTGTAAAGAAAGAACTTATTTCCTTTTTCATATTCATCTAATGCCCATTTTAAATCCCGATGAGCAAAATATATTTCTCTTCTTAAATAATGAGAATCTTTTTTTGTAATTTCTTTTATTTTATTTAGAATTTTTGAATCTAATCTTTTTATCCCAAATTGTTCTATTAATTTATTGTAATCTACTGTTCCTTTTACTTCATAAGGGGTTACTTTGAACTCTTTTTCATTCATAATCTAATAGAGGAGTAAAGGTCTTTTAAATATTTTCTAAGAATTGGTTCTGTCCAGAATTAAGTTTTTTTGATTTTAGGATTCCCCCTTCAATGAAAGACCCCTCGGTTCTCTTAGAAAATTGTTTTTAAGATTTAACTATTCCCCTGAATTTTTTTGTTTGAATCTTTATCCCCACATCCCCCTCATTATTGCAAAGCAATAATTCGCCTTTAAGTTGTTAAATCTTAATTGTTAAAAACAATTTTTTAATTTCCTCAAAGTTTGGAAGGGGTATCTTCTAAGAATTAATTCTTTTTATCTAAAACATATAAACAAATTTCTCTTGCATCTTCTTTCCGATAATTAAATTTTTTTTGCAGATTTTCAAGTAAAAATCCGACATCCCTTTTAATTTTATCATCGTATTTTTCAAAACTTTTTTGACCATATTCTTTTAATGCATTTCTAAAATTTTCATTTTTTAAATACGGGAGTAATGCACTTTTTTTTAAATTTTCTGAATAAATTGCAAATAAATCTCTATATTGGTCTGTTTCTGTTATCTTTTTTTCTTCTACTAACATTTCCTGCGGTAATGTTTGTGTTGCAAAATCTTTATGCATTTGAATCCTAAATTTTTTGTATCCTAATTCTTTTAACTCTGGTTTTTCCGGTAAAAACATTCCTCCCGCATCAGCAATTACTCTTTCAATGCCCTGGAAAAATGGTTCACCAATTACAATTTCATCCCCTGTATAAATACATTTAATTGTTTGTTCTTTTGGTGAATAATTTATTGCAAATAAATAATTTTGAATTGTTTTACTTATTTCTTCATCATTATATCGATATAAACATTCTTGAACTTCTTCCAGAACTTTATAATCATAACTTTTTTTAACTGCTGTTAAAACTTCTGCAGATATATCTGCTTTCTCTTCGATTTCTGTATAACTTGGTTTCATTATCCCTTCAAAAAATTCCTGAACCATCTCCATTGTGAAACATTTTCTATCTTTTGATTGGTAAGTTGACATAAAATTTCTTAATTCTTTAATTGATGTTCTTCCGGAAAGACCATCAAAACCTTCTGATTCTGATTCTCCTAATACTTTTTCTTTTACTTCTCTTGTAAAATTATTTTTATCTTCTTTACTTAGCCAATCCGGAATTTTTCCCCCATAAATTTCCATCTTTAATAACAGCATATCTTTATCTGTATAATTCGCATATCTTTCCGGACTGTTTATCCATTTTTTTAAGGGTTCAGATTTAATATTTAACCTCGATGAAACAACAATCTTTGCAAAATTTTCTAATACCCCTGGTAAAAATTGCTGTTCAATTTGTTCTCCAAATTCACTCTTATAAATTTGAATTTCTGTTTGAGGCACTAATACATATGGAATTTTTCTAACGACAATTCTGTCTCTGAACGCTTTATCTTTTTCAAATGCATCTTTATCTTCCGGATTTGTTAATCCGATAAATAGAGAAGAAATTTTTTCTTCTAATTCTTCAGCTCGTTCGACAGAGTCGCTGACAACACTATGAAGACCTAATAATCTTTTTTGATTTTCTCCTTTAATGTCCATTAAAGCATAAATCCCGTTATTTGTTCTTGCTAATTGAGGGTATTTATATAGCACTGCATCACTGCTTCCAAAAATTTTATTTAATTGTTCCTGTAAATATTTATCCAATTCTATTTGATTTTTTATCGGGTCTTTTGGGTTCCATACGCTTATTCCCTGCCCTTTTCGTCGATCAAATTTAAATCTTTTTGCCCGAATCATATTTAAAATTTTTTCCGGTTCTAAATCTTTTTGTGTAAGCTGAGAATAAACTGATGTGCAAATTGTGCAAGGATCTTTTTCAAATATCCATCTATATTCTTTATCTTCGAATAATTGTTTTTTGAATTTTTCATCATGGATTAATTCTTCTAAAAGTTGTTTTCTGTGTTTTTTTTGTATTTGGATTATTGGATGATCATGATGCGGGCATGGAATATTTAGTTCTGTTTGATTTTTTTCTTTTGAATTTAATTCGTGAAGATTTAATCTCCATAATGTTTCATATGTAATTCCTTCTTCTGTTAAAGCATATTCTTCAAATTTTGTAATAAAATTTGTTAAAAATGTACTTTTACCGCTCCCTTTTGGTCCTTCAAAAAGATAAATTGAATTACTTGTCGAGTTATCTTTTAGCCCTTCTATTAATTTAATGAACTTTTTTGAAAAAAATTTATCTGCAAAAAAAGGTCTTTGAGTATTTTTTTCAAGTAAATTTGAAAGGTCATATGCTGTGCTTTTAGGTTCTCCGGGATATTCTTCAATTCCTTCAGGGATAAAATAATAAACCATATCTCTGGTTAATTGAAATATATTTCTTAAAAATTTTTTTGGTTCTTTTTCAGTTTTTTGCAAAAATTCATCTAATGAAATTGAATGTTCTACTGTTTCATTTCTTAAATTTGCAATTAGATTTTGTTTACTTTTCATTTTTGTGCTTCTATAAGTCTTTTTCTTATTTTTTTATCTTTCATTTTATATCTGACCTGATTATTCATTGTGAATTGACCTTGATCATTTTGTCCCATAATTACTTCTGTTGTATCTAATAAAACTGCATTTCCCCAAATATGTTCTATTCCAATCATAGTGTTTGGAATAAATTGTGTGATTAATGGTTTACCTTCAAAATGGTGTTTAAGATATAATGATTCTTCATTTGTTTTTTTTAGATTAACTGTAATATGTGGCGGATCAGGTAAAATTCCGATGAGCATTTTTTTATAATCTTCTGCTTTTCTGCTTTTAATGTAATATTCCATTTTTCTTTCTTGTTGATTGATTCTTTGACCAATAACATATAGTTTATGTTTATCCATAAAATCTTGATCTACAAATCTATTAATTAATTCAAAATCTGAAAATTCTTTTCGTAATTTAAATATCATCTCTTTGCCTTTTCCGGTTTTAAGGTCGTATTTTTCCCTTGTTTCTGTATCTTTTATTTTTTCAAAATCATAAGTTAATTTTCCTTTATCTGCAAGTTCTTCAACATATTGAATTAATCTTAATCCGATTGCATAAGGATTTATTCTACCTTTTGTTAATGCTGTGACTCCTGCATTTAATTTTGCATAATCAATTTCACGACTTCTGACTATTTCGTCATTTCTAAATAATTCGTCATGCCAATAACTTGCCCATCCTTCGTTCATGATTTTTGTTCTCATTTGAGGTGCAAAATATAATCCTGCTTCTCTTACAATTGTTATTATCTCTTTCATCCATTCATTTTCTTTTTTTCTTAATTTTGGAGAATTATGTAAAATATATTCTAACACGTCGTTATGTTTTTTTGGTTTTTCTTCGTTTTGATATCTTTTAAATTGCTCTTCAAATTCCGGAAAATTATTTTTAACATCTGCAAAAAATAATGAATCAATTAATTCCGGGTTTTGGTCTAATATTTTATTATATTTCTCTAGTTCATCAGATTGTTTTGAAGGTCTGATACTTTCTTCTTTTAAAAAGATATTAAAATAAAAATCTACTTTTGGAGGCAATTTTATTTCATTTGGAAAATTTGCCTTGTTTAAATCTTCATGAAACCCTACGATATTATCTAATCCTCTTGCTGCTTCAATCACATAATCCACCCATCTGCCATGTTTACTTCTTAATCTTTCTATTGCTCTTTTATTTGCAAGTGATTGACCGACAAAATCATCGTTCCATGTCTGGCGAAATAAAGCATTGTTTTGAAAAAAATCTATGTGGCCTAAAACATGATAAAAAATCATTGTGTTCATCCAATCTGTATTATTATCGTTATAAAATGACATTGCAGGTCTTGAATTAATTACTGTTTCATATGCATTATGCGGGCTTATTTGGTATTCTCCTTCTCCGTGCAAAACGTGTATATCCTGAATCCAATAATCATACATTGTCGGGATAAATACCTTTGGTGATAATTCAATCATATCTCTGTTAGTTACATTATATTCCAATGTATGGGGATCGAATTTTAATCCTGCGTTTTTAGCTTTTTCTTTGCATCTTTCCATTATTTGTTTTGCGTTTATGTCTATTAATTCCATTATTCTGATATAATTTGTTTTAATCCTTTTATTATTTCTTCTTCGTTAGCAGTATCTGCCATCATTGAGTAAAGTCTTAAGTGATCTTTTTCCTGTTCTAATAATCCTGATTTTTTGAAATATTGTTCTACAAATGTATCTCCTAATTTTGTTCCTCCGGTATTTTGTGCAATTGTGATTCCTATTCTGTTTGAGTATGCAAGCATATTTCCGACTTCTTTGATTGTTTCTTTTCCTGTCTGATCCCAGTCATCTCCGTCTGTTCCATGGAATACATAAATATTATAATCCCTTGCTAAATTTTCTTCTTCAACAATTTTATTGACTAATTTAAATGCACTTGATACTTTTGTTCCGCCTGCTGTTGAAATGGTATAATATTTATGGAAATTTTCAACTTCTTTTGCATCTGTATCATGAACTATAAATCTTGTTTTTACATTTTTTTGATATTGATATGTTAACCATGCATAAATCATTAAATGTTGATTTACAATTACGTCTGTGGGTTTGCCTTGCATTGAACCAGAATAATCCCTTAAGAAAAAGACTAATGCCTGCGATTCATATTCGACTTCTCTGGATAAAACTCTGTATATTTTATCTTTTGGATCAACAATTAATTTATTGGGGTCAATTTTGCCTTTTGGATTTATTTTTTTTAATCCAAGATTTGTTTCAATTATTTTTCTTAATGTTCTTTTTTTGTCTAAAAATTGTCCTGTTCTGGAGTTTATATCTGTAAGATCATATTTGAATTTTGTTAATGATGGTTTTGTGCCTTTATCTTTTAAATGTGGTAATTCAAATTTTTCAGTTAAGATTTTTCCCAGTTCATAAGTACTTGATTCTAATTCATGTTCGCTTCCTTCTCCATCTCCTCCTTCTCCGGATTCTCCTTCTTCTCCATGTTGGTCAAGGGGTTTTTCTCCGATTACATCTCCTTCTTCGCCTTCGCCACTTCCTCCCATTCCGTCTTCATTTTGAGGTTGTCCATGATAAAATTTTTCTTCAAAAACATTTGGGATAATTACTACTTTACCATTTTTGCCAGGTTTTGCAATTTTATCCATTCTAATTTTTTTTGGAAATCCGTCTTTTTCCCGTTGTTCATCTCTTTTTAACAAATCTTCCATTGTTTGTATTTGCATTACCGGAGAAGTATTTCTTTGTAATAATATTTCAAAATCGCTAAAATAATTTTTGTTTGGTTTTATAAAATTTGGTAAATAATGTTCTTGAGAATTTATTTTTTCTTTATCTATAATTTCTTGTTGTACAATTTGAGTTCTTTTCATTTTGGTTTATTTTTCGCAGTTTGATTGCGACCAAAAGGAAAGCCAGAGGGATTTTCATTTTAAAGAAAATTTCTCTTTATTTAATGTTAAAATTATATTTATTCTTTAAATCAAAATTATGCTTTTGGTCCTCGAGCATTTTCTGCAAAATATTGTATTGTTTTATCTGCACAAGTTGGGCAATATCCTAATTTATTTAACATTGTTTCTATCATTCTTGTTCTGACTTTTGCATTTTCTTCGTTTGTTCTATTTGCTAATGCTCCTACTAAACTTGATTCTGTTCCGATATCTGATTCAAATCTTGTATCTGTAATTGCCTTTACAAGTGTTGTGTTATCCATAAAATCATATTTTGGATCAGTTTGCATTCTTTGAGCATATGTTTTTAATATTGTACTTCTAAAACTTGCACTTTGTTCTTTTGATTTTAATCCAATTCTTCCTTCAATTGAATTAATCCATCTTTCATCAACTTTAATTTTTTCAATTTTTCCGGTTTGTGGATCTTTATAACTTAACATTTTATCTTTTGGAAGATTGTCTCCTGATAATGCGACAACCATATTTACATAATTTCTTACTTCTTTTACAATTGCTTCTGGCTCATCCATATATGCATCAAAAATTCTTTGTTTAACTTGGTTCAAATAAAGTGTTTCTGCAGTTTTAATATCTTCTAAATATTTAGTTCTTCTTCCTGAATCTGTTACATAATCTAAAATTACTCTTTCTAATGATCCAAAAACATCTCCTGCAAATATACATTTTCCCTCTTGTGTTTTAGGGCTTTTTGTTAAAATTGATTTTGCTCTTTCTAAATTTCTATGAGTAAAACCAGATTGTCCAAATCGTTTTGTGACATCCGGACTTGTGCTTAAATCATCTATTAATTCTGTTAAAGTTTTAAGACTTTTTTCTCCAGCTACTTCCCCTGCTGCTAAATTCATTATCTCTTGCGAGGTTAATTTATCTGATTTTGGTAATCTTGTTAATACTCCTCCAACTGATAGTGCATAATTAGTCAATGGATCAACATGCAAATTATCTCCTCCAAATGTTGTTAGTTTTTCTTTATTTCCTATGACATATGCTGTTAATTTTTTTTGTAATTTGTAATCAGTATTATGTCCGACGAAACATGTATCACATCTATCTAAAATTGGTGCTTCTTCTGCTGCTTCCTGGAATTTTGCAAATTCTGCATTATTTGATGTTCCAATAATAAATGTGTCCATTGGCCATTTAAATCCGTCAATTTCTATTGTTCGATTTTGAATTAATCCTAAATAAAGTTTAATTAAATCTGCTTTATTTTTGAAAAATTCGTCGGGAGAATGGATTCCTCCCCCTGCTGTTCTTGATAAAGCTCCTCTTCGTAAATCAAATCTGTATGGATTATTTGAATCTTCTAAATGAAGTAATCTTGTAATTGCTTCATCTCCTAAAAGGTCTACTGCTGAAGAAGTAATTTTATCTTTTGCAGGATATTTTCCTGTTAAGATTCCTCTTGTTGGACTAATTGGAACTTTTACTATTTCTATATATTCCTGCATTATTTTATTTAAATCCTCTTCTGTATGTTCTTTAATTTTTTCTAAAATATATTCACTGCATGCTCCCAAGGGTCTGTAATTTTTAAAAAATGATTCTATTTGTATATTATTAAATCCTAATTGTCCTAAAAATTCTTTACTTGCATTTTTATCATTTTTTAAATTCATTGCAAAAATCATTGGATCTTCATAAGTCTGGGATTCAATTTCTTTGATGTCTCCGAAACCTGCAATATTTTCTAAACCTTTAAATTTGAATGTGTATCTTTCATTACCCGGCATTGCAATAAAATTTCTGTATGTCTTAAATAAATAATCTACTAAATAAGTTTTACCATTTCCCGGCTCTCCTACTAAAATAAATGCTCTTTCTCTTGCGGATCCTCCGTCGGCACCATCTTTAATAAATCCAACCAGTTGATTTAATTCATCGTACATTCCGACAAGCGGTTTTTCACCTTTTCGAAATATATTAAAATCATAAGTTGTTTTTCCGTTAACATTAATTTTTGTGAATGCATTTTCTCCATCAAGAATCATACGAGAAATAGATTCAAAAGCGTTTTCAAAACGTCTTTTACCCTCTTTAACTTCTGTCAAGTGAGTTATTAAACTCGCTTCACCTCTCATCACCATATTATTTCATATGTTCTATTCTTTATAAATATATGTCTTCAAAAATATTCATTTAGATTCTTGTATTTAATTTTTTTTATTTTCTACAAATATTTATAAATCTCAATTACCTGTTTAATAAAAATGAGGAATATAATAGCACTAATAATCTTTGGAATAATTTTGGCTTCTTTAGCTTCAGCTGAAATTTTAATTGTTGAACAACCTAATGAGATTTATAATTTGGGTGATACAATTAATTTGAATTTTAAAGTTGTGACATTAGAAGATTTAAGTAATTTTTTTAATATGAATTTTGTTTGTAATGGAAAGAAAACAAAAATCCCTCAGGAATATTTAACCTTAAAAAGCGGTGAAGAAATCGGAATTGAAATGACACTTCCTTTAATTAAAGAGTTTAAATCTTCCGGTTCTTGCAATATTCAATCTGGTTTAGGTGAAGTATTAACTAATGATTTTAAAGTATCAACTTTAATTGATGTTGAACTTTTAGAGGAGAAATCAGATTTTATCCCCGGTGAAAATTTAATTATTAATGGTGAAGCAAAAAAAGAAAATGGCGGTTTAGTTGAAGGATTTGTTGAAGCAAAGATTGGTTTTGATTCTGAAGAGATTCTACTTTCAGAGATTGTTAGTAACGGATATTTTACTATCAGTTATCCTTTACCTGAAAAAACTAAAGCCGATGAATATACTGTGAGTATTAAGGTTTATGAAAAAGATGAGGAAGATGTTATTACTAATAATGGTCTTATGAGTTATAATATTAAGATTTTGCAAGTTCCGACTAATTTAGAGATTGTTTCTGAAAATGTTAATGTGATGCCAGGAACCAGTTTTAAAATTAAAGGTATTTTGCATGATCAAACCGGTGAAAAAATTTCATCTTCTGTTGTTTTTTCTGTTATTAATGATAAGGGTATTTTAGTTGAAGAAAAAGAGTTGTCAACAGATGAATTTTTTGAATATTTTATAATCCCTAATGAATCTGTTGCTATATGGAATGTTGAAGTTGTTTCTGAAATGATTATGCAAAAAATAAATGTAATTATTTTGGAAAATAAAAATGTTAAAACTGAATTAATTAATAAAACTCTTTTTATCGAGAATATTGGTAATGTTTTTTATAATGATTCGGTTATTGTTAAAATTGGCAATGATTCTGTAACTGTTCCTGTAGGTTTAGCTGTTGGTGGGGTTGAGAAATATGTTTTAACTGCTCCAAATGGCGAGTATCAAGTTGAGATTATTGCTGACGGTGAAAGTAGTTTAATTCACGGAGTTATACTTACCGGCAGAGCTATTGATGTTAAGGATCCTTCATCTATGGCACTTGAATTTGTTTCTTATCCTATTGTATGGGGTTTTATTATTGTGATTTTACTTTTTGTTGCATTTATTATCTTTAAAAAAGGTTACAAAAAAACTTTCTTTGGTTACATTACTTCAAAGAAAAAAGAAACTGTTTCAAAAGAAAAGGATATTAAAGAAAAGACTTTTGTGGCTTCGAAAAATAAGGCTGAATTATCTTTATCTATTGAAGGTGATAAGCAAGATGTAGATTTAGTTTGCTTAAAATTAAAAAACTTTGAAGAATTTAGAGATAAAACCAGTGGTGTTGAACAAGTATTGCAAAATATTAATGAATTTGCTTATAGTAAAAAAGCAGTAACTTATGAAAATCAGGATTATTTATTTTTCCTTCTTATTCCAAGAAAAACTAAAACATTTAAGAATGAAAAGGCTACATTAGAAATATCTCAATATATTATTAATTCATTAAGTCATCATAACAAATTTTTTAAACAAAAAGTTGACTTTGGTGTTTCTTTAAATTATGGTCCAATGATTATTAAAGAAGATGATGATAAATTTATGTTTATGGGTCTTGGCGACTTAATGTCTGTTGCTAAAAAGATTTCTTCTTTATCTCATGGTGAAGTTTTAGTTAGTCCAACTATGAATAGTAGAATTATGAGCACTGCTAAAACTGATAAAGCTGAAGAAGGTAAAGTTGTATTTTATAAACTTAGAGAAATCAAAGATAATGATCAGCATAAAAAATTCTTAAAGGGTTTTGCTGAAAGAATGGATAAGGATAAAAATAAAAAATAATTATTTTCTAATTATCTTTTTATTTTTTATTAAACTAATGATTGTTGAAGGTTTATTGTCTATTGTTCCGTCGTTGATAATATAATCTGCTTTGCTTAGTATTTCTTTATTTATATTTTTTAAATTAGTCATGTGTTTTTCTCCTGTAATATTTACACTTGTTGTTACAAAGATTATATTTATTTTTGATAATTCTTGGCTAAACCAATTATTTGGTATTCTTATTCCGATATTTTTTCTTTCTGGTATAAGTAATTTAAGAGGATATTTTGCTTTTAGTTTTTGATTTGGGTTTAAAATAAATGTAAATTTTCCTGGCAATTTGTTTAATTCTTTTTTGAATTGTTTATTATATTCTGTGTTTTCATTAATCCATTTAATTGACGGTACAATTATAGAAAATGGTTTTTTATCTCTTTGTTTAATTTCTCTTAATTTCTTTATTGATTCCTCGTTTTTTGCATCACATCCAATGCCATAAATAGTATCTGTTGGGTAGATGAAAATTTTTCCATTTTTTATTTCTTTGATGTAAAATTCTTTATTTTGTAAAAATTCTTGTTTATTTATTATTTTCATTTTAAACGGCTCTTTTCGGAATTAAGTTTTTTTGATTTTAGGATTCCCACTTCTAGTTCAAGCTAAAGCTTGAAGACCCGCCCTTAATGAATACCTGAATTGCCAATATGTTAGCTAAAATCAAAAACTCTAAACAGAGCCATTTTAAACTTTAAATTTTTCAAATTCTTCTCTGTTCTCTAAATCTTTATCCCGATAAGCAATTATTAATTTTTTTGCGAGTTTTTTATCTTGTTTTTGGTCATATACTACTGTTGGCCCTGAAATTTCTTCATCTACTAAAATATTCCATTTTATTTTTTTAGCAATTTCTTCTATGAAGATGTTTTCTTTGTGGTCTCTTCCTACAAATATTAAGCCATTATTTTTAAACATTCGTCCTCGTTTTAAAAAAAGTGTTTCTTCATATTTTGGATTTTTATAATCAAACAAGCATTTTACTTTTTTAGCATAATCTTTTTCACAAAGCAAGCATCCTCCTGCGGGAGTGGGATATTTAATTTTATATTTTTTGGCAAGTTCTATTTGTTCTATTCTTTGTCTTCCATGTAAAGATAATAATTTTTCTCTATTGACTAAACCATTTTTTTCATATTCTGTTTCAGGCAATAATTTTGCAGATAATGGTCTTAATATTTTATTTTGGAGTCCTGCTTTTTTTTCATCAAATAATAAAATTTCTTTCATTTGCGACATTGGTCTTTGTCCGATTACTTCGCCTGTTGCTATTACTTCTATTTTTAGTTTTTTGGCTTCTTTTTTTGCCTGTTTAAATATAAATATTTTGCAATCTTTGCATGGATTTAATGCTTTTCCCCTTCCATATTTTGGATTTTTTGTTAATTCTAAATATTCTTTAAATTTTTGTCCTTTTGTTGCATCGATTATATGCAGATAATATCCTTGTGTTTGTGCAAAGTTTATTATGCAGGGTATATCATTACAGCATCCTCCTCCAAAAGGTAATTTGACAAAAACTAAATGGATTTCAAATCCTTGCTTTTCAAGTAATTTTGCGGTTAATCTGCTGTCTAATCCTCCGGAGAATAATACTATTGCTTTTTTAATCATGGCAATTAAATAGCAAAATTGATTTTTAATGGTGTTGGTTTAAAAATTTAAGATTGTTTCATTTAACATTATTATTATTATTATTAACCGAAGTTTCACAAAGTGAAATTTGGATAAAATCTGCAAGGTTTCGGAACCGTTAAATTTCTGTTATGTCTGTAGAAACTTGTTTCAACCAATGGTTAGTGCAATGATCGGCAAAGCCGAAATCCAGAGTTATTAAGTTGCGTTAAGAAAAAAATTACAAATCAGAAATCCCTTTATCAAGATAATATTCTTTAAATCTTTTTCCTGATAAATCGTACAAGCATAAAACTCTTTTCTCTGTAATAAATATCCCATAACCTTTTGGTGGAGTTCCAGCTAATGCAAAAAAATAGCAATCAGAGTTTTTGTTCTTATCAGGAGTTAAGACAATTAATTCTCGATCTATTTTTGCTCCTCCATAAGTTTTATTATAATGATCTATAAGAATATTTTTGATCTCTTCTTTTGTTATTTTTCCAGAAGTTTTATTATCCATCTATTAGAATATAATCTAATCCCTTAAATATTTATCTAATTTTTTTTAGCAACTTAATAATTAGACCTAACATCATTTAAATAGACAAAATCTAATCTTATCTTGTTTTTGTATAGCAAAAGAATTCTGAAGAATAATCTTCAATATCGCTGACTTCTTCAAACATATTAATTCTGTTAGTTTTTAGGCTATTACCATTAAAATACAAAATCTTGTCTAATGCAGTTCGAAAGATTCTTGTTTCTTTAGGATAATTTTTTTGGATAGTTTTGGCACTTGATAGAGTTCTTGCAACCCATATTCCCCCTCTACCTTTTTCACCATATTCTATTTGATCTGGTTCATAATACCATTTGTTTATTGAATATTGTACAATATTAGGATTTTTATGCATTCCCAGAGATTTCAGATCTTTTGTGACAACTTTATACCCTAAACTATATACTTTGCCATCAAGAATTATAGAATTAATTTTTATCATAAATGATTAAGTTAGTGAAGAATTTTTTTGAGATTGAAATTTGATAAGGGTAAGGGAGTGATTTGTGATTTAGTGAGATAGAATAAGTTTTTTTTATTTCGTCTATCGCGTGGCGACTTTGAAAAGCGGGTTAAAAAAGAATTATTTATAATTGTATAAAATATTTTTTTCATTTTAATAATTCATTATCTCTTTTATATAGAAATTCCCTTTTTATAATTTTCGTTTTTGGAATTTTGAGTTAAATTTAGGTTTTATAGAATCCTTTCGTAAAAGATTATTTAAATAAAAATTTCATATTTTCTATTATGAAAAAAGAGTGGATGATTCTTGGGTTTGTCTTAATAATTGTGATTTTTGCAGGGTTTTATTTCTTTAAAAATCCTAATGTTGTGAAAGAAATTCCTTCAGGGGATTATAATATTGAGATTAATAATTTTGCTTTTGCTCCTCAAGAATTGATAGTTAAAGTAGGAAGTACTGTTGTTTGGAATAATAAAGATTCTGTAAAGCATACTGTTACTTCTGATAGTGGAACTGAATTAGGTTCAGAATTATTAGGAAATGGTGAGAGTTATTCTCATACTTTTAACAATGTTGGAACTTTTGAATATCATTGTACTCCTCATCCTTCAATGACTGGGAAAATTATTGTTGAATAATTATTTAAAAAATTTAGAGATTTCTAAACCAATATAAAACACAAGAGAATGAAATAACCACCAAAAGTATGGCGATAATGTTAAACCTAAGATTACAAATGGTGGTGCATTATATCTTGCTGAAATTCCTAATAATTGAATAAATCCTGAATAAGATGTCATTAAATAAGAAAAAGATATCCATGTTCCTGCAAAGATTGCAAATAAAGCTTTTTTGTAGTGTTCTTTATTATCAAAAATTGTGAACCAAATAAATGCTAATAATGTTGCATTTCCAAATTTTAAAATATAGTAATAATTTGATTCTCCTACTCCGTGAATATGCATTAAGAAATCTGCAAACCAGAAAATTGCAACAACTAAGATTATGTTATATATAATCTTCTTTGTTATTTTTATTTTCATTCAATTTAATCGGTTTATATGTTTAAATATTATGATACAAATAGATTATTCAATGTATATTTCAAAAAATTGAGTAAATTTTTTCCCTTTTTCTTTTGCATCTTTTATAGATATTGCATAATTTTTCCCTGAGTCTTTTAGTTCTTTTGGTTCAATGAATAACCATCCTTCCCGATTAAATCTTAATGCTATTACCGGTGTTAGTTTAAATATCTCTGAAAATGTTAGGAATCTGCTTATTTGGTCTTTTGAGATATAAATTGTTTGTTTTTTGCTGGATTTGACTTCAATGCAGAATTTTTTATCTTCTTTTCCTGCAATTAAATCACAATCTGCATTTTCCATTGTTCCACTTCCTGCAACTCTTACGACTCTGTAAATTCCGGTTTCAATGAATTTTTGGAAAAGTTCTCTTTCTGTTTTTGAGCCTTTGGCTTTATTTTTTGGCATGATTGATTTTTCTTAAATTTAATTCTTTATGGCATTCAAGGAACCAAGGGGTTCACATTCCATGTGGCATTACAGGAGGCTCCGAAAGTTTACACGAGTTTTCATGATAGCCCTTGATACGAGTGTGGACTTGAGTAGAAAGTTTACACGAGTTCTCATGATAGCCCCTGATACGAGTGGGTTTGAGTTTAGAGATGCCCCCGTTCCGCAAAGTTTGAGGACGAAGTTATTGAACAGCGACAAACATTTTAAATGAATAACGACTTTTCAATGACTGAGCCAGCTTAAAAACTTCAAAAGTATCGTCTTTTGAATGTCCCAGAAAATTTAATTCTACAAATTTTCTGAGGAAACCAGCGGGTGTCTTTTACAAATCTCTTGCTTGAATTGTTCTTCTGTTATTTGCTTTTGCTCGTTTTATGGCATCTCTTAATATTTCTTCTACTTTTCTTTCAAGTGCCATTCCTACTTCTTCTGCAACGCTTGATACTGTATTTTCCTTATCCAGTTCTTTGATTGCTTTTTTGATGTTGCTTTTTACAATTAAACTCATTTTAACCTCCTAAAATAAATGTTTTAATTACTATGAATCCGTCAACGATTGATCCTAAAATTCCGATTTCTAATATGGTTAAACTTATCCATTCTGGTTTTTTATTTTTTTTTAGCATATAAATTCCAAGTCCGATTAAATATAAAAACATAACGAATCCAAATATATCAAAAAATTCCGGGGAGTTTCCTTGATAAATTAATAAAATTGTTAAAATTATTGCAAATATTCCTACTGCGATTATCACCTTTTTCATTTAATATTTATTTCTTCTTTGTTTCTTTTTTATTTAACACTTCGGGTTTCATCAATGGGAAAATAACACATTCTCTTAATGGTTTATTCATTAATATTCCGAATAATCTTTCTGAAACTCCAAACCCGCATGTTGGTGGCATTCCATGTTTTAATGCTTCAATAAATTCTTTGTCATGTTCCTGAGCTTCTGTGTCTCCTGCATTCTTTAACTTCATTTGTTCTTCAAATCTTTTTTCCTGATCAAATGGATCGTTAAGTTCTGAATAACCTTTTCCAACCTCTGTTCCTGCAATGATTACCTGAAATTCCTGAACTTTTTCAGGATTATCTGTCTCTCTTTTAGCAAGTGGTTCAATGCCAACAGGATGACCAACTAAAAAACCAGGTCCTGCAATTTTTTTTCTGCAATATTTCCATAAACTATCAACAAGTTTCCATCGTCCTGCATTTTTTTCACACTCCAGATTTAATTCTTTAATTTTTTTAAGCATATCTTCTACGCTTGCAGAGAAGATATTAATTCCTGTATATTTTTTGACTGTTTCTTCATAGTCATATAACTCCCATTTATTGTTTAAATCAAATTCATAATCTCCAGACTTAAATTTTGTTGTTCCAAATACCTCTTTGGCGATTTTTTTGTACATCTCTTGGATTAATTTCATTCCGTCTTTGTAATCTGCATATGCCCAATAAAATTCCATCTGTGTGTAATCCTGCAAGTGTTCAGCATCCATTCCTTCATTTCTAAATTGTCGTCCGATTTCAAATGTTTTATCAAGTCCTGCAACCATTAATTTTTTTTGCCAAAGTTCTCCCATTGATATTCTTAAATAAACATCTGTGTCAAGTGCATTATGATGTGTTTTAAATGGTGTAGCTGTTGCTCCTCCGGCACTTGTTTCTAATATTGGTGTTTCAACTTCTAAAAATCCTTTTTCAATAAGTAATGTTCGAATGATATTCCAGAATTTTTGTTTTTTGATAAACATTTCTTTTACTTCCGGATTCATTAAAATGTCTAAATATCTTTTTCTTAATTTTTCTTCTTCGTCCTGAATTCCATGGAATTTTTCTGGTAATGGTAAAATTGATTTTGTTATGAGTTTTATGTCTTCTACTAAAATTGAAATTTGGTCTGTTTTTGTTTTGAAAACTTTTCCGTCAACTTGTATAAAATCTCCTGAGTCAATATATTTTTTCATGAATTGTTTGACTTCTTCTTTTGTTTCTCCTGTTTGGAAAACTAATTGAATCTCTCCTGTTCCATCTTTTAAATTTGCAAATCCTATTTGGCCAAAATCTCTTTTGGTCATTACTCTTCCGGCTGTTTTTATTGTTGTTCCAATTTTTGAGTTTAAGCATTCAAGGCATGTTTGTTTTTTATCAACTTTTGAAGGATAAGTTTCAATTCCTTGTTCTTGCAATTCTTTTAGTTTCTTTAATCTTTCATCTATTATTTGTTGTTCTCTTCCCATGTTGAATAAAAAAGAAATTGTGTTTAAATAATTATTTATTGTTTTTATACCCTGAATTATCCAGTTCTTGGTTTAATAATTCGTCTGCGAGTTGTTGGTATTTGTCCCATCTGCTTACGTGTTTATATTCTACAACTTTGAAATTTTCCTGTAATTTTTGGACTTTTAAAAATAATTCCATTAATTTTGGGTTTTTTACTTTATATTCTCCTAATAATTGTTTTACTACTAATTCAGAATCTAATATGCAGGTTATTTTGTCTTGAGTAAATTGTGAGCCTAATTCTAATGCTTTGATTAATCCTTCATATTCGGCGATATTGTTTGTTACATAGTTCCCAACTATTGAGCTATGTTTTGTTAAAATTTTATCTTCGTCTCTAACGATTACTCCTATTGCTCCTGGTCCGGGGTTTCCTCTTGCTCCTCCATCAGAATTTGTGTAAATCATGGCTTAAAAAATTTAAAGAATTATATAAATCTTAGTTTGTTTTTTTAAGTGGTGAAATAGTTTAAAAATGTAAAATTTTGAATTAAGGATAACTAAGAGAGTGAAAAAATTGATTCTTTTAATGCATATATGCTTAAATAATAGAATGCCAAGATTATTTTATGGCAGAGCATTTGGACTATATACAAAATGCAATCAATCGTATGGCAAATAATTCTTTTTTAATTAAAGGTTGGGCTATAACCTTCATATCGTTACTATTTATTCTTTCTGTAAAAGAGTCAAATATTTGGTATTTGATTTTAACATTTTTACCTCTATTCTGTTTTTGGGGATTAGATGCTTACTATTTAAGACAGGAAAAGTTATTTAGAAAATTATATGACCTTGTAAGAAAAGGCAAAGTAAAAGAACCATTTACAATGAACACCAAACCATTAAGAAAATATGTTCCAAGTTGGTTTGTGACTTTATTTAATTCAACAATTGTAGGATTATATTTCACAATAATATTATTAAACTTGATTCTTATCTTGCTTTTATCATGGGGGATCATATAATGGTAAGGAGAGTATTTTTTAGTTTTCATTTTGATAACGATGTTATGAGAGTTCAATTAGTAAGAAATATGGGTGCCTTAGAGGGTAATGAACCTATATCTGTGAATGATTGGGAAACGGTAAAGAGGGGAGAAGAACCATCTATTAAGAGGTGGATTGAAAATACTATGAAAGATTGTGATTGTATTATTGTTTTAATTGGTTCAGAAACTGCAAACCGACCTTGGGTTGATTATGAGATTAGAAAAGCTTGGGAAATGAAGAAAGGAATTTTAGGGATATATATACATAACTTACCATGTCCAAGAACAGGAAAAAGTCACAAAGGACTAAACCCTTTTGACAAAATATTTTTTACAGATGGAACTCCCTTATCTTCAAAAATAAAATGTTATGACCCAAATCCTTTAGATGCTTATAACGATATAAAAACTGGAATTCAGAGAATTGTTGAATTAGCAATACAAGAAGCAAAGCAAAGAAATTAGATATTTTTATTAAGTTTGCCTTAGTCAGTTTTTTATGATAAGTTTTGATAGTATCTACGAAAATATTATTGCAGAAATAGTTGTATTCTTATTATCTCTTTTCCTATCAAAATTTTTGCCTACTTTGTTTAATAAAGAAGAAAATATAAATAAAGACAAGGTATTTGATATGTTGAAATTAGTTATTTTTTTAACATCTATTTCAATCCTTAATTTAATATTAAATATCAGTTTTTGGGATAAACAAGAATTAACTGTCCTATTCACTCTGCTCTCTATAGGATTTGGAATATCTTTGGTTTATGTTTATAATAATCAATGTCCTGCGTGTAAAAGGTTTATTAAAGCAAAGAAAAGAATTGATGAGAAAATTATTAAAGAATTTATTAAAGAAATCCCATATCAACCAATGAAAGTTTGGAAATATTCTAATGGAAAGATTAAGAAAAAAGAACCATTTGGTGATAAAAAAACAAGGACTGAAAAATGGCAAACTAAGCAAGAATTTTATGAGTGTAATCATTGCAAACACCAATGGGATTCGGGGCATGTTGATACCCCCGTATTTATAGAAAATGAATCTCACAAGGTAATAAGCACAAATGAAAAAGATCCAGATGAACCATCAATTTATTAGTGTTGTCGGTTAAAAATAACCCCCCATGCTTATAAGTTATTTTTCGGGCTAAGTCAATTAGTAAACAAAAAAGTTTTATAAATAATATTTTTATTGTGTTTTTTAATGAAAAATAAAAAAATCGATAAGACTTTAGAATTTGCTATAATTGCTGAAGAAATTTATAGGAATCAACAGGGGGTTGATTTAGGTGAAGTACATTATTGTTTTGAGGGTTTATATGGTATGAAAGGAGAATCTGGGATGGTTTTACCTTCAAAAGAAGTATTGGAATCTGTTCTTAAAAGAGATTGGTTTTCTTTGAAAGATAAAATCTTTTATACTTCACAAGGGGATGAAGTTATAAGTAAGAATGATAGTTTTATGCAAAAACCTGTGATGTTTTTGCCATGGAATGATCATGGAAAAGTTGTTGTTGTGCATGAATTGTCTCATGTTGGTTTTATGAAATTATGGCATTTTAATTATACTCTTGATGAAAGAGATGAGGGTTATAATGCTTTGAAAATTCATATTACTCTTGATGAGGGTGTTGGGATGAAAATACCTGAATTAGAAGTTTTTAGCAAATATTATTCTAATGAAGAAATGCAAGAGGTTAGGGATACTCAATTGGAATATAATGAAAGTAATGAATCATCTTATTTTATTGGTTCTTTAAATGCATGGAAAAATAATATTGGTGATAAATCTGGTAGAATTGATTTTAATAATGGTGTATGCTTTTATTATGTTGGTAATAATTTTATCCAAAATGTTTGGCAAGAAAAAGATACTTTGGCATCAATAGTTACTCGGCTTAGAGATAATACTCCGAGTGAAGATGAAATTTTAAATCCTGAGAAATATTTAGTAAGATTAAAAATTTAAAAGTGTAAAATTTTGAAATTTTTGACGTCTTGATATTTTTCTGGTTTTATTTCAATATTCCTTATTTGAGCGTGTTTTGGTCCTTTTTGGCATAATTCAATCATTTTGTTTACGTCATTTGCATCTCCTTCTGCGAATATTTCAATTCTTCCGTCTTCTAAGTTTCGTGTAAATCCTTTTATGTTTAATCTTTCAGCTTGTTCTTTTATAAAATCTCTAAAAAAAACTCCCTGAACTGTTCCTGTTATATATATTCTTACTGATTTTTTCATTTTTTAAATTAAAATTAAAATTTATATTGGTAAACCCTCTTATTTAATGGAAAGAATGTTGCTTTATTATCTTTTGGGTTTGATGTCATTAAAATCTTCTGATAAATCTACTTTTTTCAAACTTCTTCAAATTATGGAATGGTGATATCTTGTTGAGTTTTGAAATTGTTTTTAAGATTTAACTAAAAAGAACCCTCTGGTTCTTTTTGAATCTCCTCAAAATATTGAAAGGTGGCATCTCTTTGAGCCTTTGTGGATGCCACGTGGAAATCCCTGAATTTCTTTGTTTGAATCTTAATGCCCCACATTCTCGTAACCTCGCACGAAACTTTGTGGGTTATCGTTTCTACCACGAAGTTACTCGCCCCAAAATTATTAAAATAATAATTTGCCTTTAGGTCGTTAAAATCTTATTGTTGGTATGCTTTTTTTTATAGTTTCTATTATGAATTTAATTGCCTTTTGTACAATTATTAAAGTATAATTTGTATTAAGCAATTAAAATCTATTGTTAGTATGCTTTTTTATTAATAATTTTATCACCAAAAAGATAATAAATACCTATTTTTTGATAATTTTATGAAACGTCGGATTGTTTTGATCGGGGTTCCTAGTAATCTTGGTGTTGATATTTCCGGTAGTAATTTTGGTCCTGATAAAATAAGGCAATTTTTAATTCCTGAATTAGAAAAAAATAATATTAATTTTGTTGATTTAGGTAATCTTTTTGTTCCTGAAAAAAATTTTTTAGGTGATTCTAATGAAAAGTTAAAAAATTTAATTTCTATACAAAGAGTTTATCGGAATTTTTCAAGATTGCCTGAAAATTTTTTTGAAAAACCTAATTTCCCGATAATTCTTGGCGGGGACCATAGTATTATTTTTGGGCATATTAAAGAATTAACTAAGAAAAAAAATGCGGGGTTAATTTGGTTAGATGCTCATGGTGATTTTAATGATGAATCTACAACTGTTACCGGAAATATTCATGGTATGGTTTTAGGTGCTATTGCCGGAAATTCCTTAAAAAAATATTTTGATGTTGATAAGTCTTTGATTAAAGAAAAAAATATTTCAATTTTAGGGGCAAGAGATTTAGATTTGAATGAAATTTTTTTATTGAAAAATTCAGATGTTATGGTTATTTCTACTGAAAAATTAAAAGAAAATAAAATGGAGTATATTTCAAAAGCTATTAATCGTGCTAATGATGAAACGAGTGGTTATCATGTTAGTTTTGATCTTGATCTTGTTGATCCTCTTGATGCTCCGGGTGTTTCTGTTCCTGTGAATGAAGGTATTTCTAAGGAAGAATTTTCAAATATTGTTGATTTAATTGATACTGATAAATTATTGTCTGTTGATTTTGTTGAGTTAAATCCTTTAAATGATATTGATGATAAGACTGCTAAGTTGATTGTGGATTCTATTTTGAAGTTGTGTAAGTGAATTTTGTTTCTTTTTGGCTAAAATCTACAATTTGATTTCTTATGTAGCGCCCACTACATGGCGAAATAAAATTATAACATTTTATCTCAAAAATAATTCAAAATTTTTTGGGGTTTTGAAATGTCTTCTTTACTAACTTTTTATATTTTATTTTTGAGGAGAATTTTTTTGGGGGTGGTCGGGGGTTTAAGGCTTCCCAGTAATTGAGTTGAAAATCGGGATTAAGAGAAGTTGTTTAAGTTCGGAGTGTAGCGTGGCTTGAGTTTAAAAAAGGGTGATTATATCAAGTTCTTTGTTTCTTTTTAGATACATATGTATCTATATTGATACGAGGGGAACACTCACGTAAATAAGTGAAGTATGAGCTCTTAACTTTTGTTGAATTCAATAAACATCATGTTGTTAAAAAGCATTACTTCATATGTGCCAAAATATCGCCAAAGATTAAATTCTGCTGTGCTCTATATTTCCTCACTGCAAGGCCGATGGTCTGCTCGTTCGAGAAGGCTTTATTCATCCTTTTTCCCTCACTGTTAGTGCCGAATCCGGCATAGTATGCCCATGTTCCGGTGTCCATGAACGCCTGCGGCCAACAGCAGTAATCGGTCCTGTTCATTGGCGATTTGATTATCAAGTCCCCGCAAGAAAAGCCTGACATGAACAGTGCGGGTGCACCATTTTCTCTTGCGAACTCAAGGTACTCGTCAATAGTAGACCAGTAAGGCTGAGTATGTTTTGCTGATAGGAACGCTGGACCGCCAAGCCTTTCAAGCTGTTGTTTACCAATGATGCTCAGGGACATATCTCTTCCGGTGGTATCATCCCCGTGGATGCTGAAGTGCATAGCGAGGTGCTTCTTTTTCAGCTTATCGGTAACCTTCTGGTATTCGGTGTTATAGACATATTCCTGCGGCATGTCATAACCGAGACCCTCCTTCGGGTCCGCAAGACCTATGTACTTTCCATTTTCACTTCCCTCGTAGTCAGTTAAGTGAAGGGCAGTTCTGGGATACTTCTTCATGTAACTTTCAAAGTTGTTGTGGTAGTCTGTGTAGGTCTCCATCGTCTTGAGGATGAAGCTAACCTTTTCAGGATCAGTATAGGCGAATGGTGGCATTATTGATGAGATTGCTATGTCACTGCACCTGCAACAGCCACAGTCCTCGTCCACACACTCCATTTTCCAGTATATTGCCGCAAGGCTTTCCCAGTTTGTTGCATTGACCCCGCTTGCTGTCGGCAGGTCATCTCCTATCAGGATTATATAGGCAACATTGTCATCCATGTATAAATCATCAACGAATTTGTCTAATTCATCTATTGTCTTCCCTGGAAACTTTTTCAGCCCTGCATTCTCGATGTTTAGGTCCTTCTTTACAGATGTGAAATATTTCGAAACCGATGAAGCGACATCATCAGTATCATAAATTCCGCCTTTTGAAACAATAATTGTCACTCTATCCTTTTCCACATTCACAGAACAATAGCAGGGATGCTCTGGAGATACAATGGAAGTAATCCAACATACAGTGAAGCTTGCTTGTGAGAAAACCAGCATTATGGTTATAACGATGATTATGGCAACCCAAAATTTTTTTCTTTTGAGCAATTCTGGGATTTTCATGTTTTAGTCCCTATTTTCATATCTGCGACAGTATCACGACATGTTTCCTTAATTTTAGGGATTTCAATCATTTCGCAGATAGATTCATCTCCTTTCATTGAGGCAACTTCTGAATAGCAAGATGCCCGAATTTCTATATCTAGAATTTCTCTGCATATCTGAGGGTCAAGCTTGTTCCATGCAATATATCTATAACAGTGGTCCTTGTAAGATTCAATGGAAATTTTGTTGCATATTGAAGTGTCGTTTTCTATATTTGCGATCTTGCTATAGCACCAGTCTCTCGGATAGACATTTTCGATTTCATTACAGATGAACATATGCTTGCGTGAAATGTTAATAGGGAATTTTATCTCGCCTAAGACAATGTCTAAGAAGTATACCTCTATGCTGTGACCAACCATACCCTTAGTTTCTGAGTCATATTTTTCATACTGGAATTTTGCCCGTAATTCTGGATTTCGTAACTTTTCATAGACTGTAGGATCCTCGGGAGCTGCTGCAATCACCGCTTTCATACATTCACTGATGCGGTAATCACTAGGCATTCCGCTTACGCAAAGAACAGGATCATGTCTTGCTACAGCAATTTCTTGCTGACAGGATGCTCTTTCATAGGGATTTTGAATCTGCATGCATGCAGGATTCACAGTTTCCCAAGCGGACTTGGAACAGGTTATTGATGTGGAACATTGGATACGGTAAATCAATGTCGGCATATTATAAATAAATATAATAATAACAACCAGAATTATTAAAAAAATAATCCAAAAGATATTTTTTGGATATTTATTTGTCATTATCCAGATTACAGTTTAACAAGTTTATTAATATTACTATCCCTTCTTGAGTGTAGTTCAATCGTGAGTGTGCCCCCATAGTCATAATTGCGTATAACATCAATTAAATAAACAAAATTATCCAGAAATATTTTAATTTTAAATCCCTCGATTATCTAATTCATTGTTTACAACTGCTACAACTTGTGAAGCAAAATACATTTTGGGTCCAATTGAAATGGGTGTTAAAGATTTTTTTAATCTCTTTAATTCTTTTCTTGGGAATCCTTCATGGTCTCCGATAATGAATGCACATTCTTTTTGTATTTTTGCTTCTCTTAAAGATTCTCCGCCTTTTTCTAAGATAAAACATTCAACATCTTTATCCAATAATTCTTCTATAACGTGTAAGAAACTTTTTTTTTCTATGAAACATCCGGGCAAAACTTCTGTTTTTTCTCCGGCTTTATATTTGTATAATATTCTTTTTATAAGATTTCCGACATCTTTTTTTGATATTTCAAGTTCTGGTGTTACTCTAATTTCTATATGTTTTGGTGGGTCTGGCATTCCATAAAATATAAAGTGGAAGTTTACATCCTCTCTAAATCCGTGTGACAAGAATACTCCTTGTATAAATGAGTGAATTGCAATATCCATCCTTCCTGCTTTCATTAAATTTCCATCAGAAAGTGCTTTTCCGCTTGTAACTGCACTATTTGAAAAATATATTATATGACGCATATTTTATTAAATAAAATTTTACTTATAAACATTGTTTATCCTGTTTATCCTGTTTATCCTGTTTTTATTTTCTATTGAATTTGAATTTTCATAAAGAATACAAGATTTTAACAAATCCCCTTTTTTCTTTGTTTGAATTTTATTCCCCACATTCTCATAACCTCGCACGAAACTTTGTGTAGGTAAAAAAGCGTATGAAAATTTGATTTTTGAGATTCCCACTTCAAGTTCAAGCTAAAGCTTGAAGACCCGCCCTTAAAAATATTTGAATTTCCAATAAGCTAATCAAAAATTAAATTTTTATTATTAAACACACTTTTTTATTTCTTTGCTTGAATTTTAATCTCCCACATTCCCCAAATTATTACAAAAGTAATAATTTGCCTTTAAGCTATAGAAAAAATAATATTTTTTCTAAAAAGTAAACTAAACCAACGTTAATTCAATTAGTTTACTTCGTTAAAATCTTATTGTTGGTATGCTTTTTTTATTATTTGCGAAGTTACTCTACTCCTTGTGAAAACTTGCTTTAAATCAAGAAAAAATTTTGATTTATTGGCAATTTTCAAAGTTACTCGCCCCTTTATTGCTTTGCAATATCTCACCTTTAAGTTTCATTAAAATCTTATTGTTGGTATGCTTTTTTTACTTTTAAGAAGTTTGGGAATTGAATAAAAAAATTTTAATGGGTCATTTTTATCAAAAGATATTTAAATGAATTTTATTAAGATATCATTATGAAAATGAAATTTGGTGCAATTTTTAGTTTTTTACTAACGATATTAGTTTTATCTGTCGTTACTGCTTCAATGATAATTCCAGTTAATGATCGGGCAAAGGAAAATTCCCCTGCTCCATCAAAGTCACCAGTTATTGGAGAAAATTGGAATTTAGAAAGAGTAGATTTTATTCATTATGCAAAACCTGATAGTATTGGAAAACCAACAAAGGCTAATACTTGTTATAAGTTAATGGGTGTAAAATGGAAATCTTTACCTGTAAATTATATAATTAATCCAACAAATCAAGATGGTTTGTCTTATGATTTTGTTGTAAACACTATCAGTAGTTCTGCAGAAAATTGGGATAGTCAGACTTCATCAGAATTATTTAATAATAATTATGTTGTTGATTATAATTCTCAATATGGTGTTCAGGATTATAAAAATTCTATTGTTTTTGGAAATTATCCCGAGGGTAATGTTATAGGTGTTACTTCTGTATGGTATACCCGAGTTGGAAAAGAAATTGTAGAATTTGATATGTTATTGAATGATAATTATCAATGGGGTGATGCAACTGTTGATTCTTCTTTAATGGATTTAGAAAATATTATGACTCATGAATTAGGTCATTCTGTTGGTTTAGCTGATATTTATACTGATAGTTGTTCAAGCGTTACAATGTATGGTTATTCTAATTATGGGGATATTGAAAAAAGAAGTTTAGAGAATCCGGATATTTTAGGTTTACAAAGTATGTATGGAATATAAAAATTATTTTTTTTCCCATCTATCTTTATCTCTTCCATAACACTTATTCATTTTCTTTTCCCAGGCTTTATCTAAATCGATGTTATGAGAATTTGCCATACAAATCATTGCAAAGATAACGTCTGTAATTTCCTCTCCAATCTCTGCAGTATCTTCTTTTGATTTTTTGATTCGTGGTCCATATCTATTATTTATCTCTCTTGAAAGTTCCCCTAATTCTTCAACTGCTTGTGCAATAATTGCTAATGGTGGGAAATATCCAATTTTATATTGTGAAATCCATTCATCAACTTGTTTTTGAATATCTTTAAGTGTCATACTTAAGAAAAATAATTTTGCTTTATTAAATGTTTTTAAACAAGACCTTGATCTATCATTGCATCAGCAACTTTAGTAAATCCTGCAATATTTGCTCCGGCAACGTAATTATTTGAATATCCGTATTGTTTTGAAGCATCTAAACATGTTTTATGAATATTTTTCATGATATCTTTTAGACGTCTGTCAACTTCATTTTTATCCCATGAAAGTCGCATGCTATTTTGACTCATCTCAAGTCCTGAAACACTAACTCCTCCGGCATTTGCTGCTTTTCCTGGTCCGTATAAAAGATTATTATCTAAGAAAATTTTAACTGCTTCAGGAGTTGAAGGCATATTTGCTCCTTCACTTACTAATTGAACTTTATTTTTAATTAAATTTAATGCATCCTGTTCATTAATTTCATTTTGTGTAGCACTTGGAAATGCACAATCTGCCTTATGATCCCATAATGGATTATAAGTTTCGTTTTCTTTTTTTTGTGTAAATGTTGCATTAGGATATTTTGTTGCATATTCGCTGATTCTTCCTCTTTTAACATTTTTTAATTCTTTTATAAATTGAAGTTTTTCTTTATTAATTCCTTCTGGGTCATAGATATATCCTGAAGAATCAGAAACTGTAATAACTTTTCCTTTAAGTTCAATTATTTTTTCAATAGTAAACTGTGCTACATTTCCTGATCCGGAAACTAAACAAGTTTTATCTTCTAATGTTTCTTTTTTTGTATTTAGCATTTCAGAAGCAAAATAAACATTACCATAACCTGTTGCTTCTGGTCTAATAAGGCTTCCTCCCCATTTTAATCCCTTGCCTGTAAAAACCCCGGTAAATTCATTATTTAGTTTTTTATACATTCCAAAAAGATAACCAATTTCTCTTGCTCCAACTCCAATATCTCCTGCAGGTACATCTGTGTCTGCTCCGATGTGTCGATATAATTCACTCATAAAACTTTGACAGAATCTCATAACTTCTCTATCTGATTTTCCTTTTGGATCAAAATCTGATCCTCCTTTTCCTCCTCCCATTGGCAATGTTGTTAAAGCATTTTTGAATACTTGTTCAAAAGCAAGAAATTTTAATATACTTAGATTCACTGACGGATGGAATCGCAAACCTCCTTTGTAAGGACCGATTGCACTATTCATTTGGATTCTATATCCTCTGTTTATCTGAATTTCTCCTTGATCATCAATCCATGGAACTCTAAATTGTATAGTCCTTTCCGGTTCAATCATTCTTTCTAATATTTTTTGAGAGGTGTAAATTGGATTTTTTGCAATTACTGGTTTAATGCTTTCAACTACTTCAAAAACTGCCTGATGAAACTCTTTTTCATTCGGGTCTCTTATTTTAATGTAATCAATAATTGAATTCATTTTAATTTTTTTAAACTATTTAGAATTATTTGTGTAATAAATAAAGTATTACTCATCTTAATATTTTTTATATCCTTTAACTTTATAAAGATTATTGTGAATTATTCTATTGGTTGTATCATTATTATTTTTTTAATCACATAATAATCTTTATATTAATTGGATTCATTAATTTAAAATGAAGAATTTAATTAATAGAATTAAAAGACAATTTTCTTCTCAATTACTTAGGAAAGAACATATCTCTTATCTTTTAGGATGGAACAAATTACTTGGGAATAAAAAAAAGGTATTGTATAATGCAATGGGGCCTGATTTAAGTACTGTTCTATTATTTGCAAATCCCACTGAGATAATTGGTGTTGATCCAAAAGGTTTTTTTAGAGATACAGAAGAGTATGTTTTGAAATTTTGGGATTTTATTGATATTAAACCAATTGTTAAGTCAGGAGATTCTTGGTATCATTCTGAAAAAAATATTGCCAAGTCTTACAAACCTACTGAAGAAGAATTATATTTTTTTAAAGAAGATTTAAACTTTAGAAAAAATTATGGATATTGGGATATTACTCATATTCGACGATGGGATCTTGATCGTTTATTGATGATTGAATTTAAAAAATTAAATGTTGATCCTGATTCGATTAAGTTTAATTCAAATCCTTTTCAAATTTCATTTGAGTGGGCATATCCAAAAGAGAAAGCAAAAGAAAGAAAATTAATTTATCTTCCAGGAACACTTGATAAAGTTTTTGATGGAATCAAAGAGATTGATTGTTATTATCAAAAGTCATTGCCGAATCCAAGTGATACTTTAACATATTTAAATTTAGTATTGCCGAATCTTTCTTCAAAAAGTGTTGTGGCTTTAGGTTATATTTTAAATGATCGTCCTTATGGATGGAAAAATAATGAGCAATTTTCCCAAGATGTGAAAAAATTATTAGGGGATAGATTCTATTATGAGGAAGGAAATAAAAAATTAAATAATTTAATTGATAAAATTCCCGATGACGTTAATGATCCTTACAATCAATATGGTATGAAATTACATATTTTTAGAAGTAACTATGTAGAATTATAAATAATTTTTATCCTCTTATTGGTTGCATTACAAATTCACCTTTTGCAAAAATAGATTCGTTATTGATTATTTTATAAATTCCGATAAAACGTTTTTTGCAAAAAACTGTGACTTTTTCTCCATTCTTAAAATTTTGTTCTTCAATTAAGTCGTCATATTTTATTGGCTTACCTGTTAAAATATTTTTTTCACTTGTTGATTTTATTTTTATTGTTGGATATAACTCTGTGATTATTTCCCCTGGGATAATCATTTCTCGTAATAATTTTTCATTTCCTTGTTTATATTCTTCGATTGCTTTTTCTAAATCATATAATTTTATTGCCGGATATTTTGAATCATTTTCTGAAAATATTCCTGCTTTTGTTCTTCTTAATTCCAGCATATGTGCTCCGATGTTTAATTCTTTTCCAAGATCATCAATTAATTTTCTAATGTAAGTTCCTCCTTGGCATTCAACAGAAAATAAGAAATCTTTTCCATTTTTTTCCAATAGATCAAACTTTATAATTTCTCTTTGCCGTTCCTGTCTTTTGACTCTTGATTTTAACGGTGGAATTTGATTTATCTTTCCTAAAAATTTTTTTTGGATTTCTTTTTGAATTTCTTCTAATGAAATATCTTCATGAAGTCGCATAATTCCAACATAAGTTTTATTTTCTCCTAAAAAATAACCTGTTAATTTGCAGGCTCTGTTTAATGCTATTGGTAAAACTCCTGTAACTTTTGGGTCTAGTGTTCCGAAATGCGAAGTTTTTCTTAAATTTAAATTTCGTCTTACAAATGCTGAAATGTTGAAAGATGTTGGTCCTGATGATTTGTCAACATTTATTATTCCGAATTCTAAAAGTTCTTGAATGGATTTAGTTTCTTTAATTTCTTCCAGATTAATATTCATAGAATTATGGGGTTTAATCGCTTTTAAATAGTTTCTCTAAAGAAGATGTAGGGGTGCTAAATTTTACATAAATTATTGTATCATCTTCATTATGTGATACACTTAATCCAATATATGTTTTATCTGTTTTATTTATCTCTGTTTTTGTCCATCTTTTGAATCTATCCCTAAATTCTTTTGAGTATTTTGGTTTTTGTTCTTGAATTTTCTCCGAAGGATTATTTGTTTTTTCCGGAAAGATATAATTTAAACTTAGTTCTGTTGTTTTTTGTTCCGGTTGCCAAAGGATTTTACTTTCAAAATTTTGTCCATATTTTGCTTCAATTCTTGCTCCAATATTATAACCCCATGAATTGTCTTTTCTATCTAAATCCGGTGAAAGTGATACTTTCCATTTTTCATCTCCATGATATTTTTTACCTGGAGCATAAAATTCGATACTTCCGTCTTTTTTTCCAATTATTTCTGTTCTTGTCCAGGGTTTTATTTCTTCGTCGTACCAATTTATTATATTTTGTATAAATGGTGTTTCTTCAAATGCACTTCCTAATGATTCAAGAAGATCATAAGAAAATTGATCCCTTTGATAATTATGTACGTCTCTTTTTGTTCCGTCAATATACCATTTGTAGTTATCTTCGCATTTGTAGGGGGTATTTAGTGCTTCTTCTTCTGTACAAGAATCCATTCCATATAATTCTTTTTTTTCTGTAACTGATTCTTCTAAAGCATCAAAATAATCTTCTGCTAATTTTGTTTGAAAATTTTCTGCATAAGAATGATTTATTGGTAGAAATGTAAGCATTGCAGTTAATGCAATTTTTTTAATCATTAAAAAGATAGATTTAGCTAGTTTAAAAGGATTTAGATTTGTCTTTTATTTATTCTATTTGATTTGTGCTTTCAATTTTTCCTTTTTGTTCTTCTGTTAACATTTTTGCTGTATGTTTCTTTTCTTTTGCTTCCATTTTCATTTCTTTTTGAGCGAATTCTTCCATTGATTTGTTTTTTTCTCCTTCAATTATTTCTTTTTCAGTATTTTCTTCTTCTGGAATTTCTTTTTTTGTTGATTTTGTTTTTTGTTTTGCTTCTGCAATTTTTTCTCTTTTTTCTAATCTTGCTATTTTGAATTTATATTTATCTGATAATTCTGCTAATTCTACTTTTACAATGTCTCCAATTTTAGTTGCTTTAACTTTAATTTTGTGTGGCGGACTTCTTATTCCTCTAAACCAAACTGCTTCATTTAGAATTTTATCAATTTTGATTTTTTCCAAGTCTCTGTTTTGAACTCTCATGTGTCTTGCGATGAATTCTTTTATTGTTTTTACTGCTTTATTTGTTTTTTTGTATCTTGGAACTGATCTGCATTTTTCTCTTAATGGAATAATATATATTCTTTCTAATTCCGGTGTTTCTTTTGCAACTGGTTTAGTTTTTAGGGGGGTTGTTTTTGGTTTATCTTCTATCTTTGTCTCTTGTTTTGAGATTTTTTCTTCTGTGATTTTTTTTTCAGTTTTTTCTTTTGCCATTTTATCCAAAGTGTGATTTTCTCATTTTTCGAGGGCTAATCTTTAATTTAGTTCTTCTCCATGATCTTTTTGTTCTTGTCATAGCTGATGGGTGAATTTTTTTTCCGATTCCGAATTTTTTTATTACTGCCCAAATTGGTGCCCATTTAGTTTGTCGAGCTTTTACTGCTAACTTTTCTTTTTTTTGTTTGTTTTTGATTGGCATTTTATATACTCTCCAAAAATATTTTACCTTTTGCTGTTAATTGTCTTCCTGGTCTTTTGCTTTTTACCCCTCTAACATCTTTTGCAATTTCAGTAAGACCTGCTAAGTCAGATTGTTGTAAAATTGTTCTTATTATTTTTCCACTTGCTTTTCTGAATTCTTCCGGTTTAAATCCTCTGTTTTTTTTACTTCCGTATTTTGTTCTTAATCGACTTACTCCAACAATTTTTCTTTTGTAAATTTGTCTTAAGATACTTGCTGTTCTTTTATACCAGAAATCTTCGTCTTCAATTGGTCGTGATTTTGATGGACCTGATTTTACGAAACTTGCCCAAACTGGTGCTTTAAATTCCGGAATTTGTTTTAAGCTTTCAGCTAATTTTAAGTTATATGTTTGAGCATCTAATTTGTTTATTGTCATTTGATTTAGCCACTCTTTACAGAGTTAGATCAGCTTTTGGCTGTTTAGCTAAGGTTAGTGTGTAATTTGGATTTATAAAAGTATCGAATTTAATTTGGAAAGTTTTAAAAAAACTTTTTTATTATATTATTTATTGAATTGGAATAATTTCCATTTCAGGAGAAATGAAAATATGAAAAAGAGTAGCTGGTCAACAATAATTATTGTTTTTGGAATTTTAATTATTTCTGTTTTTATTTTGTATAGACCTACTATAGAGACTCCTGAAGAAATTGCAAAATGTATCGGAAGAGAATCTTTGATTTATACTCAGTTAGGTTGTCATGCTTGTTTAATTCAGGAAGAGATGTTTGGTGATTCTTATAAATATTTGAATAAAATTGATTGTTTTTATGAACGTGAAAAATGTTTAGATATTGGTGCTACGCCTACTTGGATTATTAATGGGCAACGGTATGAAGGGGTTCATAGTATTGAAGAATTACAAAATTTAACGGGGTGTGAATAATGATTGATTTAAGTGAATTTTTTAGAATTACTGGTTTGGCTTTGGCAGATTCTATTAATCCTTGTGCTATTGCTGTTTTAACAATGATTTTAATGTCTATTTTAATTAAAAATCCCGGAAAAAAAGAAAAAGTTCTTTACGCTGGTTTAAGTTTTATTTTGGCTGTTTATGTTGGATATTTATTTTATGGAATTATTATTGTTCAATTTTTTAAATCGTTTGCTGAAGTTTTAAGAGATAATTCCGGTTTTGTTTTTAATGGTCTTGCAATTTTTTCTATGATTATCGGGGCATTAAATATCAAGGATTATTTTTTATATAAAAAAGGCGGTATTGCTACAGAAATGCCGATTTTTTTACGTCCAAAAGTTAAAAAGATTATCGACGGTATTACCTCTCCGTTTGGTGCATTTTTTACCGGATTTTTGATTACTTTATTTTTATTGCCGTGTACAATTGGTCCGTATATAGTTGCTTCAGGTTTATTAGCTGATAAGATTTTTTTAATTGCAATTTTTTGGTTATTATATTATAATTTGGTTTTTGTTTTACCAATGCTGATTATTGTTGGTATTATTTATTTTGGATTTGTAAAAGTTGACGAAGTTTCCGGCTGGAAAGAAAGTAATATTCGATTGTTGCATTTAATTGCCGGTATTTTATTATTTGTCGTCGGATTTTCGTTGTTGATTGGGTGGCTATAATAAAAGACACCCGCTGGTTTCCTCAGAAAATTTGAAAAATGAAATTTTCTGGGACTATCAAAAGACGATACTTTTGAAGTTTTTGAGCTGGCTCAGTCATTGAAAAGTCGTTATTCATTTAAAATGTTTGTCGCTGTTCAATAACTTCGTCCTCAAACTTTGCGGAGCGGTGGCATCTTTACTCAAGCCCACACTTGCGACTTTTAAAATTTGCTTTCAGAATATTATGCAAGTGTAAACTTTCTACTCAAGTCCACACTTACAGCTTTTATCTTTACCTTCGGGATTAATGTAAGTGTAAACTTTCGACCTCCTTGTAATGCCACATGAAGTATTGAATGGTGATTTTTTAAACGAGATATCCCTAGAAGTAGTTAAAATGAAATTTTATTATTATTAAATTCATATCTTGTTCGATTTCTGCAAAAATTGCAACAATTAGAATATTCTAAACAAATACTTTCGCATTCTCTGTCTAGTTCTCTGTTTGTGCAAAGAAAAATATCTTGTTTTTCTGCCTGATCATATCTAATAAAGACTTCTTTATTAGGGTGATATTGTCTGCATCTTAATTCTGACATTTTTATAATAAAATTAATCTATTTATATATCTTATTCTATTTTTGGATAAGTATTTAAATGTTGTTTTTTTATGTTTTTATTATGAAAGAATACAAAGTAACTGGTGTAATTGACTTGAATAAACCTTCTGAACAAATTTTTTTTGGGGTTGTAAAAGGTCTTGAAGGGAAATTTAATGGGAAAATTAGTTTTAGTAATTGTTCTGGGTGTTCTGGTTGTAATGGTGAATCTGAAAAATTGGAAATGGCTGTATATAGTAAATCATTAAGTATTGTTTATACTTCTCCTGATGCTTTTTTAGGTCATTTTGAAAAATTTGACCGAGAAGAAGGAAAACACGGCATTGTTGGTGAGTATTCCAATAAAAGGATGTATTTGAATGTTGCGGAATTAGTTAAATAATATTTAAATAGTTGTAAATCTTGAGTTTTTTATGGTTATATGTAGATTGACAAAAGTTTTATTGGAAAATGGAAGACCAATGGATAAAGATTTTTCTGAAATTTTTGAAGTTAGTGACGAAGGTAAATTTTCAGGAAAAATTTTTAAGTATCAACCTTTTTGCAAAGGTGAAATTAGGGGAAAATTTGATTTAACTAAAGGAATTTTGTCTTTGAATTATCTTTTTAATGGTACAAGCATTGGACAAATTTATAGCTTAGAGCGACAATTTTGTTTACCTTGTAATCGTGAGACTATTTTTGGTCATTATTTTGATAAAAAGAGAGAAGTTTTATTCCAAATTGAAGATTGTGATAAATGTGACAAGTGTGATTAAGTATTAAAAATTCTATTTACTTGATTTCTAAAAACTCTACTCGTTTCCAGAGCAGTTTATTAATCTTTTACATTACTTCTGTTCTAAAAACTCTACTTGTTCCAGAGCAGTTTATGAATTTATTAATTTTTTATATTACTCCTGCTCTAAAAACTCTACTCGTTTTCAGAACAGTTTTATTTTATTTTTTAATTTTTTAATTTTTTAAATTACTCCTGCTCTAAAAACTCTACTCGTTTCCAGAGCAGTTTATGAATTTATTAATTTTTTAAATTACTCCTGCTCTAAAAACTCGGCATCATCTCTGAATGTCCAAATTGAATTGTTAAATCAATTTGTTTTTGAATTTTTCCTGGTAAAATTGGTGTGTCGCAAGCTCCAAAACAGCTTTCAATCCAAATTAAAAATTCCGCATCTGTTTTTTCTTCTAAATAGTCAACTATTGCTGTTGCATATTGTTTTAGTCCATCCGGAAATTGGAGCAAAATTAATTTTGCATTTGATTTTTTTATTTGTTCAATTATTTTGTTTAATTCTAAGTCATATTGTTTTTCTATATCTGATATTGTATATTTTTGCATTTTAAAATAAGCTTTTAAAGAATTATATATTTATTGGTTAAATTATGTTCTAATTTTTAAAATTCTTTATTGGAAAAAATAATTTATCCCATTGTTTAAAATTTTACCCCGATTCTCAAATAGCCTTTAAGAATTAACTTTAAAATATTTATATTGGAGAGGGATAATTAGGCATGTTAATCCCTGCCTTTCTCATCTTGTCCCTCTCCAATTAAAAGATTAGGTGAGATGATAAGTTTTCAATTTAAAATTAGAATCTTTAACCCTTACTTTTTCTGTTTGGTTTGTTTATCTCGAACCATTTGCTGATTTCTTGAATTATTTCTGATGTTATTCTTGGGTCTTGAAGTTCGTAAAATTCTTGAGGAGTTATTATTTTATAATATCCTTTTCCATATGTATTAACTTCTTTAAGATTGCCATATTGAAATTTTTCCCTTGTTGTAATACAAGTGTCTTCTCTACATCTTCCCCAATTATTATTATTTTCTGTTGGAAAATTGTCTAGTTGCCATTTCCAATTTCCACATTCATAAATTTGCATTAATGTGTCATAACTTTCCTGAGTTGGAGTATTAATTGCTGTTTTTTCTAATTCTTTTAAAATTAAAATTGGTCTGCCATTTTCGTTTCTTTCTAAAAGAGGTTTTATTTGGTTTGAACCCATATATTGATTTAGGTCTCCAAATAAATTCATTCTTTGAATTTTTGTTTCTTCTAATTTTTTCATCATCTTTTCATGTGGAAGAATTATCATTGATTTGTTGAGGGTTATCATTTTATCCTTTACTTTTTCTGTTTGGTTTGTTTATCTCGAACCATTTGCTGATTTCTTGAATTATTTCTGATGTTATTCTTGGGTCTTGAAGTTCATAAAACTCTTGAGGAGTTATTATTTTATAATTTCCGTATTCGTTAACTTCTTTAAGATCTCCATATTGAAATTTATTATATGCTTGAACACAAGTTATTTTTCCATAGCATTCCCAAGCATTAAATTCTGTTGGTAAAATTATGTCTTCAACCCATTTTCTATCACCACATTCGTAAATTTGCATTAATGTGTCATAATTTTCTTGAGTGGGAGTATGAATTACTGTCCTTTCTAATTCTTTTAATTCTAAAATTGGTCTTCCATTTTCATCTTTTGTAAGATTAGAATTTGTTGAGTCAGATCCCATATATTGATTAAGGTTTCCAAATAAATTAATTCTTTTAATTCTTGTATCTTCTAATTTTTTCATCATCTTTTCATGTGGAAGAATTATCATTGATTTGTTTAATGTTATCATTTTAATTTTATCTTTAATCTGAAGTTTATAAACTTTTGTTTTAGATGTAACTATCTAGTGGTAAACTATTTTATTCTAGAATTATTTTTATCTTTGGATTATTAAATAAGAAATTTAGAATTATCTGCTTTTAATAAATTCTTTTAGTAAATTAACAATGTTGTTTTTTTTATTTGGTAAAAAGGAGATTGATCCGGCATTTTTATGTCCTCCTCCTTCAACGAATGTTTCCGGGAGTTTTTTATCAATGAATTTAATTAATTCATGAACAGAAAAATTAGCTTCGTCTGTTGCTCTCATAGTAATTGCAGTATTCATAATTCCTGCAGTTACAACAGCTGTTTCGCCGGTTCTTTTTTGGTATTCATCATGTACTAATCCAGTTGCTCTGCCTGGTTTAGGGAAAAAACCAAATCCGGGAAAAGTTTCTTCAATTTCAATACTTTGTAAAATAACATTACCCATTTTTTCTTGTTTTGCATTACTCATTCCAATTGCTAAACCTTTTTTATCCATCTTTTTAATATACGGTGCCATTAATTGGACTAATTCTTTTTGTTTGTTTCTTGGTTCTCCAAATAAAACTTCTATGTATTCCCGAACTTCCATAAATCGAATTTTTGAAGAAACATATTCTATAACTAAAGCAATATCTGAAAGCAGTTCTTTTGTGTATCCTTCTTTTTCTGCAATTTTTAAATAATCATTCATTGTTTTAGGATTACTTAATTCAATTCTGTCTGCAAAACCAGACATTGCCGGGATTTGATTTATATTTTTTACATTTGGATTAATGAATCTTGCAAGTTCAGAACAAAGCATTCCTGCAGAAAAATGTGAACCGTCTTCTCCGACTAAAAAAGGATTTATATGCGTTAAAACTTCTCTTGAAATAACATCCTGATCAAATTTGTGATGATCCACAATTATAAAATCTGATCCGTGAACTTTTCCTTGTTGGATTGCCATTAAATCTTCCTGTGTTGAACCGTTATCTGCAATAATTATCAGTGGCATTTTATTTGAAAATCTTGCAACATTTCTTAATGATTGTGCAGTGTCTCTTATCGAGTCATCAATTTCATAAAATGGTGCAGCACATGGGGCTCTTGTGAAAAACTCCCAACGGGATTTTTCAGAACCATGCTGTTCTTCTATTAATGGCAAGATTGCTCTTTCTAAAGAAAATCCTGAACTATATCCATCTGTATCATTATGATGTCTTACGATTATTGGTCTATCTTGTATTATCGCGAGTTTAATTTCTGTTGCAGCTTTAATAAATGAATCTTTAAGTTTATTTAGAATTGGACTTTCTACAAGAAATTTTGGCGGAATAACTTTGGCTCTTTCTCTTTCAATGTTTTCAATAGATTTGATAAAATCTTTTTCTTCAGAAGGATTTAATTTATTAATTTTTATTATATTTCCTTCTGTTTCTCCCTGAAATTCTTCGATTTTAATAAATGTTTTAATAGAATCTCCTTCTGTTAATTCAGGATATGCTCGTTGTCCTGCACCGACAAAACCTTTTAAAGAAAGGCTTCCTGTTCCGTCAGAAATAACGAATACAGTTGGACCTCCTGTTTGTGCAATACGATTTATTTTTCCGAATATAAATACAGTATTTTTTGAATTTTTTTTAATATCTTTTATAAATGATTTTTCCAGTTTTTCTTCTCTTTCTTGTGTTTTTACTGGTCTTTTAAAATCTTTATTCTTTTTAGAAAAATTATTCATTTATAGTTGAATCTTTACTTGGTTATAAAATTTGCGGTTGTTGAGGCTCTGTCCAGAATTAAGTTTTTTTGATTTTAGAATTCCCACTTCTAGTTCAAGCTAAAGCTTGAAGACCCGCCCTTAATGAATATCTGAATTGCCAAAAGTTAGCTAAAATCAAAAACTTTGGACAGAGCCGGTTGTTGATTAAAGAACTTTTTTATTCTTAAATCATAAGTAATTTCAAGGTATATTCTTGTTATAATCTCTTTTATAGATAGTTTAATTGGTTTTTGAGTCTTATTATTCCTTATTCTATATTGTAAATTTACATTTAAATCCGGACAAAATTTTAATTTTCCGATTTGTTCAAGTTTTTTGGATAGAAAAAAATCATCTTTTGCATGAGTAATATTTTCCTGTTTTCTTAATTTTTCAAGACCTTCATATCCTTTAACTGATATAAATGCAGATCTTCGAAATGCACTATTTCCTCCTCCTAGGCAATATAAGTTACTTAATAATTTTAAATAATAAATTGAGATATAAAAAAAATTAAAAATTTTTCCTTTATTTCTGAATCTTGATTTTCCTCCAATTCCAACAATTTTTTGGTCCTTAAAATTTTTAATTATCACAGAAACCCAATTTTTATCTGCAAATGCATCAGCGTCGAGTGAGCCGATTATTGTTCCTTTTGATTTTTTTATCCCGAAATCTCTTGCATTTGTTTGGTTTCCTTTTGGATAGTAAAATAATTTAAAATTTATCTCTTTTTCTTTGAATTTTTTTTCGAATTTTTTTGCGATTTCTTTAGTATTGTCTGTACTTCCATTATCGACTATTATAATTTCATATGGTTTTTTTGTTTGATTCAGGAGAGAGGTTAGGCAATTTTTGATATTTTGCTTTTCATTTAATGTGGGAATAATTATGCTTAATTTTTCTTCCATCTTTAAATATTAGGCAATTTAATTTAAAAATGATTGCAAATTAATTTAAGTTATATTTTTAAATTAAATTATCTTTTTTTATTCATGTTTTTAGAAAGTATTTTACCTTTTATTGGTCAATATGGAAAGAGTATTTCTTTTCTTGGAGGTTTTATAACCGGAGAAAGTGTAATAATTACTCTTGCTTTTTTATCTGCTCAGGGTTTTTTGCCTTTATGGTATGTGCTTGTTTTTTGTACTATTGGTATGTATTTATCTGATTTTATTCCTTTTACAATTGGAAGATTTAAATTTTTTAGAAATTTTTTAGAAAAAGAAAAATATGTCAGGCAAGTTGAAAAAATTGAATATCATTTGCAAAAATATACAAAAAATAATCTTTTTTTAATTTTATTTTATACTAAAATTATTTATGGAGCGAGTATTCCTGCATTGGTTTATCTTGGTGCAAAAAAAACATCTTATTCTAAATTTTCGTATTATAATTTATTTGTTGAGTTAATCTTTGTTCCTTTTGTTGTTTTAATTGGTTGGCTTACCGGTAAAGGTTTTAGTTTTCTTGCTAAGATTTTTGAAAATCTAAGAATTGCTATTTTGTTCTTAATACTTGTTATTATTATTTTATACTTTATTAGAAAATGGGAAAGTCAAAGATTGATAAAAAAGCAAAAACTATAAACCTAAAAGGAAATTCAAAAAAAGAATTTTTTCTTTTGCATGGTTTTACAGGAAGTCCTACTGATTTTAATCATCTTGGAGAATATCTTAATAAGCGATTTGATGCAAATGTAAGAATTATAAGATTAAAAGGTCATGGGGAAAAAATAGAAAATCTTAGTAATTTTGAATATAATGATCTTTTTTTGCAGGCTGAGAATGAATTAAAAAAAGACTTAAAAAAAGGAAGAGAAATAATTGTTGGAGGAATTAGTCTAGGTAGTTTTATTGCATTACAGCTTTCAACAAAATATCCTGTTAAAGGGATTATAAATATTTCAATTCCTTATAAATATAAATTCTTAATTTCAATTGTTGCTTTTTTTGAACCTTTTATTAAAAAAAAGCATTGGAAAAAGGTAATGCCTAAATATCAAAAAGATTTGCGAAAAGATGCTTTTTATTATGATGCCAGTCTTTTTGGTTTTAGATATATCAAAGAGGGTAAATCTGAATTAGATAAAATTTTGAATAAGGTTAATGCTCCTTGTTTAATCATTCATGTTGCTAAAGAAAAAATTTTTCATCCTGATAGTGCAAAAATTATTCTAAATAAAATTAATTCTAAAATTGTTGAGTTTGATTTATTTAAATCTCCTGAGGGTTCAAGTCATAATCCTTTTTATTCTAAAAATCATAGTCAATTATACGATATTATTGGTAATTTTGTTGAAAAAAATAATTTATTTAGTAAATCTTAATATTTAATTCCTTTGCTTCTTCTATCTGGTTTATTTGTTTCAAACCATTTATTTATTTCTTCTATCGTCATATCTCTTATTTGCGGGTCTTGAATATCATAAAATTCTTGGGGCGTTCTGATCAAAGATTTTTCTACAAATCTTTGTATTTCCCCATATCTAAATCCTTCAAATGCACCAATACATGTATTTTCTTTATATGTTGTCCAAGCATTATATCTTGTGGGAATATCTCCATCCTGCCATTCCCAATTACCACATTCGTAAATTTGCATTAAGATATCATATTCATATTGTGTGAAAACATTAATATATGTATCTTGTAATGATTTTAAATTTAAAATTGGCCTTCCCTCTTCATCTCTTCTTAAATCTGACTTTTTTAAAGATTTTTTTCCCATGAATCCATCCATTTCTCTAAGCTTAAATGGTCCATTTTTCTTTCTTTCTTCTGCTTTCTTAATAATTTCATCATGCGGTAGAATTATCATTGATTTGTTTAATGTTATCATTTTTTATTAATTAGAAATCGAATTTAAACCATTGATTTATTTCTTCTATCATTGAATTTGTAACACCTTCAATATCATAAAACTCTTTTGATTGTATTATTTTGTAATTTATACTTTCATAAAATTCTATACTTGAAAATCCTACTTTGCCCTGTACACTTATGCATGTTTTTTTTCCATACATCTCCCAAAAGCTACGTGTTGTTGGTTTATTTTCACTTTCCCATTTCCAATCTGCACATTCACAAACTCTCATTAAATCCCAATATTCTTTTTTGCTTATTGTTTGCACTACTGTTTTATCTAAAGGGGTTAAATATAAACTTGGTCTTCCATTTTTATCTCTCTTAAAATTAGCATTTATATTTGATCCCATATATTTATTAAGGTCTTTACATAAAAGCATTCTTTGAACTCTTGTTTGTTCTAATTTTTTTATCATTTCTTCATGAGGGATAATTATCATTGATTTGTTTAATGTTATCATTTTATCCTTTGCTTTTTCTGTTTGGTTTATTTATTTCAAATAATTGATTTATCTCTTTAATCATTTTTTGCGTTATTTCTGGTTTTTGAAATTCGCAAAATTCTTGCAAAGTTAATATCTTCCAATTCTTTTGAATATAAAATTCTTTGTTTCCACATCTAAATCCGTTTTTTATTGGTATGCATGTTTTTTGTTTATAACCTTTCCAAAAATTATGTTCTGTTGGGTTATTATCTGGCCATTCCCATTTTCCAATTTCATAGATTTGCATTAATGTGTCATAATTTTCCTGAGTTGGAATATGGACTGCTGTATTTTCTAATTCTGTTAAAATTAAAGTTGGTCTTCCATATTCTCCTTTTGCAAGATTAGAATTTGTTGAATTATATCCCATATATTGATTCAGGTTTTTGAATAAATGCATTCTTTGTATTCTTGTTTCTTCTAATTTTTTTATCATTTCTTCTTGTGGAAGAATTGTCATTGATTTGTTTAATGTGATCATTTTATCCTTTGCTTTCTCTATTTGGTTTGTTTATCTCGAACCATTCATTTATCTCTTGGATGATTTCTTGTGTTATTTCTGGTTCTTGAAGTTCGTAAAATTCTTTAGGGGTTATTATTTTCAAATTAAAATTTTGTGCATGTTTAAATGCAAAACTATATATAAAATTTTTTTTTGCGGTTATATTCATGTTGTTTTCTTGATTGTTTTTCCAAGCATTAAATTCTGTAGGTAATTTTTCAGAATACCATTTCCAGCTTCCACATTCATAAAGTTGCATTAGTGTGTCATAAATTTTTTGATTTTGTATTTGTATGACCATTCCATCTAATTGTTTTAAATCTAAAATTGGTTTTCCATTTTCATTTCTTTTTAAATTATAATTTATTTGATTGGTTCCAATATATTGGTTAAGGTCTTTACATAGAAGCATTCTTTGTATTCTTGTTTGTTTTAATTTTTCTATCATTTCATCATGCGGTAGAATTATCATTGATTTGTTTAATGTTATCATTGGTATTATTTTTAGATTTAAAATTTATAAACTTTTGGTTCAATGTTACTATTTAGTGACAAATGATAATTCTTAAAATAGTTTAAAAAATATTTTTATATTTGAAGAATTACTTTTAGCGTAAATAAAATCTGGAATCTAATATTTCCTGTAAAGAATATTTTCTTGTATTTAATGTGCTATCTCTTGTTGGTAATATTCCCATAAGACGACTACCTCCATCATCAAGATCGTCTGCTCCGTTGACATATGATTCATTGCCGAGTCTTCCAAGATACCATGCTCTTATTTCCGGAGTTTTTCCTTTGCAAGAACCGAGAATAATGCTCATTGGTGTTTCATGACCGTATTTTTTTTCACTTTCATCGTAAATAAAATCTGTATAATCATTGAGCAGGGCTTGATCTCTTGCTAAAATTCTCCAAAGAGGGTCACTTTTAACATCTTCTTTTGATTTAAAATCTATTGTTCTTTCAAGTTTGTGATTTTTAAATTCAATAACATTTGATTGTTTTTTTAATTGTTCATAAATTGCAAATGCTTCATCTTTATTTTCACTTAATAATAATGCACCATTGTATAATTTTTTAGTATCTTGGGAGATTTTTATTAACATTTCTGAATCTAAATCAATTAAGATATTTTGTGTTTCCGGATGATAGATAACTGCATCGCAGGTGTCATAGTTACTTAGCCAAGCATTTTTTATAGCTTCCGGACCATTTTTATAGTTGAGTCTGATTTGCATGAATTGTGAAATATTTCCCGGGATTCTTCCTTCTGCTCTTAGCTTAGGCATTGTTTTTATGTATTTGCCTGAAAATTCTTTATATGTTTCTGGTGTTTCATTAAGTTTTGCCATAATTCAACAATTAAAAATGGGTTTATAATCTTTATTGAGATAAATAATAATTAAAGTTTTTCAAGTAAAGATTTGACTTTGTCCCTTCTCAAGAAGCAAATGATAAAGAATAAAAACGAACAAAAGCTTAAGAGAATTAATGGAAAATCAAATCAGACAGCCAATCGTAACGGTCTGCGGACATGTAGACCACGGAAAAACATCTATTTTAGATTGTCTTAGAAGTTCATGTGTTCAGGAAGGCGAGGCTGGTGGAATTACACAAAAAATTTCTTTTACTTCTTATCCTATGAATCAGTTAAAAGCTGCTTGTCCTTTAATTGGGAAATCAGGGATTAAACTTAATATTCCCGGTTTTTTGTTAATTGATACTCCTGGTCATGCGGCGTTCACAAATTTAAGAAAACGTGGCGGGAGTTTAGCTGATTTGGCTGTTTTGGTTATCGATATTAATGACGGTATAAAACCTCAAACTGCTGAGGTTATTAAAATTTTAAAAATGAATCATACGCCTTTTATTATTGCTTTAAATAAAATTGATAATATTTCCGGATGGAGAAATAGCGATAAGGATTTGAGATCGGCGATTGAATCTCAACAGGAAAATGTTAAGCAGGTTTTTGATGAAAGGTATATGACTTTGATTGGTGCGTTAAATAATTATGGGTTTGATGCGGATTTATATTATAATATTGATGATTTTACTAAACAGGTTGCTTTGGTTCCATGTTCGGCTATTACAAAACAGGGTATTCCTGAATTAATTATGATGCTTTGCGGGTTAAGTCAGAGATATTTAACTGAAAAATTGAAATTACATAAAGATGCAAAAGGTGTTATGCTTGAAATTAAAAAAGAAAAGTCAACTAACTATATTGAGGCGATTTTGTATGATGGTGAATTATCAAGGCAAGATGAAATTGCTGTTGCGAGTTTTGATGGTGAGCCGATTATTACCAAGATAAGAATTTTGGAAGAAATTTTACCGTTGTGTTCAAAATTTATTCCGAAAGATAAAGTTCAAGCTTCAACGGGGATTCGGATGCAATTAATTGAAAAAGAAAATATTTTACCTGGAATGCCGTTTGTTCTTTACAAAAATAATTTAAATGAAATTAAAGAAATTTTTAAGAAAGAAATTTCTGAAAATATTAAAACTGAAAAATATGGTATTATTGCTAAGGCTGATTCTTTAGGTAGTTTAGAAGCATTGTTGGTTTTGTTGGGTGAAAAAAATATTCCTGTTGTTAAGGCTGGTATTGGCAGTATTAATAAATCAGATGTAATTTCTGCAAAAGCTAATTTGGAGATTAATGAGCTTAATGCAATTATCATTGGGTTTAATGTTGATCTTGAAGAGGATGCTAAGGAAATTTTGCAGAAAAATATTAAGGTTTTAACGAATGATGTTGTTTATCGTTTAATTGATGATTTGGTTGATTATCGAAAAGAAAAAATGAATGAAATTGAGAAAAGGCGTTTAATGTCTCTTGCAACAATTTGCAAGTTAAGGGTTTTACCTCAATATGTTTTTAGAAATACTAAACCTGCAATTTTTGGTGTTAGGGTTGAGGGGGGAAAATTAACGTCTGATTTAGCTTTGATTAATAGTTCTGAAGAAAAAGTCGGGCGAGTGAAAAATATTGAGTCTGAAGGTAAATCTGTTAGTGAAGCTAATGAAAATTTAGAAGTTGCGATTTCTATTCCTGGTGTTAATTTTGAGCGACAGTTAAAGGATGTTGATTTTCTTTATACTGATATTGGTGAATCGCAGTTTAGAAATTTTAAGAAAAATAAGGATCTTTTAAGTGAGAATGAAAAGAAGATTTTAATGGAGATTGCTGATATTAAGAGAAAAAAACGTGTTGATTGGGGGGCGTGAAAAAAGGAAACCCTTGGTTCCCTCAGAAAATCTTATAAGTAATTATTTGAATTCTTTTTTATGACAAATGTTGAATTTTATGGCAAGAATGTTAATTTAGATAAAACCGGGATTGTTTTAGTTGATATGCAGTATTCATATTTAAAAGAATATTCTTTGAAAGATGTTTTTTTTATGCGTGAAGCTCAAAAAGATATTTTACAGATTGCTGTGGATAAAAATTATCCTCTTGGAGTATTAGAATCTATTTGGGATAAAAGAACTGATTCTGAATTGAGGGATTTAATAAATAATGTTCAAAGAAAAAAATATTTTAAAAAAGAAAAAATGGATGGTTTTTCAAATGAAAAACTTTATCCTTGGCTAAAAAAAATGAATTTGGAAACTTTGTGTTTTATGGGGATACATACGAATCAATGTGTTTTAGAAACTGCTAAATCTGCTAAGGATTATGGCTTTCATATTATTCTCGCAAGACAGTTAACGAAGGGTATTGCTTCTTCTAAAAATTTTTTTAAATCAATTAATTGGTTTAGATATAATGGGGTTTATACTAAAAATTATAAAGAAATTGTTGAGTTGTTAAATAAAAAATAATAAAAATTTTGATTAACAGATTATTAAAAATTAATAATCTGGTAATTCAGATTCATCAGATTCAGATTCTTCTGGTTCTTGCGGAGCCACTTGTGTTGGCTTGATGTCATCTTTAGAGATTGAATTAATCATCTCTTTGAATTTTGGAAAGTCAGTTGCCGGGATTCTTACTCCTGCTTTTGTAAATCCTGTGTATCTTTCACTTGTTACAAATTCTCTTATTGTAAGTCCTCGTTGACCACCAAAATCATCAAGTCGTATTACGATATCTGACCTGTCATTTTTAGTAATTCTTCCGATGTCTTTTTCCATGTTTGTTTAAAATCAAAATCTATTTTTAAATATTATGTAGAAAATGGGATAAAATTTTTCGGCTTTGTCCTGAATTAAGTTTTTTTGATTGTTAGGATCCCCACCCTTAATTAATACTTGAATTGCCAAAAGTTAGCTAAAATCAAAAACTTTGGACAAAGTTAAATTATTCGTTAAATTAATAAATTATTCTTCATACATTATTTTATGTTAGAAAAAACTGTTGAAGAGGATAAAAAAATTAGGGGGATTTTAAAAAAATTTTCTAAGAATAAGAATGATTTTAAAGAAAAATATCCTGAAGATTTTGGTACTCTTAAAAAATTAGGTTATGTTATTGAAATGTATAACTATAATCGAATGCCGGATTATTCTCTGTCTATTAAAGGATATAATTTAATTTATAATCTTTCTAAAAAATCTAATTGCAATCGTCCAATTTTAATTCGATGATTTTTCAAAAGATTTATATGTATTAAGATCATTAATTATTTATGGCAGATGGTTGTGAATACAGAAATAGTTGTCCAAAATATCTTGGGGTATATGATAATAGTCCTATGACTTCTAAAAATCAAAAAGATTTATGTGATAATGCTTCAAAAAAAATACTTGAGGCTGGAAATTATTGTTCGGATTATGATTATATTACTGCATTTAGTGATTTAGTATTTGATTCTATTAAGCAAGCTACTAAAAACCTTTCTCATAATTTATGTGAGGCTGAAGGATGTTTAAGGGAAATTCATAAGCGAAAGGTACTTCTACACAATAGTAACATTTATAAATAATGTTTTTTATAATTTTATTTATGACAGATATTGGTTGTAAATATAAAAGTGTATGCAGTACTTATAAAGGTAAGTTTGACTGTACCCCTTTATATTCAAAAAATTTTAGAAATACCTGTGATAAAGCTAATGATATTGATGTACTTTGTCCTATGTATGGCTTGTATGAACAAATTGATTCTTTAAATGGAGCAAATAAATCTCTTTTGCAATTATTGAATATTTCTGAAGAAAAAATATAATTTTTATTTCTGATTAATTACTTCTTAAATTATACTCGCTCTGATTATTTTGACTTCTTTTAATGGTTTATCATTTGCATCTGTTTGTACTTCTGCAATTTTATCTACAACATCCATTCCTTCAGTCACTATTCCGAAAGTTGGATGTTTTCCATCAAGAAAATTATTATCTACTAAATTAATAAAAAATTGGCTTCCTCCGGTATTTTTTGATCCTGTATTTGCCATTGATATTGTTCCTCGATTATTTTTATTCCCACTTTTGTGTGTAAATTCATCTTCAATAGTATATCCTGGTCCTCCCATTCCTGTGCCTGTTGGGTCTCCTCCCTGAATCATAAATCCGTCGATAATTCTATGAAAAATGACTTTATCATAAAATCCTTCTTTAACTAATTTTTCAAAATTTCCTGCTGTAAGTGGCATATCTGTATAAAGTGTTATTACAATATTTCCCATATTTGTTTCAAGTAATACTTTTGTTGGTTTTGTCATTTTATATGTTGCTCCGATTATTCCAATTATTGCGACACAAATTAAAATCGCTGTTAATAATTTTATTTTGTGCATTAATTATCTAACTATTTTTTATTTTTAAAGTTTATTAATCTTTTTGGATAATTATCTTCTTGCTCTGTTATAATTTGGTCTATTATTATATCTTCTTCCAGATTCATTTCTCTGTTCTGAATCGTTTCCTCTTGAGTCTCTTCTTTGTCCTGAATTACTTCCTCTTGAGAAATTTCTTCCTGAACTTCTTCTTTGACCTGAATTGTTCCCTCTTGAGAAATTTCTTCCTGAACTTCTTCTTTGACCTGAATCATTTCCTCTTCCATGATCTCTTCTTCCAGTATCCATCTCTATTCTTATTGTTTTAAATTCCGGTGTTTCTTCATGTTCTATTTTTAATGATTTGTCTTCACTTATTTTATTAAAATTTTCATAATCTCTATTTGCTACAATATTAATTGCTTTACCCTCTTTACCTGCTCTTGCTGTTCTTCCAATTCTATGGACATATTCTTTGCTGTCTTTTGGTAAATCGTAATTATATATATGGCTTACACTGTTAATATCCAGTCCTCTTGCTGCGACGTCGGTACAAACAAGGATGCTTGTTCCTTTTGCATGGAATTCTTCTAAAATTTTTGTTCTTTTATTTTGTGCTAGTCCTCCATGGATTGCTTGTGCGTTGATATTGATTTTTTGCAAGTTTTGAACTAAGAAATCTACATTTCTTCTTGTTGAGCAGAAAATCATTACTAAATCTGATTTTTCTTTTTCAAGTAAATGCACTAGTAATGAAAATTTTTCGTAAGGTTGCACGTCGTAATATACTTGTTTTAATTTTGAACTGTCAACATATGATTTAACTGAGATTTCTTTTGCATTTCTTGTATATTGTTTTGCGAGATAATCTAAGTCTGATGAAATTGTTGCTGAAAATAACATTGTTTGTCTTTCTGTTGGACATTGTGTGATTATTCTATCTACGTCTTTAAGAAATCCCATGTCTAGCATTCTATCGACTTCATCTAAGACTAAAATTTTTATATTGTCTAAATCTAATGTTCTTCTTTTCATGTGATCTAGAATTCTTCCTGGGGTTCCGACGATTATATCTGCCTGCGGGATGTTTCTTATCTGTGCGTTTATATCTACTCCGCCGTAAATTGCGTATGTTCTTAATCTTTTATTATGCGAGAATTTTTTTATTGCTGATGCTACTTGGTCTGCTAATTCTCTTGTTGGTGTTAAGACTAATGCCTGAACATTTTTGTTTGGGTTTATATTTTGGACTATTGCTGAGGCAAATGCTAAGGTTTTTCCGCTTCCTGTTGATGAACCTCCGATTATATCCTGTTTAGCTAATGCTAACGGGATTGCTTGCTCTTGTATTTCTGAGGGTTCGCTAAATCCTTCTTGTTCTATTATTTCTAAGAGATCATTACTTAACCCTAGTTCTTTGAATGTTTTCATTTTGAATTTATTTATGAATAATTTTTAAAATTGATTCATTTTTTTAATTAATAATTTGTCAAGAATTGTTTCTTGAAATTTAAGTCTTGCGAGACATTAATCTCAAGACTTATCACATTAGTAATATTATTTGATGATATCTTCGGTTTATAAACTGTTTGTTTTTGGAGAGGTTTATTTGAAAAGTAAAAGATAACTGAAATATGTAGTTCTTAAGTTTTTTATGTTAGGTCCATTAAGATATGAAACTAAAATAAAAGATGTGCCTTTACAATGGATGTTCCGCTTTGAGTTATATTACCCCGATTTACCTCAATTTCCAATTACTTATGTTCATAAAATATTCAGAACAAAAAGAAATTTGGCATGAAACTTACAGATTCCGTGTGCTTGTTGAAGGAATATTTTCTGCACTTAAGAGAAAGCATCTAAACTATTTACGTTCCAAAAAAGAGATTGCTCTTCATGTTGAGCTTTTGCTAAAGGTACTGGTATACAATTTGACAATAATTGGGAAGTATTCCTAATTAATGGTTTTCCTTCTTTAACTAATTCTATTCCGTCTGGAGTTCTTGCATACCAAGTTTCAGCAGAAATAGTATTCCCCACAACAATAGCACCACTTACAGAGATATGACCATGTTCCATCTTATCCTCCCTCTCTCCAAAATAGATTTCTCTCATCCAAGGTTTGCATTTGGGATAGTGTATTGAAACAAATTTTGAACCTATCTTAACTCTTTTAGCCATACTATTCGGATAGTTTTCGGGCATTAATTACTTTTCGGACTGTGTTGTTTTTGAGAATTTAACAAAAGCCTTGAATTATTTATTTGTATTTAAATACTCGACGGGTAAATTTTACAGGTAAAATTTTAGGGTAGAATATTTAAATATAAGGTTCATTATATTAATAATGAATATTGAATCATACTTTATTTTTTGTCGAGGTGGTAACTTTAAATGTTAGGAAATACTTATATCTTGATTTTAATAGCGATTTTTTCAATAATCGCGGGGAATTCAGAAAAAATTGCTGAATCCTTAATAATAGGATTCTTGTTAGTATTATTTATTGTATATAAAGAATAAATTTTAAGAACAATCAATTTTTTTAGAATTTTATCGTCCTTCTCTTTCTTTTAATTTTTTCATTAAATAATAAGCTCCACCAAACACAATTACTCCTGGGATAAATGTAATTCCTGCAAATCCTACTGATGTTGCAATTATTCCTGCTCCGATGGTTCCTATTGTTCCAACTCCGACTCCTTCAAGAATATGGCTTATTTCAGAAACTTTTTTTTCAATACCTTTTTCTAAGGTATCAATTTGCATAATTATTTTTCCTTCTTTAAGGACTCTAATCTTTCTGTCTTCTTCAGATAAAATAAATGATACTGTATCTTTGTGTATCGAAGCACTTAATCCTGCTGAATGTCTTGTTCCAAAATTTTTTAAAACTTTATTCGCATGAATTTTTACTCCGTATGCAATCATGTCACCTTTTTTGTTCATTATGACTGCTCCATCCATTAATGCTAAAGATTCAAGTAATTTTGGATTTTTAAGAATATTAAAACTTGGAACTGTTTGTTCAACTAATGGTTTATATTTTAAACTTTGATTATCTGTAACAATTATTAAAGCACCTTCGCCTCTTTTTGAGATTTTTAAACAAACTTTAATTATTTCTTCGTCTAATCCTTCACTAAAACTTTTTGGCATATTAATATATATATTAATGTACTTAATAAATTTTGCGGGTGATATGTTCAGCTTATGATTCTTCAGAATTTTTTTGCTATTAAGTTTTATTTATTTGGTTGATGTAATTGAAAAAATCTAAAAATAGAAGAATTGAAACAAATTATTTTTTTCTGTTTTGAAGATATTATCGGCGTTATCAAATTCTGCTTTAGGGGTTCCACTTACAATTCTTATTTTTCAATCAGAATTAACAGAAATGAAGTATTCTCTTTTGCTTTTAATGAATGAATTGCGTTTTCTTTCATATGAATAAAAACTCCTTTTAACATTTCTATATCCTTTCCATGAAGATTAAAAATTCCTTTTCCTTGAACAACATATAAAATTCCTTGTTTTGTTGAAGTGTGTTCTGATATTTTAGTCCCAGAAGCCATACAAAATAATGTGCAGTCAATCTTATCATTTTTGAAAATTTCTTTACTTAAAACTCCTTGTTTAGGATATTCAATCATTTCTAAAATTTGTTTTTCATAATTCATTTTTTTGTCATCTCTTTCGCAAATTTTTCAAACCTTTCAACTTCTTTTTTCTTAGCAAAATTTATTTTATTAAATTTTTCAAGCATTGTTTTTTGAACTTTTTTACTTAATGCTTCATCAGCCATAGGATACAGGATATTATTTTCCTTGAATATATGTTCTCTGATTAATCGAATATAGTTCCTTGCACCTTCAATTAATTTATTTTTATCTTTTTCATTCATTCCGGATTCCATCATTTTGACATTTTTCCTCCCTTCATCATGTTCAAACAACATTTGTTCTACCGGATTACAATGTACTAATCCTTCTTCTGCACATTTATTAAACTCTTTGAATAAAATATTTTCTTCTTTTGCATGGTGAAATTTGTCTGCATAGTTTCTGATAAAATCAATAATCTTTGCGAAAAAAGTTGCGTTAATATTTTTATTTTTTAATTGAGTAATTTCCAATTCTAAAGCATCAACGACTTTTAAGATATATTCATGTTCTTTTGATAATATTTCTGAAGTTTCTGAGTTGGTTTTCATTGGCATTTTTTTCTTTTACAGACTTTACAATATTTTTTAACATGTTTTTCTACAATATTTAATAGGGGGATAATAGTATCTTTATTCAATGAATAAATTCTTTTTCTACCATTATTTTGAACTTCAATAAAACCGCATTCTAATAATGATTTTAGGGCATGTGAAACTTTACTTCTTTCTTGGTTAAGTTGTTTTGATAATTCTGTTACACTTAGTGGCTTCTCTTTTAGCTTTGTTATAATATCGACTTTTAATTTAGTTCCAAGAGTTTCGAAAAATAAATAACATTTGTTTTCCATATGTGAATTATAATTCACGTATATTTATAAATCTTATGGAATCAATTCTTCTAAAAAATCTGCTGGGGTTTTTTTGGATAAATTTAATCTGTTATTATCACAAAGTAACAACAAAAACAAAACATTTAAATAGTTCTTATTGTTAACAATATCATAAAAAATTTATATTTGAAAAATGAAAAACAAAATCGTTTCAACATTGGCTGGAATTTTATTAGCTGGAAGTGTAGCTGGTTGTGTGACAGAACCCAATTATACTGGTGCTGCTTATGCTTTAAGAAATATTTCTGCCAGTGGTAAAGCATTAAATGGCAAATCTTTAACTTATGAAGATCAACAAAAAATTTTGAATGGTGCAGATTATTTAGATTACCAACAACAAAGACATAATACTCGAAAAGATATGGAAAAAGAGCATAATTTTCAAAGAGAAATGCAAAGGGATGAACATAAATTCCAAAGAGAAAGAGATAATTCTTCAAGACGTGAATATGCTCCTGATAAAGAATTTTATACTGCACTTTGTAAGGATTCAAATCGTAATGGAAAAATTACAGGGGATGAATGTTTAATAAAAAAGAACTCTTTTTCAAATGATGAAACTTTTGCAATTCTTTTAACTGACCGGGCTTCTCATAAAGGTACTAAATCAAGTATAGATGTCTATGATTCTAATAACGCATTTCTTGAACATTTAGAAAGCATTAAATCTGCTGATATTGTGAGTATATGTTTTCCTGCTTATACTAAAAAATTTCCTTCTGGAATCTATAAAGCTTATCTGAGAACAAATGGTGTTCTTGATGGTGCATTAGAATTTGAAATAGTTAATGATTTGAAACCTCAGAAAGAATTTTATACTTCTGTTTGGAAAGATTTAAATCAAGATAAAAAAATTACTGAGGATGAAGTTTTTGAAAAGAAAAATTTCTTTTCTAAAGATGAAAATGTTTCTGTAAATATTGTTGATCGTGGTTCACCAGTTGGTAGCAGTGTTCAGATAGATGTTTATTGTCCTAATGGTAACCTTGCTGTGACTAGTAAGTCTCTTTATAAGAAATCTTCTCCTCTTCAGGAAGATATATCTGGAGTTGGTCTTCCGGATGTTTTAGTAAACAATTGTGGTTATGGAAAATATAGGGTTACAAGAAAAACAAATGGTGTTCTTGATGGAGAGATTGATTTTCATATTCTTTCAGAAGATAAATCTTATTTATAGATAAATTATCTTTTAATTTTCATGATTTTTTAATGAAATATTTATAAAACACATTTTCTTCTATTTATATATGAAAAAGGTAGGTGTGAATGTATTAATTCTTAATTTATTATTATCAATAATTGCAATTTCATTTAATATGAGTTTTGTGAGTAGTATTACTCCCACAAGAGATGGTTATTATGAAGGAGAAGAAATAACTAGTGATAATACTATCTATAAATGGTCTAATTCACTTTCTAAATGGTCTGCAGTTAGTTCTGCTGATTCTTCAACAACAGTTACTAAACCTGCTTCAAAACCTGCTCCTGAATCTCCTCCTGCAAATTCTCCAATACCTATGACAAATGCAGAGACGTATAGTCGTGCTATAAATAATCCAGATGCAAAAGATGGTCCTTTTTTTGATACTTCTTCTGGTAAAACTCCAACTGAAACTCCTGCTGATAAATCTGGGGAGACTAAAACAACTGCCGATAAAGCTGGGAGTTTTTTTTCAAATATTGTTAGTAGTTTTACTTGGGCAGGTAGTGTTTATGCTGGTGTTCAAACTGTTGGCAGTATTCTTGGATGGGAGAAAAATCAAGTTAATGCTGCTTCAATTGCTCTTGCTAGTGGTACTTTTGTTGGAACCGCTATAAATTCATTATGGGGAAAAGGTGGAACTTTTACTGCCGAAGGCAGTGCAGGGTTAAATCCATTATATTCTGCGGGTATTGGTCTTGCTGTTTCTGCTGTTGTTTATTATTATTTATATAAAGATACTAGCGAGAAAATTGTTACATTTGAATGTAAAACATGGGATGCTCCTACTGGCGGTGATGATTGTGAAAAATGCAATGCTCAAGATGGTGGGATTCCTTGCAGTGAATATCAATGCAGAAGTTTAGGTCAATCCTGTCAATTATTAAATGACGGTGAGGTTAATGGCAGTGAATTATCTGAACTTAAATGCGTTTGGGTTAATAGAAATGACGTTGAGTATCCAATAATTACTCCTTGGGAAGGTGCTTTAACTGCTGGTTATTCTTATTCTCCTGATAATAGCATTTCTCCTCCTGATAAAGGTGTTAAAATTATTGATAAGAGTTCTAAAGATGGATGTGTAAAACCTTTTAGCCCAATTTCATTTGGTGTTTTAGTTGATGAACCTGCAAAGTGTAAAGTTGATTATACTCGGAAAGAAAAGTTTGAAGATATGTCTTATTTCATGGGTGGAAATTCTTTATTTAGGTATAACCATACTCATTCAATAAGTTTGCCTGATAGAAGTGCTTTTGAAGTTGAAAATTTGACTGTGCCTTTCGACGGAGATTATGAATTATATATCCGGTGCCAAGATGCAAATGGTAATTATAATCCTGCTCATTTTGTGTTTAAATTTTGTGTTGGCGAGGGTCCTGATACAACTGCTCCATTAATTGTTTCAACTAATCTTTTGAATGGTATGCCTATTGCATTTAATCAAAGTTCTATTGATTTAGAGCTTTATGTGAATGAACCTGCAGAATGCAGATGGAGTCATAGAGACCAGATATTTGATAAAATGGAAGAGAGTTTTACTTGTTCTTCAAGTATTTTTGAAATGAATGCTCAAATGCTTTATACCTGTCAAACTACTTTAACTGGTTTAAAGAATGAAGTTGAAAATAAATTTTATTTTAGATGTAAAGATCAACCTAAAGTTAAAGCAGAGGGTGATAGGAATGTTAATTCTGAATCTTATATCTTTAGTCTAATTGGTACTCGGCCTTTAGTTATTAGTTCTGTTGGTCCAAATGGAACTATCAAAGATTCGACTGATAGCGTTAAAGTGACTTTAACTGTTAGAACGACGGCTGGATATAGTGATGGATTAGCTTATTGTTATTATAGTGATACTGGTGAAGAAGATAGTTATATTCAATTTTTTGAGTCAAATTCATATAAGCATGCTCAAGATTTATATCTGTCTGCCGGGGTTTATAATTATTCAATTAAATGTCTTGATTTAGGTGGTAATTCTGATCTTGACTCTATTGGTTTTACTGTTGATACTGATACTGATGCTCCTATTATTGTTAGGGCATATCATGAAGAAAATTATTTGAAATTAATTACTCATGAAAAAGGTAAATGTGTTTATGATCCTACAAACTGCAACTATCTATTTACTGATGGGTTAAGTTTAACTGTTATTGACGGTGTTAATCATTTTACTGATTGGAATACTGAAGTGAATTTCCATGTTAAATGTGAAGATGAATTTGGAAATAAACCTGCTCCTGATGTTTGCAGTATTATTGTTCGTCCTGGCGAGGATTTAGTTAAAAATGAGTAAAATTGTTGATGAACAGGTTGTGGGGGAATTAATTAATGAACGATATGAAAATAATAAAGTTTTTACTATTTATGGTTTAATTGGTTTATTTATTTCAATTTTTTTTGGTTCTATGAGTCTTACCGGGAAATTTATTTTGGAGTCTGACACTCCTTCTATTATTACTGGTTCAATAATTTTATTTTTTGTGTCATTCTTTTTTATTTTTTTAGGCAATCGTAATAAAATAAATAATTTATTTAATGATAAAGGTCAAATGCAATTATCTTTTGGGATGATTTTTTCTATTATTTTAATTATTTTATTTTTGGTTTTTACTTTTTATGCTATTAGTAAATTTTTGGATATTCAAAATTCTATTCAGGTTGGAAAGTTTAAGGATAAGCTTCAAGCAGATATAGATAAGCTTTGGAAAGGAACACAGGGTTCACAGACTGTTGAGTATAAATTGCCGTCAAGTGTGAAAAAAGTGTGTTTTGTTGATTTTTCTGTTTCAGGTAATGGTGTGAATCTTAATTTGTATAATCCTTTAAAGAGTAGTTTTTATGGGTCAGAAAATATGGTTTTTTATCCTGTTGGTTCTGCTCAGGGGTTGGATTCTGTTGTTATTAAACATATTTATTTGGATGAGATTGTTAAGTCTGAAAATCCTTATTGTATTGATGTTGTCGGCGGGGATGTTAATATTCATCTTGAAAAAGATTATGGGCAAGCAACTGTTTTAGTTACAAGATAGTTTAGGGTATTTCAAATGTTAAATTTAAATTTTAAAAATAGCGGGCGTGGTTATTTGGAAATTTCTTTTTCTTGGTTTTTTGCGGTTCTTGTTGGGATTATGATTTTGTCTTTGGCGATTTTTGCTGTTACTAAATTAATAAAAGTTGGACAAACTGCTCAGGATGTTAAGGTTGGTAAAGAAATTGGTATTTTATTGAATCCTTTGGAAACGAGTTTTGAGGTTGGTAAGACTACTTCTTTATCTTTGCCTGTTGAAACAAGAATTTTTAATAAGTGTTCAAATAATGGGATTTTTGGCAAGCAATCTTTTCAAATTTCTCAAATGAGTCTTAATAAGTGGACTCAGACAGATTTGAATGTTAGTTTTGTGAATAAGTATGTTTTTTCTAATGGGTTTGTTGAGGGGAAAAAATTTTATCTTTTTTCTAAGCCTTTTGATATGCCGTTTAAAATTGCGGATTTGATTTTTATTACTTCTGTAAATGATGAGTATTGTTTTGTGAATCCTCCTGAAGAGATTTCAGATGAACTTTTGGCTTTGAATCAGGGTAATCTTTTGGTTAATAATTGTTCAGATAAAAGTATTCGTGTTTGTTTTGGTGGTGGGAATTGTGATATTTCTGTTAATTATAATTTGAATTATGTTACTAAGGGGTCTCAAAAATTTTATTTTGAGGGTGATGCTTTAATGTATGCGGCGGTTTTTTCAGATAAAGAGGTTTATGAATGTCAATTAAAACGGTTAATGCAAAGGGGTGAGCAATTATCGTTATTGTATAAAAATAAGGCTGCATTTGTTGTTTGGACTGGATGCAAGTCTAATTTGGATTTGTTGGGTTTGAGTAATTTGCAGAAGAGTTTTGTGAATTCGTTAGGTTTGGCTTCTATTAGTAGGTTGGCTGATGAAATTAAAGAAAAGAATGATGTTGCGGAGTGTAAACTATGGTAAATAAAAGGAACCCCTTGGTTCCCTTTGACCCTCCTCGAANNGAAGTCTGGAAGGGTGGCATCTTTATGAGCCTCCTGGGATGCCACATGGAATTAGACACTCGCTGGTTCCCTTTGACCCTCCTCGAAGCATTGAAGGGTGGTATTTTTCAACTTGCAGGGGGTTAGTATGAAAACTTATATTGAGCTTTTTGTAATGTTTCATGAAATTTCTAATCATCGTGGGCAGTTGAAGATTCAGCAGATGGCATTTATGTTAATTGCTGTTACTTTGTTTTTTGCGTTAGTGGGGTTATTTTTGATTGTTTTTGTTTTTTCCGGTTTAAAGGAGTCTGCAACTGCGTTGCAGGAAAAAAATGCGTTGTTATTAGTGACTAAACTTGCAAATTCTCCGGAATTTTCTTGCGGGGATGTTTTTTTTGGAAATAAAATTAATTGTGTTGATGCTGATAAAGTTATGATGCTTAAAGAAAATTTGGATAAGTATAAGGGTTTTTGGGGTGTGACGAATATTGAAATTCAAAAAGTTTATCCTGCTGGTAGCAAAGTTTGTACTTTGGCGAATTATCCTAATTGCAGTGTTATTAAGGTTTATTCTTTAGATGAGAGTGGTTATAGTGTGTCGAATTTTGTTTCTTTGTGTAGAAAGGATGTTTTTGATGGTGAGGTTTCAGATAGATGTGAATTAGCTAAATTAATTGTTAGTTATAAGGAGGCTTCATAAATGGTTTTTTAAAAAATTGTTTTTAAGATTTAACAATCCCCGGATTTATTTGTTTGAATTTTAATTCCCACACTCCCCAAATCATTATTTTAATAATGATTTGCCTTTTAGCTGTTAAATCTTAATTGTTAAGAACAATTTTTGAAAATCTTTAGATGTTACATAAAAAATAAAATGATAAATACAAAAAAAGGTCAGGAAGAGATGATGGGTTTTGGTTTAATTATTATTCTTGTTTCTGTGATTTTGTTGGTTTTTTTAGGGCTTACTTTGAGTGTTTCTCAAAAAGATACTGTTGAGAGTTATGAGGTTGAAAGTTTTATTCAGGCGTCTTTACAGTATACTACTACATGCAAGGATTATTTGGAGTACCTTTCTGTTCAAAAGTTGATTTTTGATTGTAAAAATGGTCGTATGTGCGTTGAAGGGGGTTCTGCTTGTGAAGTTCTTGAAAAGACTCTTTCTGGGATTATTGAAGAAAGTTGGAAGATTGAAGGGGATAGACCTATTAAAGGGTATAATTTGAGGATTTATTCTGATGGAACCGAGATGTTTGTTTTGAACAAGGGGAATTTAACTGGGAATTCAAAAGGGGCTATGCAAGATTTTAGCAGGGGTGGTAGTTTAATTGAGATTTATTTTTCTGCTTATTATTAAATTTTAATAACAAAAGATTTATATAATTTCTTACTTTTCTTACAATTAAGGTACTATAAATGCAAGAAGAAATTAAAGAAATTAGGACTGTAACTATAACGAAAAAAGGTCAAATTTCGATTCCTCGTATAGCAAGGACTCTTGCAGGATTTAAAGAAGGAACAAAAATTAGTGTTATTGTTTATTCTGATAGAGTTGAGCTTAAACCTTTTCAAAAAGAAAAATTAAATGATTCTTTAATGTGCATGCTTGCGAGTGAAGAATCTCTTGCTAAAAATTGGTTATCAAAAGAGGATGAAGAAGCATGGAAAGATTTGTAAAAGGGGACATTGTTGTTTTACCTTTTCCTTATACGGATTTTTTAGGTGCAAAAAAAAGACCTGCTGTTGTGATTGCTAATCTTAAAGGACAAAATGTTATTCTTGCTCAAATAACTACTAACCAAAGAAACGACGAAGATTTAGTTAGTTTAAGAAAAAAAGATTTTTCTTCTGGTTTTTTAAGTTTAGATAGTTTTATTATGGTTTCTCTTGTTTTTACTTGTGATTCTTCAAGAATTTCTTATAAAGCAGGGAGAATAAATCCGGAGAAAATCAAAGAAGTTCAAAACAAATTAATTGAAATTTTTACCAGATAAAATTTTTTATTTAAATCTTAAGATTTATCGTTATTGTTTCAATTACTATTTTAGGTTTATGTCTTATTCTATTTTTTGTTTTTTCTTCTATTAATTCAATAAATCCAAATCTTTCGAGGAGTTTTATATCGTCATTTACTGATTTAAAATTTCGTTTGAGTTTTTTTGCTAAGTCATAAATTGATGTTGGATTTTGTGTTTTTATTACATTTAACATTCTGGCTTTTTCATTACTTAATAATTGTCGTAATGCTTGTATTCCTTCAAAATCATATTCTGATTTGTCGGCGGTTTGTTTTTTGAATATTGAAAATGCTCCCTTATCTTGCACTAATGTTATCTCTCTTATTTTTGTTTTTGGCATATAATCTTTTCTGATTTTCTTCTATTTTTTCTTCTTTTTTACATATATATCCTTTTTGGATATATATTATTTTAATATACCCTATCTTAATAAATGTTGTGTTTTGTTTTACCTCAAATGTGTATTAATAGTTGAATGGTTACAAAAGATTTATAAACTAAACCCCTAAAAAGGGGGTCTTTTTTAGACCTTAGTCCATGGGGTATAGCAAGCTTTTTAAACGAAAATTCATTTATCATCTTATTAACACCTTAGGGTGTTCTATAGGGAGTCAAATGTTAAGCATAAAAAAAAATACATGCGAGCGTTCATATTCAACTAGTAATGGAGTATACCCTATTACTTCAAACTGGGTGATAATTGCCTTCGGCAATATGTTTGATAGAACTGAAAGGGGGTTTAAAAAAAATAAAAATGAAAATTAATTTTAGAAAAATTTCGGCTGTTTTAGCTAGCGGTATTATGACTGTTTCTGGTGCTGCTTTTGCTGCTGCTGCAAATTACCCTGCTCCTTTTATAGCTAGTGGTAGTGCAGATGTTGCAATTGTATATGGTACTGGTGCTGGAGTATCTAGTTTAGATTTAATCCAAGCTGGTAACATCCAAACTGATTTACAATCAAGTATGGGTACTACTGGAACTACAACTACAACAAGTGGTGAAGGTGATTCTTTCTTAATTGAAAGAACTTCAACTAAATACCACGTAGGTGATAACATTACTACTCTTTTTTCTAGTTTTGATGAAGATGAATTACCAACTCTTTTGGCTGATGGAAAATACATCGATAATGATAACGATGAATTTGACTACACTCAAAAAATTACTGTTGGTTCGAATGTTCAACTAACTATGTATGAAGATGATGATGATCAACCTGTTGTTGGTTTTAAGATTCCATCTGGAGAAACTGTTCTAACTTACTTATTGACTATGGCTGATCAACCTTTGATAGCTGATTTAGAAACAAGTGATATGACCTTAATGGGTAAAGATTACTATATTTTAGATCAAACTACTTCAGGATCTAACCAAGTTTTTACTTTCTTAGATTCTGCAGTTTCAACTGTTCTTAGTGAAGGTGAAACAACTACTATTGGTGGAAAGACTGCATCTATTGAATTTATTGGAACTAATCAAGTTAAATTAAGTATTGATGGTGAAGTAACTAACACTTTGGGTGCTAGTGAAACTTATAAATTAAAGGATGGTTCTTACATTGGTATTAAGGATGTTCTTTATTCTTCAAAAGAAGGATCAGTTAGTAAAGTTGAATTTAGTCTTGGATCTGGTAAATTAAAAATTACTAGTGGCTCTGAAGTTCAAATGAACGACAATGCTGTTTCAGGACTTACAGGTACTATTGCTAATACAACAACTCAACTTACAAGTATTAGTTTAGTTTGGGTTGCTGATGATGATTTATTCATTACTGAGGATAGTGAAATTATTATGCCTGGTTTTGGAGCTGTTAAATTATCATATGGCGGACTAAATTATCCAGCTGAGGAAACTATTGAAGTTAAGCAAGGTAGTGAAACTTATGCAACTTTGAATGATTTCCCACTTAAAGATACTGAAGAAGATATCCATTTCTTGTACAGTACAACTGCTGGAGCATTTGTTGGTATTGGTAAGGATAGTAATGAGTTATTAGCAACTGCTGCTTCAGGATCAAATATTACTTTTGATGCTGATACTACAAAATATTTCATCGCTTCTTGGAGTGATGGTAGTGATGCAGAATCTTATGTAATGCAATTTACAAATTTCATTACAGAAGGTACTGATGAAAAGGCAGATTTGCAATATCTTAAAGATGGTGCTTGGGTTGATAAGAAAACAGGTGTAAAAAACGCTGATACTATTTCAATTGGCAATGTTGATTTATATATCCACAATGTTAGCAATGTACAAAATGATGTAATTGTAGGAAATAATTCAGTGAACACAAACTTCAATACACTTTATTCAAAAGAAGGTATGAAAGTTTTCTTACCATATTTAGCTGCAAACACTAGTGTTGCACCAGGTGCATTTAATGCAACTGCTTTAGGTGCTGGTGGTCAAGTTGGACATAACGCTACATCTTTCTATTTAACAATGGTAGAAGAAGATAAATCAGAGAATAAAGCTTCTGGTGATACAATCAATTTAACTATTGGTTGGGATTCTTCAACTACTGCAGAAGTAGAAGTTAGTGCTTATAGTACAACAAATACTGATGGTGCTTCAAAAGAAATTGAATCAACTGATGTATTTAGAGATTTCACTTACTCAGAACTTGCTACAGAACTTTTATGGAATAAACCTACTTCAGGTCAAAAAAGCATAAAGGTAATGTACCACGGTGATGAGGTATCGGCTGATGTATATATTACATCTCCAACTGTATCTGTTTCGACAAGTACAGGTGCTAGCTCTTTAGGCGAAGTTTTAGTTAAAGATAGTGAAGTAGCTTCAGTAAGTACTAAGAACTTAATTATTGTAGGTGGTAGTTGTATTAATTCAGCTGCTGCTAGCGTATTAGGTGGAACTTACTGTGGTGCTGCGTTTACACAATCAACTGGTGTTGGATCAGGAGAATTCTTGATCAAAGGATTTACAGGAACAACTGTTACTAGTAAATTAGCATTAGTTGTAGCTGGTTATGACGCTGCAGACACTGTGAATGCTGCTACTTATTTGAGAACTCAAACTGTTGATACTAGTAAAGAGTACAAAGGTACATCTTCTACAAGTGCTACAATGGTAACAACCACTGCATAAGTTTAAGTAAAACAAATTTATTTTTTTTATTTTTCTTTTTCTTTTTTTTTAAGGTCTTGGTGGAAGCCTTATAAAATGAAAGGAACCCCTTGGTTCCCTTCAACCCTCCTCGAAATATTGAAGGGTGATATCTCGTTGAGCCTTCTTGGATATCACATGGAATGTGAACCCCTTGGTTCCCTTCAACCCTCCTCGAAGTTTGGAAGGGTGGCATCTTGGGTAGGATAAGAAGATTTGCTTAATCTTTTCAGGAAATCTCAATGTTTATACCCAAAAACTTTATCATAAAATCTCCATCTGTCTGCTAATTCTATTCTCCAAACATTCTCTACATCAAATTTCTGGATATATTTTGGTGGAATTTGTTTTTTTGGAACTTGGTCACCTGCAAAAGGATTTTGTTTTAATAACTCTCTTGCTCTATTTATTGACCTTAACAATGTTTGATGAAAAGAGTTATCAATTCCTTTTAATTTTTCTTTTCCAACTATCTTATTAAGTTCTTGATAAATATTATCTGCTTCTTTCGAAAGTTTAACGCTAATTTCTTTTCCTTGGAACATTATATCTCTCTTGCATTTTCAATGGCCTTTTTTAATTTAGGACTAGGATTGTAAATCCATAATATCCCTTTATGGCTATCAATTATCATACCTTTTTCTTCCAGATATTTTAAAATTAAGTTTAGAGTTTGGTGCATAATCTTAGAAGGCAATCTTCTTTTAAGTTCTTCTCTGTCTATCATTTTATCTGCTTCTCTCAAAATTCTTTCTACCATTAGCATAGTTCTTAAACTTGGATAGTGTATTATCTCCTGATCATTATATATTTCCATACTAATTTTTATATAAACTTATATATAAACATTTCGTTTTTATTTTTTACAAACTTCAAGAATAAAATAAAAATTTATAATAAATCAAATTTGTTCTAGAGCCTTATAAAATTTAAGTAAGATTTTTATACTCTTTTTATTTTTTATTTAGATTCTTAGAGGACTAAAAGTATGAAAAAAATTTATTCAAAAGAAGCATTAGAAAAAAAACAGAAACGGAATCAAATGATTCTTGCTGTAGTTTTAATCCTTGTAATGTTTGGTAGTTCTTTTGGAATTGTTGTTAATTCTTTTGGTGAAGATTCAAAAAATAAGGATGTGACTTATAATGGTTTTAAATTTTTAAATCAAAATGGTTATTGGATTTTAGATCAGGGTAATTATCAATTTGTATTCAAGGAAAATCCTAAAGATTTGAAAAATTTAAGTGTTTATGTTGGTGAATTAAATTATCTAAGTTCTTATTCTGGTTTGCCTCTTTATTTGTCTTCTGAGAATTATGATGTGAATTCTGAGATTTATATTAATTTTAATCAGGTTGTTCAGCGAATGCAATTAGCATGTTTTGGTAATGATACTATTTGTGAAGAAGACCTTCCGGTTAAAGATTGCAGTAGCAATTTTATTATTGTAAAAGAAAGTACTGTAGGCAGTATTATTCAGGAAGGTGGATGTGTATTTATTGAGGGTCCTAAAGAAGATTTAGTTAAAATTACTGATGAATTTTTATTGAAGATTATTGGGGTCAAATAAAAGACACCCGCTGGTTTCTTTTAAACTTCCTCAAATTGCGGTTCGGTGGCATCTCTATGAGCCTTCGTGGATGCCACAAGCACGACGATTATATTTTTAGTATTAATGCCGTCGTGCATAAAAGGCACCCTTGGTTCTTTTTGAATCTCCTCAAAACACTGAAAGGTGGCATCTTTATGAGCCTTCTGGGATGCCACAAGCACGACAATTATGTTTTTTGAAATTGATGTTGTCGTGCGTAAAAGACACCCGCTGGTTTCTTTTAAACTTCCTCAAATTGTGGTTCGGTGGCATCTCTATGAGCCTTCGTGGATGTCACAAGCACGACAATTATGTTTTTTGAAATTGATGTTGTCGTGCGTAAAAGACACCCGCTGGTTTCTTTTTGAATCTCCTCAAAACACTGAAAGGTGGCATCTTTATGAGCCTCCTGTAATGCCACATGGAACGTGAATCCTTTGGTTCTTTTTGAAAATTATTTTTAAGATTTAACAATTCCCTGAATTTTTTTGCTTGAATTTTTATCCCCACATCCCCTCATTATTGCAAAGCAATAATTCGCCTTTAAGTTGTTAAATCTTATTATTAAAACAATTTTTTTTGAGCTTCCTCAAATTGCAAGCTTGAGAATAAGATTTAAATATCTTAAAAATTTGAATCTAAAATGGTTGAAAAAAAAGTTGATAATAAAAAAGCTGATGTTAAAGACCAAACTAAAGTTTGTGAAGTTTTTGAAGTTGAAAAAGGCGGTAAAGAGAAGATTGTAAAATCTTGCGGGCATGAAACAAATCAACACGCTACAAGAGAACAGTTAGCAAGTCAAAATAAATTACTTAGAAATATTTTGATTGGTCTTGGAATAATTTTAGCTATAGTTTTAGGGATTTATTTTTTTATCGGTTCAGTAAGGCATTTTGAATATAGGGGGGTTACTTTTGATGTTGTGCAGGAAGGACAGTTAGTTTTATATAAAACTTCTTTGCCTGTTCTTTATGAGGGTGTAGTAGTTCCTTATAATTTTTATCTGAGAAATGATCCTCGTAAATTAAAAAATATTCCTTTTGAGGCTAATATGACTTATTTGCCTTATTTAGTTATTAACCTGACTGAAGATTTTAATTGTGACGGTGATGGTATGATTGGCATTGCAAATTTATTAAAGCAATATCAAATTTTGGATATAAAAGTTTTAAGGGATGAAAATGCAACTTGTGATACTAATGAGAGATATTCTTTTATTCAAATTCAATCCGGCGAAGAAACAAGTATTACCCAATTTGGTCCTTCCTGTTATACTATTAATGTTGATGATTGTGAGATTTTAAAAGTTACAGAAAAATTAATGGTTGAAAATTTTATTGAAATTGAAAGGCTTAAAAATCTTCAAGAAGATTAATTTTTATTAATTTGATATCTCTTTTTTAACATATAACCTAATAATATTATTGAAGAAAAAATTAGCATTATTATTGTGATTATTGTTTTGTTTTGGATAAACCATAATATGTTTCCTTGTATGAAATATCCTATTAGAATTAAAATTAATGTCCATATCCCTGCTCCAAGAGATGTGAATAAGCAAAATTTAAATAAATTCATTTTCGAAAATCCTGCGGGAAGGGAAATTAATTGTCTAATTACCGGAATTAATCTTCCTATTAATGTTGTGATTTCTCCGTGTTTTTTAAAATAGTTATCTGATTTTTCTAATTGATTTTTGTTGATAAATAGTATATGCCCGTATTTTATAATTAATAAATCAACAAGTGTTCTTCCCAGATATAATGCCAAAAAATAATTAATTAATGCACCTGTTAAACTTCCCAATAATCCTGCTATAAAAACCAGAATAAAATTCATTTGTCCTTGATAAATTAATGCTCCTGCAGGGATTAAAATTACTTCACTCGGGAAAGGAATAAATGAACTTTCAATTGTCATTCCAAGAAATATTCCTAAATATCCTAGTTCATTAATTATTGAAAGAATTGTTGATATTAATTGCGAAAATAATTCAAAAATCATTTTTTCTTTGTTTTACTTTTGGATGAAGATTTTCTCTTTATTTTTTTAGTCTTTGTTTCTTTATGTTTTGTATGGCTATACAAATCTTTTAAATCTGAATAAAAAGGTATTTCTTTAATTTTATAATATTTTACTTGGGCAAACCAAATCCCAATTACAATTACAATACTTAATATGTACCAAAATAATTTGTGTGTTAAGTCAAACCAAACTGAATGTGAAAGTGATAAAGCACTTAATAAAAATATTCTTAAAATATTTAAAATTAAAAGTGAAGCAAAAGAAATTAATATCATTTTTATTCTTTGCATGGTTTTTATATTCGGTGTTGATAAGTTAAGAATTAATAAAAGATAATATGCTGCTCCTGCAATACAGGAATCAATTATTGTTATTGGTGTGCAACTTATTTTAATTATATTTCCAATTAATGATGCATTAAAAAAAATGTCTAGTAAATAATAAACTGGATAAATTGTTAATGGTGTAAAAATATAATAAAAAATTGCTAAATTTGGTAATGCAATTAAAATTAAGAAAATATATCTGATTAAAAAATCTAAAATTTTGCCCCTCATTTAAAAATTAATTTTTCTTTGTTTAAATAGTTTCTGAAAATTATGGCTTTGTAGAAAGTTTGTTTTTTGTTTTTTAAATTTTATAAATTCCCACTATAAATTTTTGCTAAAGCAAAAAGACCCTACTCAATTATTGAAAAGCTGTTATTAATAAATTTATTTACTCCCTGTTCAATAATTTCGCCCTTAAAGAATATTTGAATTTCCAAGAAATTAGTATAAAATTTAAAAATTAATTTTTCTTTGTTTAAATAGTTTCTGAAAATTATTTTTTTCTTGATGCCTGACTTAATACCGGAATAATTGTTTTTTCAACTGCTAAGTCTATTAATTCTTCTGTCATTGCTCCAATTGGCGGGGCAATTCTTGTGTATGCAACATCTCTAATTGGGTCATAATGACCATGTTTCATGAATACTCGTGGATTTCTGTTTTTTCCAAGTAGCATTTCTAAACAAGCATATTTTGCTGTTTTTACTCCTTCAAGTTCAACTCTAATTAATGCTCCTCTATGATCTGTTTTTATTCCTGGGATTCCTGTAAGTTTTTGCGTAAAGTAATCTCCAATTTTTGTTGCTCTACTGCATATATCATTTCTTTGTATATAGTTTAAAACTGCTGTTCCTACTCTTCCTGCTAATGGATAACCCCCATATGTGCTTCCATCACTTCCAGGTTTAAGTATGCTCATGAATTCTTCTGTTCCAACAGTCATTGAAACCGGAACTAATCCTGCACCTAATGCTTTTCCTAATGTTACAAAATCCGGTCTTGCTTCTTCGCCGAATTCCTGCCAGGCCATCAAGTATCCGCATCTTCCCAGTCCTGTTTGGATTTCATCACATCCTAAAAAAATCTTTTTGTCTTTTGTTAATTTTCTTATTGCTAAAAAGTGTTCTTTTGAATTAAATAATGGACCTCCTTCGCCCTGATGAGTTTCCATGAATATCCCTACTGTGTTTTCATTGATTGCATCTTCTATATCTTTAAGGTTATTTTTGACTACTCTTATTCCCCCTGCTTGTGGATTTCTATTGTATTTTTGATCGTCGTCAAACAAGGCGTTTGAACCAAAAATCCATGTCCTTCCATGAAAATATTGTTCAATTAAAATTGCTTCCGGAGATTTTATTCCTCTTGGTTTTCCGTGATTTAATAATGCACTTATGGCTGAATCTGTTGCTGTTCCTCCATCACTTTTCGGATTGACTTTATCATAACCAGTTAAGTTTGTAATTAGTTCCAAAAATTCTGCATATGGTTTGTTATAAAGTGCTCCGCTTATTAAATCTGTACCGTTGTAATATTCGTCGGTGTAAGCTGCGAATGCCTCATCTAATTTATGTGTTAAAATTGAAGAATAACCTGCAAGAAAGTCTAATGCTTTATTTCCATCAGCATCATATAGCCATGCTCCTTTTGAATAAATCGGAGCAAAAGGATATCTTGCATAATGATTTGAACTATATTTATCTGTCTTTTTTATGATCTCTTTACTGTTTGGTCCTAATGGTCCATATTTTCTTTTTTCATAAGGAATGAATGTCATGTTATTACCTAAAAATTGAATTGATTCTGTCTTTAAATAAATTTATGCGATTAAGTAAATATATTTAAAAGAATTTTTCTTTGTTATAATTATGAAAAGAAGAGAGTTAATTTTATTTTTATTAGTTTTTTTTATCTTGTTAATTAGTTTTTATTTTGATAATTTTATTGTGCAAAATGTTTCTTTATTAAGGAATAGTTTTTTAGATAATTTTTTTATTTTAATTATAGATATTAGTTCAGAAATTATTTTTGTTGTTTTTTTTACAATTTTATTTTTATTTAAGAAAGAAAATCATCGATGGATTTTGCCGTTATGGGTTACAATTGGTTTTTATGCTATCATAAGTTTTCTATTAAAATTTTCAATTCATAGACTTAGACCTTATCAATTAGATCTTGTGTCTTTATTACCTGTTTTACAAGATGCAAGTCATTTTGTTTGGAATTATTCTTTTCCATCTGCTCATAGTTTATTAGTCTTTTGCGTGTTTCCTTTAATTTTAAGACAATTTTTTAAATTTCGATTTTATTGGTTATTTTTTGCATTCTTGGTTGCTTTTTCCCGTGTTTATTTTGGGTTGCATTTTTTAAGTGATGTTATTGCCGGGGGTTTAATTGGTTATTTTTTAGGTGTTTTTGTTATTAAATTTGAAGATAAATATAAACTTAGCAAAAAATTAGTGGAAAGATTATTAAAGTAAATTTTATTTTTTTAATTATGATTAAGGTTGATAAAGGGAAATGCATTGGCTGTGGACTTTGTGCAAATATCTGTGATGAAGTTTTTGAGATGGGTGATGATGGTAAATCTCATGTGAAAGCTCAAAAAAATTTGCCTTGTGTGAAGGAAGCAATTAGTTCCTGTCCTGTTGGTGCAATTAGTAAATAATTTTTTAAAATAAGAGAATGAATGATAAGCTTTATTTAGATGATTTTTTCAATTAATCTGTTAAATCTTTTCTCATATAATAAAATCCTGTTTCATCAGGTTCTTGATTTAATAATTCAAATCCTTTATGTAAATATATCTGTTTTGCTCTGGAGTTTGTTTCGTCAACACTAAGTTCTAATCTTCTAATTTTTTCTTTTCTTGCTAAATCTTCAAGTCTTGTTAATAATTTAGAAAAATTTCCTTCTCCTTCATAATATGATTGTGTGTCTTTTATATATAATATTTCTTGTTTATCTTTTTCAAAAATTTGATAGTCCAGATATGCTTGTAATTCATCTTCACATCCTATTTTAATTCTTCCTGTGTTTCTTCTTTGAGGATTGTTGTTTTGTTGCATTAATTCTTCATAAGCTGATGCTAAAAGTTCTTCATCACTTAATTTATTTTCATTGATTAAGCCATAATCTTTCATATTTTTTCTAAGTTTTTGTTGTTTATAAATATTTCTATATGTTACTATTTATTAGGGGTTAATAATCTTGTTTTGAAGAAAGCTTTATTAAGTTCTTTTATTTTTTTATTTAATGGGCAGAAAGGTGATTGTATTAAGTCTTGGCGGGAGTTTGATTATTCCTCCGAGTGGGATTGATGTTAATTTTTTGAAAAGATTTAAGCAGGTTATTTTAAAAAATTGTTTAAAATATAAATTTATTATTGTTTGCGGGGGTGGAAGCATTGCAAGGATTTATGCTTCTGCATTAAAAAGTGCCGGTGTAAATGTTTTATTGCAAAATTTTATGGGTATTTCTTCTACGAGGATGAATGCAAGGTTTATGAGTTATTTTTTTAGTGTAGATCCAAAAGAAGGTGTGCCTCATACATTAAAAACTCTTGAGAAAAATATTAAAAAACAAGATATAGTTTTTTGCGGGGCATTAGAGTATAAACCGAATCAAACTTCTGATTCTACTGCCGCAGATATAGCTAAACATTTTGATACTATTTTTATTAACTTGACAAATGTTTCTGGTCTTTATGATAAAAATCTTCTTGAATATAAAGATGCAAAATTTATCCCTGAAATCTCCTGGAAAAATTTTGATATAATTGCAAATAAAATAAAGTTTGAACCGGGTCAACATTTTGTTTTAGACCAAAATGCGTCAAAAAATATTTTGAAAAATAAAATTCCTACATATATTCTTGGACAGGATTTAAAGCAGTTAGATAATTTACTGAATCATAAAAAGTTTATTGGTACTTCTATTAAAGATTTATAAATGTTTTTTACTTAATTATTTTATGAATAAGGTGGTGATATGTATAGTTTTACTTGTTGTAAACTTGTCATTGATTAATGCATTAGATTTTTGTGAAAATGGTTCTGTTAGTAAAAATGAATTGGTGATTAAATCTATTAATGATGAATTAATCGCTAACAGTTATAAATGGGCTTGGAACCCCGGAATTAATGTTGGTATAAAAGTTAGTGTTGAAAATAAAAATTTTTCAAATGAGGATTTTACTTTAGAACTTATTTTTGTTGATGGTCTTGGAAGAGAAGTTGAATTTGTAAAAGATTCCAGAGATTTAAATCAAGGGATTGTTTTAGCAAATGGAAGTTCTAATGATATACTTTTTGATTTTTTTTTGAGTAATTCTATTTTACTTGGAAGTTATGAATTATATGCTAAATTATACCAAGGTGGAGGAGATATTGTTTGTACCAGTTTAAAAGCTGAAAATGAATTAAATTATACTAAAATTATTGTTAGTGCTTTTGATCATCAAGTGATGCTTGAAGAAGTTGTTGGTCCTAGCGATGTCATGTCTGGTTCGAATGTTACATTTCAAATGAATGTTGTTAATATTGGAAAAAATATTGAACCTAAGGTTAAAATTAAGGCTTATAGTTTACTTTTGAATTTAGATGAAAAAATGGAAATTGAAAATTTAAAAGTTGGCGAGAGCAGAAATATTAATTTTAATTTCCCTATTTATGGAGATGTTTTTAATGAGACGAGAAAAATAACTTTTTTAACTGAATTTGATTATAATCTTAATAAATCCTTTTATGAGCAAAATTCAAAAGAAGAAGATGATAGAATTGCAGTTATTAAATTAATTGAACCAAATGTAACTTTAAGTGAAGTTGCAAATGGGGTTTTTAATAATAATTTGTATGAAGATTTAGATGAAGATTTAAGCGAAAATAATTTGACAACTTTTTTTAATCAAAGTTTGTCTGGAAATTTTTCTAATAATCTGGATATGGGGTTAATTTGGTTTTTTTCTATTGTTGCAATACTTATTTTATCTATTTTAATTGTCTTATTCTTTTTGATTAAAAAGGTTTTTAATTTATAAAATTTTAATTGAAAGATTTAAACCAAAAAGATAATAAATCTCTTTAGTTTTAATTTTAGATGAATGAAATGTTAATTAATGAAAAAAATTTTGAATCTGCCAGAAAAAAAATCCGTGAAAATCTTTCTCGTGAAATAATCTTCTGTTCAGATGATGATGATTTAAATAGAAAAATTATAGAAAAAGAAAAAATTAGTATTTTATTAATTAATTTAACAAAAAGAAAAGATTTTATGAAGCAAAGAAATTCTGGTTTTAATCATATTTTAGCAAAAATTGCAAAACAGAATGGTGTTATTATTGGGATTAATTTTGATGAAATTGTTGAATCTTCCGGTAAAAATAAATCTGAAATTCTTGCAAGAGTTAAGCAGAATATCCTTTTATGCAATAAAAATAAATTAAAAATGAAATTTATTACTTTAAAAGGTAATTTACGGAATATTTATGATTTGAAAGCTTTGGGATTAATTTTAGGAATGCCGACTTCTATGACTAAGGCATTGTAAATAAAGTATAATAATTTATTTAAATTTGAAATTAATTATAAATAAATGAAACCTATTGAGGAAATTACCTCTAAAGATTTAGAAGAAATTAAATTGGTTGTTTTTGATGTTGATGGTGTTCTTGTACCGAGGGGTACTAAAATCAAACAAGAGGGTTATATAACTACTTTAGAGACTAAAGTTATTGCGGATAAACAAATAAATCAGTTAAGAAAATTAAAGGAACAGGGATTTAATTTAAATATTAGTTCCGGAAGAGGTCTTTATATGTTGCAAGATATGTTTGGTCAGGTTTTAGAGTACACAAGTTTAACTTATGAAAATGGAAGTGCTACTTGGATTGACGGGCAAATTATTCAGCATGTTAATAGTTTTAATTATATGAAAGGTTTACGTAAAAAATTGCAATGTGATGAGATTGTAAAAAATAAAAATTTTAAGGGGTTTGAACCTAAGGAATTAATAATTACAATTCATTGTGAAGATGAAATTTTAAAAATTCCGGATTTAGTTGATGAACATAATAAGTCGATAAAATCTACTGGGCAAGAATTATATTGTCTTTGGAATGGTGAGGCATATGATATTGGTGTTAAGGAAATACAAACAAAAGCTATTGGTTTAACAAATTTAATTAAATATTTAGGATTAGAAAAAAAGAATTCTTTGGCAATTGGTGATAATTTGAATGATGTGGATCTTTTAGGACAAGCAGGGATTTCTGTTACGGCAGATAAAGAGAAAGTGAAAGGGGATTTTTATGTGCCATTATTTGGAGAAAAATTGCCTGCAGATGTTTTGATGGATTCTATTTTAAGGAATAAGATTTCAAAGATATAATTTTTTATTTAATTTCTTTCCCAAACATTTTTTAAATAAGGATTTGTTAGTTTTAAGATGGAAAATCATACAAAATTAATTGAGTCGTTAAGTCCAAATGAAATAAAAGTTCTTCCATATTTAGAAGAAAGCAAGTTTGTGAATATTTGCATTAAATCTAATTTAGATAAAGTTGCAGTTTTAAGGGCTTTAGAATATTTGCAAAATAAGAAAATTCTTGAACTAACAAGCGAAAAGAAAAAAATAATTGAGATAGGAACAAATGGTGCTTTATATAAAAAGAAAGGTTTACCGGAGAGAAGGCTTTTGAATGTTTTAAATGATCAAAGAATTTTATTATTGAAAGATGCTCAACAATTAAGCAAACTTTCAGATGATGAATTTAAAGCGTCTATTGGTGTATTAAAGCGAAAGGGATTAATTGATTTAAATAATGGAAAAATTGTTTTTAATGCCGGTAAAGATGAAATTTCTAAAAAAAGTTTAGAGGAATTATTTATTGATTCTCTTCCTTTAGACTATGATTCTTTGACTCCTGAAAAGATTAATGTTTTGAAATCTTTACAAAGCAGAAAAGATATTGTTGAAGTTACTGAAGATAAAACTGTAAAAATTAAAGTTACTTCTTTGGGAAAGACATTAATGAAAGAAGGGTTAAAGGTTGGTGATTTAATTGAGCAAATTACTCCTGAAATTTTGAAAAAAGAATTATTATGGAAAGGAAAAAAGTTTAGGAGATATGATGTTTCTTCGTCTGTCCCAATAATTAATGGGGGTAAAAGACATTTTGTTAATCAGGCTGTGGATTATGCACGAAATATTTGGACTGATATGGGTTTTCAGGAAATGAGGGGAGATATGATTCAAAGCGGGTTTTGGAATTTTGATGCATTGTTTACTGCTCAGGATCATCCTGTAAGAGAAATGCAAGATACGTTTTTTATCGATAAGTTTGCGAATTTACCTGATAAAAAATTTGTTGATGCTGTTAGAAAAGCTCATGAAGAGGGTGTTGGCGGGAGTAAAGGCTGGAGATATAAATGGGATGAAAATGATGCGAAAAAAATGTCTTTAAGGACTCATACTACTTGTTTATCTTCTAAGACTTTATCGCAATTGGATAAAAATAAATTGCCTATGAAATTTTTCTCAATTGGAAAGTGTTTTAGAAATGAAACTCTTGATTGGAGTCATGGTTTTGAATTTAATCAATCTGAAGGTATTGTCGTTGATAGAAATGCAAATTTTAGACATTTGCTTGGTTATTTAAAACAATTTTTTAAGAAGATGGGTTATGAAAAATTAAGATTTAATCCTGCATATTTCCCTTATACTGAACCTTCAGTAGAAATTCATGTTTGGCATCCTGAAAAAAAAGTTTGGTTGGAGTTAGGCGGGGCTGGTATTTTTAGGCCTGAAGTTGTTATTCCTTTGTTTGGTGAATATATCCCTGTTTTAGCTTGGGGTCCTGGTTTTGACAGGGTTTTAATGGATTATTATAAAGTTAAAGATTTACGGGAATTATATAAAAATAATTTTACCGAATTAAGAAACAAGAGGTTTTGGATGAAATGATAATAATAAAAAGTAATAAAATAAAAAAAATAAAAAGCAAAAACTTTAAATAATCAGTTATATAAACTTATACAATGGTAAAAACAGTAACTAAAATGAATATTTTGCATTTTCCAAAATTAGATTCGATCCTTATGGTTGAAAATGCTATACAAAACAGTGAAGATTATCCTACTAGAATGGAATTATGGAAAAGTTTGCCAAAGCAAATGCAATATCAAACTTTTAAGTTGATACTTGATTATTTGGAAAGGTCAAATAAAATTATGTTTGAAGGAGAAAAAATTATTTGGATTTTTGCAAATAGCAAGAAATTAAATGAATTAATTCAGGGAGCTATTTCTGTTTAGTGTTTAAAATGAAAGAATTTATTCCTCAATTAAGCAAAGAATTATTTGAATTAAAAATTAAAATTGAAAAAGAATTGTCTATTGGGAATAAAACTAATGAGAATTTATATCAATTAATAAATAAATCAATTTATTTTTTAAAACAAAAAAGAGTTGGGGTTCCGATATCAAAAAAACTTCCCATCTATAAGTATTTTGAAAAAAAATATGGAATTACAAATTTATTTTTGATAGATATTTCACAAGAGGCAAGGGCAATTTATACTAATACTTCTAATAATGAATTTCAGATTTTGCAAATCGTTTTGGAAGTTTATGAATCTCACAAAAAATATGAAAAAATAGGGGGATATAACAGGCATTAATTTAAATGATTGGAAAAGAATTATTAGAATTTATTGAAAGAGAAAATAAAAGGTTAAATGAACATTTTCACAAGGATGATTCAAAAAAGGAGGTTGCTTTGTTGAGATTAGCGAAGTTAACTGAGGAAGTGGGGGAAGTTTCAGATGAATTATTAAAGAGTTTTTATTATGCAAGAAAACATAAGCTTGAAAAAGGAAATAATTTAGATATTGAAATTGCTGATGTAATTATTGTAACTTTATTATTAGCAAAAAATATGAATGTTGATATTGATAAGGCATTAAGAGAAAAAATAAAAAATATTGAGGCGAGGGAGTATTAATGAAAGAAAAAATTTATAAAGATAAGAAAGTTAATAATAATAACATGCTCCCCGGTAATCTTTTAAGGTTGCCGGATGAGTCTTTAAATTCTACTTTGGTTTTTGCTGATGCTGGATTTTTATCTAAATTAAGCGGGTATTTTGGAAATGGAAAATATTTAATTTATGATTTAAGAAAGTTTTTAGAAAGTTTTTGCAAGAGACAAAAATTAATTTGCAAAGAAATTTTTTATTATACTGCACCACCTTTTCAAAAGTCTATCCCAACAGGATTAGAAGAAAAGAAAAAAGAAGGTTATGACAAATTTATTAAAAAATTAAAGGAGCAGAAAATTATTGTTCGTGAAGGAAGATGTCAAAAACTTAAAACTGATGGAAAAATTATTTATTATCAGAAAGCTGTTGATGTCTTTTTGGCTATGGATTTGACAAATGTTTTAATTGATTTCCCAAATGTAAAAAGAGTAATCTTAATCTCTTCAGACAGTGATTTTGTTCCGGTTATAAAAAATTTAGAAAAGAAAGGTGTAAAAACAATACTTTATACATATTATGAAAAAAAGAGAAATACTAATTTTTCAAGAAGCAATGATTTAATAAAATCTGTTTACAAATATGTTTTAATAAATAAAGATGATTTTAAGAATTGTCCTCTGGTAAAATAAAAATGGCAAATATAAAATTTTCAAAAAAATTGTTTGAAAAAGAAATTGGAAAATTAAATGATGAAATGCAAATGAGAATTGCAATGTTTGGAACTCCTGTTGAATCTGTAACTGATATTGATATTGAAATTGAAGTTTTTCCGAATCGTCCTGATTTACTTTCTTATCAAGGATTTAAAAAATCTTTTTTGGCATTTTTAGGCAAGAAAACCGGTTTACGGGAATATAAAGTTAAAAAACCTGAAAAAGATTACAAAGTAATCATTGACCCTTCTGTTAAAGATGTTAGGCCTTATACTGTTTGTGCAATTGTTAAAGAATTAATTCTTGATGAAAATAAAATTAAAGAGTTAATTGATGTTCAAGAAAAACTTCATAATACTATTGGAAGAAGAAGAAAAAAAGTTGCTATTGGAATTTATCCTTTAGATAAAATTAAATTACCTATAACTTTTAAGGCAATGGAACCTGATAAAATTAAATTTATTCCTTTAGAATCTTCTAAGGAAATGTCTGGTTTGCAAATTTTACAAAGACATCCTATTGGAAAAGAGTATGCTCATTTATTGGCTGGTAAAGTTAAATTTCCGATTTTTGTTGATGCAGATCATAATGTTTTGAGTATGCCTCCAATTATTAATTCTGAATTAACCGGCAGAGTTGTGGTAACGACTAAAGATGTTTTTGTTGAATGTTCCGGTACAGATTTAAATGCTTTGAATAAATGCCTGAATATTTTAGTGACAACTATGGATGAAATGGGTGGTAAAATTTATCAAATGGAATTATCCGGATTAAAGCTAATTACTCCTGATTTGACTTCTGAAAAAATGAAAATTTCTTTGGTAAATACAAATAAGCTTTTGGGTTTAAATTTGAGTGAAAAGGAGTTAGGTCAATGTTTAGAAAAAATGGGTCATAATTATAAAGATGGTTTTGCAGAAGTTGCTTCCTGGAGAAATGATGTTTTACATGAAGTTGATTTAATTGAGGATGTTGCAATTGCTTATGGTTATGAAAATTTTATTGAAGATTTTCCGGAGATTGCTACTGTTGGAAAAGAAGATTTTAAGGAAATTATTAAGCGTAAGATTTCGGAAATTTTTATCGGGTTAAATATGTTAGAAGTTTCAAATTATCATTTAACTAAAAGAGAGGATCAATTTTCAAAAATGGGTATTAATGAAAAGAATGAAAAAGAATTTATTGAAGTTGAAGGATCAAAAACTGATTATACTATTTTAAGAAAGGATTTATCTCATTATTTGTTGAAGAATTTTTCTGAAAATATTGATTCTGAATATCCTCAATTTATATTTGAAATGGGCAGGACTTTTAATTTAATTGATGAAAAGATAATTGAAGGAGAAAACTTGGCTTGTGCTGTTACTCCGGGGAATTTTACGCAAATTAAGCAAACTTTAGAGTATTTTTTTAGAATGATTAATTTAGAAGTTAAATTTAAAGAACCCTTGCAAAGTCCGGTTCATTTTATTGAGGGTAGGGTTGGTGAAATTATTTTAGATGAAAAAGTTATTGGCTATATTGGCGAGATTCATCCTAGAATTTTAAGAAATTGGAAAATTAAAATGCCTGTTGCTTTGTTTGAAATTAAGTTAGAAGAAATTTTTGAGAAATTAAAATAATTTTATCCAAAGTAATTTCTGTCATTATTATTTTTATTTTCCCAATTCTCTTTTATGACTTTTACAATGTATTGTAATTCAACTTTTATTTCCTGCCAAGTATTATATGCGTTTATTATGAACTGTGCTTCTCTTTTATCATCATACTCTAAATCCAGTTCAATTAATTCTACTTCTATTTTTGATAATTTTTTGTAAAGGTCTGTTAATTTTTTTCTGTCTTCATTTTGAATTTTATTTGTTATTGAAAAAACAAACATTGGGGCATTTGTTGGGTTTAAAAGGAGTTCAATAAATCGTAAATAATTTGAAAATTTTTCTGAGATATATCTTCTTATTTCTCTTATTAAAAAGTCTGTTTCTATTTCAGATATTTTTTCTATTGAGAATTCTTTGTTTAATTCATTAAAATCCGGCAATGAATATTTTTCTTTTATTTTTTTATAGCTTTTTTTTAGGTTTTCAATATTTGATTCTTCTGTCATATTCAAGAATGATGAATTTGTTTTATAAATTTATCTTATGAGTTGATTTTTTGGTAGGTTATTTAAATTCTAAATTTTTATCTAACTTATGGAAAACATAATCACTAAAGAAAAATTAGAAAAATATTTTGATTTAACTAGTCGGGCTTTAAAGATAATTAAAGTAAATATTATTTCTGGAAAAGAAAATCCTGCTAAAGAAATAATCGATATGGTTACAAATTATCTTTCTGATGCTAAGCATTTTGAAAAGAAGGGGGATTATGTGAATTCTTTTGCTGCTTTAAATTATGCTCATGGCTGGATTGATTCGGGGGTGAGGCTTGATATTTTTGATGTTGATGACGATAAATTATTTACTGTTAAGTAATTTTGTTTATTTTTGGTAAAAATCTACGATTTGATTTCTTACATAGCTCCACTATGCGGCGAAATAAAATCATAGCATTTTTCCTCAAAAATAATTCAAAATTCGCGAAATGGATTAGACTTTTTTATCTCAAATCTATTTTCCAATATTGTTTGCTGTATTTTTTTATATAATATTTTTTTTGTTTTTCTGATGAAGTTAGTTAATTTGAAGTTAATCTTTCGAGTGTTAGCGAGCAAATCTTTCAAAGAAAATCTTTAAATAGTCTTTTGCTAATAATTATCTATGGCAAATCAACAAATTAATATGCCTGCTGGTTTTGGTGGGTTAACAAGGTTTAATGAGGAATATGGCAGTTATATTAGTTTAAGTCCTTCTCATGTTGTTTTATTTATCATTTTAGTTGTTGCTTTTAGATTTTTTTTAGGGGTGTTTTTGTAAAATGATGGGGGGTTTAAATCCTAAAAAAATGCAGGCAATTATGAAGCAGATGGGTATGAGCCAAGAACAAATTCCTGCACTTAGAGTAATTATGGAAAAAGAAGACGGTTCAAGGTTAATTATTGATGATCCTGATGTAATGAAGATTAAAATGAATGGTCAAGTTTCTTATCAGGTTACCGGGCAAGCACATGAGGAGACTGCAGAAGTTGAAATATCAAAAGAAGATATTAAAATTGTAATGGAAAAAACAGGCAAATCTTCGAAAGAAGCAAAAGAAGCTTTAGAAAAGTATGGTGATTTAACTGAAGCAATTTTAGAATTAAGTGATTAAATTTTTACCGTAATCTATTTGAATCTTATTTATTTTATTTTGTTATGGAGATTTTTATTAAACATCTAAATGAAGCACAAAGGAATTTCAGGATTATTCATCATTTATTTTATGTGACTTTTCCCTTGGTTAAAGATAAAAAGATTTTATTGAAGGTTCTTATTAATTCTAAAAAAGTTATTGTTGAATGTATTAATACTATGTTGCATTATGAATCCATGCTTCAAAGGATTAAAATTTCTGATGACCCTGTTTTAAATTTTAAGATTTTTGAACAAAAATGTACCAAATGGTATGGAATTACCGATGAAGAGTTTAACCTAATTCTTGAATTATTTGAAACTGTAAAAAAGCATGATGAAAGTCCTGTTGAATTTTTAAAAGGCGATAATATTGTGATTTTGTCGGAAAATATGAAACCAAGAATTTTATCTTTTCAGGATATAAAAAAATTTGTTGAATTGGCTAAAATTATTTTTCTTAAGACATATCAAAGAGTTGTTTTTTATTAGGGTTTACAAAGGTTTAAAAAATAAATTTATTTATTATTGATTATGAATTTTGTTAAGAAAATTGTTGAGGGGAAAAGTGATGAGTTAGTTCACTTGCAATTTCAAAAATTTAGCAAGGGTGAATTTCTAAACCGAGCTTTAATCAAGGCTAAACATACCGGGAAAAAATATACTATTGTTACTGGTCCTGAATTTGCAAATGAATTAGTAAGGGATGGTGCTGAAAAATTAGGTTCAAATACTACTAATGTTATCGGTGGTATTATTTCAACAAGCGATTTAACCGGGGAGATTGATTTTAAGAGTAAAAAACAATTCCAAGGTGTTAAAACTTATTTAATTGATAAAGAAATGACTGGCAATGATTTAATTAGTTTGTTAAACAAATTTCCAAAAACTTTTTTTGCTTTAAGTTTTGATGTTGGTGAAGATTTTAAATTAAAGATTAAACCCAAAGCTCCTACTTCGGGAAAACCCGGTAAAGGTGAAGAAAAACCGAAAGTTGATTTTTGCAGATTAGTTACAACTGATGAAAAAATTGGAAAAAGTTTTATTTTTGAGGTAAATGATTTTAAGGATGCAGAAGTTAATCATTCATATCATATTGATAACATTATCATGCCTGTCGGTGAAAAAGATTTTGCAAAGATTAGGGAAATGGCAAAAAGAAAAGGAAAAATTGTAAGGATTGCTGAAATTGACGGGAAAGAAATGAAAAGAGATATTCTATTTGAGGCTTAGTTTTATAATTTAAAATGGTTGAAAATATTCTTGTTGATGATAAAAATATCAATTCTGTTTTAAATCGTGTAAATTTTCAAGGAGGAATAATTTTAAGAGGAAAATTAGATGAAATCTTGAGTGAAGAATTTATGCCTGATAAGACTGCAAAGTGGTTTGAAAAATTGCCTATGGTCAATTTAACTTTTTATTCAGATCCTCATTTCCAAGATTTTTCTCTTGTTGATTTTGATCAAGTTATTTTAATTAGCTATAATACTAAAGAAAATAATTTTTTATCTTATGGTAATTTGCCTGAATGTTTTTCTTTATCTTCCGGTGATATTTATATTCCTGAAAAGTATAATTTAACTAATGGGATTTGCAAATGCTTAAGTAGTATTTTAGGAAAAAGTTATTCTAATTCCTGTGCATATGATATCTCTAAAGTTGTTATTGAAGATTTAGATTCTTCAAGACTTTTAACTGCAGAAGAATTTCTTAAAAAGTTGAAAGATAATAAGATTGAAAAATAAGTTTTTTAGAATTTTTTTAATATTTGTTTTTTCATTTCATTTGCTAATGATTTGTCTTTATTGATAATTATTTTTATTGGTCCTTTTTGGCTTAAAATTTTCAATAAAGTGATTAAATCTTTTTTTTCCAGTGATTCTCCGATTTTTTGATTTATTTCTTGAGGAATAAATATTTGGATAAAATAATCTGTAAAAATTAATGTGTCACTAGAATTTTTATCTTCGGTTTTTGCAATTTTTATTCCTAATATTTTATAAAATTGGTTTGATATATCCTCTAAGTATGATGTTCCTGTTGTGAGGAAATGGAATTTATGTCCTAATTTTTTTAGTCGTGTAAAATAATTATACTCTGCTCGAAGATAAAATAATGGTCTCCATTCATGACGTGCCTGATAACAAATAATTTGATTTTTTTTCTTGAATAATTCTGTTTTCATAAAATAATAAAGATATTTTTCTGCATCAAATAAATTGTTAAAATTTAATATGATTAAATTTTCGACTTCTTTATGTTCTTTTAATCCTGAAAATTGGTTGATTCTTTTTTTGGCATAATAATTTGTTTCAACAATGTCTGTTAATGATTGTACTTTTTTTATCCAATCAATATTAATTTCATATTTTTTGTATTTTTTTCTTAAGACTTCTTTTTCAGATAATTCTTTTACTGCTTTATAGACTGATTGATATGAACAGGAAAATCTGTATTGTTTTTTTATTTTGTAAAAGATTTCTCTTAATGTTAATGGCCATTCAATTGTTAATATGCTTATTACTGCATCTTTTGTATTTTTTGGCTTGCTATTGATTTCCGGGATTAAAATATTAAATGTCATATGTGATATTATACCGATGGTAATATAAACCTTTTGGTTTATTTTTTGTTAAACGTTGAGTTAATAAGAATTTTTTATTTTTATTGTTTATGAAAAAATTAGAGGTGCAATTACAAGATCTTCGTAAGAAAGGGGAAGAGATTTTAGAGCAGATTGATCAAAGAAATTCAAGAAAGAAAATTCAATGCAGTAGTTGTGAGAAATATCACGCAATTGGAAGGCTTGCAGTAATTCAAACTCACTGGTATGAAAAACCTTATGGATGTACTGGGGGAGATAATTGGTATGAAGGGGAATTACAATATGTTTGTCCTACTAATAATGTCAGGAATAGATTATTATTTAATAATCATGATGTGCCTTGGCAAGAAAGAGATAAATTTGAAAATAATCCTGAGGCTCAATTTAAGAGGAGTTATAAAAAATTATTCGGAGATGTTATAGATGAGTATGATGAAAAAGGCTCAAGCAGTTGGGTAAATAATCTTTATGTGGATAAAAATAGAAAGAAGTTTGGGCTTGTTGAGAAAAAGAAGGAGGAGAAATAATGGGGAAGAATTTAAAAGAGTTAATTAGTAAAAGAAATGAGTTGTCTTATGAGGCTTCAAGAGTAAATTCTGAAGTTGCAGAATTATTAGCACAGCCTTGTTATGATGTGTTAGGATTATATGAAAATGAAAATCCTTTTTTTATGACTCGTGGTATGTCTTCAAAGGAGATTTTGTCAAGATTGTATAAAATTGTAGGTGTTAAGAATTATGATGGTGTTGATTCAGGTTTAATTGATTCATTAAAAGTATCTGATATTGATGGGGCTTTGGATTATTTGTTTGATAAAGGAAAGAAAATGGAAAAATATGAAATTTCAGATAATCCTTGTTTTTATCGAAGATGTCATCCTGAAACTTGTTGTTGTGATGATGATGAGCTTCTTGTAATTGAAAATGTATTTAATGATAATAGAGTTTTTCAATATTCAAAAATTGTGCAACCTGTTTATTTTTCTTTATTGAAAAAGAAGGATGAGTTAGAAAGAAAAGTTGCGGAGTTGAAATGGAAAAATAGTTTGAATAGATGTTTAGATGAAAGGGGTAATAATGGAGGTAAAGCAGAAAGAAAATATAATCCGATGTTAGATGAAGATGAAGGATCTTTGTTTGATGACGATTTTAATGATCAATGTGATTTGTAAATAAATATTTTTAATTAAAAAAATGGTGATAAAAAAAAAGCTGACTGATTCAAATTATAATTCTGTTTTATTAAGTTATCCAAAAATTTATGACCTTTTATCTGGAAAAAATGTAAATAGAGTTGAAAAATTAAATTCTCGTTGGAGAGCTAGTAATTTACTTTTAAGGATTGATTGTGATGACTTATCTTATGTATTCAAACAAGTTAATGTTAACAACCCTAAAAGCGAAATGGAAAAAATTGCTTTGTTGAAAAAAGAATCTCCTTTATTATTTCCGGAACTTTTTATTTTTGAAAATAATGCTTATCTTATGGAATATGTTGTTGGTCAATCTTTTTTTGATCTTGATTCTAAAGAAAGAGTTTCAAAAGTTTCTTTTGCCGGAAAAGTTTTAAGTCAAACACATCGTTTAAATGATTTTCCTTTGGTTGATATTCGTGAAGATATTGGAGAATCATTTAAAAAATATCGAACAAAAGCTGAAAAATTCTTTTTAAAAAAAGAATTGCAATCTTTTAATTTTGAAATGTTTTGTGCAGTTCCTTCTCAATTAAGTCATAATGATTTAAATGCGGCAAATTTAATTTATGGTAATAACATAAAATTAATTGATCCTAAAGAAGAAACTTTTAATGATGTTGCAAAAGATGTTGGGAGATATTGTGCATCTTGTTTTTTTAATAATTATGATTATTTTGGTAATGAAAAAAAGAAATCCTTGGAACTAGCAGAAGCTTTTTTATCCAATTTTGATAATAATCTTTTGAATCGGGCTCGATATTTTATGGGTGAATCTTTTTTATCTTTTTTGAATTTTGATACTCATTCAGATTCAAAAGGAGTTTTGAAAAAACTTGCAATGAATCTTCTTTTAAGCAAGGGTAAGGGTGATTTGGTGAATTTGTTGGAGGAGGGTTTAAATGAGTAAGATTATTTTTGATTTAGATGATACGCTATATGTTAGTGATGAATTACGAAGTAATCGTGAAAAAGTAATTTTAGATTTTTTAGGGGATAAGGTTGGTGAATATTTTGAATTAAAAAAAGAAAATTCTACTATGAAATCTTTAGAGATTTTAGGGATTAGTAATTTAGAATTTTTTGAATTGATGGGTAATGTTACAATTAATTTAAATCAGGATTTAAAATTAATTTCTTTACTTGAAAAGTTAAAAGATGATTACAAATTAGTTGTTTTAAGTAACAGTTCTAAATTTTGTATTAAAGAAACTTTAGTTCAATTAGGAATTTTTAATTTAATTGATTCATATTATTCTGCACAAGATTTTGGTAAAATTAAACCTTGTGAAGAATGTTTTTTTATGGTTGATAAAGGGGATATTTGTGTTGGCAATAATTTTAAGAAAGATTTGGAAATTCCTAAGCAAAAAGGTGCAATAACTATTTTTGTCGGTGGTTTTCATAAAGATGCTGATAAGAGTATTAAGAATATTTATGAATTAAAAAATATTTTGAAAGGGGGTTATGACAAGAATGAGTATTGATTATTTAGTTTTAGATATTAAGTATGATATTAAAAAAGATTCTTTTGAAGTTTCTGGTGATGTCAATAAAGAAGGTCAAGAAGAAATTGTAGATACTTTTTTACGAGGGCAAATGGGTAAAGGAGAAGATAAAAGTAAAGCCAATGAAAGGGATGTTTATCATATCCAAATGAAGTGGTATCCTCAAAATGATGATATTGAAGTACAATATGATACTGGAAATAAGGGTTTAAGGGATGGAATTTTAATGCATTATTTGAGTAGTTTAAATAAAAAATAAATATTGTCAAAAGAAGTAAAATACTAAATTATTTTTTTATTATTAATATGAAAATTAAAATTAAAAAATTTGAAAGGAGGTAAAGAATAAAATGGTAAGAGAAATTAAACCGCATATACAACTTGAGAATTTTAGTCATGGGCTTTTTCCTAATGAAAGAATTGGTTCTTTTAAGGATTATCATGGAGAAAAACAATTTTTAGAATTACAAACTTGCAATTCTAATTTTACTAAATATGGTTTGTTGGAAGTATCTGTTTTACAAAGTGAAGGTGATAAGGCATTAATTCAAGCACGAAATGAATGTTCTCTTCGATGTTATGTGGTTAAAAAAGATGATTTAAGGATGGTTAATACCGATACTTTACGATATGATAAAAATGATTTTCCATATGTTGTGGATGCTAATCATGAAATTCATTATCTAAAAAAGAACTAACTAAAGAGTTAAAAACTAAATTATTTTATTTTTATGAATATGATTCAAAAAATAACTATCTATCCAAATAGACATGAGGATCAGGTAATTCAAGGTGCTTTGTCTAATTGTTTGAATAGAGATATTAAAAAAGGATTAATTAATGTTGTATTTTTAGAAAATGTTTATACTTATCAAAAATTATCTGGGGGAGCAAAAATAGATTATCTCGTGATTGATGGAAATGTCCCTATTTTTGGTTCTGAAAATTGGAAATTGCATAAACAACATTTAGAATTGGCACATCAATTAGTAAGTTTTTATGACAAAATTAAATCGGGGCAAGAAATTAACAGGATGGAAATGTCAAGAGTTTATATAGAATCACAAAAAGTATCAAGACAAAGAAGTCAAGCTATTTTAGAGAATGTTTTGGAAATTTCTCATGAAGAAGGTTATACTAGTCCTGCAATTATTTGTGGTCGTAGTCATATTGAAAAAGGATTAAAACCAATTTTTGATTCAGAAGTGTTTACATTTACTTTAGAATCTTGTCAAGATTATATTCATTTATTTGAAGAAAATAAAAGTAGTGATTATTCTATAAGAAAGTTTTCATCTTAGTAATTTTTTGGAGAGGAAAAATAACTGACTAAAGAGTTAAAAACTAAATTATTTTATTATTTTTTATTATTAAAATGGAAATAAAACAAAAGGAGGTAATTTATATATAATGAAATTTATTAATTGGTTGTTTAATGATTTAAGTGAAGGTCAAGACATTTTACAAAATAAGACTCCACATATACAACTTTATGATTTTAAAGAGGGATTATTTCCGAATGAAAAAATTGGATATTATTTAGATTCTGATGGGCAAAAAAAGTATATTGAGATACAAAGATGTAATTCTAATTTTACCCAAGAGGGTTTATTAGAGGTTAAAGTTTGTGAAATTGAAGGGGACAAAGCATTAATTCAAGTGTGTAATGAATGGAAAATAGATAATGGGATAATCAAAACTAGTGATTTGAAATATTTTAGTAAAAACGAGTTGCAATATCTTAAAGAAAATGAATATTAAAATTAAAAAATTAAATGAAAAAGCAGTTATTCCTAAATATTTTTATTTAGATGATGCATGCATGGATATTACTGCAATTGGCAAGGAAGAAAGGGATGATTATATTGAATATAAAACTGGTTTAGCTTTTGAGATTCCTAAAGGTTATGTTCTTCTTGTTTTTCCCAGAAGCAGTGCATGTAATTATCATTTGATTCAGGCTAATTGTGTGGGAGTTATTGATTCTGGTTATAGAGGTGAATTAATTATTCGGCATAAAAAAGTTGGAGAAAAGGTTTATGCAGTTGGTGAAAGAGTTGCTCAAATAATGATTATTCCTTATCCGAAAGTTAGTTTTGTTGAGGTTGATGAGTTAAGTGAAACTGATAGAGGAAAAGGAAATTTTGGAAGTAGCGGGAAATAAAATTTTTTCATTTTTAAATTTTTTGTTACTGCCATTTTATAAAAGAAAGCTTTAAAAGGAAGGCTATTTCATTAGCGTTATGGGAAAACAAATTCTCGGTGCGATAGAGACAGTAAAAATAAATAACAAGAAAATTCTTGCTAAGGTTGATACTGGTGCAGAAAAGAGTTCTATTCATTTGGATCTTGCACAAAAGTTAGGTCTTACAAAGGATTTGTGGGGTATTCGGAGAATTATTTCTTCAAATGGTTCAGAATATCGACCTGTTATTAAATCAAAAGTAAAAATTAATAATCGGGTTTTGCCAATTAAATTTACAGTTACCAGAAGAGATGAGCTAAAATATCCAATCTTGATTGGAAGAGATGTATTAAAAAGAAATTTTTTAATTGATGTAACAAAATAAACATGGGACTAAAAATAGGAATTATAAGCCTTGGTGGGAAAAGTGCCAAAGCTATTGCTGAATCCTGTAAAAATTATTTTGAAACTGTTGATTTGTTAAATATTAAAAAGTTTGAAATTCAGGTTAATGGTAAAACTTGTGTTTTTTATGATAAAAAAGAATTGAAAGGTTATGATTGTTTGTATATTCGTGGAAGTTACAAATATGCTTTAATTGCAAGGACTATTACTCGGACATTAAATCAAGGGGTTTATATTCCTGTTAGTCCGAATGCTTATACTATCGGGCATGATAAATTTTTGACACTTTTAGAATTACAAAAAAATAATATTGCTATCCCTCGGACACATTATGCTCCTGGAACAGCTATTGCTAAAAAGATTTTAGATAATGTTGATTTTCCAATTATTATGAAACTTTCTGAAGGTACACATGGTCGGGGTGTTATGGTTGCTGATTCAAAAAAATCTGCTATTACTATTTTAGATTTACTTGAAAGTTTTCATAAACCTTATTTAATTCAGGAATTTGTTGAGACAGAAGATACTTCTGATATTAGGGTGATTGTCGCAAAAGAAAAAATTTTGGCTGCATATAAGAGGGTTGCTAAAGAGGGAGAAGTTCGTGCGAATATTCATTCTGGTGGTGCAAGAAAGTCTCATCAATTAACTGATATTCAAAAAAAACTTGCTCTTGATTCTGCGAGGGCTATTGGTGCTGATTTTTGCGGTGTTGATATTTTAAATTCTGAAAGACCTTCGGTTATTGAGATAAATTTAAGTCCTTCTGTTTGGGATTTGAAAGAGGCATGCAATGGTGATGTTCCGAATTTAATTGCGAAGGAATTATATTTGCAGACAAAAAAATTTAAGAAACGTAAAAAGGATAAACTTAGAAAGTTAAAGAAGAAGATTGTTAAGGAAGAAGGCGAGAAGGAGTGAGGGATTATTGGTTAAATATGATAAGTTCTAAAGATAATCCCGAAGCAGAAATAATTTGTACAATTAACGATTTTCATAAATTTATTGGTCCTAGAATAAGAAATCAAATACAGGCAATAACTAAAAAAAGAAAAAAAGAATTAAATCATATTTGTGATGAATGTAAACAAAATAAAGAACTTGAAGCTGCTCATATCAAAGGAAATAGTAGGAAAGATATAATTAATAATCTTTTAATTAATTTTATGATCGATAGAGAAAGACAATTAATTCGTGTTAATCTTAAAGAATTTGAAAGATTATTCATTGAATCACATAAGCCAATAGATAAATATTTTAGATTTCTTTGTTCTGAATGTCATGTTAAATATGATAAGGATTAAAATTTATTCATTGGCATTAATAAAAATTTTATATTGGTGAATAGTTTTTTTTAATTAAGGTTTTTTTCTTTTCCCTTTATTCTGGACATATTATAACTTCTTTTTTCTTTTGAATGTACATCTGTCATTATTATCTTAAGAATCAAAAATTTTTCAATCTTTCTTCTTCAACTCTTCAATCTTTTCTTTTCCAAACATAAAAGGTCTTAAAACTTCCGGGATTGTTATTGTTCCGTCTTTATTTTGGTAGTTTTCAATTAATGCAACTAATGCCCGTGATGTTGCAATGCAAGTATTATTTAATGTATGTGGTGTTACTCTTTCTCCTTTAATTCTTATTGTCTTATTTTGAGAAAATTTTTATTCTAAAACAATATTCTCTAAAGAAGAATTATTTTGTTCTCCTTTTTCAATTTGTGGTTGATAATTAGTTTCTATTTCTTCTTTATCCGGATTTAATGCATATATTCCTGACATTAAACCAATTGAACCTGCTACTAATGTTGTAGCAAGAATTTTTTTCATCTTTGGTGTTTGTTTTTTTACAAATTGTGGTATTCTTTCTGTTTCTTTTAATCCTGCTAAATCTCGAAAATTATCTACTGTATAACCTAATACTCCTCCGGAAAGGAAAGCTAAACCGATTGAAAAAGCTGTACCTAATGCTATTTCTTTTAAATCTCTTGCACCAGAAGCGTAATAAAATGCAGGTGTAATAGCAATGTTGTATAATCCTGCATAAACTGAATCGTGTAAATATTTCATTTTTTCTGTAGCTTTATTGTTTATGTTAAAATAATCCCTTGAAATATCTAAACCTTTTGTGAATAATCTTCCAAATCCAATATAAGTTAACCCTGTTGCTAAAATTCTGGCATTAATTGATGTTTCATTTGACATATCTGAACCAATTGTTTCAACAACACTGAATATTGGATTTGTTAATGTTAATAGGGCAGTGCTATCTACAAGATGATAATTTAAATTTTCAATAATCTTATTTTTATTCATGAAATCTGCAAAATTTAATCTTTTATAAATCTATTTTTTTCAAGAAAAACTTTTATTAACTCTTATTTCTATTAAATGCTATGAAAAAGGTGTTAATATCATTAATCTTAACTTTAATTCTTTTGCCAAATATTTTGGGAATAAGTTTTGAAATGAACGAAGAATTTAAACAAGGTGAAACATTAATGGCCAAAATTTCCGGGAATTTCCTGACCCCAATTTTAAAAGAAAATATTAATTTTTATCGAGGACATACACGTGTAGCAGTAAATTATGATTTAACAAAAATCGATGATATTTATTATCTTTCTGCTTCGTTATTAAGCAAAGCTCCAAATAATTATTCTATAATCATTGATAATGTTCAATATATGCAAGGGGCAACAGTAAAAACAGATGATATTGTAAAAAATTTTACGATTACAGAAGGTATTGCGGACTTTGCAATAACTCCGGGATTTATTATCGCAACAGATACATTTGAAGTAACTTTGCAAAATTTATTAGATGCTCCGTCAACAATTAATATTAAAATAGAAAAAACATCAGAAGAAACAAGTCAGGGTTTTTTCGCTTCGTTATTTGGAACCACAACAGAAACACAGGATTATTCAATTTCATTAAAATCCGGAGAGATTAAAAGAGTAAAATTTAATGTTAATAACATCACTGCTTCAGCATTGCATACTATAACTTTTTCTTCAACTAATTTAAATTATGAATTGCCGGTTTATGTTTATGCTCAAAATAAAACAACTACATCAAACGAAAATCAAATAACTCGTTTTGATATTGAACCAATAATTATGGAAATATCAATGACGACAAATTCAAATAAAACTTATATATTTCATTTTCGTAATACTGGAAATACGACGATAAAAAATATTACTTTATCATTATCTGATTCTTTGAAGCCTTACATTTTATTCTCTAATGAAACTATTGAAGAAGTAGAAAAAAATTCAAGCTATAAATTTTATGTAAATGTTTCTTCGTTAGATACTGAAGAAATAATTAATGGAAGTATTAGGGCAAGAATTGTGAATGAGACTGGAAACACTTATGCATATTCAGAAATTCTATTAAAAATTGTAAAAGATTATATTCCTTTGGATAATGAAACTAATGAGTCGATTGATGAACCTATAATTCTTCCTACTTCAAAAACTTGTGCAGAACTCGAGGGAATAATCTGTAAGGCTGATGAAGAATGCAATGGTGAAATTGTTAATGCAAAAGATGATAGATGTTGCATGAATGAATGTGTTGAAGAAAGCAATTCATTAGGGAAATTAATTGGCTGGGTAATTATTTTATGCATTGTTGGATTTTTAGTTTGGTTTTTTAAAACAAAATATCGTGGAGCACATAAAGAAATAGATTTAGTTGAAATTTCTAAAGGGAAGAGATAAAATTTGTTTAGATGAAAATTTTATTAAGGAAGTTGTAAAAATGTTGTAATTAAAGGGGTGGAGGACTTTGTTGATTTAATATAGTGAGTTTTAATTGGTGTTTAAAATTAAAAAATGATTAATGTATTAATATGGTTAATATAAGCCAAAATATGGCTAAATGATGGGAAGTAGCGAATTAAATGTATTTGGAATTTAAAATTAGTTATCTGTGCAAAATAGATATTAAATGAATATCTTTAAATAATTGATACATTTTATTCTTTTATTGGAAGGGGCGGTAGGGATTTGTTTACCTTGCTTTGACAGGATTAAACTTAACTACTTACTCTTTACGAGGCGTCTTTCAATTTTTTTTATTTTATAATATAATATTATTTTTCTTGAAAATTATATATTCTTTTTTATGCAGTTATTTTTAAATAACTTGATGAAGAAATAATTCGTGGCTAATAAAAACATTTTTATACTATGTATCTATAGATACCATATGATAAAACAATCAATTTTAACAAATATGGAAAAAGAAGTAATAAACAAAAGATTAAATAATGAGAAACTTACAAAACAGGATTCTTATTATTTAAGCAAATCTATAAGACCGAAACTAAAACAGATAGAAGAATTGAGTAATAAAAACCTTTTACAAAGAGTTAAATACAATCATAAAGCAAAAATTATAGAAAGAAATATAATTGAACTCATTCTTAAAGAAATCAAGGTAGTGAAATCAATAATTCTCTATGGTTCTGTAGTGCAAACTAATTATTCAAAATATAACGATATAGATTTGCTAATAATAACAAAAAACAAAGTGTGGGAAAATAACTGGAAAAAAAAGGATATAATAAATAATCTAGAAGATAAAGCAAAGAAAATCGGGTTGAAATTGGATATTCAAATTTTAGATATTCAAACCTTCAGGGAAGTTTATACTTCCAACCCCTCTTTAATTTATCAAATGAAGGATAACAAAGTGATTTATGGAAAATTAAATATCCCTAAAAGAATAGAATTACCAAAAATAGTTCTTAAAATGAAATTAGACTGGAGTGATTTAGATTCAATTAATCCTTCTGGAGAAGAAATATACAATTGTATAAGAAATACTTTATTAGTTAGGCTTATATTGACGAAGATAATTGATAACTTTTATTTGTCTAATTATCTTATTGAAGAACTGGGTAAAAACCTGATAAGGAATCTTAGAGAAAATAAAGCATCAAAAACAGAAAAGAAAATGGCTATAGACTATTTAAATAAAATAAATGAGGAAACCCTTAAAGAGATAAATAATGCAACATGGGAAAAGATAGTGATATAGAAAGCATAAGTAATAGCATATCAAAAACAATCTTGCACGAGATATTGATAGAGTATTCCAACAGACCAGAATCATATCCTCACTTAAAAAAAGAGGAAGTTGAATATAGAGGACAATCCATGAAAAAGATAAATGAAAGAAGATTAAACGAAGATGATAAAGATATAATCAGGAATAAAGTTATAAGAAAAATTAATAATCGCCTGAAATCAAGATATAGCGATATTCATATTCCATTAGAGAGTATTTCCAAGAAGGTTGATGAATCTCTTTTTCTATTTTTATAATATAATATTCCTAAAGATATAAGGATTATTCCTAAGATGATTAGTGAACTATTTAATAAATTAATTTTGATTCCGATGAGATTTAGATAGAATACTGCAAGGGGAACAATTGCGATACTTAGGGCGAATGAAAGGGCAATTCTCTCGATGTAGTCTATTGCTCCATTTTCTTTCTCATTATCCTCAAACGGTCTTGTTTTCGGAAAAAAGAGGTAGCTGATAATGAATCCCGGAAGGAAAAGAACATAAATTGAGCCAAAGATTATTCTTAATGATTCAAGATAAGATAATGCTGTAAATATTGTAATTCCTAATGAAATTAAATTTAATGTAAAAATTATTGCTAATATTGAAAATACCCATAATGAGGGTTTATTTCTGGATATTTTTTGATGTGCTTTTTGTTTTATTTTTTTATTTTCTTCTTCATCTTCTTCTAAAACAAGCAAGGAAAGAAGTATTATCAAAGTTCCTGCGATTACTGAGATTAACCAAGATAACCAACCTAATTCTCCTGTCTTGAATTTTATTATAATAAATCCTAATATCCCTAAGAGACTAATAAATAAATAATCCCACCATTTTGGTTTTGCTTTTTTAGGTTCGTTATGTTCTGAAAAAACATCTAAAATCCCCGAGAGAATAACTATAATTAGAAGATAATTTAGGTTAAAATACATAGAAACACTTCCATTCCAAATTTGTTCAATTAATAGTAATATAAGATATGAGATAAGCCATGCTTGAAAAGTATAATTAATTATTTCAGCTGTATCTCCTTTAAATTCTAATTTTTTCATTGTTCAAAGTATCCTTCTTTATTAATTGTAATATTAATCCAATCTATTGGTATATAATTGAATTTAGTTTTGTTCTGATTTAAATGAGGTGCATTAAGCATCATATTCAATTTATTATCTTTAATATATAAATTATCTTTTTTAATGTCCAAAGAAATTGATGCTATTTTCCATTCTCCTTCTGTTTTTGGCAGGATATAATCAACAAGGACATAATCTGCATTTTGTTCTAAATATTTTAAATCGTTTTTATATTGTATATTTTTTCCTTCAAATGGATTAAACCATGAATCTTTTGTAAATGAAAAAAATTCTGGACCTGTTATTTTGATATCGTTTTTTTCAGATATAATTTTATAAAATTCCTCTGAGGGGGGAATTTCTAAACTATATTCTTCTGTTTTATTTTTTATTTCTAACTTTCTTGGATTTTGAAATTCTTGGCTGTCGATAAAAATAGTTTGCAAACCATAATCATGCCATGTTCTGAAAACCAGATTTATTTTTTTTTGAGTTTTAAAATAAATTTGTGATTTTTTTTCAAAATTATTAAAGTAGGCTCCACTTTGAGCTAGAAAGATTGATCCTTTTAGGACAATTTTATTTTGATTTAATTTGATTTTTGTAATTAGCATATCGTCGTTATTTTTTAATTCTAATTTGTAAACTCCTTCTTTTAATCCATTTACATTAAGTTCTCCTGTTTGTTCATCTGTATTATTTTTATTAGTTAATTTATCGTCTTCTCCATCATCTTTGATGATACTTGAAGAGATTAATTTGTTGTTAAAGTCATATAAAGAAATATTCAGTATGTCTTTTCCTTTTTCTTTCTCATTATACATGTTTAAATCTCTTTTCCAAACTTGAACCTTAAAAGGTCCTTTTATGTAAACATAAAATGTTTGAGTTCCCCTTAAGGCAGTATCAATTGTAAAATCCCCTGAAGAATAATCATTTATCTTAAATTCTTGGATAGTTATATTTAATGGTGTTGCTAATTTTACTGAAGGGGATTTTGTTTGAAAATCTTCTATAGTATAATTTTTTGCAATTTTGTTTCTTCTATTGAATTAAGTATTTCACCCTCCCAGATAGATTTTAATGCAAAAACTAATCAGGAATCATGCAAAGAAATAACAATATCCACAATAAAAAATAGTATCTTAATTGGATCTGACCGATGGGCAGAAAAAAATATTGTTCAAAGAAAATTTTCTTTACATAATCTTTCTTCAAAAGATTTAGATATAAAAATTAACTATCCAACCAATTTAAAAGTCGATGAAATAACAAACGCAAAAATTTGCATTGTCTCAAAAAATTCCGGGATTTATCACGGATTATTATTATATAAAACGCAAAATAGTTCTGCAGGAGTTGGAATTTGGATGAACTTAAATATCACAGAATCAGAAAAATTTTCAATAATAAAATTAACCGGAAATGCAATTTCAATAGAAAATAATAAAACTTCTTTATTTGTACTGCCTATTTTATTAATAATAATCTTGATATTTTTATTCATAAAATTAAATAGAAAAACAACATCAATCAAAAAAAATCCTCCTAAGAAAAATCTTTAAGGGAAGAAATAAGATTTATTCAAAAAGTTAACTAAATCCAATTATCTTTCAGGACTACAAAATCCAAAATTACTTTGGAACCAAAATGATAAACCATACTGGACAGTTCTTAATTTAACTTTAAAAAATCTCCAGTTATTCAAAATATCCCCTATTTCTTCGTCAACTCTTTTAACTTTCTCTCTAAAATAGCTTTCTCAGATTGAATAATTCTTGCAACTTCATCATATCCGTGAAGTCTTCTTGTAAGTTCATTTAAAATATCGTTCAATTCATGATTTGTCAATTGCAAATCTTCAGGATATAAAACATCAATATGTGCAGGCATATACTTAAACATCAACATTGTAATTAGTAAAACTTCTTCAACTTCAATTTCAAGTTCAGCAAAAGCAGTAAAAAGATTTTCTTGATTTTGCAAAGGATTCGGTTCGCTAATTTTTTTATCCACAACCTTAACCCCTTTTTCGGAATTTATTTTTTCAATTAAATTATTTAATGTTTCAATTAAATGCTCAGGAGGTCTGCCTAATACTTCAATAATCATCATAACCCTTATTTTTGGTGTATTATCTGAACTCATTTTTCTTAACTTGATATTTTTTTATTAAAAAAAGGCAACATAAAAGTATACTAAAACCAATCAAACCATATACTGAATAATTGCTTTTCTTTAATTCCTTGTTAACTTCATCTGTTTTTATATCTTTTGTGTTTAAATTATTTAAATTATTCAAATTAATAACCTCTAATTTTTCAATAGAAGAATTTTCTATTATCTTTTCTTGTTCAAGATCATCACGAATTAATTTATAATAATCCTTTGATTCTTCTGTAAGAATTTCAACACTCTCGATTTCAAGGGATTTATTTTCTTTAATATCTTCAATATCTTCAATAGATTCTTCTTTTTCTCGTTTTTTGCATCCCTCATTTTTTGTAGAATTTGCAAATAACCATTGATTATTACAAAACTGCCAAGTTAAATCATTATTTTTGTCATCCTTAAAAATTTCAGTTTCATCAATTAATTCATTATTGTAATATAAAAATATCTTTTCATCAGAATTATCTAACCATTGTTTTTCGAAAATATAAACATAATATCCTTCTAAATTTCCATTTAAATTAATTTCTTCACCATCATTATTAACAATTTTATAACCGGTTAAATTAACCTCTTCTTCACTGTATAATTCAACCCATTCATTACCTTTATCATCTCCTAAAGGGTTCAATTCGACTTCTGTAATCTGAATAGCATTAATAATCGGTAAAAAAAACATAACTAAAATCAAAATATATTTTTTCATTTATTAAAAAATTAAAACTTGTTTTTGAACTTTATCCCTACTTTGGGATAAATTTATATAATAATTATTCTTTTTATTAAATAATGCTAGAAAATCTTATTTATTTTCAAATTTTGGGTAAACCCTTAATTATGTATTTTGGAATCTTAACTTTATTATCATTTTTGTTTACCGCATCAATTGCAGTATTAAATCAAAAAGGAATACATTTTATACCCTTTGTATGGCATCCACGAATGGCAATAATCTCAATTACTTTAGCAATAATGCACGGAACATTTGGGATTTTAGCTTATTTTTAAAATAGAAATAAATTATTTAATAAATATTTCAGAAAATTTTAATCCTTTTCAGGATTGTATTTTTTTACAATCTCATATGAATCAAACCATCTCAAAGGAAAAGTTAAAACTTTTTCTTTTGTTGCTTGATTAAAAAAACTCATAGATCTAATCTCTCCATTATCGTATCTTGTATATACATTAGATAAAGTTACTTTATTTACAGAATAATCTCCGACATATCCAACACGATCAAAACCTTCTTTATTTTTTAGAATAATTAAGTCCCCCACATCTACTTTTAGCTTATTTATTAATGACATTTTATTTTCCTTGAAATACGAATAAATTAATGATTTATAAATTTTTAGATAATTAAATCTATTAATTTAATTATTCCATAAAACCCTTAAAAGTAAGTCTTAAAATTACTTTATCCCTTCAGCTATTTCAATCAGTAACGGCTTAAGCTCTTTGACATAGTTGTCGAAGTCCTCTTTATTAAATGGCTTTATTACTAGAGGGCGGACTTCATTATATTGAAACTCAAGAATCTGAAGTTTATCTCTTGCGAGAATAAGATTATCTTTATATTTTTCATAGCTGTTTATTGAATACATTAGTTTTTCCTTTGTTTCCTTAAGAAAGTCTTGGGGTTTTATCTTGAACTTTTGATAGATAAATAAAAGGTCAATTGCATCTCTTGACTTGATGGCTTTTCTTGTTAATATTGAACGGAATTTCTCAGTTACAATTTCTTTAAGGTCATAAACCTTCATCCTTATTGTTTTATAGAAGTCAAGAAATTCCTTAAAGTAAATTTGATCTTCTTTTGTAAATTGGCTAGGTTTGATTAAAGGATTTAGCTCTTTAGTTTGTGGGGTAAATATTATCTTTTCTAAGAAGTTAATTTGAATTTTGATAAAAGAAGGTTTTCCTGTTAAAACTGAGTCATAATAGACTTTGAAAGTTACAAGTTTATTATTGTTCCCCATTTCAACAAAGTTTCTATCAGCTTTATCAAATTTAAAGTTAAATCCCACTTTCTCAATCTGCTCTCCTAAAGCATCTATTTTTTCCTTGCAAATTTTCTTTATACTCTTAGTTGATTTTCCTTCCCAAAGTTTCTGGTCAATAAAAGTAAAATCAAGGTCCTCTGAAAATCTAAAATAATCAAGATATGCTTTAGCCAGGCAAGTTCCTCCCTTGAATACATATTCTTCAAAATTAAGCTTTGAAAGAAGAATATTAAGGTAAAAATCCTTTTCAATTAGTTCTTGAGCAGTTATATTTGTTTTATCCTTAACTGAATTAAGAAAGTTCTTGAATTTGTTTTTATCTAATTCCATTATAGCATCTCTTTTATTTTCTTTTTGACTATTCTATTGTATTTATTTGATTCCTTAAGAAAAAGCGATTTATTAAATTTATACTCTTTTAGGTTTACATCTTTCTTAAGATAAAGCATATCCAAGAGAGTTTTTTCTATATTGCTATAATAAAGCGAGATATTGTTTCCTGTATTCACTTTATCTATATCAAAAAACAAAGAAGGCTTTAATTTTATAAAAAAGAAACTCGAGCCAGCGATTTTCATTGGCTTTATTCTATTAAATTTATCATTGATGACTATGTTTATTGGAAAAACTTCATGAGTTAAGCCAAGAAACTTTAGTGCAGTATTCAAACCAAAATACCACTTAACATTTTTCTTTTCTAAGCCGAGAGCTAATAACTCATAAGGAGAATATTTCAAAGAATTTAATTTTTTTTCTTCGTAATCTTTTAAATAATAAACCCCTCTAAAGATTGTGATAAGGTAGCCTTTGTTTAGCATAACTTTTCTTAATGTATCTTTATCAAATTTATACTTAGTTGCCAGGCTATCAAAATCTTTTCTTGTGAGGATTTTACCCTTTGCTTCTCTTAAGATTGTGTCTATTTTATTCATAGTTCAATTCACCTTATTAGGTGAAATATAATATGTTTATAAATCTTTCTTTGCCAGTTAACAAGTCTTTATAAATAAAGAATATTGATAAATCACACCAATATGTTCCATTCCTCCGTTATTTGCTCTAATATGAGTACAAGAGTATTACAGGAAATTTTTTGTAGTTATCCGTTAAATTTCCTGTTTAGAAAATTGTAAAAATTTCTAAAAGAATTTTTTATAATGGAAGCGAGGCGATTAACTCGATGGAAGCACATAAAACCCCTAAAAGTAAGCCTTAAAATTACTTTATTGATCTATAAAAAATATGAATTTTAAAAAATTCCCTGATTGGATTCTCTCTGGAATAATTATTTTTCCGATATTAATTGTTTTAGGAATTATTTTATTTATATTAACACTTGGAAAAATTAATATCTTATTTTGGTTAGTTATACCCTCAGTAGCTTTTGAACAAATATTTGAAACTTTCTGTTATAAATTTTCAAATCGTACACTCGCAAATTTACTTTTTGCTTTCTTTTTCTGGTTTATAATTGGAGCAACTGAAGGTTGGATTAGTGGTAAATTAAAAAAATAATCAAATTAAAAATTTGAAGAATTCGCTTTTTTATTCTTCCTTAGGATTTGCATCCAAAAAATCAAATCCAGTTAAAACTTTTTCAACTAAATCTCTTTTACCATCACCATCGATATCATCATAAGTTGTTCTATAAATTTCTTTATAAGTTACATCAACTTCTTGATTATTTTGTAATTTTCTATATAATTCTTTATGTCTTTCATCAGAACCCTGACTTGTAAAAGTTCCATGTTGACATTTGAAAACTACTCCATATTTTTCAGGAACTTCACTAAAACTTATTTGTAATCCATCTTCTATGCCAATTCCTAAATCTCCATCATAATCCATACTAATTGAACCAGCTCCTTCACCAACTAGATTCATAGCTTTTAATTCAATATCAGTATCATGTCTTGACGGAGTATAAATTTTAGTAATAACTATTGCATCTTCATGTAAAACATTTGAAATTTCTTTTTTAACTTCTTTACAACCAGTTAATCCAATTCCAATTGTTCCTGCCAATATAATTGTTCCGAGTGTTTGTTTTATCTTCATAATTTAATAAAATAATTAATATTTATAAACTTTTTCATTTATTTGCTATTTTTAAGTTACGACAATTTATAATCTTTTAAAATAGCAAGAGTTTTCTCTAAATCATCAAATGCATAAAGGATTTAACTATTTGCAAAAACTTATATAATAGAATTATATAATATCATTATGAAAAAATTATACGTTGCTTTAATTGTTATTTTAACAGTTATTTTAATTGGAATTTTTGTTTATTGGATAAATGTTCCTAAAATCAATTATTCATGTAATGTTGATTTTGATTGTGTAATTATTGATAAACATAATTGTTGTGGATATTATCCTGTTTGTGCCAATAAAAATTCCCAACCAAATCCTGATTTTGTAACATTCACATGCGGTTTATCTGGAACTACTTCTGTATGTGGATATCCTTCTATAGATAGATGTATATGTTTAGAGAACAAATGTTTTGGAAATTCTGACTGAAAAATTTTATTGGTTCTAACATAACAAAATCGTAAACTTTATATATAAAATATTAATTTTATATCCTATGCAATTTAAAAAATTATTACCGGATATGAAAAAATGGCATTTATTGATAAAAATAATTCCACTTTTAATTGTAATTCTTGTATTAAAATTACTTTTTCATAGATATGGTTTTGAAGTTGTTTCTCTAAATGCATTGTTTACAAGTTTAATTGCTGCAACTACATTCCTTATCGGATTTTTAATCTCAGGAGTTATTTCAGATTATAAAGAAAGTGAAAAAATTCCCGGAGAAATGGCTGTAAGTTTAGAAGTAATCTACGATGAAGCATATATTTTAAACAAAAATAAAGGGAACAAATTAACTAAAGAATTTATTGTATACTATAAAGATTTTTTAAAATCTTTAAATGAATGGTTTTACAGAAAAGAAAGAACAAAAAATATGATTGAAAAATTGCATAATATGAATGATTACTTTTCAGAATTTGAAAGTTTGATGCAAGCAGGTTTCCTTGTAAGAATGAAAAACGAACAAAATAATCTTCGAAGAATGATAATCCGAGTAGATAACATTCGTGATTTATCTTTTGTTCAGTCAGCATATGCTATTGTTGAAACATTAGCTTTTTTTGTTGTAACAGGTTTATTAATTTTAAAAGTTGATCCATTCTATGAATCAGTATTTTTCACATTAGTAGTATCTTTCTTAGTAATATACATGATTTTTTTAATTAAAGATTTAGATGATCCTTTTGATTATTCAGAAAATGGTGAAAGTGGAACAGAAGTTTCATTAAAACCAATTCATGATTTAACCAATAGAATGATTGAAAATAAGAAATAATCTCATTGAATAGTTTAATCTTTGAAAAGTATTAGGAGAACTAATCGATAATTATTTAATTAATAAAATTTTCTCCTATTTATGCATACAATAACTCATTTAGTAATTGGTGTAATACTCGCTTTATTTTTTGGATTAAATCTTCCATTAGCGATAACATTTATTTTAGTATCAGTATTAATCGATATTGACCATATAATTGAACTGAAAATTCCTCGAAGAAAAAAACTTAAATTAGATTATTTTTTTGCCATAAATAAATATAAAAAATTTAATTATCAATCCCCGCAAAAAGCTTTGCATATTTTTCATACTTTTGAATTTATATTTATATTATCTCTGATTTCTTTTTTTTATTCTCCGATTTTTTTTGTGGCAATAGCATGTTTAATTCATTTAGGGTTAGATGCAGTCGGAAACATATGGAATAGAAATTTAGGTAATGCTGGAGGAAAGGACTGGATTAAATATTGGTTTTTAATTTATTATCTTCAAAAGCGTTCTATTTTTAATAAAGAAAATTTTTAAAATTGCTAGCATGAGTTAAATAATCATTATACAAAAACATATAAGATTTTATAAATTTAAATAACATTAAGTTTTTTATGTGTTCAAGCATAGCAATACATTTTCCGAACCTTCAATTAAGTTATTCTTATAATGGACTTTTATTTCGACGAGATTGGAGAACTAATGAATCAATACGCTCGTCAGTTAATATTAAACCTAATTATTTTATAGAATTTGCACATGATAATAATAATTTATACATTGCCACATGGGAAGAAATTTTAGCAATAGATGTTAAAAGAGATAATTCAATCTGGAATACAAAACTAAAACGTATAATGTTTAATCATCCGGATTTTCAATTAGTAAGTGATTCAAAAGGATTAAGAAAATTAATTTTAGCAGAAAATAATACTATGATGTTTATTAATCCAAAAAATGGTAAATTTTTAAAATTAATTTAAATAAGTATATAAAATAATTCTAAGTATAAGATAATAATGATAATACCAATAATCATTTTAGCGATTGTATTTACACTTATCGCTGTAAGACAAATCGGCAATATTAAACTTCAAATTTGGCAAATAATGTTGTTTGGAGCAATAGCTGTTTTAATAACCGGTCAGATAACTTTTCTTGACGCATTTAAATCTATTAATTTAGAAATAATGTTATTTTTATTTAGCATGTTCGTAATTGGCACTGCACTTGAAGAAAGTGGTTATCTTTCACATTTATCATATAAGATATTTAAAAAAGCAAAAAATACTGACCAATTATTATTATTTATTTTATTTGGAATGGGATTAGGTTCTGCACTTTTAATGAACGACACATTAGCAATCATCGGAACACCAATGGTCTTGCTTCTTGCTAAAAAACATGACATGAATCCTAAAGCTCTGTTAATCGCATTAGCATTTGCAATAACAATTGGCAGTGTTCTAAGCCCTATTGGAAACCCGCAAAACTTTTTAATTGCAACACAAGGAAATATTGACAGCCCTTTTATTACTTTTTTAAAATATTTATTTTTACCGACAATTATAAATTTATTTGCCGCTTTTTTATTAATAAAACTTTTTTATAAAGAGCAGTTTAATAAAAATTCTTTAAATCATTCTTCGGAAACAATCAAGGATTCTAACCTTGCATATTTATCAAAAATTTCCCTTGGTTTGTTATTAATTTTAATATTAATTAAAATAATTGTAGCATTTCTAAATATACCAATAGATTTTAAATTAGTATATATAACGCTCATATCGGCATTACCTATTTTAATCTTTAGTCAAAAAAGAATTTTTATAATAAAAAAAGTAGATTGGCATACATTAATCTTTTTTGCTTCAATGTTTGTTTTAATGGAATGTGTTTGGAATACAGGATTTTTCCAGTTAATAATCGCGAATTTAAATATCAATATCCTTTCTATACCGATGATTTTAGCAGTAAGCGTATTGATAAGTCAATTAATCTCAAATGTTCCGTTGGTAGCATTATATTTGCCTCTTCTTTCAAATGCTGGTGCCTCAACAACAGAAATGATGGCATTAGCTGCAGGAAGTACAATAGCAGGTAATTTACTTATTCTTGGGGCAGCAAGTAATATTATAATCATTCAAAATGCAGAAAAAAAATCCGGAGAAACAATAACTTTTTTGGAATTTGCAAAAATAGGTATTCCAATGACGATAATAAATATATTAATTTATTGGTTCTTTTTTATAATCTAAAATAAATTTCGCTTTTTATATAAGAGAAATATTTAAAATATCGAAAAATGTATCTTTATAATGGTAATTTTAAAAACTTTAATAACATTTCTCTACTTATGTACAGGAATAATTTCGATTATAGCATATTTTCCAACAATAAGAGATTTAAACAAAAAAATAGCAAGTGCTAATATAAGTTCATATTTTCTTTGGACATTAACAACAGGAGTTTCATTTTTATATGCTTTAATAATAATTTCAGACCTTTTATTAATAATTATTACCGGTTTAAGTTTTGTATGTTGCATGACAATATTAATCTTAGTATTTAAATTAAAATAAAACATTAAACTGCTGTCCTTATGAGTTGGCTATTTCTAATTTAAATTTGAAAAGTGAGAATAAATGGTTGGAGTTGATAAATTTGAGTAAGAAAAACTAAGCAGGAAGTTTCAATTTTCCCTCTTTTAATTCTTGAATCATCTTCTTTCTTATTTGTTCATTTACATCATAAACCTTGTAAGCAATAAATTTATTTTCTTTTAATTTATTTTTAAGTTGCTCACTAATTTCCCCAACAAACTTTTTTTCAGAAATAACCTTTTGTTTATTAATTAACATCTTCTAATACCTCACATTTATTTAAGGGATTTATATTATTTAAATCTTTATGGTTTTTTCCATACTCCAATTCCTCATCATATATTTTAACCATTGTTTGAATATCATCTTCAGAAATTTCATTACACTCTCCAGAACTTTTAAGGATTAATATTTCTGTTTCTTTACCAACTCCTTCAGATACTTCGGCATTTTTCTTTGCCTTAAATACATTATATATTGTAGAAGATAACCTTTCATTACAATGTTGTCTTTGAAATAAAAGAGTATTTAATGCCTGAACTGTTCCAGAGCCAATACTATGAAATTGTATATCCCTAAAATCAATCATTCCATTTTCATTTATTTCACTTATTTGAGCATTATTATTTTCATCAAATCCAATTAACATTATAGAAGTTTCTAAGTTAAATCCAGAGATAGTTTCAAGAATATTGTTTGCTATGGGGTTTTGTATTGGTTGATTAATCATATTTGTTACAAAATCAGAATTTATATTAAATCTATTATAAACCTCGTTCCTTATGGCTTCATTCCGTATAGATTTCATATTTCTAAATATTCTTTCTTTTATTTGAGAAAAAGTATCTTCTTTCTTAACTCCTTTGATACATTCATCAAAAAGAAGTGTTCTTCCTGAAAGCATAGTAATTGCATTATTCAATTTCTTATATTTCTTTATTTTATGGTCAAATTGCCCTACTGATGTGCTTACCATATGGTCTGTTGAAAATACTAATACTTCTTTCTTTTGTTCATCTTTTGCTATTGCTGAAATACAAATTGTCATACTCATCTTAAAATTTCACCATTTTTAACCTTTTTTATACTACTCACCAACCTTTAAGGTAACAATGTAATAAAACATATAAAATTTTATAAATAGTAAAATCATAGCAATTATATGATGAGGGCAATTGAAAAAAAATTTATTAATAAAATAAATTTTTTTTTAGTTGATTTAATATGCTAGAAAATCAAATTGATTATTTGAGTTCTTTTAATCAAGGTGTAATAAATTATAATAATTCATTTCAAGAATTAATTACACCATTAACTGCAAAATTTATTTCAGAGCAATTAACACATCCAACTTATCTTTCACCTTCAGAGTTTATTAAATTAAATACTTTAACCTATGATTTATTAGCTCAAAGTTTTAATGGATCTTTAAGAGATTATTTGCAATATTTAAATCAATCTGTAGAAATTGCAAGGTCTGAGGGAATTGATGAATTTTTTAAAAAAGAAAGTAAATTGATTAATCTAATTGTTAAGACCCTCCCAAAAAAAATTCAGGAGATTGAAAAAGATTTTGGATTTCATTTTGATAACGGAAAATATAATCATGATTATGAAACAAATTGTTTTGATTTTTATCAGGTTTTACCTAATAAAGAAGGAATAGAAATAAAAGGAAAACCTTTATTGATTATCCCACCTTATGTTTTAGGTTATGATATTTTAGCATTTTTACCTAATGAAGGAAAAAGTTTTGTGCATGAACTTGCAAATAATGGAATACCTACTTATATTAGAATTATTAAACCAATTTTAAAAACCCCCTCTGTACAAACAATGTTTCTTGAAAATGAATGTGAAGAAACAAAAGAGTTTAGTCAAAAATTATTAAAAAAACATGGTAGTCCGGTAACATTAGCTGGTTATTGTCAAGGGGGATTTACTGCAATGTTAAGTTGTCTTTCAGGAAAACTTGAAAAAGAAGTTGATGCATTAATAACATTTGTTTCACCAATGGATGGAACTAAAAGTACCGGAATAAATAAATATCTTATGGATCTTCCTGATTCATTTAAAAGTTTAAAATATGCAACAAGAATCTTATCAAATGGAAATAAAATAATTGATGGGAGTGCAGTAAGTGCATTATATCGATTGAAAAGTATGACTACTGAATCACCTTTTTCAACCTTTTTAAAAGATCTTCAAATGATTCGAAAAACCGGTGAAATATCAAACACCATGGCAGCATTTAATAGATGGTTAGCTTCATATAAAGAAATTGATTTACCGAAAAAAATAATTGAAACTGCAGATTTATCTTATGCTATTTCTGTAACTTCACAAGGAGATTTACCTGTAAAATTATTTAATCAAAAATTAAATTTTAGAGATATTAGTAAATATCTTAAAGCTTGTCAATTAAATATTTCAACACTGGATAATTTAGTTGAACCGGAATGTGCCAGAGTTCCTGCTCAATTTTCAGATTTAGTAGAAATTGTCGAGCATAAAACCGGTCATGTGGGTATTGCACTTAGCCCTTCAAAATTCTTAAGTCCTGCAATAGAATTTCATAAAAAATTATCTGAATAGAATTATGAAAATTCATTCAATAAATATAAAAAAAGAAAAATAAAAAAAATAAATTTTAGTTTTTAACTATATACTGTTGTACTTTCCGGATAAAATCTTACTTGTACTATTTTTGTACCTTGGTTATAATAATCCCATCCATATACTACCAAATCAGCAATATCAAAAACCCATGCATTATCGAAGTATTGGCAGTTGAATTCTAAATAATAATTCAAGTCTTCTGTATTGAAGGCTCCATCATTATTGAAATCAATACCTGCAAGGTCATCCATTGTAATCTCACCATCGTTATTGGTATCATACAAATCATCACATGCATAACCTGTCCAATAAAACATATCGGTTATAGGTTGTGCCTGATTTTTGCCTCTTACAGGTGCAATTCTTGTAAGTTTTGCTTCATCCAAAGTAAATGCACCATTTGCTGTAACAACTCCTAATTCCATTAATGATTCAGCACTACAATCAATAAAGCTATCAAAGCCATCAATTGGAGCTGTTTCATTATCGTTACAGGCATCAACTATTTTTGGATAAAACACAACACTTCGTTCTTCACCAGTTTTTTGGTTGCCCGGTTTTCCAAGGACTCTTGCATATACTTGGTATTTTCCACTAGGTAATTGAATCTTTGCAGGATCACTTTCACCCATTGCACAAGGATCAATTACAGATAATTCTGAAAGAGAAGATTTTCTATTCATAATATATTGAATCTCAGAATATCCATACTCTTTCACAAAAATTGAACTTCCATCAGAACTTGGATTACATGCAAAAGCATCACTTTTTCCATGTATATTCAAATTAAAATGTGGTCCACTTGGAAATCCATTACTCCAACTTTGAACTGCTTCAGATTTTTCAGCGTTAGTAAAATCCATAGAGTACAAGCCGGCAATAATAAGTACAAATGCAGCAAGTAAAAAACTACTTAACAAAACGTGTTTTTTATTTACCATATTCACCTCAAATTTAATTAAGAATAATAGTTTTTCATTGCTTATAAATATTTTTATAATACGAATATATTCGTATTAACTATTTGAATTTCGATTAATTTATTCTATCGGCTTTGTAGAAAGTTTTATTTTTTGTTTTTAAATTTTATAAATCCCCTCTATAAATTTTTGCTAAAGCAAAAAGACCCGCCCTTAAAAATATTTGAATTTCCAAGAAATTAGTATAAAATTCAAAAATTATTTTTTACTTTCTACAGAGCATCTTCTATCTCTAACAAACTATTAACAATAGCTCTTTTAACTTCAGGATGTTTAATTTCCAAATCATTAATAAAATCAGTGATTTTATCTTTCTTAATTTTTTTCTCTTTAAATTTTAATCCTTTAATTTTTGCATAAAGCAAGATTTCTTTGTCTGTAAATAAATAAAGGGGTTTAATTATTTTGCCGATTTTAGGAAAAGATTCATGTAATTTTGAACCTTTCCCGTTAATAATTGTTTTTATAATTATATCAGACTCAATATCAATATTAAAAGAAATAGCAACTTTAGTTGCATCTTTGAAAGGTAATTTAACAACCTTTATCATCCCTCTATTTGTAAAAATCTTTAAAATATCTTCTAATACCACGTCTTTAACATCATTAGATTTTTTATATGCTATAATATCTCCTGATTTGATTAAATCAAATTTTCTATTAATATAAAGAACTTTTTTGTCAAAATATTTAATAAAACAACTTTTGCAAAGCTTTCGCTTGTTTGTAAATTCATATACTGGGTTTTGTTCACATTGTTTGCACATAATAATTGATAACAAAACTCATTTATAACTTTTTACATTGTTAAAAAAATTTATATAGATTAAGATTTTATTTATTTAATGGATGAAGAAATCTTAAACCATTATTTAAAATTTAGCACATTTACAAACCCTGGATGTTATAAAAAATTTCTTCAAAATCTTCCTGATAATGTTAAAGAACTGGGAGATTTAATTAGCCATCAAATTATTCATCGTGTGACTCTTAAAGATGGTAATAAAAATTTTAATGAAGATTTAAGATATGGAGATATGAATAAATTCCCTTGGTATAGATTAAGATGTGACGATGATATATTGCCAAATGCTATTTCAATGATAGCAGAATTATTAAGATTAGATAGCAGAGGGTTCAAAGAAGATAGAAAAGTTGAGGATAAAATTGTTGTTACTTGTAGATATGTTGCCATATTAATTGCATCAATCTTAAAATCTAAAGGTATTCCTTGCAGAGTTCGTTCCGGATTTGTTCCTTATTTTTCTGAAACTAGTGGGGATCATTGGATTAATCAGTATTGGGATAAAAAGCGAAAAATATGGGTTACTATTGACGCTGATGGATTTTTTGATTTTTTAAATTTTGATCAATATGATATTTCTGAAGAAAGGTTTGATTGGGCTGCAGAAGTTTGGTTAGGTCTTCGTAATAATAAGCTAAATCCTGAAAAATTTGTTATTGCAGGAGGAGAAAATGGTCTTAAAGCTGCAATAAGAGCAATGATGCATGATTTTCATTGTTTGATGAATAATGAGATTTTATATCTTCAACAACCAATGTATATATTTAATAAATTTGAAAAATTAACAGAAAAAGATTTTAAAGAGATTGATGAATTAGCTAAATTAATGTTAAAACCAGACAAGAATTTTAAAGAGTTAATTAAAATTTGGAATACAAAAAAGAAATTCAGAATTTTGAATGGTCCTCTTATTGGTGATGATGATCATTTTTAATAAAACTTATTTATAATTTTTATTTTTTAGATTTCTTTTTAGTTTTTGTATTATTTACTTCTTCCTTAATTATTTTTGTTATTTCCTCTTTAGTCATATTTTCTACTTTAGGAATATCTGAATCTCCTTTTTTTAAACTTGTTGAATCAGTCTCCTGAATTTTTGAGAAAAAATTAGTTAAATTTAATCCAATAGAAACAAATTTTAATCCAATGCCTAGTATTAAAATTCCTAAACCGATAATAAACATAATTAAAAAAACATTATATGATCTAATAAAAAATATTGGTAAAAAATTCATAATTGATTCAGGAGAAATAAGAGTTAATAATGAATTAATTTTCATAAATGGCAAAGAAGAAAAAATAATTAATCCTCCTAAAATAATTGTAAAATTCGATTTTTGTTCAGTTAATAAAAAACTCAGGATGATTAAACCAATTGTAATCATTAGAACAAAATAAAATTTACTCTTCCAATAATCTTTAGCTTTTTCTGAAACTAAAACAAAAGGTTTATCTGTTAATTTAACACAATCCCAAAAATTACAATCATATTCTTGATAATAAATTTGTGTTACTAAATTTGTTACGCCATATTTAATTACTTCTTCAGGACCTAATGAAATTTTTTCACAAGGTATTACGAATGTATAATCCTCTTGAGCAAAAACATACTCTGAATTATTTTGGCAATAAGTTGTCATTAAATAAAAATTTTTATTAACACTTTCAAATAAACCTAATTCATTATTTGCCAAATCTTCAACTAAACTAATCATTTGCGGTTTAACTGTTTCATATTCAAGTGACCATGATAAAGTCAAAAAAATATTTCCAATAAATAATGATAAAAATAATAAAATACTTACACCAATTAATAAAATACTACGTATAAAACCCATAAATCTTTAATGTTTTGTGGATTTATAAAAGTTAAGGAGAATGAAACTTTCATAAAAAACTTTATATATTTATCAAAGATATAATATTATGGAAACAAAAAAATTAGAAGTTTTGGCGAAATTATATTCAAATATGCAACAAGTTTTTATGGATGGATGTTATGGGATGAATTTTTCTAATTATGATGAACAATTAAGAGAATCACTAAAAAAAGCAGAAGAATTGAAATTAAAATGGGGAGATTTTTATTTATTACATCAACAAAAAATAGAAAATGGATTAATTGATGCTTTGAACTCTTTAGAAAGAGAAGGGTTGAAAGATCAAATTTTAAAAAATGTTGATGGAAAATTAAGAGTTGGATCTCAAAGAAATTACATTGATTTTGATTCTAAGACAACAATTTTTGAAGTTTATGAAAAATTATTTAAGCAAGAACAAGGAGAAATAGAAAAATATGAAATGAATAAAATATTTCCTGAAAATAAATTTATTGGACCAGAAGATTTTAGTAAAGCATCAAATTATTTTAGAGATAATCCTCAGAGAAAAGATTAAAATTATAAAAATTCATGGGAATGGATTTTTACATTTTCTCTAAACCAACTAAATCTTTAATATTTT
>DUKY01000009.1 GCA_013329055.1 Nanobdellota archaeon
TATTATTTTTTATTCAATTGTAAATCCTTCAATCCAATCTTTTGAAACTAATACATTTTTTAAAGAATTTATTTGTTTTCTTGGGCAAGAGATTAAATAGGTTATTGTGCTTTTTTTCTTTTTTTTGTCAATGTCTAAACAAAGAAGTTTCCATTTATGTTTTCCGAATATGTATAAGATTTCATCTTTTTCTATTATTCTTTTTGTTTTGATTATAAGTTTTTTCTGATAAGAACCTATTCCTTTTGATTCTAAGATTTTGTCTGTTATAATTACCAGCCAAAGTATAGAATAAGTAACTGTTCCGAGGATATATTCTTCAAATCCTATGCATAAACCGATGATTGCGAAAATCCAAATACTTGCTGCTGTTGTGAAACCAAAAATTTTGTCTGTTGTTTTTATTAATGCTCCTGCTCCTAAAAAACCGATTCCTGTTACAACTCCTCCGACGATTGTTAATGCGTTAGTTGCAGAAATATCCATTGACATTGATCCTAATGCACAAGAACCTACTGCGACAAAAATAAATGTTCCAAAACCTGTTGGTTTATGTGAGAGTTGTCTTTCTATCCCAAATAAAAATGCCATTAAGAATATTAATGTGAATTTTAAAATTATTATTTCTATCATAATTTTTGAAATAAAGATTTAGATTATAAGCTTATCTATTCTGGAATATGTTAATTTATTTTTTAAATTTGAATCTTGCTTTAAAGTGTCTTAATGAAAGTTCTTTTCCATAAATTACTTCTATCGGCGGGATTAAATGTCTTTTTTCGTATAATTCTTTTAAGCTTTCAGCTACTGAATCTAAATCTTTTTTTTCGTATCTTAATCTTGGGACTGCAAATCTTACAAAGTTTACTTCCGGAAATTTTTCTTCTTTTGTTTTTGGGTTATATGAACCAAATGCAAAGTTTCCTAATTCACAGGCTCGATGTCCATATGTTGCTAGTAATACTGCTGTTAATCCTATCCCTCCAAAATCTTCCGGTTTCATTTTTGTTCCTTGGAAAAATTTATTTACGTCAAGATAAATTGCATGTCCTCCTACGGGTGTTAATATTGGGATTTCTTTTTCCTGAAGTGATTTTCCAAAGTCTTGGACTTGTTTGATTCTATGATCTAAATATTCTTCTTTGGTTATTGTTTCTAATCCTACGCAAAGTGTCATTATGTCTCTTCCTGAAAGTCCTCCGTATGTTGGGTGACCTTCTGTTAATATTTGGTAGTTCATTAGTTCATCCGGAATTTGCGGATATTTTTTCATGAATAATCCTGTGTTTTTTATAAAGAGTCCTCCTCCCATATTTGCTAATCCGTCTTTTTTGAAACTTATTGTGAATCCGTCTGCATAAGAGAATGTTTCTTTTATTATTTCTTTTATTGATTTATTTTTTTGTCCTTCTTCGTAATTTTTTATGAACCATGAATTTTCTGCAAATCTGCATGCGTCTAAGAAAAATGGGATGTTATTTTTGTGGGCTATTTCTGAAACTTCTTTTATATTTTTTAGTGAGACTGGTTGTCCTCCTCCTGTATTATTTGTGATTGTTAGGTAGATTAATGGTATTTTTTCTTTTGATTCTTGGATTAATTTTTTTAGTTTTTCAGTATTCATATTTCCTTTAAATTGGCTGGTTGAATTTGGGTCTTTTAGTTCTGAAGAGAATAAATTGATTGCTTTTATTTGGTTGGCTTCTATGTTTGCTTGTGTTGTGTCAAAGTGCCCATTACTTGGGATTGTTTGGTTTTTGCTTAGTTGTCCGATTGTTCTGAATAGTGCATTTTCTGCGGCTCTGCCTTGATGGAAAATGAATGCGTTTGGTTTTTCAATTGATGGTTCGTTAAAAAATTGTTCTCCAAATATTTCCCTTATTTTTTGCATTAGGATGAAATATCCTCTGTTTGATCCGTATGATTCGTCTCCCTGATGTAATGCTGCCCATTGTTCGTTTGTCATTGTTGTTGTTCCTGAGTCTGATAAGAAGTCGCATCCTGTAATTCCAACTGATGGGAAAAAGAAAACGTTTAATCCTGCTTTTTCGAGCATTTCTGCTCTTTCTTCTGCATTAAAATTTTTTTTAAATTCTATAGAATGATTAAAATATGGTCTTGTTTGTGTTTTTAGATTTTTTTCTGAGGGGAATTTTTTTATTATTTCTTTGATTGTCATGAAATGCTGAATGTTTAAGAATTTTTAAGGATTGTTGTTATGTTTTTTTGATTTTTCCATCGCATACAGAAATTGGAAATTTCTGTCCCTCCAAAATCTAAGTCGTGTCTTCACATGACCTCAGAATTAAAGATTTTGTAGGTAGTGTTCATTGCACGTGTAATAACTCAATTTTTTCTAATCATTAATTTTAAATACTGAAAAATTTTCAGTTATTTATGCCTCCGTCGCATAGTGGTTATTGCACTCGGTTGCTAACCGAGGCCTTCACGGGCTCGCAGGTTCAATTCCTGCCGGGGGCGTAATAACATATCGCTTTTGCGATATGTTTTATTTTTTGCAGAAGTTTTAACAAAATTTAAGAATATTTCCACAGGTTCAATTACTTCAATTGCACTGTAAGTTGAATGTCCCAGAGAATCTTTGATTCTCTGAGCCTGCCGGGGGCGTTTTATATGGCTGTAAGCCATATAACTTTCTTGCAGGAGTTTTAACAAAATTCAGGATATACAACATTTAGTGTAATGATTAAAAAAAGTTAAACAATTCTCACAATATTACCATTTTGATCTATTTCAATAAAATGCAACACTTCTCTGCTTCTAAAAGAATCACACTGATTCTCCGCTAAATTATCTTCTTCTATTCTTGGAACATGAACTACATCAATAGCATAACCATCAATAACCCCAAGACATTGACTAAAAAATTCAATTCCTTTCAAGTTTTCTTGCTGATATAATTTTAAAGTTTTGTTTATTAAATCCTGTTGTTTAAGAGCATCATCAGGTATTTGCGAAGGATTTCCATGCTTTACATAAATACCTTTTTCATTTTTTATCCAAGAATCTTCATTTCCTCTAAAAATTAAAAAAATAATTATTATGATTGCTATAAAAATAAACCCGATTATTAGTTTATTCAAAATTTTCATAAGTTAAATAACTTATTCATTTATCTTTATAAAATTATAGAATTATTTAATTTTCAGTATTTAAAATTAAGAAAATTTATAGAGTTTATTCTCAAAATCTTCAATTTTACCCTTGTTAATTTGAATCCCTTCTTTTTTAAGGATTTTTATTTTATTTTCTGTTCCACTTGCAAATTTTCCAACTTTTCCATTTGAATTTACAACTCTATGGCATGGAATTTCTGGAGCAAAAGGATTTTTATTCATTGCTGTTCCAACTGCACGATAAGCTTTAGAATTAATTGCATGAGCAAGTTCTTTATAAGTTGTGATTTTTCCCATTGGAACCTCTTTTAATTTCAAATAACATTTATCTGCAAAAGAAATATTCAGTTTCATTAAATTTACTTTATTCTTTTTAATTCAGATTGTTTTAGTCTTCCAGTTCTAATACTTTTTTTTGAAAGATTTAAATTTTGACCTAAATAAGAAGCATGTGCACATAATCCCACAATTAATTCTTCCCCGCCATTATAACGATTAAAATAAGCTTCTTCAATTTCTTTTTTTGTAATTGAATAAACAGATTTTAAATAAATTATTTCGCTGCTTAAATACATTTCATATTCATCAACTAATCTTCTGCACTCTCTTGTGCATTCATGAAAGTCTCTTCTTAGTTTAATATCATAATTCTCTTTTTCAGTTTCAATCTTATTTTTAATATTTTTTAATTTTAACAATTGTAAAGTCATATTAGGAATCAATCTTTTTCTGGTCAAAAAATTCTCCTGATCCATAATTCCGTACATACGATTTCCGAGATTTTCTTCTAAATTACCCATATAAAACAAAAGACTCAAATATTTTTAAGATTATGGTATTTTGAGTATATAGCAAGTTTTAAAAGCAAAAAGACTTATCTAATAAACATAGCGAGGTGGAGCAGCCTGGAGTGCTCGTCGGGCCCATAACCCGGAGGTCGTGTGGTTCAAATCCCACCCTCGCTATTAATACTTTTTTCTCGTCGTGGCTATTTTCACTATATTTATAAAAAATAGACTGATTGCAAAAATATGAAGAGAGATCCATACAAAAACAAAGAAAGATGGGAAAGGTGGAAAGAAACACACTTTTCAAAGAATCAAAATGGAATTAGAAAGGATGATTGGAAAATTTTTATTGAGTTTTTGAATTATATGGAACTATGATTGAATGTTCTAAAAGAGAAAAATGGCAAGAGGGGCAGGAACTTTATTGAATCTTTCAAGTCACAATAATTTTTTTTGATGTCTTAATTGTAAAAATAAAATTATTACTATCAACATACCCACAAGTGAAGACCATAATGCAAGAAATTCTGGTGAAACATGAAATATTATGAAAAAATGAAGAATTTTATTCTTTTAAGGATTATTGTAAGGTCATTTATTTTTCTTTATTTAATATATCTTGAAGAGTCCAATCAACACCATCTTCAAGCCCTTCTGCAACATCTTGCATTTCTTCTAAAATCCAAATTAAAAGCCCATATGTAAAACTAGATGGCATTCTTTTAAAGAAAAAATGAAAGAATCTTCTAGGAATTTCATTTGAAGGTAAATCATTTAATGGACCTAAAAGTTCAAACCAATTGCTTCTTGGTTTGCACACCATCCAAAAATAAGATAAAATTGCTGGGTTCTTCTTTTTAACTTCTTCAAATTGAACTCTTAATCTTTCTGCATATTCTTTTAGATATTCTAAACATTCTTCTAAATGGTCTATCAATTCAAAAAGAATCTTATTTTCTGGGTCATCATATACAGATTTAAATCGGATATTATTCATATCAAACAAGGTTTGTGAAGATTTATTAAAAGAAACAACTCTATCCTTAAGTTCCCAAAGCAAATTGAAATCTGAAACATCCAGATTGTCATTTTTACATCCTTTTGATGAATGAAGAATAAAAATTATTTTTTCTATCTCTCTGAATAGATTATGGGAGTAAAAATATCTTTTAAGGTACTCTTCAACTTTGGTGTTCTTAAATAATAAATCTAAATCTTTAGAATTTAAAATTTCTATTTTAGGATAATTTGATAATTCATCATAAAATGGTCTAGTGGGATCCTTAACGAAAACATACATTTTTTTATTAAAAGGAGTTTCATAAAATTTTTTTAATTGATCTGCATCAGATTTTATGGGTTTGATTTTAACGCAAAAAGCTATCTTTTCATTATCTTTTTCTGCAAGTATATCCACTCCTCCCTCAACACTAGCTCCACTATCATGAAAATTAGTACATTTGTATCCTTTTGACTCATATGCTGAAATGATATACTCATGCAAATCCTCTTCTTTTAATTTCCAATTAAATAATTCCATACATCTAATTAACAAACAAGATTTATAAAAATAGTTATATTCTTTAAACGATGGAAGACAAAATGATTTTTTCAGGATTTATTGGAAAGGACAGAATAGAAAAAAAATTTATAGAAATAAAAAATAAATTGAACAAACCAGTATTTTTTCATTATTATATTCCAGATACAAGTTTTAATAATTTAAACTTGAAAGATATGAATGAAACATTAAAAGTTTCATGGGATCTCAAAAATAGTTCTTTTCAAATTTTTTTAAAATCTTTTTTATCTTCTTATTCAACCCAAAATATTTTTTGGAATATCAATAAAGAAAATATCCAGAAAGTTGGGATAAAAGACTTAGAAATTCTTGAAAAACTAAATGAGGAAGGAACTTTCTCCGTTTTTGTCGCAGAACAGGATGCCCTATTTTTATTTCAACAAAATTTAAGTTCAAAGAAATCGAAAATAATTACTTATTTTTTTAATTATCATCATTCTTATATAGACCTTATTAACTATTTCCAAAAAGATCAAAGGAGTAAGGGATTTGAAGTTGTTCCCAATAAAAAAGAAATAATCTCCATGAAATTAGGGCGAAATTTTGATTTGGGACAATTCAAAAATAACTTGGAATATTACATAAATCAGACTTTGCCAGATGCCCCAATAGAAACTCTTCATTCTAATTTTTGTGTCATAGGTGCTCAAAAAACTTCAAATAAGATATTGGATTCTTTTTCTCCTTGGATTGCATATGATAATAATTATAACTCTGATTTTGAATTCAAAACATATAGGATTTATCGCACAGAAACTCTGGAAACCGAAGATTTTGTTTTATGTGTAATTAATATAATTTTTGAAAGTGAAAAAAGATATGATATATTCTCAGAGAATATTTTTAAAATTAAAGAATAAGAGAGAGATTTCTTGATTAATTTCTGGGTCCAAAATCAAGAAGGATTGAAAAAATAAAATCAAAATATTTAAAACTATTTCACTTCTTGCCCTTATATGAAACTTATAGGAGGAATAATCTTATAAGTCATGCTAGGAAACTAGTTAAATAGTCCAGTCAGGAAAAACATACGATCCCCCCCTCGCGATATAATCTTAATAATAATATTTTTTTCTAAATAATTATAAACTTCTTTTTTATTTGAATTTTAAATGGTTGTAAATATTAAAAAATATTTAGAAGAAATTGTTGGAAATGATATCTCATTTGAAAAAACAGGTTTTACTTTTAAAGAAATTAATTTTATGAATAGCATAAAAACTGAAGTTTATATTCGGGATAAAAAGTTAATTGAAAATTTAAATCCTATAAATAATTATTGTGTTGTGTCTGTTGGAGCCTTACATGTTTTGACTGCTGTTAATAAGTTACAAAATTTAGGTTATTATTCTGAAATTTTTTCTCCAATAAAAAATGGATTTTCATCGGGGATGGTTGATTTAAGATTATCTTCTGAACTTTTAAAGGGTTTAGAAAAAACAAAAAATTCTCGAAAAAAAGCTTTGGTTATTGCTGACCGGCATACTATGATTTATAGTCTTCTTGGTGTTTTAAAAGAACCTGAAGAACTTTTAAATGACGGTATTGGCCAGGTTGATATTGGATTAGAACATTCTTTTCCAGGGAATGAATTAAAGTTTCTTTTTAAAAAAAGTAACCATTGTTTTCATGTGTATGATGAATTAAGAGATTATGCTTTAAGATGTTTAGATAAAAATCTCAAATTAAATCTTATTGGTTTAGAATGTCGAAACGACGGTAAAGAAATTTGTTGATTAAGCAGTAACTTGTTCAGCTTTTTTATATTCAATTTTGATTGTACCTGGTAATTTTGGTTTAATTTGTTTTATTACATTTCTTGCAAAAGCTAATTGCTTATCGTTTGAAACTCCAACAAAGAAAATTGGATTGCCTTTTTTTAAAATTGCTGCTTTACCCATGCATTTACCAAATGATAACTGCATTCCTGTTTGCATACGATCTGCACCTGCTCCAGTAAGCATTTTGTTTTCTCTTTGAATATGGTGAGGGTATGGTATAACTCTGAATACATATTGACCTGCACATTCTTTTTCTAACTTTTTATTAATAAACTGTCTGCATGCTTCAAGTGAATTATGTCTCACTTGAACATCTTCTTTCATTGTAACAATTAAATGATGTGGGAATTTACCTTTATTGAAAAGTTTTTCGTCACCCATTGAGAATTTAACAATTTTTTGAGGTGGAACTGTTTTAATATATGATTTATGTTTCTTTTTACTTACACGTGTATAAGGTGTAACTAATCTTTTTGAATATGCACTTGCTTTTCTTAGTGTTACCATTTTATTTGATCTTCATCTGGCCTAATTTAATTTGTAATTTAACTTTTTCCTGAAGTCCTTTATAATGCGGGCAGAAATCATAAGACGCTGATTGACATAATTCTGTTTTTTGATCTAATAAATCTTCATAATTTGGAGCATTTTCACCTAAGTCAATTAATTTTCGTGTATCTGGGCAGTCTATATCATCAACATACGGGCAATAAAAATTTCTTTCTAGATTCATTTTATGTTTACCTCTGTTGTGATTGCCTGACCAGGCAAGCCTTTTTCGAAAATTGCTCTGATTACACCTTTATTTCCATGTGGTGCTGAAACTTTACCCATGATAATTTTACCTGCTGGTGATTTCCATTCAACGCTTTTTCCAACAAATTTTTCTGCACTTTCTTTTGAATTTATCCCTTCAATTTCAATTAAAAAGTGCTTTTCATGAACTGTTTGTTTTCCACGTCTAAATTGTAATACTTTTCCTTTTGTCATTTTTCAAATTTTTTGTTTTTTATTTGGATGTGAAAAATACTAAAATTTACATCTTAGTAAATTTTTCCATAGTAAATTAGGGAGAAGATTAGTTTATAAAAGTTTTCATAATTGAGATTTTATTAAAATAATTAAAATTTGTTTAAAAATGTAATTTTTTAAGTTTTTATTCTATTAAAAACTCTTTTTCCCTCATTGCATAAACTATATAAATTAATTTTTGTTTTTAGATTCATGAGGGATGAGGTGATTGTTTTTGATATTGGGGGGACTAGTATGCGTTCTGCATTAATGAAAAATAATCAGATTTTAAAGTATGCAAGTATTCCAACTCCGAAGACAAAAGCAGAATTTCTTGAAAAAATTGTAGAGTTTATAGACGGATTTAATTCTTCAAATGTTAAAGGTATTGGTATTGGAATTGCAGGTCCTGTAAAAGAAGGTGTAATAAAAAATGCTCCAAACTTGGTATTGAAAAATTTTGATTTAAGAAAGTATCTTATGAAAAAATATCATAAGCGAGTTGAAATAAAAAATGATGCTGAGTGTTTTACCATTGCTGAACTTAAAAAAGGTTCAAGATTAAGAAATTTTCTTTTGATAACTGTTGGCACTGGAATCGGCGGTGGGATTGTTATTGACGGAAAAGATTATCGTGGTATGGGGTATGGTGCTGAATTTGGGCATATGTATATTCAAGATGAACAATGGGAAACTCTTTGGAAAAAAACTCGTGCCAGGATAAAAAAAGAATTTGGCAAGGAATTGCTGATTCGTGATTTTGTTAAAATGAATGATAAAAAATCAAAATTAATTCTTGATGAATGTACAGATTATTTTGGCAAGGGGATTGCTTCGCTTATCTCTGCATTTGATCCTGAGGCAGTTTTTATTGGTGGAGGGGTTCGTGATTCCGGAAAATATTTTATTGAAGAGGTTAAGAAAAAGGTTGAGAAATATTCATTTATTCCTAGAAAAACTCCTATTAAATGGACTACTCTTGAGAATCCGGGGATTATTGGTGCGTCGCTATTGATTGATTAGGATAAAAGGAACCCCTTGGTTCCTTTTGAACTTCCTCGAAACATTGAAGGGTGGCATCATTATGAGCCTTCTTGGATGCCACATAGAATGTAAACCCCTTGGTTAGTATTAAAGATTTTAATAAATTCCCCCATTTCTTTGTTTAAAAAAGTGTGTTAAAGATTTTAACAAATCCCTTTTTAATCTTGAATTTTTCCCACATCCCCAAAATTTTTGTAAACAAAAATTTCCCTTTAAGCAGTTAAAATTTTATTATTAAACACACTTTTTTATTTCTTTACTTGAATTTTAATTCCCTCACCTTCTCATTGGATTATCGTTTCTACCACGAAGTTACTTGCCCCTTCATTGCTTTGCAATATCTGCACCTTTAAGCCATTAAAATCTTAATTATTAAAATTCTCCATAAAAATTCTATTTTTTAGAACTTACAATCAAATTAATCTTTTGTCCAAACATTTTTGATGCTTTTTTTATATATTCTTTGATATTTTGCTTAAAGTATGGTTTATTTTGCTTTTGGATTTGACCTATTAAGTAATAGGAATATGCAATAAATCCCGCATAATTCAAATCTTTTGGAAGGGATAAATTTAGTCTATTTTTACCGAAAATGTTGTTTTTTTGTCCTAAACTAATAAAAAGTTCTGTATTTGAACTTACAATTGTTTCTGCATGTTTTGTATGTTCAAATGTGAAAACTCGTGCTGAGATTTTTGACCCGAAAAGTTCTTCAAATTTTGTTAATAGCATGTTTGATGCAAGATAGAACTTTTCCGGAATTATTATGTAAAATGCATCATATTTTTTCAAATCTTTTGGTATTTTTTTTGAATTTTCTTGAATAAATTTCAAAATTTTTGTTGGATTTTCACCTGTTTTAGAAAAAATCATGCTTAGATATGTTGAAATATTATAAGTGTAAGGTTCAGGATTTTCAGGGAAAATATATGTTTTGTCTGCATATTTTTTTGCAATTGCATTTGGATTATTTGTTAATAATACTATTTTTATCCCTTTTTCTTTGAGTTTTTTAGCGATTTTTGGTGCATGTTTTCCCCCAAAAGAAGAAATTATAACACTTCCATCAATATCTTTTAATTTCTTTAAATAATCACTTTCATCTGCAAAAACTGCATTTGTTCCTTCAAATAATATCTTTCCCACATGAAATGCATTACCGCTCCCAATAACTAATGGTTTTTTAAAAGTGCAGAATTTATCTATTTTTTTGATTGGTTTTTTGGTAAAAGTATTCAAAGCATTAATTACACCTTCATCCAAATTAATGATTTCCATTCTTTAAATTGAATAATTTAAGATATATAAATGTACTTTTTTAAACGATTTTTTTGTATTTTTATTTTTTTTAAGATTTAACAATCCCCCTGAATTTCTTTACTTGAATTTTATTTCCCACATTTTCTCGTAACCTCGCATGATGAAAAAAGCATACAAAGATTTTAACAAATCCCCTTTTAATCTTGAATTTTTCCCACATCCCCCAAATTATTACTAAAGTAATAATTTGCCTTTAAGTCGTTAAAATCTTATTGATTGTATGCTTTTTTTATTATTTCTACCCTGTTAAAAATAATTTTTTGAAAACTTTGAAATAAAACTCTCAGACAGAGCCCAAAATAAATGTACTTTTTTAAATGATTTTTTTGTATTTTTATTTTGAACTTGGAAAAATGTAAAGAAAAAACTGAAAATATGATGAATTTTGAAAAGCTTTTACTTTAAAAGAAACCTTTATTAACTTTATTTTGAATTTTAATATAAGGTAAAAGAGATGTGGTGAAAGTTTTGATGTTTGGCTGGGAATTTCCTCCGTTTCATACGGGTGGTCTTGGCACTGCTTGTGAAGGTTTAACCAAATGTTTAAGTAAAAACGGAGTTGAATTAATTTTTGTTTTACCAAAAAAATTGGACTTAAATGTTGATTTTTTAAAAGTAGTTTATGCTGATGATAATATTCCAATTAAAAAACAATATTATTTTAATTCAATAATTCAAGGTTATACTACGCATAAAAGTTATGAAAATAAATATGAATTGGAAAAAGAAAAAGATTTAATTTATGCTTCTAATTTAAATGAAGAAGTTGAACGTTATGGTTTAGTTGCAAAAAGAATTGCAGAGGAAGAAACCTTTGATATTATTCATGCTCATGATTGGTTAACTTTTAAGGCCGGAATGATGGCAAAAAGAGTTTCAGGAAAAAAATTAGTTGTTCATGTTCATGCTACTGAATTTGATAGATGTGGCGGACAAGGCTGTAACCAGCATGTTTATGATATTGAAAAAAAGGGAATGCAGGAAGCAGACCAAATTATTGCGATTAGTGATTATACAAAAAAACAAATTGTAAAACATTATGGCATTTCTCCAAAGAAAGTAATTGTTATTCATAATGGAACGCAATTTGAAGAATTTATTTTAAATGAAGTTTCTAATTTGAAAAAAAGTAAAAAGATTGTTCTTTCATTAGGCAGAATAACTTTGCAAAAAGGTATTGATTACCTTATATCTGCGGCGAGAATTGTTTTGAAGTATGACCGCAATGTAATTTTTGTGATTGCCGGTAATGGTGATATGTATGAAGAAATTGTTCGTAAAGTTAGTGATATGGGAATTGCTGATAATTTTATTTTTACCGGTTGGGTTAAAGATAAAAATGAGATTAAAAAAATGTATAGCATGGCTGATCTTTTTATTATGCCTTCTGTTTCTGAGCCTTTTGGTTTAGTTCCTTTGGAAGCTCAAATGTGCGGAACTCCGTCGTTAATTTCAAAACAATCCGGTGTTGCTGAAATTTTTTCTAATTGTTTGAAGGCGGATTTTTGGGATGTTAATGATATGGCGGATAAAATTGTTGCGGTGTTAAAATATAATGAACTTCATAAAACGTTAAATGAAAATGGTAAAGAAGAAGTAAAAAAATTGACTTGGGATAAACCTGCTGTTCGTTGCATGGATTTATATAAAAAGATGATGGAGGAGGTAAATTAATGGTTTCTGTATGTTTTTATTTTCAGGTTCATCAACCTTATCGTGTTAAGAAATATACTATTTTTGATATTGGGAATAATTCAAATTATTTTTATGATGATGGTGATAACAAAAGAAATAATGAAAAAATTTTAAGAAAGGTTTCAAATAAATGTTATTTACCTGCAAATGCTGTGTTATTGGAATTATTAAATAAGTATCCTGAATTTAAAATAAGTTTTTCTTTCTCGGGGGTATTTTTAGAACAGTTAGAAGAATTTGCTCCGGATGTTTTGGATTCTTTTAAGAAATTGGTTGATACCGGGCAAGTAGAAATTCTTGCAGAGACTTATTATCATTCTTTGGCATTTCTTTATTCTAAGGGTGAATTCAGGGAGCAAGTTAAACTTCATGAAAATTTAATTAAGAGACTTTTTGGTTTGACTCCGAAGGTATTTCGTAATACTGAATTAATTTACAGTAATGAAGTTGCAAGAGAAGTTGAGGCAATGGGTTACAAAGGTATTTTGTCAGAAGGTTCAGATAATATTTTAGGCTGGAGGTCTCCTAATTTTTTGTATCGACCCATTAGTACAAAAAAAATAAAGGTTCTTACAAAAAATTATCGTTTAAGTGATGATCTTGCTTTTCGTTTTTCTGAAAAAAGTTGGAAAGAATGGCCTTTAACTGCTCCGAAATATGTTGAGTGGGTTAATGCAATTAATGGCAACGGGAATGTTCTGAATCTTTTTATGGATTATGAAACTTTTGGTGAACATCAATGGGAAGAGACCGGAATTTTTGAATTTATGAGGCATTTACCGGGTGAAATTTTAAAGCATCCTGATAATAATTTTAAAACTCCTTCGGAAGTTATTGATTCTTATAATGTTATGGGGGATTTTGATGTTCCTCATTTGATGTCTTGGGCAGATGTTGAGAGAGATTTAAGTGCCTGGCTTGGAAATGAGATACAGCATTCTGCAATTAACAAGGTTTATTTTTTGGGGCATAGAGTTTTGAAAACTAAGGACGAGGAGTTAATACATAAATGGAGAAAATTGCAAACTTCAGATCATTTTTATTATATGTGCACTAAATGGTTTGCTGATGGGGATGTGCATAAATATTTTAATCCTTATGAAAGTCCTTATGATGCGTTTATTAGTTTTATGAATGTATTACAAGATTTGGAATTAAGGTTAGAAAAATATGAAATGATGAATCCAGACGAGAAATGCAATTTATCCTCTTCAAATTTTAATAACATTTATAAATTTAATTCATTATTAAATAATAAAAGTGAGGGGATGATAAATGGCAATAACTAGTGAACAATATTTTTATGCATTGAATGGTGCAGTTTTAAAAAATAAAAATGATCTTTTAGAATTTTTAAAAACTGTTGATAGCAGTACATTTAAACATCATGTGAATTTAGAAAAAAATGATTTTGCTAATTGGATTGATGGTGTTCTTAAAGAAAAGAGGTTAGCAAAAAAAATTTCGCAAACTAATAATCCTGAAGAAATGATTAATTATATTGGTGAAACAATTAAACAAAAAGACCAGAAAAAAATGGATAAAAAATCTGTTATTACTTTGTTGGTCAATTCAATAAATGGATAATCCAAAAGTTTTTGGGATAGTTGCTCTTAAGGGTGGTGTAGGCAAAACTACTACTGTTGCAAATTTAGGTGCAGCATTAGCTCAGGAATTTAATAAAAAAGTTTTAATTGTTGATGCAAATTTTTCGACTCCTCATTTGGGATTACATGTTGGGTTAGTGAATCCTAATTATACTTTGCATCAAATTATGAGTGATAAGCATTCTGTTTATGAATCTATTTACCAGCATTCACTTGGATTTCATATTATTCCGGGGCAATTAGCTCCTGTAGGGTTGGATTATAATAAATTAAAAGAAAAAATTGAACCTTTAAAAGAGATTTATGATGTTATTTTAATTGATTCATCTCCGTCATTAAATCATGAGATGGCTGCTGCAATGGGTGCTTCTGATGAAATTTTGGTTGTGAGTTCTCCGGATTATCCGACTTTAAGTTCTACATTACATGCAGTAAAAATTGCAAAAGAGAGCGGGACTCCGATAAGGGGTATAATTTTAAATAAGGTTCATAAAAAAAGATTTGAACTTTGTTCAAAAGATGTATCTGAGGCTTCAAATGTAAAAGTTTTGGCAGTAATTCCTGATGATATTAAAGTGCTTTCTGCATTATCAAAGATGGTTCCGATTGTGAGTTTTTCTCCGAGTAATGAAGTTTCACATAGTTATAAAAAATTAGCCGGTTCTTTAATTGGTGTAAATTATAAGAGACCGATTTTTGGAATTAAACGAAAAAATGGAGGTGAAATTGAGACATATGACTGACAATAGTTTTGAACTTTTTATTAGTGATGTACCTTTGCATAAAAAATTTTATTGCCACGATGGTTCTACTTTTAAAAATTTGGAAGAATTAGAACAAGCATTTAAAAAAATGAGTCCTGAAACTTTTAGTTATCATGCAAATTCTGAAAAAAATGATTTTGCAAATTGGATTTATGATGTTATTGGCGATATAACTCTTTCAGATAGTTTAAGGGATGTTTTAGATTCAAAAGCTGCGGCAAAAAAGTTAAGGGCAAGGATTACTTTTATTCAAAAGAAGATTAAAAATTCTAGCAGGAAGGTTTAATGAAAAAATTTGTTGCGAATTTTAGTATCTATGAAATTTTTATATTTGTGAATAAAGGAGTATTTGAAAAATGACTCGTCCTATAATTCTTGGTAATGGAAATATACTTGTTTGCTTAGATAAAAATGCATGTATCAGAGATTTTTATTATCCTTATGTTGGTCAGGAAAATCATGTTTCTAGTAATCATCATAAGATCGGGGTAAGAGTAGATGGAAAATTTAGCTGGATTTCTGACGGGCATTGGAATCTTTTATTAAAATATAAAAAAGATACTCTTGTTAGTGAGGTTACTGCACATAATAATGAACTAGGTATCGAATTGATTATTAATGAAGCTGTTCATTGTCAAAAAAATATTCTTTTAAGAAGGGTTCAGGTTAAAAATTTATTTGAGGGGAAAAGAGAAATTAAAATATTTTTTTGTCAGCATTTTAATATTTCTGAAGATAATATTGGGGACACTGTTTATTATAATCCTATTGCTGAATCAATTATTAATTTTAAAGGAAGACGATATTTTCTTATTGGTGGTATGTATAATAAACAATCTTTTACAGATTATGCAACAGGTAATAGTGGTGTTCAGGGAAAAGAAGGAACATGGAAAGATGCAGAAGATGGTTTTTTAAGTAAAAATGCTATTGAGCATGGTTCTGTCGATTCTACTATCGGATTTACATTGTCGTTAGAAAAAAACCAGAGTGAACCTGTTGATTATTGGATTACTGTTGGAGAAAAGCATCAGGTTGTTTGTCAATTAAGAGATATTATTATGCAAAAAGGTTTAACTGAATTAATGAAGGAAACAGAAGAGCATTGGAAAAAATGGGTTCATAAAAAAGAAGTTAATTTTTATCATCTAGGTGAATCAATACAGGATTTATTTTTTAGATCTCTTTTAATTATTCGGGCTCAAACAGATAATCACGGTGCAATTATTGCTGCAAATGATACTCATACATTTCATTTTAAGAGGGATACCTATAGTTATATGTGGCCTCGTGATGGGGCGTTAGTTGCAAGGTCTCTTGATAAAATGGGACATCAGGATATTACTGCTATGTTTTTTCAATTTTGTGTGGGATTACTTAGCGAGGGAAATTATCTTCTTCCAAAATATTTGCCTGATGGTTCTGTAGGTAGTTCATGGCATCCATGGCTTAAAGGTGATAAATTACAACTGCCAATTCAGGAAGATGAAACGGGTTTAATTCTTGATGCTTTGTGGAAGCATTATCTTCAACATAAAAATCCAGTTTTAATAAAAAAAATGTATAAATCTTTCATACAACCTGCTGGAGATTTTTTATTAGATTTTAGAGATGCTGAAACTAAACTTCCTAAGGAGAGTTATGATCTTTGGGAAGAAAAACTTGGGGTTCATACTTTTACTTGTTCTACTGTATATGCCGGTCTTTTGGCGGCTAAAAATTTTGCAGATCTTTTTGGGAGTAAAACAAATGCAAATAAATATTTTATTGCGGCTCAAGAAGTTAGAGAGGCAATAATTAATTATCTTTATGATAAAGAAGAACAAATTTTTCTAAAAGGTATTTATTATGATGATAATGGTGTTATTAAAAAAGATAAAACTTTAGATATTAGTACTGTTTATGGTTTATTTGAATATGGTATTTTGAATATTGATGACCCTCGGTTAATTAGAACAATGGATAAGACTATTGCTAGGTTATGGGGAAATTCCGGTTGCAAAGGTATGGCAAGACATGAGTGGGATAATTATTATTCTCTTTCTAAAGATGCTCCTGAAAATATTTGGTTTATTTCTACTATGTGGCTTGCGGAGTATTATATCGCTAGGGCTAAAACTGTTGATGATTTGAAGCCTGCTGAAGAATTATTTTATTGGGTTACTGATAGGGCTCTTTCTTCCGGGGCATTATCGGAACAACTTAATCCTTATAACGGGGAGCCTTTATCTGTTGCTCCTCTTACCTGGAGTCATGCTGGTTTTATTATCGCTGTTGTTAAGTATATTGAAAAATTTGAGAGGTTAAATAATCTGGAAAATTCAAATAATAATTCGGGAAAAGATTAATAAATAACTTAAGCATATAATTATTAAAGATGGTAAAAAAATTCGCGAAAAATACGAATTTTAGTATTTTCCAAACACACTTGAGTTTTGGATTAAAGAGTATTTGAAAAATGAGAATTGCAATTAATGGTTTTGGAAGAATTGGCAGGGCTGTTTTTAGAAGAGCCATTGAAAAAAATTTAAATGTTGTTGCTATTAATGATGTTCATGATGTGCATAATGTTGCAAATTTATTGAGGTTTGATTCTGTCTATGGTCGATATAATAAAAAGGTTAAAGTTGTTGGAAATTATTTAAAAATTGATGGCAAGATGATTCTTGTTACTTCTGACAGAGATCCTGAAAAACTTCCATGGAAAAAATTGGGAATTGATATTGTTATTGAGGCTACTGGTGTTTTTGCAAATCGTGAAGGTGCAGCTAAACATTTAATTGCTGGGGCTAAAAAAGTTATTATTACTGCTTCTGCTAAAGATGTTGATTCTACAATTGTTATTGGTGTTAATGATAAGGCTATTAGAAAAGAACATAAAATAATTTCTATGGCATCGTGTACTACAAATTGTGCTGCACCTATAGTTAAAATATTAGATGATAAATTTGGTCTTGTGAAGGGATATATTACTACTGTTCATGCTTATACTTCTGATCAGGCACTATTAGATAGTCCTCATAAAGACTGGAGAAGAGGAAGGGCTGCGGGAATTAATTTAGTTCCGACAACTACTGGGGCAGCTAAAGCTGTTTGCATTGTTATTCCGTCATTAAAGGGCAAACTTGATGGTATTGCTATTAGGGCTCCTGTTGTTTGCGGGAGTATTACTGATTTTGCATTGGTGTTAAAAAAATCTGTAACTGTTGAGGAAGTTAATAATGTAGTAAAAGATGCTTCAAAAAAAATTTCAGAGGTTTTAGAATATAGCGAGGAGGAATTAGTTTCAACAGATATTATTGGTAATACTCATTCTTCAATATTTGATTCTAAACTTACAAGGGTTAATGGGAATTTGGTTAAAGTTTTTTCATGGTATGATAATGAGTATGGTTATAGTTGCAGAATTGTTGATTTATTAAAAAAATTATGATTCTATTTCTCTTAAAAATTTCAGCAGGAAATTTTTAGAAATTTAAAAATAATTCAAAATTTTGAAATGTTTTAAAGAAGGTTGTGAGAGAAAAAATAAAAAGGTTTATTTAATTGTTTTATATTATCTATAATAAGATGGTGATGAAATTCATTAAAGATTTTAATTTTGAAAATAAACTTGTTCTTTTAAGGGCTGATTTAAATTCTGATGTTAAGGGAGAGAATATTATTTTATCTCAAAGAATTATTGAAGCTTCTAAAACTATTAATGAATTAAAGAAAAAGAAGGCAAGGGTTGTAATTATTGCTCATCAGGGAAATCCTAAGAAAGATGATTTCTTGAGTTTAAGGCAACATGCAAAATTTTTAAATAAATTTACTAAAGTTAAATTTATCGAAGATATAATTGGTAAGAAAGCAATCAATGAAATTAATAAATTGAGATCCGGAGATGTAATTCTTTTAGAAAATATTCGTTTTATTAATGATGAATTTTTCCCTGAAAAAAAAGATAATAAGCTGTTGAAAATTTTAGCTCCGTTATTTGATTTTTACATCAATGATGCTTTTTCTGTTTCTCATAGGAATCAAACTTCTATTGTTGGTTTTCCCAGAATATTACCTAGTTGTGCCGGGCTTTTGTTTGAAAAGGAAATTAAAGCATTAGAAAAAATTTCTATGAAAAATTGTTTGTATATTCTTGGTGGGGCAAAACCTGAATCTAATATTAAATTATTGAAGGGTAATAAAGTTCTTTCTTGTGGTTTATTTGGACAGATGTGTTTAGTTGCCAATGGTAAAAATTTGGGGTATCAAAATAAGTTCTTAGAAAAGGCTACTTTGAATAAAGGAAATTATCAGGATTTTTTATTAAAGTTAAAAAAGAAATTAAAAAATGTTTTGACACCTATGGATTTTGCGGTTAATTTTAATGGCAAACGAAAAGAATTTTTGTTAAGTGAATTTCCAAATGATTATGAAATTGAAGATATTGGCGAAGAGACAATTAAAAAATATGTTTATGAAATTAAAAAAGCTAAAGCAATTTATATGAAGGGACCTGCTGGGTTTTCTCAGGATGAAAAATTTTCTAAGGGGACTGTTGAATTATTAAAAGCTATTTCAAAATCTAAAGCATTTACTTTGGTTGGTGGTGGTCATTTGAGTGATACGATTGAAAAGTATAAATTGCCGATAAAAAAGTTTAGTCATGTTAGTCTTTCCGGTGGAGCTTTGTTAAATTATATTGCCGGAGAAAAACTTCCTGGGCTTGAGGCGATTGGGTATTATAAATAAAAGGAACCCCTTGGTTCCCTTTAACCCTCCTCGAAACATTGAAGGGTGATTTAGTAATATTTTTAAAGGTTTAATCTCTTTTTATTTTATGAAAAAGTTTGTGTTTGTATTATGTTTCTTGTTTTTTAATATTTTTTTTGTAGGAGCCGATCTTTCTTGTGATGGTTACGAAATTTATAAAAAATGTGGTGATAGTCCTTTTAGTACTGATCATGAAGGGGCATTCATTCTGTATAGATATTGTGTTGATGGAGATGGTGAACTGAAATCCAGCGAAATAATTAATTGCTCAAATGGTTGTATCGATGGAGAGTGCATAGATGAATCTGTGGTATTATGTAACGATAGTGATGGAAAAAATATATACGAAAGGGGAATTTTAATTGATAATTTTCATAGGGGAGAAATCCATGAAGATTCTTGTATTGATGAAAATGGGTCTTCTACAAATAAAAGTTCTACTTTAGTTGAAATATATTGTACAGACCTTAAGGAGGTCGCTGGAAGATATAGCACAGGAGTAAGATACACAAACAAAATGATTATTTTTTCTTATGACTCTGAAGAATGTGAATTTGGTTGTGTGAATGGTGCTTGCTTAAAAGAAAATTCTGATATTAAAAATAATTCTGATATTGAAAATAATTCTTTTATTTCTAGAATTATCCGGTGGATTAAGAATCTTTTCAACTAGAACCCTTTAGAATATTATTATAGAGAAAGTAATGATTGGTTTTAATTTTTGAATAGGGAAATTATTTAAATAAATGTTTCTTAATTTTTTATGGAAAAATTAGATAGTATAAAATTAAAAATTGCAAGAATATTAAAAAACTATGGTGTTGTTCGTGCAGGGATTTTTGGGTCCTATGCAAGGGGTGAACAGAAGAAAGATAGTGATATTGATATCTTAATAGAGTTAAAAGAAAAAAATTTAGTCTCTTTGATTTAGTTGGTCTTGAAATAGAACTTGAAAAAGAGTTAGGACTTAAAGTTGATTTACTTACTTATAAGGGTATCAATCCACGTCTTAAAAAATATATACTTTCTGATGAGGTGAGAGTAATATGAAGAAAGAAGACTTGCCTATATTAAACAAGCAAGTTAAGAAAATTTTACACAAATAAAATAGAGAAAAATAAAAGCATTTTTAATGTTCATTTCTTTCTTTTTAATAGGTGATAAAATGGCATTTGATATAGTAACTTTTGGAAGTGCAGTTGTTGATACTTTTATTGATACTGAGTTTAATAAAAAAACTGGTTCATTTAGTTATCCTGCTGGTGCAAAAATTCTTGTTGAGGATTTAAAATCAGATATTGGCGGTGGTGCTACAAATGTTGCTGTTGCTTTTGCACGTTTTGGTTTTAATACTGGTTGTATTTGCAAGGTCGGTGAAGATAATGATGGCAAGGAGATTATTGACCTTTTAAAAAAAGAAAAAGTAAAATTTTTAGGATCTATTTCTAAAGAAAGAACAGGTCATTCAATTATTCTTGACAGCAAGGGTGAAGATAGAACTATTTTAACATATAAGGGTCCTGGGAATAATATTGATTTAGATGAACTTCCAAAATTTGAGACAAAATGGCTTTATTATTCTTCTATGATTGGCAAAACTTTTAAGACTCAAGAAGTATTGGCAAAAAAATTAGTTAAGGATGGAATTAAATTAGTTTTTAATCCGAGTGATTATTTAATTAAAAAAATGAATATTCTGCCTTTGTTAAAAATGACTTATGTTTTGGTTCTTAATAAGGAAGAAGCAGAAATGCTTTGCAAGAGGTATAATTTGAAAGGTGATATTTTAGATTGTTTAAGGGAATTTGGACCTAAGATTGTTGTTGTGACGAATAAAGATAAATTAACTTATGCTTATGATGGTATTAAAAAATATTCAATTAAACCTCATAATATCAAGGTTGTTGAAAGAACAGGTGCAGGTGATGCATTTGCTGCAGGATTTACTGCAGGATTGATGGTGAATAAGTCTTTACAGCAATGTTTAGAACTTGGTTTAAAAGAAAGTGAATCTGTGCTTCGATATTTTGGTGCTAAAAATAATCTTTTGAGGATGAAATTAAAATGAAAAAATTCATAAAAAATTCGAATTTTAGGATTTTCCAAATTAAAAAATGCAGAATTTTTGGAGAATTTGAAAAATGAAATTAAAAGGAAGAGGAAAAAAGCTTAATCGAAAAAGTTTAATAAAACAGCATTTGAAAATTCTTTCAAGTTTAAAATTTAAGTCCGGGCTTTTTTCTGCATCAAAAAAAACTGTTTCTACGGGGTATGATAAAGCTTGGTTGAGAGATAATTTTTATGAGTGTATTGCTTTTGAAGTATTAGATGATTGGAATACTGTTAAAACCACTTATAGGGCTATATTAGAAATTTTTAAGAAGCATGAATTTAAAATTGATTATGCAATTTCTAAAAAACCTGCGTATACTCATCAATATATTCATGCAAGATATAATCCTGAAACTTTTGATGAATTTTGGGAGGAGTGGGGAAATAAACAAAATGATTCTATTGGTTGTATTTTATTCAAAATTGGTGAATTAGAGTCTGCAAAAAAAATTAAAATTCTTGAGAATGAAGATGATTTTAGGGTTGTTCAAAAGTTAGTTGATTATTTATCTACTTTAGAATATTGGCATGACCCTGATTCTGGTATGTGGGAGGAGAATGAAGAAGTTCATGCTTCAAGTGTTGGTGCTTGTGTTGCTGGTCTTGAGATGATAAAAAATGTTAAAGGTATTTATGTGAATGAAGAATTAATTAAAAAAGGTTATGATGCATTGGAAAAACTTTTACCCCGAGAGTCTGAAAAAAAATTTGTTGATTTAGCTTTATTGTCTTTAATTTGGCCTTATGATGTTCTTAATAAAAAACAGATTGAAGAGATTTTGAAAAATATTGAATATCATTTATTAAAGAAAAAGGGTGTAATTAGATATAAAGGGGACCATTATTATAACAAGAATTTAGATAATTTTTCTGAAGAGGCTGAATGGACTTTTGGGCTTTCTTGGTTGTCTATTATCTATGATAAACTTGGTAAAAGAAAAAAGGCTAAAGATTTTTTAGAAAAAGCTATTGATACAATTAATGATGATGGTGAAGTTCCTGAGCTTTATTTTTCAAATTCTGATGAAAGTAATGCAAATTCTCCTTTAGGTTGGTCTGAATCTTTGTTTATAACTGCTTTATATTCTATTAATAAAAGTCATATTGGTATGAAGGATGAGAAATTGAAGAAGGTGGTTAAGAAAAAATGATTTTAAAAAAGAAATTTAATCTTTGGAAAATTCTTAGGAAAGGTAAAGCATTTTTTTTAGCTTATGATCAAGGGTTAGAGCATGGTTCAACAGATTTTAATCTAGATAATGTTGATCCTAAAAAAATTATTGATATTGCTAAAGAAGGAAAATTTACTGCCTTAATTTTCCAAAAAGGTATTGCTGAAAAATATATTTATGAGATAAAAAAATCTAAAGTTCCATTAATTGTAAAGTTAAATGGCAAGACTTCTTTAATTAAAGGTGATCCTGTGTCAAGACAAATTTGTACTGTTGAAGAGGCTGTTAGTTTAGGTGCGAGGGCAGTAGGTTATACTATTTATATCGGTAGTATTCATGAAGAAGATATGTTTTTGGAGTTTGCGAAAATTCAAGAACAAGCTCATAAAAAAGGGTTGCCTGTTATTGCCTGGATTTATCCTCGTGGAAAGGGTGTTAAGGGAAAAAATAAAAGGCATCTTTTAGCTTATGCATCCAGAGTTGGTTTGGAAATTGGTGCGGATATTGTTAAAATTCATTCTCATGGGAATAAAGATGATTTGGCATGGGCGGTTAAAAATGCCGGACGTACAAAAGTTGTTATTGCTGGTGGAGAAAAAACTGATGAAAAGACATTCTTAAAAGAAGTAAAAGATGCAATGAATGTTGGTTGCACTGGTTTAGCTATCGGAAGAAATATTTGGCAAAATAAAAAACCTTTAATTATTGCAGATAAAATTCGTAAGATTGTTTTTGGAAAATGAAATTAGAAACTGAACGATTAATTTTGAGGGAAGTTAAACTTAGTGATGTAAAAGAGATTACTAAAAAAGTTAATACTTTAGATGTTTCAAGATATTTAGGTGTAGTTCCTTATCCCTATTCAATTAAGGATGCAAAATGGTTTATTAATAAGTGTTTGAAAGATGCTAAGAAAGAGAATCGTGAAAGTTATGAGTTAGCAATAGAGTTAAAATCAGAGAATAAAATAATTGGAGTTATTAGTTTAACTAAAGTAAGTGATTTTCATAAAACTGCTACTTTGGGTTATTGGTTGGCAAAAGATTATTGGAGAAATGGAATAATGAAAGAAGCTTGCATAGAAATAATTAATTTTGGATTTAATAAATTAAAATTAAGAAGATTAAACGTAAAAATATATGTGGTGAATATCCCTTCAAATTCTTTCATTAAAAAACTTGGTTTTAATTATGAGGGGACTATGATTAAATCATATAAAGTTAAATCTACTGGGAAGATTCACGATGAAAATATTTATGGTTTATTAAAAGAGGATTGGCTTAAACATAAAAATAGATTATTAAAGGAAATGCAAAAATGAAACCAATAATTATAATTAATTTAAAAACTTATAAACAGGGAAAAAAAGTTTTAGAACTTGCAAAAATTATCGAAAAAGTTAATAAGAAAATAATTGTTGGTGCTCAACCTGAAGATGTTGCGATTCTTTCAAAGAAAACAAATTTGTCAATTTATAGTCAGCATGTTGATTATCAGGAACCTGGTAGAAATACCGGATTTATTTTGCCAGAGGGTATAAAGGCTGTTGGTGCAAAAGGTGTTTTTTTAAACCATAGTGAACATAGGCTTGATTTTAAAATAATTAAAAAAACGGTTTTGCATTGCAAGAAAGTAAAATTAAAAGTTGCAATTTTTGCTAAGGATTTAAGGCAAGCTAAAAAGATTAAGGAGTTAAAACCTGATTTTTTAATTATTGAACCTCCGGAATTGGTTGCAGGTGAAATTTCTGTAAGTAAAGCAAAACCTGAATTAATTAAAAAGATTGGGCGTGAATTAAAATATCCTTTTATTGTTGGTGCTGGAATAAAAACAAATGATGATTTGAAGATTGCGATGAAACTTGGTGCAAGGGGTATTGCTGTTAGTTCTGCAATCACACAAGCCCGTAATCCTGAAAAGAGTTTAAGGGAGATGGTTGGGAAATAATTTTAATGTTTTATTTTTTCTTTCTCATAACCTCGCACGAAACTTTAATGATGAAAAAAGCATACAAAGATTTTAACAAATCCCCTTTTAATCTTGAATTTTTCCCACATCCCCCAAATTATTCCTAAAGTAATAATTTGCCTTTAAGCAGTTAAAATCTTATTATTAAACACACTTTTTTATTTTTTACTTGCATTTAAGCCCCTTCTCGTAACCTCGCACGAAACTTTGTGGATTATTGTTTCTACCACGAAGTTATTCTACTCCTAACCTGTGAAAACTTGCTTTAAATCAAGAAAAAATTTTGATTTATTGGCAATTTTCAAAGTTACTCGCCCCCATCATTATTAAAATAATAATTTGCCTTTAAGCTATAGAGAATTATAAAATAATTCTCTAACAAGTAAACTAAACAAACGTTAATATCAATTAGTTTACTTTGTTAAAATCTTAATTATTAAAAAATAATTTTTATCTTGAAGTATTTATCACTTTAAATCCTAATTATTAAAAACTTTTTTTGGAGTCTTTTTTAAATGTTTTAATCCTTTGATTATTACAAATAAAACTATTATTAAAATGAAAATTATAATCATATATGATTTATCTAATCCTATCAAATCAGATGATAATCCAAATAAAGCTGGTCCGATGATTGCTCCTAATGCTGCGACTCCGTTTAATGAGCCATCTATTTCTCCAAGGTGAGTTCTGTCTGCAAATCTTGCGAGCATACCTCTGTTTGTTAAGGATAATAGTTCGAATATCGTACTTGCAAGAAAGACTATTAATAACATTATAAAATAATTTTTTATAACAATTATGCCGATGAAAATTAAAATGATTGAGCAGAAACTAAAAATATAAATTCTTTCTCTTTTTTTATCTGCAATTTTACCAAGATATTTTCCAAATAATGCCGGGGTTGCATATACTAATGCAAACATTGCTGAACTGACTAAACTATTTCCGTCGATATAATAAGAAATTGGAACAAAGAAGTAGATTGATGAACTAATTATTCCGATTATGAATGCTAAAAATAAAATAATCTTTAATTCATTATTAAAATTTTTTACATTGTTGAATAGTTGTGTATATGTCTCTAAAATTCTTTTTTTATCTTTATTATTTTTTTTCTTTTTTTCTTTTAGTCTTGATAGGATTAAAGCTGAAATAATCGCACATGGGGCAATGAAAAATAATAGCCAATGAATTGGTACTGATAAAAACTTTACAAGGCAAAATCCTATTATTACTGACAGAACCCACCAGAATGTTGTTATAAAATCAAATTTTCCAAACATGCTTGAAATTTTATTTTTCGGAGAATTTCTTATGATGTAAGTTTCTCTTCCAACCTGATCCAGTGAAAATGCCAGTCCATTTAATCCTCTTGCTATTATTACAAAAATTATTGCTCCTGTTATTCCTGCTAAAAAAAATCCTAAGCCAATTAACACATATATCATTAGTCCTGCAATAATCATGTATTTGATTTTGATATTATCTGCTAGATATCCCGCGAGTGGTATTGATAAGAAAAAAACAATGTTGAATACTGAAGTTAATAATCCTGTTTCTAGAAAGTTTGCAGAGAACATAAATAGAAAAAGCGGAATAAATGCTTCTCCAAGTCCCCAGCCAATCCATCTAATTGATGTTGCTAATATTAAAAGTTTTATTCCTTTTGGGATTTCTTCTTTTTTTGACATCTATTAAGATATAAAGATGAATTTAAATGATTTTCTTATTTAATAAAAATTATAAATCTCTATTATCTTCTCTTCAAATGCATGAGCATTCTTTTATTGAAGCGATTTTAAGTAATATTGAAAATAGAGAAAATGTTTCTAAAATTACTATTGAGGTTGGTGAGTTGGTTGGAATTGATGCTAATCATTTAGGTGAACATATAATTGAGAAAACCGGTTGGGATGTAAGTGTATCTGAAAAAAAATCTAAAGTAAAATGTGAATGTGGTTATAATGGAGAAGCAAAAATCTTACAACGTTTGCATGATATGGTTATTTTTGAATGTCCTAATTGCGGAAATGCTCCTGAAATTTTACAGGGAAAGGATATAAAAATAATCAATGTAACTTATAAATAAAAATTTTTTATTTTATTGATAAATTGTTTTCAAGATTTAACTAAAAGGAACCCCTTGGTTCCTTTTGAACTTCCTCGAAACATTGAAGGGTGATATCTCTAAACTCAAGCCCACACTCGTATCAGGGGCTATCATGAAAACTCGTGTAAACTTTCGGAGCCTTCGTTGATATCACATGGAATCCCTGAATTTTTTTGTTTGAATTTAATGCCCCACTCCTTCTCGTAACTTCGTATTGATGTCAAAAAGCGTATGAAAAATTTTAACGATTCCCCGTTTTTCTTTGCATGAATTTTAATTCCCACACTCCCCTGCACTTTTGTTCCACAAAAGTTTGCCTTTAAGCTGTTAAAATTTTTATTATTAATACGCTTTTTTTATCTTTTCTACCATGAAGTTACTCTTTCTCGTAACCTCGCACGAAACTTTTTGGATTGTTTCTACCACGAAGTTACTCGCTTAACCTGTGAAAACTTGCTTTAAATTAAGAGAAAATTTTGATTCATTGGCAATTTTCAAAATTACTCGCCCTTCATTCACAAAAGTTTGCCTTTGATATTTCATATCGAAAATCAATTAAAGTATCATTTATATTTATTCTATATGTGTTTAGCAATTCCCGGAAAAATTATTGAAATAAAAGAAGATGGTAGTTGTATTGTTGATTATGAAGTAGAAAAGCGTGAAGCTAAAATTTTTACAGATGATATTGGTCTAGGTGATTATGTTATTGTGTCAAATAAAATTGTTGTTTTGAAAGTGCCTTTAAATCAGGTTAAAGATTACTTGAAAATGATAAAGGGGGATTAAAATGGTTCCTGAAGAATTTTTTTTAAAATATGCTTTTCCGTGTGCTCATGTTCTTTTAGAAACCGGAGTTATAAATGAAAAAAGATATAAGGAATTAGAAGATTGTGCAAAAACCGGAAATTTTTTGTCTAGAGAAGTTATTGAAAATTCTTTCCCTGCTGCTTTTAGGAGGATAAAAATTTTGGCTGAAAATATGAAAAAGGATTATTGGGATATTGAGGTTATGAAAGAATACTGGTATAATTATCATAATAAAATTATTGATGAAGGTGAAGGAAACTATGGTTTGGCTCCTGAATTTTTTCGTGATTTTTGTAAAGTGCATATTGCGAAGGTAAAAAAAATTCTTCCGGAAGAATTTTTACTTGTTGAATATGACGATAAAAAAAGACCTGTTTCTAGAGTATATGTTCCTGAAGCAAAAGTTGGAGATAAAGTTAGAATTCATCATGCTTATGCAATTGAGATGGTTGATTAAACTTCTTTGATTCTTTTTTCACTTTTAGTTGAAATTATTAAGTATGCTCCAATTAATATTATTGTTGAGCCAATTAATTGTATTGTTGAAACTTGTTCATTAAGCCATAAAATTCCAAGTATTAGTGAAATTACCGGGGATAATAGAAGGATGGTTGAGGCTTTTGATAAATTAATATATTTAAGACCCCAATACCATGTTAAAACATATAAGAACAAAAGGAATCCTGAAACTCCAATGTAAATTAATTGCTGAGATGTTAATGATAAAATTAAATTAATTTTTCCTGTTAATATTATTATTCCAAATAAAAATAATGAACCGAAAAACATTCTTGAAAAAGTTACAACCCAATTGCTTTCTTTATTAAGCATTGCTTTTTTTGAGATGACATTTTCAACTGCCCAAAGTATTGTTGCTGATAATACCAAAAAATCTCCGATTTTTATTTCATTTGAAATTTTTGTTAATTCCATTAAGACTAAACCAAATAACATTATTCCCATTGCTATTAATTGTTTTTTTGTTATTTTTTCTTTGAGAAAAATAAATGCTAAAATTGTTGCATAAATTGGTAATGTTTTATGTAAAAATGCTGCTCTTCCTCCAAGTGTCATGCTTAAGCCTGAAAAGAATAACCAAAATGCAAGCCCTCCTCCAATAATTCCTATTAATAAAAGGATACTCCATGAAGTTTTTTTGAATTTTTCTTTATGTTTTTGTGAAAAATAAAAAGATATTGCAAAAAATATTAAACCTATAAAAAATGCTCGCAATGCTGTGAATAATAAAGGGTCAATACTTACTACAAAAAATTTATTTGCGATAATTGAAAATCCCGAGATAATTGCTGTTAATAATATTAATATTGTTCCAAATAACTCTTTTTTTCCCACTTCTTTCATTATTAATTCAAATCAAAAATCTTTTTATATCTTTTCTAATTAATACTTTATATGGTTAAAATTTTATGCTTGGGTAATGAATTTATTGAAGATGATTATTTAGCAAAAAAAATTGGTGAGTTGTTAAAAGAAAAGTATGATGTAATTAATGTTAATGATAGTTTTCAGTTAATAAGTTTACTAAATGAAAATGAAGATTTAATTATTTTAGATGTTGTTCAGGGTTTAAGTGGGGTAAAATTAATTAGTGTTGATGATTTACGAAGTGATTCAATATTAAGTGCTCATGATTTTGATGCGGGATTTGTATTTAAATTAATTGATAAACCTGTTAAGATTATTGGAATTCCAATGAATGGGAATGTTAAGGAGATTTGTAAAAAGGTTGAGGGGATGATTTAAAAAATGGAAATAATTGATTTTTTAAAAAAGTAGATTTAAATAATCTCTTTGAATTTATTTAGTTTGCCAAAAAATGGCAATAACTTGCCAAAAAATGGCAAAGCTTAAATAATCTTTTTTTGTAATTATTTTATGAAAGCAGAAGAAAAAATTTATGAAGCATATTTAAAATTAAAGTTTGATAGATTGTATTTTAATCAGTTAAAGGAATTTACTCAATTATCAAATAGTTCGTTGCAAAATGCTTTGAATAAATTTGTAAAAAACGATATTTTAATCCAAGAAAAAACTAAATCAAATACTTTTTATAAAATAAAAAATAAAAAACTTTTTGCTATAAAATTTTCTGAAATAGCAATACGACAATTCAATGATTTAAATCTTGGGGTGAAAATTCCTTTAAGAAACTTTTTAAAAGATATTGCAAAAGAAATTTATACAATAGTTTTATTTGGTTCTGCTTCAAAAAAAGAAGAGCAAAAAAACAGTGATATTGATTTGTTAATAATTGTTGATAAAAAAATGAATTTAATGGAGAACAAAAAAAAAGCAGAAATAATCTCAAAGTATCCTTTTTCAATCTTTCAAGCAACAATTAGTCAATTTATTGAAAATAAGGATGATATTATTATTCAAGCAAGAAAAACTGGTTTTCCAATTTACAAAGAACAAAATTTTTACGAGGGAATATTAGATGGATATTGAGCGATTATTTAATGATAGGAAGTATTTGGAAAATGAAATAATCTTTTTTATAAGAAAAAAGCATATTAGGAGTATTTCAAAAAATAAGGAATTAGTAATTTCTCATCTCAAAAAAGCAAAGCATAACTTTGAATTTTATAAATTGAATAAAAAATATTCAAAATTTAATGACTGGCTTATTGTAACTTTATATTATGTACTTTATCATTCAGCATTAGCATTAATAACAAACAAAGAATTTTCTTCTAAAAATCATTATGCTACTATACTTCTTCTTATAAAAGAATATTCTTTGACAAAAGATGAAATAAAATTATTAAATGACTTATCTATAAATAAAGATGATGCAGAATTTTACACCCAATTAAAAGAGGATCGGCATGAAGCAAGTTATACTACAAATATTAAGTTTAATCAAGAAATAATAAATGATTATGAAGATAAAGTTTTAGATTTTATAAATAAAACAGAAGAATTGATTTCTCTTTGAAAAATATAATTGGTTAGAAACATTTTAATGAATATTCTCTATTTAAAGAGAGAGTTAAAAAGAATTTTATTGATTTAAAAAGTAGATTTAAATAATCTCTTTGATTTTATATTTATATGAAGAAAAATAAAATAAATTTAAATTATGCCGGATTATTTGCTTTTTCTATATTATTAATTATTGGATTTATTTCTCCAATTTATTATTATACTTTTTTAAGTAAAGATGCTTTGACTTCTACGGCTACTTGGTTTGATATTGTGTTAGATATTTTTAGTTCAAAAAATTTAACTTATGTTGATTTTAATAATATTTTTTATTTAATGTTTTTTTGTTTTTTTATTACTTTAATTTTATATTTTTTAAGCGGGTTTTTTATAATTGAAGAGAGATGGGCAAAATATGCATCAATTATGACTTTTGTTTATTTTATTCTTGGAATGTTATATGTTGCTTTATTTAATCAGAATGCTCCTAAATTATTTGGGTTTGAACTTTCACATTTGTATATTGGAGTTGGAATTTGGGTAGTTCCGATAGTTGGTATTATTTATTTGATGTTTTACAAAAAGATTAATGAACTATTTGTATAGTTAATAAAAAAGTGTGTAAAAGATTTTAACGATTCCCTGATTTTTTTTTGCTTGAAAAATTGTTTTTAAGATTTAACAATTCCCCTGAATTTTTTAATTTGAATTGAATGCCCCACTCTCCCCAAATCATTAATAATGATTTGCCTTTTAGCCGTTAAATCTTAATTGTTAAAACAATTTTTATCCTCTTTTTAATCTTGAATTTTTCCCCTATTTTCATAACCTCGTACGAGATTTTGTGGATGTAAAAAAGCGTATGATTTCTTATTTAAAATTTATTCCCAATTAACTTTCAAGAAATGTGTTGAACAACTAAAGCATGGGTCATAAGCTCGAATTAATTTTTCCATATGTTTTACTATTTCTTCTTTTGAAGTATTTTTTTTAAGCAATTCATTAACAAGTGCTGTAATGTCTTGCTCCATCATGTTTAAGTTTTGGCATGTTGGAGTAATAATGTTGCAATAAATTATTTTTCCATTTTTATCTATTTTATATTCGTGGAATAATGTTCCTCTTGGTGCCTCAACTGCTGAAACTCCATGTCCGCTGTGATATTTTATTTTTTGTGTTTCTTCTTTTTTTGGTGCATTTTCAATATTTTTTATTGTCCGATTTACAACTTCTAAAATTTCTATTGCCTGGCAGATGTTATTATAAAAAGGATTTTTTAATGGGAATTCTAAATCCTTTTTTTTCATTATTTCATTTAAAATTTTTTTTGTTTCGGGTTCTAATTGATTATGATTATTATTTATCCTTGCCATTGCTCCTAACATATAAGGTTTATTTTCTTTAAGAACAAATTTTGATGTTGCATATTCTTTAATGTTTTCAACTAAATGTTTTTTATAGTCTTCAGTTTCAAATTTTCCTGTATTTGATAATATTTTGCCTTGTATATATGCATAATCTTCTTCTTGATGGAGACTAAGATAATCTGTTTCACGTGATATTTCAGGGTAATTAATTTCAGAGAATAATTTTATTGTTCTCATTATTATCGGTTTTGTATTTTTTAGTTGCTGTAATATTTTTTCATAGTCTACTTCTTCCATTTCTTCTTTTATTTTTAGGAATGGATGCATCTCTCTTCCTCCAAATTTCTCAACAAGTTGATTTCCTAGTGTAATTATTTTTAATGCATCGTCTATTTTTGATTTATGTTCTTTTCCAATTTCTAAAATTGACGGAACATTAAAATAATCCGGCAATGCTAAAAAGTATAAATGTGTTGCATGGCTTCTTATTCTTTCTCCAAACATTAGCATTTCTCGAATAAATTTTTGTTGTGCTGTTGGTTTTATTCCTAGTGCATCTTCTAAACCTTGAATTGAACAAACACTATGTGCAGAAGAACAAATCCCGCAAATTCTGGAAACGATTTCCTGAATGTCTTCAATATTTTTTTCTATAACCAGAGCTTCAAAAAATCTTGCTCCTTCAAAAGCTTGCAATTCACATTTTTTAACTTTATTTTTTTCAATTTTTAAATTTAAATTTGCATGTCCTTCTATTTTGCAGATGTGATTTAATGTTATTTCTCTAGCCATGTTTTTCCTCCTTCTTGGTCTCTGAATTGCAAACCTGAAAATGTTCTCATTTTGTCATGCATTTCTTTTTTATTATAACCCATTTTTTTTAACATGTTTGTATAAGCGTCAAGATTTGCATCTTTAAATGGTCCTCTGCATCCGTAGCAAATAACATCATTAGACGGACAAAGTGCACCGCATCCTCCTAAAGTAATTGGACCTAAACAAATTTTATTTTGGTCTAGTAAGCATGGATTGCCTTTGCTTCTGCATTCAACACATACGGGATCATTATAATCTTTCCATACTTCGCCTTTTGCGATGCATCTTATAAAAGAAACTATTTCTTTTTTACTTGGGGGGCATTGCGGTAAATAATAATCGACTTTAATGTGTTTATTAATTGGTGTTGGGTCTTCTTCTTTTAATTCATTATGTGCAGGATAAACTAATTTTAATGTTTTTTCCTGATCAAGAAAATTTTTAATTGTTGGTACGCCTCCTGTACATGAACAAGCACCTAATGCTACAATATATTTTGTTCTTTTTCTTAATTTATTTAATACAATTATATCTTCGTCAAAGCAGACTGTTCCTTCTATAAATATATAATCAAAGTTTCCCTTGTAAGTATCTGACCTAACTAGAGGAAATGCTTTAAGATCTACTAATTCAATTAATTCTTTGAAGCATTCTTCATATAATACTGTTAATAAACATCCTGCACAACCTGTGATTCCGTAAACTCCAACTTTTAATTTTTCTTTCATTCTTTTTTGTTAGACCAATTTTCATTATTTAATTTTGGTTTTATTATATCATATCTGAAAATTGGTCCGTCTTTACAGACATAAACATCCTGAATTTGGCATCTTCCGCAGGAACCAAACCCGCATTCCATTCTTCTTTCAAGTGACCAGTAAACTTTATTATTTGTTATGCCTAATTTATGCAATTCTTCTGTTACTGTTTCCATCATCCCTTCTGGTCCGCAAAGAAGTGCTACAGTATTTTTTGTTTTTGGTTTATGCTTTTCCATAATTTCATTTATGAATCCTTTTTCATATTTGTGTGTTTCTTTATCTTGGGTTAAACCGACATGCAAATGGAACTTTTCTTTCCATTTTTCTATTCTGTCATTTAAGAGTATACATCTTTCATTTCTAAATCCAAAATAAATCCAAACTTTTCCATAGTTTTTTCTATTTTTTTCTACATAATTTATCATTGAAGTTATTGGTGCAATTCCTGTTCCTCCTGCGACCATAATTAAATTTTTTCCTTTTAACTTCTCTAAGGGAAATCCTTTTCCATAAGGTCCTCGAATTTGAATTGAATCTCCTGCATCTAAATTAAACATAGCAGAAGTAACTTTTCCGACATTTCTGGTTAATAATTCCACATATTTATTATCGTAGGAACATGATGCAAGCGGGCATTCACCGACTCCAGGAATTGAAACTTCTAAAAAAGTTCCCGGTTTTGGAGATAAGTTGCATTTAACTTTAAATAAATTTACATCGTTTGTGTATTTTTTTACACTTTTTATTTTGAATTTTTTTGGCATATATCCTATCATTTTATTTGTTAGTTTCTTTTAATTTTTTAAATGAAAATCTTGAAAAATTAAATAATGGTTTTCTATTCATTTTATTTATTGTGTTGACCCAATCAATTTTTGTCGGGCAGACTCTTAGGCATCTTCCACAACCAATGCACATTGGTCTTCCTTTTTGTTTTTTGAAATATAAAACTTTATGAAAAACAAAATGTTTAAATCGCGAAGTACGAGAATCTCTGAATGATTTTCCTCCTGCAACAAGTGAAAAATTTTTAGACATACATGAAGAATGAAATCGCTTGCTTTGAATAGTTTTTATGTCTGAATTTATTAATTCTTTTATATCAAAACAATTACATGTTGGGCAATATGCTGTGCATGCTGTACAACTTAGACATTTTCTTACATCTGCCTTCCATCTTTCATCTCTATAATATTTTTCAATATCCAGTGTATTTAATTTTTTGAAATTTTTTGGGTTTGGGATTTTTATTTCTTTTTTTAATTCCGGTAAATGTTTTACTAACTCTTCTCCTTTTTTTGAACCTATACTAATAATATAATTTTTCCCTTGCGGATAAAAATATAAATCATAAAAATCCTGTAATTCCATTGAGTTACAAAAACAATATTTATCCGGATTTTCACAAAAAAATCCTACAAGAGTTGTGTTTTTTCTTTTGTTAATATAATTTTTATCAAACATGACTTTATCAACCACTTGAATTGCATTTAAATCGCATTTTCGTAATCCGAATAAAATTGTTTTTTTAATTTTTCCTTCAATTTCAATTGTTTTTTTATCTTTGTGTTCAAGAAGTGTTTCTCCTTCAGGCATAAAATGGGTTTTTGCGGGAATATCTGTTAATAAGCAATCGTATATTTCATTTGGCGAATTTATTTTTTTAAAACGAGAAATTTTTGATTCTTTTACCGGTGCAATAATCTCATACTTTTTAATCCAAGTCTTAATTAATTCATTAAGATTTTCTTTAAGTAATATTTTTTGCATGATTCTCCTCTTTATGATTAAAGTTTGATGAATGTTATAAACTTTTTGTTGAATGTTTTATCTAAAACTTTGTAGTAAAAAAAGTGTATGAAAAATTTTAACATTCCCCTTTTCAATCTTGAATTTTTCCCACATCCTCATAACCTCGCACGAAACTTTGTGGGTGAAAAAAGCATACAAAGATTTTAACAAATCCCCTTTTAATCTTGAATTTTTCCCACATCCCCCAAATTATTACTAACGTAATAATTTGCCTTTAAGCCGTTAAAATCTTATTATTAAACATACTTTTTTATCGTTTCTACCACGAAATTACTCGTCCCAAAATCATTATTAATGATTTGCCTTTTAGTTATAGAGAATTATAAATAATTCTCTAACACCAAGAATTTTTAGGAGAATGAATTCTTGGGTGTGCTCAAGAAACCCCATTTGCAAGTTTCTTGACAAAAGTAAACTAAACCAACGTTAATTCAATTAGTTTATTTTGTTAAAATTTTAATTATTAAAAAACAATCTTTTGACTTTTTTCAAATTATTAAATAATGATTTGCCTTTAGTCATTAAAATCTTATTGTAGAATGTTCATTTCTCCAAAACAAATATTTCTCTTCCTACAATTTGTCCTTGTCTAAATTCTTTTATTGGGAATCCCTCTACTAATCTTAATCTTGTTCTTTCTAAAATTCTTTCAATGTTGCAGGATATTCTTTTTTTTCCGATTCTAATATCCGGGGCAGTAAAAACTATTCTTCCTGAAATTTTATTCTTTAAATTATTTATTACTTTAATCATTAAGTTCTCGAATCCTTCTTGAATCTCTTGTGCTTTTTCTTTTGTTGGAATTTTTTTTAAAATATCCCCTAAATCCGGTTCTGTTGCAATTGCATTTGCTTTATCAATATTAACTGAACTTGAATCATTACTTATTAATCGATAATTTTCTTTGTTAAATTTTGCCCAAGAGAGATTTTGATTTGCTCCTTTAATTGCTTCCCTGTCTTTATCAATTCCTATAACTTTTAAATTTTGGATTAATGATTCCTGTAAAATTACTCCTATCCCGCAAAAGGGGTCTACTAGTGTTTCACCTTTTTTTATGAGTGAAAGATTGATTAATATTTTTGCAAGTCTTGGGGATATTGAAAGTGATTCTCTTCTTACCGGTTTATTCATATCTCTTTTTTCGAGTTCTTCATAATTACATTTTTGTGTTATCTTCCCGAAATAATTTTCATCGTCTTTACTAAATAAGAAATATTCTTCTTCAATTAAATTTGATACAAGATTATCTACTATTTCTCCATTTTGAAGTTTAACTTTTCCTGTTAATTTTTTTTCAATTGCTTTTAATTTTTCGAATCTAAATTTTTGTTTTAAATAAATAGAAATTTCATCAATTTTTTCTTTTGAATAATTCCATAAAACATAATTAAATTTATTCTTTTGACCAGAGTAAAGTTCTTTACCGCTTAAGTCATTAGTAATCTCTTCTATCTCTCCCGAAGATAAAATTTCTCCTATTGCGATTACACCTCCTAAATTTTCAATAATATTATTTAATTTCTCTTTGACTTCTATTAAAATTGCATTTTTGTTAATTGAATAATTTAGTAAAGGATTATTGATTCTGATTAAGTAAGATTCTACTTCTTTTACTGATAATTCTATATTTCTTCCTAAAATTATTAAGTATTTCATGGAAATAAAAGAAAATCTTTGTTTAAATAACTATTTGGTTATTAATTATTCCTTAATTTTTTGAGAAAATTATTTTTAAATATCTAATAAGTCTGAATTTTATAATTCTCCTGAATCTTTTTGCTTAAATTTTTATTTTCCATAAAAGAACTCCTTGTTCTTTTTAAAAATTGTTTTTAAGATTTAACTAAAAAGAACCCTCTGGTTCTTTTTGAATCTCCTCAAAATATTGAAAGGTGGCATCTCTTTGAACCTTCGTGGATGCCACGTGGAAATCCCCGAGTTCTTCCCTTGAATTTAATGCTCCACTCCTTTTCGTAACTTCACACGAAACTTTGTGTATAAAAAAGCGTATGAAAATTTTAACAAATCCCCTGAATTTTTTTATTTGAATTTTAATCTCCCACATCCCCCAAATTATTACAAAAGTAATAATTTGCCTTTAAGCAGTTAAAATTTTGTTATCAATACGCTTTTTTTTATTGTTTATACCACGAAGTTATTCGCCCCCATTATTATTAGAATAATGATTTGCCTTTTAGCTGTTAAATCTTAATTATTAAAAACAATTTTTGAATTTATTAATTATTCCTTAATTGTTCTTCAAGATTATACTTTCTTAAATATTCTTTTGCTTCTTCTGCTTCAGGATGTGTTTCAATAAATCTTTTAATTTTTAAAAATTCTTTTTTTGATAATCTTGTTGTTTCTTCTAAATCTTTTGGTTGAAATAATCTTTCAATAAATATCCATGTATGTTTTTTTCCATATTCATAATCTTTTTGACTCATCCAGTATGGGGGTCCAAATGATATCTGATGAAAAATATAATTTTTTTCATTATCTTTTAATTCTTTTTCAAAGATATAAACATCGATTTCAGGTAATCCTGGAATGATTCTCTTATTTTTGTCTTGAATGTTAGTCTTTTGATATCCTTTATCTTTAAGAATTAATCCTGGTTCTAACCTTGATCTTTCAGATATCTTCTTTAGTTTGCTATATCTTTGATTGTGTCTTTGAAATTTATAAAAATCGTCTTTAGTGATTTCTTCCATTATTTTTATTTTTTAGATTTAATTTTATCTATAATAAGACCTATAATTGCACCGTATAAAAAATAAACAATAGGACTTAACCAAATTCCAATTCCTCCTGCAGTATCAGAGGTTACTTTTGGGATTAAAATACTTATAATTAGTGAGATTGGTGTCCATGAGGCAATTGCCAACAATACTCCGAGCATACTAGTAATTTCAATATTAAAAAGTGATAATGCAATCAATCCAATAATAAGCCCAATAAGTCCAATTTTTAACCAAAATGGTTTATTCTTTAAATCCATATAATTTGTATAAATTTAATACTTTATAAAAATTGTTCTTTCTTTTTTCTTAAGAAATTTTTAACATATGGCTCATCATACCTTAATTTTCCTTCAAGATTTTGAGATTTTAAAAAATCTCTTGCTTCTTGTGCTTCCGGATGATCTTCTAAAAAACTTTTTATTTGATTAAATTCTTCTTCTGTTAATTCTCGAATTAATAAATTATTGTTTACATAATTATATGTTAAACCTGATTTATCTGATTCTAAATCGCTTATCAAAAAATGTTTGTCTTCAAATTTCCAAATATGTTTTTTTCCTGGAATATAATTTTGTCCGTCTTCATCAAACATCCAAGAAGGGCGACCAAATGATACATTGCAAAAATTGTATTGTCTTTCATGTCCTTTTGATTCTATTTCTTTTATTAGAATATAAATTCCAATTTCCGGTAAACCCGGAATTGTTCCCTCCTCTTTATTTTTATCTTCTATTGGGATTGTTCTATATCTGGATTTTCCTAAAACTAATCCTGGTTTTAAGTTTGGTCCAATTAGTCCTTGATCTTGACAGTCTTTTGCTTCTTGCCAAGACTTATATCTTTCCCAACAGCCGGGATATTCACATAAATATTTTGGTTCCAAGATCTCTTTTACCATATTTTTTTTATAGTAGAACTTGTATTTAAGGATTATTATAAATTAAAATGTTAATTTAATCATAATAGTCATCCCATTTTTTTTGAAGAACTTTTTTTACCCAAGAATTATTATATTTTAATTGTCCTTCAAGATTTTGTGCTTTTAAGAAATCTCTTGCTTCTTGTGCTTCTGGGTGTGTTTCAATAAACCTTTTAATTTTATTAAATTCTTCTCCTGCTAATTCTTTCATATCTTCGATAGGATTTGTTACCCAACTAAATGTTAATTTTGATTCTAGTTCATCTGCTGAAATTGGTGTTTCATAAAATGTCCATTTATGTTTTATTCCGTGTTGATATTTTTTTCTTTCTTCTTGTGAAGAGAATATTCCTCCTGGAGTCCTAAAATTTAATTCATGAAACAGATAAACTTTATTATGACCTTTAGGTTTAGAATTTCCTGTTAAGATATAAATCTCTATTTCCGGTAGGCCTTCATCTAATCCGAATTTGTTTTCTTTATTATTTATATAAGTATTTTTGTAACCTTCTCCTCCTAAAACTAATCCTGGTTTTAAGTTTGGACCAATTAATCCTTGTGCTTGATGTTTTTGTGCTTCCTCTGGATTATTAGTTGAATAAAATGTGCATCCTGGAAATTCACAATAAAATCTGTCTTCTTTATGTTCTACTTTTTTCACCATTATTTTATTATGAATTATTCTGTTATAAATTTTGTTATACAAAAGATTTATAATTTATTTGTTTTTTATTTAGTGATGGTTATTTATTCAATTGGTCATAAGAATCCTGATACTGATTCAGTTTGCGGTGCTATTGCTATTGCAGATTTAGAAAATCAATTAGGAAACGAGACTATTCCTTGTATGCAGGGAGAATTAAATCCTGAGACAAAATTTGTTTTAAAAAAGTTTAATGTTTCAGTTCCAAAGATTTTAACTGATGGTGAAGGTAAAAAATTGATTTTGGTTGATCATACTGAAGTTTCTCAAACAGTTAATAATCTTGGAAAGGCTGAAATTGTCGGTATTATTGATCATCATAAATTGGGTGATATTACGACTTCTACTCCTTTAGAGGCTTTAATCAGACCTTTAGGTTCAACTTGTACGATTATTAAACAATTATATAATTTTTATGATAAGGTTATTCCTAAAGAAATTGCCGGGATAATGCTTTGTGCAATTTTAAGTGATACTGTTATTTTTAAGTCTGTGACTACGACTTTAGAAGATAAAAAGGTTGTTGAGGAATTGGCAAAAATTGCAGGTGTTAAGGATATTAAAAAATTAGGGATGGAGATGTTTAAAGTTAAGTCTGCAATTGAGGGGACTTCAATTAAGGATTTAGTTTTAAGAGATTACAAAGATTTTGATATGAATGGTCATAAAGTTGGTATTGGGCAATTAGAATTAATTGATTTAAGTTTAATTGAAAAGATTAAAGATGATTTATATGAAGAAATTAAAAGAATGAAAGGTGAAGGCAGACATAGCGTTTTTTTATTGTTAACTGATATTATGAAAGAAGGAACAGAAATGTTATATGTTACTGATGATTCTAATATTATTAAAAAAGCATTTAATAAAAAACCTGAAAAGAAAAGTGTTTGGCTCGATGGTGTTATGAGCCGAAAAAAGCAAGTTGTTCCTCCTTTAGAAAAGGCTTTTAGTTAAAACTTTTATACGAATCTATTCTGTAATTTCTTAATATAATCTGTTTGTATTATTCACTTATGGATGTTTTTGAAAACAGAATTGATGCCGGAAATCAATTAGCTGAAAAATTAATTAAGTATAAAGATAAAAAAGATACAATTATTCTTGGGATTCCCCGTGGGGGTGTAGAGGTTGCTTTTGTAATCTCTCAAAAGTTAAATTTGCCTTTAAGTGTGATTATAATTAAAAAAATTGGTGCTCCGAATAATCCTGAATTTGCGATTGGTGCTGTCAGCACTAAAACATTTCATTTGAATAATCAATTAACTAAAGAATTTAATATTGGCAAGGAATTTCTGAATAAAGAAATTAATTTAAAACAAAAAGAAGCAAAAGAAAGGCAAGATTTTTTATTGGGGGATAAAAAATTATCGTCTTTAAAAAATAAAAATGTGATATTGGTTGATGATGGAATTGCAACCGGAGAAACAATTAATCTTGCAATTAATATAATAAAAAAGGAAATGCCTAGTAAAATTATCGTTGCTGTTCCTGTTGCTGATATAAATATTTTACCACAAATTAATGCAGATGAAATTATTTGTATCCTTAAACCAAATTATCTTGGTTCAATTAGTGAATTTTATCAGGAGTTTTTACCTGTTGAAGATTCAGAAGTTAAAACTTTATTAAAAAATGCAAGAAGTTAAAATTAAAATTGAAAATATTGAATTAAATGGTCTTTTGGTAGTTCCAAAAGATGCAAAAGCAATTATTTTATTTGTTCATGGAAGCGGAAGTAGCAGGTTTAGTTCAAGAAATCAATTTGTTTCGAAGATTTTGAATAAAAATGGTTTTGCGACTCTTTTAATTGATTTATTAACATTAGATGAAGAAGCTATTGATGACAAAACCAGTGAATTGAGATTTGATATTGAATTTTTAGCAAGGAGATTAATCGGCATAACTAATTGGTTAAAATTAAATTATAATTATTTGAAAATTGGATATTTTGGTGCAAGTACCGGAGCAGCAGCTGCATTAATTGCTTCTTCACAAAATAAAGTCCCTTTTGCAATTGTTTCTCGTGGGGGTCGTCCTGATTTGGCTTTAAATTTTTTGAAAAATGTAGTATCTCCTACTTTACTAATTGTTGGTGGAAATGATTTTGAAGTAATTGAGATGAATAAAAAGGCTTTTGCAAAATTAAAAACAAAAAAGAAATTAGAAATTGTTTCTGGTGCTTCTCATTTATTTGAGGAAGAAGGAGCTTTAGAAAAAGTTTCATCTCTTGCAATAAATTGGTTTAAGGGTAATTTAAAATGAAATATTTATTAACTGAATCTGTAAAACATTTAAAAATTCCTTTTGTGAAAGTTGAGAAAAAGCTTTTTGCCGAAGGTGAATTATATATTAGGATAAGAGAAAATTTGGAAAATAAGCCATTAATTATTATTAGCAATATTACGACTGATAATTTTTTGGAATTTTTATTTACTGTTGATGCTGCAAAACGGGCTAAGGCTAAAATAAAAAAAATAATTATTCCTTTTATGAGTTATGCAAGACAGGATAGGGTTTATAATTCCGGAGAGTCTGTTTCCGGTGCAGTTATTTGTTCTGTTTTAAAAAATTTAAAAATTCCTATTAAAATTATTGAAATTCATAATGTTGATTTAATTAAGAATTTTGGTTTTGAAAATTTTAGTTTTCTTTCGATATTATTAAAGGAAATTCCAAAAAAAGATTATATTGTTGTTTCCCCGGATTTTGGAGGAAAAGGAAGAGCAAAAATTATTGCTGATATTTTGGGTTCTCCTTTAGTGATTATTAAAAAAACTCGTAAAAATCATATTTTAATGCAACTTAAAGAAAAACTTCCAGATAAAAATATTTTAATTGTGGATGATATGATTAGTACTGGTACAACTTTAATTAAAGCTTCTAGGTTATTAAAAAAAGCCGGGGCTAAAGAAATTTATTGTATTTCTACTCATGGGCTTTTTGTTGGGGATGCGAAAAAGAATTTGCAAAAATCTTTTATTAAAAAGATTTTTGTTTCTAACACTTTAAATGTTCAAGGTTTAAAGCAAATATCTGTGAAAAAAATAGAAGATTTTCTTTTGAGGATTTAATCTTTATATTCTTTGTATATAAAATAGAGCGATACAATAATTATTGCTATAGCTAGATAATAATATCTTGTATCAATTATATAACCTGCCATTATTGATAATATTCCTAATGCTAAGAAAAAGAGAGAGTCTTTCATTAGTATTTATTAAATCTTAGAACTTCTTAATCTCTATGGAGTTTTTTGGATAAAAATTCCTTCTTAGGGATAATTTAGTGGTTTGTCCTTTTTTGATAGTTATAAACTTTTAAATAAGATTTTAATAACCTTTTATTTTATCTACAAAGTATGGTGATAACTATCTATAATCATACTATATCTTGTAGTCTGATAAAGCTATGGATTGTCCGTATTGTTCAAATAAATTGTTAAAAGTGACTGATAAACGGTCTTCCCCAAAGGGAATAAGACGAAGAAGAGAATGTTTGAAGTGCAAAAAAAGGTTTACTACATATGAGACAATTGAATCAAGTGATATTTATGTTATAAAGAAAAATAATTCAAGGGAAAAGTTTGATTGTGAAAAATTAAAAAAAGGGATTAATCGGGCGTTTGAAAAAAGGCCTGTTTCAAAAGAAAAAATTGATGAAATGATAAATTCAATAAATAATAAATTAAGAAATAAAGGGCAAAAAGAAATTCCGAGTTCTGCAATCGGTGAATTAGTTATGAAGAGTATTAAAAAATTAGATAATGTTGCGTACATTCGATTTGCTTCTGTTTATAAAAATTTTCAGGATGTAAATGATTTCAAAGTTGCTATGGGGGGTTTAAAATAAGATGGCAAAATATACCGGGGGATTAGAGGATTCTCTTGATTTGCCTCCTGCATCTATTACTGTATTGGAATCAAGATATTTAAATAAAGATCCTGAGTTTTTAAAAAAAGATCCTGAAACAAAAATTATTGGTGAAACTGCGGAACAAATGTATCGAAGAGTTGCAAAAGATATTGCTGCTGCTGATGGTTTATATTTGGAGGGATTAAAAGATAAAGCCAATCGGGATACTCCAACTGAAAAACTTTATGAAATTGTTTCAGACGATCCTAGGATAAAGGCAAAAGAAGAGCAATTTTTTGATTTGATGACTCAGGGATATTTTTTACCGAATTCTCCGACTTTAATGAATGCTGGTAATGGTTTACAGCAATTAGCCGGATGTTTTGTTTTGCCTGTTGAAGATGATATGAGAGGAATTTTTAATGCAATTAGGGATGGGGCTTTGGTTCATAAAAGTGGTGGTGGGACTGGTTATAGTTTTTCTCGGTTAAGACCTCGAAATAGTGCTGTTGGTTCAACTGGTAAAGTTGCGTCTGGTCCATTATCTTTTGCAAGTGTTTTTGATGCTGCTACTGAAACAATTAAGCAAGGAGGAAAAAGACGTGGAGCAAATATGGGAACTTTAAGGGTGGATCATCCGGATATTTTAGAATTTATTGATGCTAAAAAAAATAGTAACAAATTTAATAATTTTAATTTTTCTGTTGGAGCAACTGACGAATTTATGAATGCTGTTAAAGAAGAAAGAAATTATGATTTAATTAATCCTAAAACAAAGGAAGCTGTCGGGCAATTAAATGCAAAAGAAGTCTATAATAGAATTATGCAAAATGTTTGGGAAAATGGAGAGCCAGGTGTTTTATTTTTGGATACTGCTAACAAATATAATCCTACTCCTCAATTAGGGGAATATGAAACAACTAATCCTTGTGGAGAGCAGTGGCTACTTCCTAATGAGTCTTGTAATTTGGGTGCAATTAATATGGGGAAAATGGTAACTCCAGAAGGAAAATTGGATAAAGAAACTTTGGAGAAAACTGTTAGAAGTTGTGTTAGATATTTAGATAATGTTATTGATAGATGTGAATATCCTTTAGAAGAAATTACTAAAATGGTTTTAGGAAATAGAAAAATTGGTTTAGGTATAATGGGTGGACATGATTATTTAATTCAAAGAGGTATTCTTTATGGTAGTCCTGAAGGTCGAGAAGCAGCTAAAGAGTTTATGAGTTTTATTCATGAAATTTCTCAAGATGAATCTAGAATTTTAGCTGAGGAAAGAGGTGTTTTTTTAAATTGGGAAAAAAGCATTTATGGTCCCAATGGTAAAAATATAAAATTAAGAAATGCTGCATTAACAACTATTGCTCCTACTGGTACTACTGCGATTATTAATAGGAATGCTTCAAGTGGTTGTGAACCTCTGTTTGATTTTGTTTATACTAGAAAAGTAGAAGATACAATTGGTACAAATTTAATTGAGATTAATAATTTATTTAAGAAATGGCTTATTGAAAATCATCCGGAAGGAGAAAAGATTATTGAAAGAATTTATGCAAAAGAATTTGTTGATGATAAAGAGATGATGTCTTCAAAATATATCCCTATGTCTGAAGATTTGAGAAAAAAAATGAAGTTAGATGGTTTTGAAAGGGCTGAGGAAATTTCTGCAAGAGATCATGTTTTGATGCAGGCAACTTTGCAAAAGAATGGTGTGGATAGTTCTATTAGTAAAACTATTAATGCTCCAAATAGTGCGACTGTAGAAGACCTTGCTAATTTGTATATGTTGGCTTGGGAAGAAGGTTGTAAGGGTGTAACAATCTATCGTGATGGCAGTAGGGATAACCAAGTTTTAAATTCTGGTAGTGTAAAAAGTGGATTAGAGAAAAAGGTTAATGGATTTCCTAAGAATAGACCTTCGAGTTTAGATGCAGATGTTTTTAAGTTTAATAATGGTGAAGAAAAATGGATTGCTTTTGTTGGTTGTTATGAAGGACGACCTTATGAGATTTTTACTGGTAAGTCAGAGGATGAAGTTTTAGCTGTTCCTAATAGTGTGCAAAAAGGTAGGATTGTAAAGGTTCAAAATGGTAATGGGTCACATTATGATTTCGTTTTTGAGGACAGAAATGGGTTTGAGTCAAAAGTTGGGGGTATCTCTCATCAATTTAAAAAAGAATATTGGAATTATGCTCGGTTGACTTCTGCATTATTAAGGGAGGGAGTTCCGATAATTGGTGTTATTAATACTGTTGCAAAACTTGTTGATGATGGGGGGGAAAATATTAATACTTGGAAGGCAGGAGTTAAAAGAATCTTGAGTAAGTATGTTGAAGATGGAACAGAGGTAAAAGATTTATGTCCTGATTGTGGGACAAAGTTAAGATTTGAAGAGGGGTGTATAGGTTGTTCTTGTGGTTATTCTAAATGTTCCTAAAAATTATGATAATAATTTTAAACTTTAATTTATTCTTTAAAAGATGATTATTGGTCTTACTGGTACGCTTTCTGCTGGAAAGGGAACTGTTTCTGAGTATTTGAAAAATAAAGGGTTTAAGCATTTTTCTGTTCGGGATTTTTTAGTTAAGGAATTAAATAAAAGGGAATTACTTGTTAATCGTGATAGTCTGGTTTTTTTGGCAAATCAATTAAGGCAGAAACATTCTCCTAGTTATATTGTTGAGCAATTATATGAACAGGCAAAAATTGCCGGGGGAGATTCTATTATTGAAAGTATTCGTAGTCCTGGGGAGGTTGAAAAATTAAAGCTTCAAAAAGATTTTTATCTTTTGTCTGTTGATGCTGATCAAAAATTGAGGTATCGTCGGTCTATTGAAAGAAATAGTGAAACTGATAATATTAGTTTTGAAGAGTTTGCTGAGAATGAAAAACGGGAAATGTCTTCAGAGGATTTTCATAAGCAGAATTTGCATTATTGCATTACTCATTCTGATTTTAAATTGACGAATGATGGTCCTGTTGAGGATTTATATTTGCAGGTTGATGAAATTTTAAATAACATTAAGAAAAAGTCTAGGTTAAGTTGGGATGAATATTTTTTAGAGATTGCAAAGGTTGTTAGTAGTCGATCAACTTGTGATAGGGGTAGTAGTGGTTGTATTATTGTTAAAGACCGACAAATTTTAGCAACGGGTTATAATGGTTCAGCAAAAGGGTTGCCTCATTGTGATGATGTTGGTCATGAAATTAAAACTATAAAACATAATGATGGTTCTTTTTCGCAACATTGCACTCGGACTATTCATGGTGAGCAAAATGCTATTTGTCAGGCTGCAAAATTCGGTGTTTCATTAGATGGTGCGACTTTGTACTATTTGATGACTCCTTGTACTGTTTGTGCTAAAATGATTATTAATTGCGGTATTAAACGAGTTGTTTGCGAGGAAAGGTATCATCGCGGGAAAGAGACTGAAGAATTATTTAAACAAGCAAATGTTGAGTTAAAAATCTTAAAAGATGATGTTGTTAAGTATAGTAATCAATAGCAATAATTTTATAAATTAGTTTTCATTGGGATAAATTATGGTCAATAATGACATTGTTCCTGAGTTAACAAAACAGGGATTTGATAAATATATTAAAGAGGGTTTAGTTCTGGTAGATTTTTTTGCGGAGTGGTGTATGCCTTGTGTTATGATGGGCCCTATTGTTGATGAATTGGCTGAAAAGTTTAAGGGGCGTATAAAGGTTGGGAAGATTAACCTAGAAGAAAATTCTGATTTAGCACAGAAATATGATGTTAGTTCAATTCCAAATTTTGTTTTATTCAAAAATGGGGAAGTTGTTGAGCAACTTATTGGTGTGCATGAAATTGAAGATTTTGAAGAAATTTTTAAAAAATTCATGTAATTTTTTTCATTTTTTGAAATAATTTTAATAAATAATTTTATAAACTAATATTTACATGGATTGATTATAATGGCCCCGTAGCTCAGCCTGGTAGAGCACTTGACTTTTAATCAAGGTGTCGCGGGTTCGAATCCCGTCGAGGTCATATAACCTATTTGTAAAACAAATAGGTTGATTTGTTGTGATTCTAACTTGAGTAAATTCAAAAAATATTTTAAAAGTCGCGGGCGAGTAACTTTGTGGTAGAAACTTAATTTTTCAAATAAGAATTCAAATATAAATAAAAAAGTTTCGTGCGAAGTTATGAGCAGAATCCCGTCGAGGTCATAATCTTTTGAAGATTTTAGGATTCTCACTAAAAGACACCCGCTGGTTTCCTCAGAAAATTTAAAAAAACGAAATTTTCTGGGACATTCAAAAGATGATACTTTTGAAGTTTTTAAACTTCCTCAAATTGTGGAGCGGTGACATTTTATTGAGCCTTCTGCAATATCACTTGGAACTCTAATTTTTTATTTTGATTTGAAGGTCCTAAAAAATTTCAAAGAAATTTTTTGGACTTTAATTGGCGTTACAATTAAAGTGTTCGAATCACTTCAAATGCACTGTCTTTTGAGGTATTGAAATTCCAACTGGGATTTAAATGCTAAAAAATCTTTGATTTTTTATGTCCCAGAGAATTTAAATAAAATTCTCTGAGCCTCGAGATCATAATATATTTTCTAAAATCTTTTTATACTTTTTTTAAATGCTTTAAGTTATCTTTTCCGTCGTTAATTATTTTTTTGTGTGATTTATTTTGAAATATATTTTTAAAAAACGAAATATTTATAAATGCATAATTTTTTAGATATTCACTTAAAACAAATTATATATTTTAAAAAATGGCAAAAGGAAAACCAAACATGAATGTTGTGTTCGTTGGACACGTTGATGCAGGAAAATCAACTTGTGTTGGACGAATGATGTTCGATTCAGGTATTATCCCTGAAAATGAAATGAAAAAGCTTAAAGAAGAAGCGATAAAGAATGGTAAAGCTGGATTTGAATTCGCTTATGTTATGGATAATATTAAGGAAGAGAGGGAAAGAGGAGTTACTATTGACTTATCTTATAAAAAATTAGTTACTCAAAAATTCGAAATTACAATTATTGATGCTCCTGGTCACAGAGATTTTGTTAAAAATATGATTACTGGTGCTTCACAAGCTGATGCAGCTTTCTTAGTAATTGCAGCTCCTTCTGGAGTTCAACCTCAAACTACTGAGCATTTATGGTTATTAAGAACTATGGGTGTTAAACAAATTGCAGTTGCAATTAATAAAATGGATGCTTTAGAATATAGTGAAGAAAAATTCAATAAAGTTAAAACAGATATTGGTACTTTATTAAAAGGTGTGGGTATTAAACCTGAAAACACTTCTTTTATTGCATGTTCTGGATTAATTGGAGATAATATTGTTAAAAAATCAGATAAAATGACTTGGTATAAAGGGCCAACAATTTTAGAACAAATGGATTTATTTAGTGCTCCTGAATTACCGACTTCACTTCCTATGAGAATGCCTGTTCAAGATGTTTATGAAATTACTGGTATTGGAACAGTTCCAGTAGGTAAAATTGAAACAGGTATTATGAGAGTTGGACAAAAAGTTAAAATCTTACCCGGTAGAATTTCAGGTATTGATGGTGAAATTAAGACTATTGAAATGCATCATGAAACTCATCCGGAAGCTTTAGCTGGAGATAATGTTGGTGTTAATATTCGAGGAGTTGGTAAAAAAGATATTGCTAGAGGAGATGTTATCTGTGAAGCAGCTCATCCAGTACCAATTGTTGAAGAATTTATCGCTACAATAACTGTAATTAATCACCCAACTGTACTTGCTAAAGGTTATACACCTGTATTCCATATTCACACTGCACAAATGCCTTGCCAATTTATTGAATTAATCTCACAAATTAATCCTGCAACTGGTGAAGTTATTAAAGATCATCCTGATTTCTTGAAAAATGGAGATTCTGCAAAAGTTAGAATTAAACCCCAAGGAAATTTAGCTTTAGAAACTCAAAAAGATAATCCTTTTATGAGTAGATTTGCTGTAAGAGATGCTGGTGTTACTGTTGCAGCGGGGATGTGTACTGAAATTACTAAAAAAAAGTAAATTTTGATTCTTTTTGATTTATACTTCGTTATTTTTCTGCTCATGTACAAAAGTACACTTCGCAGGAAAAATGCCTCGTCTAAATACAAAAATAATTCAAAATTTAAATTAGTCATCTTGACTTTATCAAACTACGCTGTAAAATAAAATCCTTGTCTAAATACAAAAATAATTCAAAATAGAAAAATTATGTTTAAAATAAAAATTTCTCAGTTAAATGCAAAAATAATTTAAAACTATTTAATTGTTAAATTATTATGGTTGAGATTTTAGTTTATACTTTTGAAAATTTTCCTCAAATAAATGAATTAAAAAATAATTTCGGTGATGTTTTTATTTTTAAAAAATTAAGAGAAGATATTGATTCATTTTGTAAAAAAATTATTGAAGTTAAACCTAAGTTAATTTTAGGCGTTGCAAAATCAAAAAAATATTCTTATTTTGAACCTTTGACAATAAATCGATTTAATAAATCTAAAAAGGTAATTAATTCTCTTAATGAAGAATTTATTCTCGATATTCCTAATTTAAATAATACAAATTTTTTAATTCGTAAAAGACCTACTACTTCATTTTGTAATTATTCAATGTATAAAATTAAAAATTTTTTAGAAGAAAATGGTTTAGAAATTCCTTTTTCTTTTGTTCATATAAAACAACAAGATATTAAATTATTGCCAAATTTATTAAATAAAAATTTTTTTTGAGGATTTAGATATGCAAAAGCATTTTTAAAGCACGATTTATTTTTTATTATATGGAAAATAAAAGGGTGTATAATTCTTTAAAAGAATCTTTTACTATGCTTTTTGGGGTTTTTTTTGTTGCATTTGGGCTTAAAGGATTTTTGCTTCCTAATGGTTTTATTGACGGTGGTGTTACAGGGATATCTTTACTTTTAAGTTTTTTAACTCCGTTTACTCTTCCAATTTTAATTTTTGTTATAAATATACCTTTTTTCTTTCTTGCACAAAAACAAATTGGAAAAAGTTTTGCAATAAAAACTGCAATTGGTGTATTTATTCTTGCATTATTTTTAAAATTCATTGAGTTTCCATTAATTACTCACGATAAATTGCTTGTTGCAATCTTTGGAGGTTTTTTTATTGGCACTGGAATTGGACTTTCTGTTCGTGGCGGAAGTGTTTTAGATGGAACTGAAATACTTTCAGTTTATTTGCATAAAAAAACCAGTTTTAGTATGGGAGAAATAGTCTTTTTCCTTAATCTTATTATATTCTCTATTGCCGCTTTTTTCCTCGGAGTGGAAATTGCACTTTATTCTATTCTAACATTTATTATTGCGTCTAAAACAATTGATTTTGTTTTGCAAGGTTTAGAAGAATACAAAGGTTTGACGATTATTTCAGATAAAAGTAAAGAAATAAGGATTGCTTTGATTAAAGATTTGAAAGGTGTTACTGTTTATTCAGGACAAAAAGGGAATATTCAGAATAAAGAAGAAATAGAAATTTTATTTACAGTTATTACTCGTCTTGAAATTACAAAAATAAAAAGTACGATTCTTTTAATTGATCCAAATGCTTTAATTATTGAGCAAAATATTTCTGAATTCCAAGGCGGATTTATTAAAACAAGAAAAAAACATATTTAAATTTATTTTTATATCTCTCTTCTAATCTCAATAATTCTTTTAAATGTGAATTCTTTTAGAATAACAATGGCAGAAATAGTTAAAGAGTTAGAAGTTCCTAAAAGATTTAACTATGATTATTCTAAAAAAGATTTGTCTTGTTTTTTAGGGAATCATTCAACAATTAAGTTTATTCATGATGTTTATTATAACATTGCATTTAGCAACATTTTTTGTGAAAATGGTGCAAGACCTAAAAAATCTTTTCTTCTTGAAGGAGAAAATGGTACCGGTAAGACTTTAGCAGTTAAATGTATCGTCGGTGAATTATTTAAACGAGGAATTAATACTCATGTTGAAGAATATAGTATTGGGACTCATGGTTCTCATTTTGTTGATAAAGGAAGTATTAATTTACAGGAATTTTTTACTAAAGCTCAAGATAAATTAAAATCAGAGAATGGGATTCAACGATTAATCTATCTTTTTGATGAGGCTGAAGTATTGATGGGGCAGAGAGGAGGAGAAAATCATGATGAAAATGATAAAAGAATTAATACTTTAATGACTAATCTTCAAAAGATTCATGATTCAGATTCTCAAGAATATTTATTTTTTATCACAAATGAACCGAAGCTTATGGATAAAGCAAGTATCCGTTCGCAAAGAATAGATCAAGTAATAGAATTTACTTTGCCTGAGGTTGGACCACGAAGACAGTTATTTCAATATTCTATTCAACAAATAAATCAAAGAGCAAATCGTGAGGTGATACAAAGATATGATGCATTTAAATTAGCAGAATTATCTGAGGATTTTAATTGTGCAGATTGTGTTGAGGTACCTGAAAGGGCTTTACAGCAGGAAATAATAAATTATATTAAAAATGGGGAGATCGAAAAATTGCCTCATATGTTTATAACTCAGGAAAAGTTATTAATCGAGATAAAAAATCAAATAGAAAAATATCGTGCAACAACCAAAAGAAAAATTGGTTTTTTTGGGTAGTTTGAAAAAAAATATTTATTTAGAATTATTCTTTTCTTTGCATGGATTCTCTATAATAACGAATTAAATCTAAATTTCCGCATACAATGTTTCCATTATGCGAAATTTTTTGGTATAAGCATGTTTGATTTTTTAATTCTTCAGGCAATATTTGAGTCCTTCTTTCAATATCGCATAATACTGTTAATCCTTGATTTTTATGAAATTCATATCTTGAGCAATAAGTTCTTATTGTTTCCGGAAGATTTTCTTTTTTAGGCAGTTCCATTTTAGTTTTATTAATTGATTAGAATTATCTAGCAGCGTCTGCTTGTTTTTCAGATTCATTTCTTTTCTTAAGTGCAAAACTTTCTTTGTTATCTTCATAAGCCATGATAATTTCTTCAGTTAATGTTTGGGCGATTGTTTTTTTCTTGTTAAATGCTTTATCTGATGCTCCGTGAACAAGGTGTTTTAAAGCTAAATTAACTCTTCTAATTGGCGAAACATCTACTGCTTGCGGATATCTTGCTCCCCCATATTCAATTACTGTAACTTCATCCATTGGTGCTGCATTTTCAATTGCTTTTACTAAAACTGCTACCGGATTTTGTTTAGTTTTTTGTTCAATTGATTTAAGAACTTCTAAGATAATTTTCATATTTTTTGAATATTTTCCTGTTGAGTGCCCCTGTTCAATTTTATGTTTTCTTCCTCTGTGTCCTGCAACAGCAAGCTTATTCATTAATCTTTCAACAATGTTTACTTTTGTTTGACCGAATTTTGTTACATTTCTTCCTTGGCTTTTTAAAATTAATTTTGGTTGTAAATTAATTACTCCTTTTAATCCTAAATCCTGAACAGTTACTTCTGATATATCATATAAATCAAATATTTTCATTGTTGGGTTTAATGTTTTTTCAGTCATTTTATCTTCTTCCTTTTTCAATTTTTTTATGAACTAGTCTTTCTAATTGCTGATCATTTACCTGAATAACGCACCATCTAACTCCTGGAATATCTCCTTTTGATCTTCCTTGTTTTCCTCCAATTCTTTCAATCATAACTTCGTCATGTTCATCAATAAATTTTTGTCCAAGGTTTCCTGGAATAAATGCTGTTACTTGTCTTCCGTTTTTCTTTAATTGAACTTTGCAACATTTTCTCATCGCTGAGTTTGGCTGTTTAGCTTCTTTTTGAACTTTTTGCAGTACTATCCCTTTAGCTTGATTTGCTCCTTCTAAAGGGTCAGATTTAGCATATAAATCGAGAGTTCTCACTTTGTATTGTCTGTCTTTCCATCGAAATTTTCTTCGATCATTCATTAATTTTGTTGCACTTTTTAATCCCATGTTATTTCTTGTTTTTGATACAAATATTCTTAATAAAACTAGTTTTTAAAGCTTATCATTTGCTTAAGTTTTATTAGGATTTATTTAAATTATTTTAAAATCTTTTTTAAAAAAATTTCTGACTATTTTTTGCATTTCTAATAATCTTCTTTTGTTTCTTCCAATTAATGCTGCTTTACTTTGACTTCCGGCTGTAAGTATTATTTCGTCTTCTTTTATTTCTAAATTTTGGAATGTTACGGGGCTTACAATTGAAGAAATGAACTTTTTTGCGTCACTAATATCTGTCGGATTTGGAATTATTTTAATTTTTCTTTTGACGATGCTACTTATTTGTTTTACATTTTTTCCATTTTCACCGACTGCTTTTGAAATTAATCGTTGAGGAACACAAAAAAAGATTGCTTCATTATAATTAAAACAGTATCGGGTATTGATGCCTGTGACTTTACTAAATAAGTTTAAGTGCCGTATGTCCTCCATATCTATTATATTTACCATTCTTTTCTTTGAAATTAAACTAAATTTTTAGTTTATTATAGATGTGATGAGGTACTTTGTTTTATAAAGTTTTCCGAAGTTTTTGGATATTGTTTTTTTTAGAATTATAATATTTTATTCTGATTTTAGTATTTCAGGAATATAAAATATTGTTTTTTCTTGAAAATAATTGTATCTTAAATTTTTGATGAATACGTTTGTTCCTTTTTTATTTCTTGGAATTAATATTTTTTTCTGAATTATTTTTTCTAGGTTTGAATTAGTTGAATTTTTTTCTTGTTCTTTATTAAGATATGTTTCTTTCATATATCTGTTAAATTTTAATTCTTTTTAATATTTTCTTTTGTAAAAATAGCTTATATATTCGTCATTGGTTTTTAATAAAAACTTTGTTTATTAATATAGAAAATGAAATATTTATTAAGAAAATTTTTTGGGGGTTTATTTTTATTAATCGGGATTCTTTTGATTATTAATTCTTTCTCGACGATTACAGGGTTTGCTATTGTTCAGGATTTAGATTTTAGTGTGAGTTCAATACTTTCGATGACTTTTATTATTGTGGGATTAGTTTTATTAGTTTTAAAAAAACCTTTTGTTCCGGAAAATTTAGCTCAGGAAGCTTTAGAAAGTAATGTTTTGCCGAATACTCGTAGTGAATTGATTAATATTGCTAAAGATATGAGATTTGAAGTTAAGGAAGATAAAAATGGTTATATTATATTAGATAAATATAAGGAACCTTTAATTAAAATTTCATTTGATGAAGAGATTACGCATGAAAAAGCAAAAAAGATTTTAAGACAATTATCTAACGAAGAAAAAAATTTTAAGCATCTTACATTAAAAAAATAATTTTAAGCATAACTTGGCATTCCGTGTGCTTTTTTGTAAATATCGTATATTGTGAATGTTGTGCTTACGGCTTTATTTTTTGCAATTTTTCTTAAATGATTTGATTCTACCCAATCATCTTTTTTGATTGGTCTTCCTCTTTTGTCTTCTTCTTTTTTTGGTTTTGTTTCAATTTTTTTATTATATAGTCCTAATAATGCTGAAAATGGATTTTCTCCTGAAACTTTTTTTGTTTCACCTTTTTCTTCCTGTTCTTTTTCGTCTAAGAAATCATCAATTTCTTTTTGCAATAATCCTAAACTTTCTGTTGTTGCTCCTTCAATTAATCCTAAGACATCCCCTATATCTGATTTATCTAATTCATATTCTAATCTTTGCAATTCATCTTCATTTAATGCATATCCTCTGAATGTTATTTCTGTTCTTCCTCCAAATGCAAAATCTCCTCTTTGGCTGACTTTTTGCGGAATTCCTCTGAAATTAAAATCGACTAAAATACATGCATAATAATTTCTACGTGTTTTGACTTTTGATAATTCCGGGGGTAATTTTACCTGGGTTTTGCCTAATAATGTTAATTCAAAAATTGTTGTTGAAAAACTTTTTACTAATGCCGGGTTTCTTCCACCTTCTTTTTGTTCGAGTTGCATTGATGCTTTTAAGTATGGTTTTGCCCAACGTGAATATAATTTTAAACTGTTTACCTGGCTTTTAAGATAATTTCTTTCTAATTGGTATCTTTTACGTAATTCTGTTTCTGATTCTTTTAACCAATTATTGAATTCATAAACTCTTTGGACTAAAATTTTTTTTACTCTTTCATTTAGATCTATTTTTTGTGCTTCGTCTACTGTTTTTGCAAACATAAATGCGTCGAGTAATGTTTGAAATCCTGTGATTCCCATAGCCATTGCTTTAATACTTGAGTTTTGTTTGTTGATGTCTACTTTGTCCAGCCAAATTTGTTTTAAGGATAATATTGCTGATTCTTTTTTTACTGGGTCTTTTAAATCGCTATAACTTTGCAATCTTACTTTAAATTCTTTTAAATCATAAATTAAATTTAGTACGCTTCTTAAGATTGCATTGACTCTTTCCATTGTTGCTGCTCCTTGCTGTTGCATTACCGAGGCTCGTTGCCCCATTTCTCCAAAATGTCCTGAACCCGGGCTTGACATGAAGTTGTCTATTAATTTTTCCGGTTTTAGGCCAAAGTCGTTCATTAAATCCAGTGTCCAGAAATAGATTGGTTCTAATGTGTCTGCTGCGGAGTCATAAACTATTTTATGTGTTGTTTCGGGTTTTACTCCGATTTTTTTTTCAATGATTTCATAAATATTCATTACTTCTGCCATTTTAAAATCAAAAGAATTAATACTTTAAAAATTTAAGTAATGAAGAATTTACTATTTTAAAAAATTATTAATTTTTTTGTTAAAGAATTTTTAAACATTTAATTATATACTTTTTTTAAGTAAAGATTATAAATCATTTATTCTTTGATTATTCATGGGATTATTTGGATCAAAAAAAAATGATAAGGTTGTTGATTTATCTAATTATTATCGTAAACAACAAGAAAGAAAAAATAGTCTTAAGGAAAATCAACAAATGAATGAAAGTTCCTCTTCTGTTCCTGTTGCATCTGAAAATTCAAGTTCCGGAATGTTTGGTATTTTTGGTGGTTCTACTCCTTCAGCTATACCTGTAGAAAATTCTTCTCAAGATTCACTTTCTGATTCTGAAGATAAAAGAAAAAAACTTACAAAGAGAATTTTGGATATGACTAATAAACTTGAAGAAGTCTCAAATCAAATTTATCATATGCAACAAAGAATTGAAGTTCTTGAAAGAAAATTAGATGTTAGCAGGTTCTAATTTATTTAATTTTTCAAATTTTTTAATTTATATAAATAGTGTAATTACTTTAAAAATTCTTTTTACTCCTCGTGAATTATCCCAAAATGACCGTAACGTTTAAATATGCTTAGTATTTTTTAAGGGCATAAAACGAGGTAAAAATGGACGAAGAATTTGAAGATGATTATGATGGCGGGGAAGAAGATGAGTTTGATATTGATTCGTTAGATTTAGACGAATAATAAAATTCATTAATTTATTTCATCAATTTCCAATCTTATTCTATTATTGTTTTTTTGCAGTTCCTCAGAGTTTGAATTTATTAAAAAATCCAGTGTTTTGACATTTATTACTGAAATCCAAGTATTATTCATTGAAATACTTAGACCGTATCCAATATCCAATGTTCCGATTGGAATTTCGTTTACTATTTTGTTATTTGCATAAATTAGGATTGTTGTATTCTCTGATTCTTTTAAGCCATTATTTCTGACGTTTATTGTTGTATCAAGATATCTTCCGTGCATATATGCTGAAACATTTTCTATTGCTAAATCTGTATATTGCGGGTAAGAATAAAGTTCGTTAATTAGTGTTATTATATCTTCTCCGATTGTTTGGTCGCAATTTGTAATATTGTACATGATATTATTTTGATTTTGTGAATGGTCAAATCCTAATGCGTGCAATAATTCATGAAGTGCTATATTTGGATAATGGCATGTTGATTCTCTTATTAATAATATTTGTCCGTTTAATATGACGTTAAAATTTTCTGTTTGTGTTATATTTGTTGGTCCGCCTTCTCCTGCAATAAATAATCCTTCTGATAATCTATTTTTTTCTTCACAGGTTATACTTAATTCTTCATTGCTTTTTACAGGATAAAATTCAAGGATTGTTTGATTTTGGATTATTTCAAATGCGTCTTCCATGTTATTTTTTTTGTTTAATGGACATCCATTTATTCTATATGAAATTTTATTACTTGGGAATCTCATATTTTCGTAAAATTGCATTGGGACTAATATTGAACTATTTAAACTAAAATTATTGTGGTTTACTTTTTGTCTGAATTGAATCTCCTGAAATGGGGAGAAATATGAAATGATTAATATTGTTGCTGTAAATATAATGAATAAAAATCCTAATATTTTTGAGAGTGTCATATATTATTTAAGAAAAATTGTTATATAAATTTGTTGATGAGTTTGACATAAATTTAAAAATTCTATATCCTTTTTTATTGAATGGTGATAAAGGAAAAAAAGGGTATTGCTATTGCATTATCTGGTGGAAGTGTTAGGGGGTTGGCTCATATTGGTTTTTTGGAAGTCATGGAAAAATATCATATTCCTATTGATCATATTGTTGGTACCAGCATGGGTGCACTTATTGGTGGAATTTATGCTTCCGGAAAATTAAATGAATTTAAGGAGGAGATTTTAAAACTTTCTGATAATAAGGCTTTGATTTTTCTTTTGACTCATAAGATTCGAAATGGTAAAGGAGATACTGAGGATTTGACTAAGATTTTGAAAAAGTTTGTTGATAAGAAAAAAATTGAGAACTTGAATATTGGGTTTACTGCAGTTGCAACTGATTTGAATACTGGTAAGGAGGTATTTTTAGAAGAAGGTAATTTGATAAAAAGTATTAATGCCAGTATTTGCATTCCCGGGATTTTTTCTCCTGTTAAAAGGGGCAAAATGTTGCTTGTTGACGGTGGTGTGACTGACCCTTTGCCTCAGGATTATGCTTTTAAAATTGCAAAAAAAGTTATTACTGTAAATGCTATGCCTACTAAGTTTAGTTATAAGAAAGATGGAGAGACATTTGATATAATCTCTGAGTCTGTTAGTATTTTAATTGGTCAACTTATTGGAAGGAGAATTAAACGGAAAAAGAATCTTTTGTTTATTCAACTTAAAACTCATGGTATTGATTCGTTTGATTTTAAAAATGCGGCAAAGGTAATTGATGTTGGCAGGCGTGCTGCAGAAGATCATATTAATCAAATAATAGCATTTACTTCTGAATAATTTTTNNTAATTTTTTTATTCTTTATTAAAATTATCAAGTAATCTGAAAAATTCTTTTTTGTCGATTACTCTGTCTGCTTCGCTGAGTCCTCTTTTTTCTGCAAATCTCCAGAATGCTTCGGGTTTATATTTTTTCTTTAGTGATGCTAAGAATGGTAGTCGTGGGTCGTCCCATCCTGTATATTCTCCTGCTTTGATTTTTGCTTTTGTTTTTGAGCATGATATTTCTAAATCTGTGAATTTGTATTTTCCCAAGAATCCTACCCATGGTATTTTGTTTTTTAGTCCTAATGCGATATATATCATTTCCTGACGCTTTGCGTTGTCTCGATGTTCTTTTGCTCTGATTATATGTGTCATTTTTAATTCTATGTCGTCGATTGTTACTGCGAGGTTCATTAATGGCCAAACTCTATATTTGTTTTTTTGCAATGGATGTGGTGTTTCGTTTATTCTTGCTAATGGGAAGTCTCTCATTGCCGGGTTTGGGTCTTTCATGCTTGATTTGAATCTTACTACTGCATCTCCTTCTTTTATTTCACCGTTGAGCATTTGGTTCCATTTTGTTTCGTTTTCTTTTTGTGTGTGTTTTCTGCATGGACAATCTTTTTTCTTTTCTGCGTATTCTCTAAATTCGTCTCCTGTGCATGTGCAGACATATGCGTGTTCTTTTTTTATTAATTTTAAGATATAGTCGTAATATAACTGCATTCTTTCTGATTGTATTATGAATTCGACGTTGTTTTTGAATAGCCAGTTTGCTTCTTCTTTTAACATTTTATAAGCTTGAGGGTCTATGTTTTCGGGGTTTGTGTCTTCTATTCTGAAATAGAACTTTCCTCCGTATTTTTGGACATAAAGATATGATAAACTTGATGTTAATGCGTGACCAATATGCATTGGTCCTGATGGCGAGGGTGCAAATCTCATTATTACGCCTTTTTCTGCGTTTGGTAATTCCGGCAATCCTTCCCGGACTTTTCGTTCTCCTATATATTCTTGTAATTTTTCAAATTCTTTTTCTTGTTGTTGTGGGTTTAATTTGTTTATTTCTTGTATTATTTTTGAGATTTCTTTTGCGTATTTTGGGATGTCTTCTTTTGTTAATCCGATGTTAAATAGGCCTGCGATTACTGCTCCTTGGTTTGCTTTTCCTTCATGGCTTATTGCATTTTTTAATGCATATGCTTTTGCAGTTTGTTCAAAGTTTTCCATATAGTGTAGTTAGAAATTGGGGTTTAATAAATTTTTGTAAAAGTAAAGAAATCTGCTAGTTTACTCAGAAAATTTCTAATAGAATTTTTTTGTTGAGTCTTGAAAAATTGTTTTTAAGATTTAACTATTCCCCTGAATTTCTTTGTTTGAATTTTAATGCCCCACTCCTTCTCATAACCTCGCACGAAACTTTAATGATGAAAAAAGCATACAAAGATTTTAACAAATCCCCATTTTAATCATGAATTTTTCCCACATCCCCCAAATTATTACTAACGTAATAATTTGCCTTTAAGTCGTTAAAATCTTATTGTTGGTATGCTTTTTATCGTTTCTACCACTAAGTTACTCGCCCCAAAATTATTAAATAATGATTTGCCTTTAAGCTATAGAGAATTATAAAATAATTCTCTAACACCAAGAATTTTTAGGAGAATGAATTCTTGGGTGTGCTCAAGAAACCCCATTTGCAAGTTTCTTGACAAAAGTAAACTAAACCAACGTTAATTCAATTAGTTTACTTTGTGAAATCTTAATTATTAAAAATAATTTTTGAGCCTGATATTACTTGGAATTTCTTTTCATGATTTTTGCAATAATTTTTCTAATAAGTAAACTAACCCATGGTTAGATTAAAGTTAGTTGATAATCTGTTCAAACTTTTATGATTAATGCACTTTTTCTTTCTTTTTTAAAAGTTTTTTAAACTTTGTTGTTCTAAATATTATGAATATATCAACTACTCTATTTATTTTTATGCAAAAAGTTTATAAATTCATTTTATCTATTGATATTATTCTTATGACAATTAGAAAAACTCCTCAGCAAATAAAAAAGGAAATTTTAGATTTTTTGTTTGAAGGTCCTAAAAGCAATAATGAAATAGCTACAAAAATTAATTCTAATTGGCCAACTACCAGTAAATATCTTGAAGAGTTAAAAGCAGAAAGAAAAGTTAATGAAATTATTAGTTCTGATAAAATGAAAGTTTATCGAAGAATTGACGACCCAATCTATTATAGTTTGCCTTTTAATAAAGAAATTAGAATTAAAACTTTGTATCTTCTTAAGGAAGTAGAAGAAAGATGGAAAAAGGAGAAAGGTATTGAATTATCAAAGACGGCATTGCAAAAAATTGCTGTTGATATAATAAAAACTCAGAATTTAAATTTGCCAATATTAAATTTTCATTATGGGATGACTACTTGTGCAAGTTTTGATTCAAATAATAAAGATATTTTAGAATTAGTGACAGAACCAAAAGAAAAGGAAAAAATTCTTGAGGGGATAAAAGAGGCACTTAAAGATAAACGTCATGACGGAATCGCTTATCGGGAAAGATTATATCAATATAATAAATATAAGATGGATTTCTATCTTGCAAAGGAAAATTTAACTAAACTTTTTATCTTATATGAAAAAGATAATTCAAAGAAAACTTTCAAAAATGAATTAAGGCAGGCAATTTTAGAATTATCTTTAAACTATCCTATTAAGCTGGATAAATTTTATTTTGATTTTGAAAGATTTATTAGAAATACTCAGATTATTCTTTCTAACAAAAAGAGTGATGAAGTTGATAATTTAGAAATAATTAAAGGTACTTTAATTCAATTATGGGATAAATTAACTGCTTTTACTTCCTTTAAAGATGCTGAAGAATTTATCGATAATGATAAAAAACAATTGTTTGAACAAATTAGGGAGTTAAATTATAATTTTAAGGAAATGAACTATAAAATTTATATTGAGGAATTAGAGTCTTTAGCACAAGGAATAAATCCTTTTGAGATAAATTTGCCTGTCGGTGATTCTTCTAAAGAAATACAAAGATTAATCATTGAAGGTTTGGAAAGTGAATGATGAGATATTTTTTAGATATGAATCTTCCGATTTATTTTTGTATGCAAATAGGAAATCCTTTAGAAGAAAAAACTAAATTATTCATAAAGAATAAAGGCAATAATTCTTATTTACTTTGTGATTATATTGTTAAAAAAAATCTTCCAAAATGGTTGAGTAGGCAACAGATAATTTTATTTGAATTTAATCAAAAGATTAAAAATAAAGATTATTTATTATTTTCAACTGAACAATCAAAAATTCTTCTTTCTAAAGATAAAATTCTAATTGAGAGGTTAATTCTTAATTATGATAAATCTAAGGATAAAACTAAATTTATAGAAGCTGTGAATGAAATTTTTAATTTACTTCCTGCAAGAATTAATTATTTTATTAAAGTTTATATTGATGAGATTGTTATTCCTGAATTAGAAATAGATTTTAAATTAAAAAGTTGTTTATTTACGTGGCTTAATCCGAATGATTCTGATGCAAATACTATTGCTTCTGCAATTCAAGAAAATAATAAAAAAGAATTAAAAATTATGACTGCCGATAAAAAAGATTGGAAGAAAGAATTATTAGAAGAAATTCATGAGGATCTTTTTTTAAAAAAAGAATATCCCAAATTACCAAAGATAGAATATCTTCAGGATTTGTAAATTCCCTTTTGTGAAATAATTGATGGATTAAAAGAATTTTTGTAAAACCTTAAGTTTATATACTATCTTTATTTAAATTTGGCATGGCAGCAACAGCACCTAACCCTCAGAAGATGAGAGTGGATTATAATATTGATAGAAAGATTTACGATGATTTTGTAAAAAATTGCAGTAGAAAGGGTTTTGCTCCTCAGGTTATTGTTGAAAAGTTTATGAAGAAGTTTAATGAAACTGGACAGATTTAAGATAGATTATTCTTAGTGAAGATTATTAGAAAAATTAATTAAAAAATTTTTCCTTTCCTTTTTTCGTATCGTAAATTTGATTTACCATTATTGCTGCAATTGTAAATAACATTGAAACGTGACAATAAATGGATGGAAATGCAAAACTTAGTGCAGGTAAAAGGCAGATTAATATTAATGGTATTAAAATTGTGATTAAGCTAACCCATGTAAAAACCTGATAAACTTTTCCTAGTGATTTATCTTTATAATTTTGTATTAATAAATATAACATAAATAAAAAGTAACCAAAATAATATCCGATATAAACAAAAAATATGGGCCAGTATGGTCCTGATAAAGAAAATAATGTTCTAACAATGACATATAATGTTGCACATGTTGTTCCTAATACAAAATCACTTCTTAAAATCGCGATTAATGCAAAAATTATTGCCGGAGTATAAAGAATATATTTGTTGAATTTTCTTTTTGTTAATCTGAGTACAAAGTGCAATCCTATTGTCGGTAAAAATGTGTATGTTGCAAAACCTATTGCTGCCCATAAATGTGGGTTGTTTGTTGTGCAAAGCATGAATTCTGTGAATTGGTATAAACCTAAAACATAAACAAATATTGCGGAGAAAACAGATACTAGTGTATTTCTATATCTTATTAAAATAAATGTTCCTACAAGAAATTCAATAATCGCTGTTGATAAAGATATAATGGGAGTGAAGCACATTTTATTTTATTTCTGAACATTATTTTTTTCCTTCTAAATCCAGATAAGCTTTTATTTGTCCTAGAAATTCGTCGCAATTTTCAATTAGTTTTCCGGAGTATTGTGAAATTCTTGAGGGTATAACCCATTTTTCATAAATACTTCTTAAGAATTTTTGAAATGCTGTCATTTCAAATTTGCCCTGATAATCTCTTATAAGATTTCCCTGAACGCTAATTTCGATTGAACCATTATTCATTTTTGCTTTTTTTCCGTCTTTGTTAATTTCGACAGTTGTCATTCCCATTACAATTATTTTTGCATTGACTTCAAATTTGAAATAATCTGTAACTTTTCTTGTTCCGCTCCATTCAATTTCAATATCTTTTGAATCCCCTTTTAATTTTTCTACATATTTTCCTTCTGAAACACTTAGTCCCATTTCTTCTTTTAACCATGAGTAAGCAAATCCATAAAAATCTTTGAAATCAAAAAGTCCGTTATATTTTACTTTACTTGAAAAAATTGTATCTGATTCTGCCATTTTATTTAACTCTTTAAGGTTTAAAGTATATTCTTCTTTAAAAAGATTTTCAAATTCAAAATATTTAAAAATTGTGATATTAAGTTAATTTTATGTTTAATTTTTTTCGTGGGCCTAAATTAGAGGAATTAGAATATGGATTTTATTCAGTTAGAGGTCCGCCTATTTTAAATGGTGAAAAATTAATTGTTGCAGTTCATCCTTATTATCAATCAAAATTGTATCATACTTCTTTTGATTCTTATTATGTTGGTTTAACTTCTTTATTACAAAATTATTCTGGTCCGATTATTACTCTTGAAGAATCAAGAAGGGTTAAAGATACTTTTAAGCATTATTTAGATATTGGGGCAAATTCTAATAGATTTTTTATAAAAACTTTGTCTAGTGATCCTGATACAAAAGAAATAGAGTTTGGTGAAATGTGTGATATTTTTAATAGATTAAGAAATAACAAACCTATTCATTTAATTGGAGGATATTTTTGGAGAAAAGAATTAATTGTTGGAGGGTGTTTAGGGCATCTTGCAGTAGAACTTGAAAGTAATTCTTTACCTGTTACTATTGATAAACATTTGATTTTTTAGTATTATTAATAATTAAATAAGTGCAGTATGAAAATTTGATTTTTGAGATTCCCACTTCAAGTTCAAGCTAAAGCTAAAGCTTGAAGACCCGCCCTTAAAAATATTTTGAATTTCCAATAAGCTAATCAAAAATTAAATTTTTGTTATTAATACGTTTTTTTTTGATTGTTTCTACCACGAAGTTATTCTTTCTCATAACTTCGTATAAAACTTTGTGGATGAAAAAAGCGTATGAAAATTTTTAACATTCCCTGAATTTTTTTGTTTAAAAAAGTGTGTCAAAGATTTTAACTATTCCCCTGAATTTCTTTGCTTGAATTTTAATCTCCCACATTCCCCAAATTATTCCTAAAGTAATAATTTGCCTTTAAGCAGTTAAAATCTTATTGTTAAACACACTTTTTTATTATCCTTTAAAACAAATATTTATCCAAATATTACAATAGTATTTAAAAAAAAACATTACTATTTCTTTATATGAGTGATAAACCTATAACTTTGATGCCTGAAGATATTCAAAGACTTATGGGCAAGGATGCTCAAAGAAATAATATCATGGCTGCAAGAATGGTTGCTGAAGTTGTTAAAACTACTTTGGGACCGAAAGGAATGGATAAAATGCTTGTTTCTCCTACTAACGATATTATTGTTACTAATGATGGTGTGACGATTTTAGAAGAAATGCAAATTGAACATCCTGCTGCAAAGATGATGGTTGAGATTGCTAAGACTCAGGAAAGTGAGGTTGGTGATGGGACTACTACTGCTGTTATGATTGCCGGAAAATTACTTGAAAATGCTGAAAAGTTGCTTGACAGAAAAATTCATCCAACAATTATTACTAAAGGTTATAAAATTGCTGCTGTTAAAGCTCAGGAAATTCTTAAGGATTTATCTTTAATGATTACTTCAGAAAATGAGGTAGTTTTAGGGCAAGTTGCGATGACTGCAATGACTGGTAAAGGGTCAGAAGATAAAAAAGAAAAATTTGCAAAAATTATTGTTAAGGCGGTTAAGCAAATTGAAAATAACGGTAAATTTGATTTGAATGATATTAAAATTGAAAAAATGAGGGGAGATAGTGTTAAGGATGCTGAGTTGATTTTTGGTATTGTCTTGGATAAGGAAAAAGTTACAAATGATATGCCTTCTATTGTTCATGATCCTAAAATCGCCTTAATTGATTTTCCGTTAGAGATTAAAAGTCCTGATCTTGATACAAAAATTTCTATTTCAAGTCCTGAGCAATTACAATGTTTTATTCTTCAGGAAGAAGAATCAATTAAAAAAATGATTCAGAGAATTCTTGATAGTGGTGCTAATGTTATTTTTTGTCAAAAGGGGATTGATGATTTTGCTCAGTATTTATTATCTAAAGAAGGTGTTTATGCTTGCAGAAGAGTTGCAAGACGGGATTTAGAAAAAATTTCTAAAGCTACTGGTGCGAGAATTGTTAGCAATTTAAATGAATTGAATCAATTTGAACTTGGCGAGGCTGAGGTTATTGAAGAGGTTCATAATTGTGATAATGTTTTAACTTTTATCAAGGGTTGTAAAAATCCTAAGGCATTAACGATTTTAATTCACGGGGGTTCTAGTCATGCTTTAGATGAAATTGAAAGGGCTTTACAAGACGGATTAGGTGATATTGCTTCTTGTTTAAAGACTGGATTGGTTGTTCCTGGTGGTGGGGCGATTGAAATTGAACTTGCTAAACGTTTAAGGGAGTTTGGGCAAACGTTGAGTGGTCGGGAACAATTGGCTATTGATGAATTTGCCGGTGCTCTTGAATTTATTCCGATTACTTTGGCTGAAAATGCGGGTTTAGATCCTATTGATGTTTTGACTGAGCTTAAATCCCGGCATGATTCAGGGGAGAAAAATGTTGGTATTAATTTATTGACTAATAGGATTGAAAATATGCTTGAGTCAAGAATTATTGAGCCTTCTAAAATTAAGAGTCAGGCGATTGAATCTGCTAGTGAGGTTGCGACTATGATTTTGAGGATTGATGATGTTATTGCATCTAACGGTAAAAAGCACGAGGGAAAAATGAATTCTATGAATGGTGGTATGCCTAATAATTTTATGAATAGCTTAGAATAAAAAATATTTAATTTCTATTATCAATTTGCTTTACTATTTCTTGGAATAATGGGTTGAAGCAAGATTTTGCAATTTCTATTGCGTCCAAGGCTTCTGAAAGTTTTGGTCGATAGCCGTAATAATTCAGGTTATGTCTAAGTTGTCTTAGGTTTTCTATTGTGCCTATTGGTCTTGTTGTTGATACTTTTAATTTTAATAATTCTTTTATTGGTCTTAAGTGATCATGGCTTTCTATTCCTTTTAGAACTAGCAATGCATCGCCAAGCATTCTAAAAGATTCATAAACATTTCTAATTATTGTCGTTGCTGATTCTTCTGTTTGTTTGATTTTTATTGTAAATTCTATTTCTTTTTTAGATGCTTCAATTAGGCTTTGAGCATTTTTTGCATCTGGTCTTTTGAATCTTTCAAGTGGGCTCATGGTTTTGTCTCCAAGAATCCTGACAAAACTATTCCATTTGCGATATTGGAAAAAAGGTTTAAGTCTATTTTATTTCTTGAAAAAATATGCAAATTTATTGGGATGTTTTTTCGATATCCAAATTGTTCTAAATTCCCCATTTTAGAGATTTCTAATTCTGTATTTTCTACTATCTCTACTGCAATATCAATGTCGCTTTTTTCTGTGTCATCTCCTTTTCTGCAACTTCCGAATAGAATTATTGATTTTGCATTAGGAATTTTTTTCATTATTTTATCTATTATTCCACTTTCATAAATTTGCCCAAGATTAAACGGAATTTTTAGAGTTATATTGTATTTATGTGCGGGATTGCATGAAATTCTCCAGGTTTTTCCTAATATTTCTTTTTTAAGAAAATTTTCTTTTACCAAGTAAGTTACTATTTTATTTGCGTTTGTTTTAGAAATTCCTACATTTTTTGCTAAATCATTGAGGCTGATTTCTTTTTCAGGGAACGCAAAAAACCAATAGATAATTTTAAAGATTGCTTCTGATTTTTTTATTTGCTGTAATTTTTCTTCTTTTTTTATTTTTGCCATATCAGTGGTAACATTAGTTACTATTTAAACTTTTTGAGAACCAATGGGTTTTAGATGCTGCTTTGTAATTATTAGATACACTTTTTTAATTTTTTATAAAAAGAGAATTTATTTATATTAAATCATTGTATGGTTTATATGAAAAAAATAAAGTTGCATCATTTTGCTTATAACATTGTTCCAAATAGTTTAGAGCTAGTTTTAGAATTTTTTGAAAAATTGGATTGTAAATTAAGTTATCGAAAAGGGAAAGAAAGGTGGTGTTTGATTAGTCAAGATAATTTGCTTGTTGAAATTCAAATTATTGAAGTTAAAGATAAACCCATTAAAACTGAGATTAAAAAGAATACTCATATTGCATTTTTATCTGATAATCCTTCAGAGTCTCTTAAGAAAATTAAAATTTTTGCAGATAAAAAAGGGATAAAATTTGTTCAGGGTTCTTGGAGTGATAAAGAATATTGGTTTGATTTGCCTGATTTATTTGTTAATTTTACAATAGAAATTATGCATACTTCTATTGTTGAAAATTAAATTAGTTTTATCAATAAAGATTATAAGTTGATTTTTCATAAGTTAATTATAATGTTAAAACTTAATGCAATACCGGAAAGCTATAAAGAATTTTATGGTAAAAACGCAGAGCAAATGTCCAAGCTTATAGCCGACGGTAGAGTTCCAATGAATACGTCTCAATTAATGCAAATAAGACTTGATTCTAGAAATTATCCTGAAGAAGTAAAAACTGCTTGGATGGATAATTTTTTTGATACCGGCGATGCAGTTATTTATCATCCTAATGGGGATGTAAAGATTGTTCTTGATTCTCAAGCATTAAGAGAAATGACTTATAAAAGTCAAAGAAATATTGGGGCTTTAGTTCTTGATGAAGATGTTTATAAAACATTACAAGGTGAAGTATTCAAGAAAGGCAAGTTTGGAAAGATTAATGATGGAATGTCGAGAGAAGATGTTAAAGTTCATCCTATTTGGAGAGTTTTAGCAAGAGATCAGGCATTACTTAACGATTATACTGATTTAATTTTTGCTGAAGGTCAAGAAAGGTTTGGTTATAATCTTGCAATGGGTGTTTCTCTTGGATCCTGCAGTGGAAATAATCCTGAAATGAGGGCGTGGTTTGTCGGGAAGCTGGGTTATAGTTCTTATGTTTGTGGTGTTGGTGATATTGCTATTTGTTATGGTCGTTTTGTTGGTATAGCACCAAATGCGTCGAGTGTGCGTGATAAATGTGCCTTAGATATAAAAGCATATTCTATGGCTGATTTATTAGCTTTTGATAAAGCTATAAAAGGATTAGAGGGAACTTTACATCCTGATATTCTGAATCCTTTTAAGGAATTAAGAAAGAAACTTTAATTATTCACTAAATTAAATTAGTTTTTACTGATTCTTTTTTTATTCCATAAAAGAAGTAATGAAAATGAGACAAAACAAGTTATTCCTGTTATAAATAATGCAGTGTTTAATGAAAATTTATCTGCAAAATATCCATATAGTGGTCCTAATATTGCGAATAATAAACTTCCAGCCATATTTTGAATTGAAACTAACGTTGCTCTTTTTTCTGAATTTAAATGTTTATGAGTATATCCTTCTAAGACTGGGAGTGCAAAACCTCTAATGAACTGTTGCATGAATATAAAAATAATTCCGAATATGATAAACCAATAGCTCATAAATAATAAACTTAAAGACATAATTATAACCATAAACCATAAGCTCCATCTTTCTCCTAGTTTTTCTTCAAGTTTATTTGATGATTTGCTTCCTGCTATTGCAATAAAATTAAAACTTGCCCAGACAATTCCAAAATAGGCTATATTTAATCCGGAGAGTTTCATATATGGCTGATAAAACCAAAAACTAATGCTTAAGAATGATGTTAATAAAGAAGTGAATAAAAGTAAAAATAGGAGATTTTTATTTGCGAATATTTCTTTAAAACTTTCAATAGTATGTTTAATATAACTTTTATTTTTAATTATTTTTTTAGAATGTTTTGGTTCAATAAATTTTAAGGCTATAAAAAACATAATAATCATGCTTACAACACTTAACCACCATGTTAATCTTAAACTATAAACTGCAATAAATCCTCCAATAATACTTGCTAATGCTACTGCAAAATAATTTAATGATTTTTCATTTCCTCTAACTTTTTTAAAATCATTTTCTTTTTTTATTTGTTTAAGGGTATCATAAATAAAAGCTGAATCTGCTCCGGAAATAAAACTTACTCCAATTGCAAATATAAATTCTGCTACTAAAAATTGTAAAAAATTAATACTTAATGCATAAATACTAAATCCTAAAATAAGGAAGATACTTCCTAAAATTAAACTTTGTTTTCTTCCAACTTTATCTGCTGTTACTCCTGTTGGTATTTCAAATAAAACTACTGAGATTGCGAAAAAAGATTGAAGAAACATTATTTCTGTTAAACTTAAGCCATTCTCTTGCCAAAATAAAACTATTATTGGAGCCCAAAAAATTAAATCGCTAAAAAAACTAAACCAATAAAACTTTTTGATGTTCTTAGATAAATCTTTGTTTGTCATTTCAAATTTTATCTTTAATTATTGTTAATATTTGAAATGTTCCTGGTGTTAGTTTTAAATTCTGGGCTTCGTTATATGAGAACCATCCGTAACCTTTTCCGTCATTAAGGATTATTTTTTTTGAGAATCTAAATTCTTCGGAATAGCAATAAATCTCTCTATCTTTCGCTTGTATTTTTTCAATGAATACCTGATTATTTAATTCATAATTTAATTTTTCCTGACATATACGTTTTATTGAATGTATTGGTATTTCATTCTCCTGAATTTCGTCTTCTATGAATGTCCATCTTGAGGAATTATCCTGTCCGTCATTTGCCTGTTGCTGTAATAATATATTTTTATTTTTATCATATAATATTATGCATGCTGTTTTTTTCATTTCTTTTTTTTGTATCATTTTATTTTTTAAAATACTGTTGCGTAAAGAACACAACCGATGATTATTATTGATGCGATGATATTTCTCCAACTTAAATCTTCTTTTAAAAATATGTGTGCAAATAGGTAAATAAATATTGGGCTTACCATTATTATTAATGTTGTGAAGATTATTCCGAGATTTACGTATCCATAATAGACTATTACTCTATAAAGAACCCAGAATATTCCTGTTATGAATATGTATGATGTTAATGTTTTATCCATTTTTATCATTTTTGGTCGAAAGATTATTAAGCTGAATAAAAATATAAATGCACATCTTAAGAAATAAAATGTGAGTGATGAGTAATAATCAAGGATTAATCGTGATATTACTAGTTCTAAAGCAAAGAAAAAACTTCCGAGTATTGCTGATAAAAAATATTTGTTGAATTTTAAATGATGTCTTTTTACGTGCGATAAAATGAGTGCTAATCCTGCGATTATTGCGGGGATAACAACTTTTAAATTTTTTTCGTACATTCCTGAGTCAATAAAGAAACTAAAAAGTATTGCTAATAAAACTACAAATAATGGTTCAATCATTTTGGCGGGTTCAAGGTTTGAAACGTTTTCTCCTTTTACTGAATAGAAAACAAACCAATTAGCTAATAATGAAAAAATTATTACCAATGAAAAAATTATTATGTTTAATGGTTGCAGTGCTTGGGGGTCAAATTTCCAATAAAAGTATATGAATGGGAGCATTACTAACATTATTACTAAGAATATTGCTGTTTGGTAGAATTTTATATCAATATTTTTATGCTTTACTACTATTTTTTCGAGGATTGTTCCTGAGGCTAAAGATATTGCTCCTAAGAATGGTAAATAGATCATTTATTTCTTCCCCTTTTTATATCATGAATAATATGTTTTGAGTTTTAAATCTTGTGTGTTGAGGGTTTCAGAGGGGTTAATGTTCGGATTTGATCTGGGAAAAGAATTTTGTCTATTTGTATTTTATTTCTTGGTTTATTATGAAATCTTTTTGAAGTTACAAAATGATATTATGCGCGGTCCGGGTCCTAAAAATTTTTTTTGATAAAAAAATTTTGGGAACTTCAACTCCATTGGAGATTGAAGTAATCGAACCTTTCGGCTCAAGAAATATCTTTTGAATTTAACGACTTAGATTTTTCTGAATCTTTAATATTATCTATGCACGGTCCGGGTCCTAAAAATTTTTTCTGATAAAAAAATTTTGGGAACTTCAACTCCATTGGAGATTGAAGTAATCGAACCCTTCTGCTCAAGAAATCTCTTTTGAATTTAACGACTTTCGATTCTCGAAAGTGCATATAATTAAATTTTCAATTTAATTATATATGCGCGGTCCTAACTCACAATCACGCACGAATTTTTTATTTTAATCTTTGAATTTTTATTTGAAAGAATGAAATTCTACCACGTAATTGTTCGGAATCGAAAGGACATCTTATAGCTTCTAGTCCGATGTCCAATTGGGCTAATAGCCCAATATGCGCGGTCCGGGAATCGAACCCGGCTCACCTCGTTTTTGCTTTTACCCTATAAAGGCAAAAGGTTGAAAAGTAATCACTTTCCAAAATGGCAACGAGATATTCTACCGATAAACTAACCACGCCTTTCAAAAATAAATGTAATTTATCCTTTAAAAAATTATGTTTCTTTTAAAAGAATAATTTTTTTAACGGTTTATACGCAAATATCACTGTTGCTCCTAAGAACCATCCCCAATGAATTTTATGAACTAAAATCATTAAAGCTGGCCAAACAGTGATTAAAAATAGGATAAAACTTGCTGATGTTAATTCAATAAGTTTTATATCAAAAACATCAAGTTTTTTCACATTTTTATTAAAATCTTTCATGTTATACCTCCTTTAATATGAAATTATTTTATTGGTTTCATATCTTTCCAAGCAAGTTCAAACATTTGTTCTAATGCCTGAGCAAAGAATTCTGTGTTAATCCAAACTCCAACGTCGTAATTAGGATGGAATTTTTCATCGTCTAAAAGCATGAACATTAATTGATTTGAATCGATAATTACAAATCGTGCTTTCATTTTTCCAATGTTTCTTATTTCTGCAACATCTTTCAAGTCTTTTGCAATTTGTAGATTATTATTATCAATTGGTGCGGCAATTCTTATTCTTACGCCTCTTTTTTTGCATTTTTCTAAACTTGGTGTTAATGCTTCAAGTTTTCTATTCATTCCTTCAGCTGTTGTAACGATTGTGATTGTTTTTTCTGCTTCTCTAACCATCATATCCAAATGATTGTATAAATTTTGTCTTCCTTTTAGACTTCCAGAAAGGTCTGAAGGTTCAACGAATTTTACACCTTGAGTAAATAATGAACTTAATTCTTCTAAAACTTCGTCGCCTCTTAATGTTTCTAATCTTTTTGTTCTTTCCTTAGCTTGAACCATTAGATTTCTTTTAACTCTTTCGACGACTTCTGCTGGTTTTAATGCTACGAATTTGATTGGCTTACCTAATTTCATCACAATGAAACCTTTTTTTTCTAAACTTTCTAAAATATCATATGTCCTTGATCTTGGCACGTCAGAAATACTGCTTAATTCTCCTGCAGTTGATGTTCCTCGTGAAAGTAATGCAGTCCATACTTTTACTTCATATAAGTTTAAATCAAAGATTTTTCGTAGCCTTCCTAAAAATTCTTCTTTAACTATCATTTTGTATATTTATATGACTTTAATTTTCTTTTTAAAGTTTGTTATAATAAAAGAGTAAATTTTATGGATTACCTATTAGTAGTTAAATAACTACAATCTCCCCTCTTTTATCTTTAATTTTAAAGTCGATTTTGTTTTTAAATCTTTCCTTGTCAGTTGTAACAACTGATAAATTTTTTGAATTTGTTCTATCCTGTATAAATTCTTTTTGGTCTTCGATAATCTTTGCAAATTCTTTATCTTTTGTTATAATTTTTAATTCGATTATATCCTGTTTATTAAGTCCTAAATCCTTTCTAAATGATTGGACTTGTCTGGAGATTTCTCGAGCATATCCTTCATTTTCAAGTTCAGGTGTCAAATTAAAATCTAATTCCACTTTGATTTTTTCAGTTGAATCTGTTAAAATTTTTAATCCTTTAACATTTAATTCTTGTTTAATTAATTCTTTTAATTCTTCTTCTCCGTCTAAAAATGCTTTTTTGTAAGAAATGGTTGCACTTGATAATGGCCACTTAAGTCCGACTTTATTTTGATCTCTTTGTTTTAAACCAACAGAAACTACTTCTCTAACCTCTGTCATTTTATTAATTAAGTTTGAATCAATTAATTTTTCATTATATTTTGGCCATTCTTCTAAATGAACTGATTTATTTTTATCTTTAAAATTATTTTTTGTAATTTCCTGCCAGATTTCTTCAGAGATGAATGGCGTGAATGGTGCAATAATTTTTGATAACATTAACAAAACATCATGTAATGTTTTTATTGCATCTGGGTCTTGTTCATTTAATCTATCCCGATTAAGCCTTAAGTACCATGTAGATAAATCATCCACAAATTCAACAATTGGTCTAGATGCCGAAGGCAAATTATATTCTCTCATTGCTTTATCTGTTTCTTTTAATAATTGATTTAATCTTGAAATTATCCATTTATCTAAAATATTTTTTGATTTTTTTTCCGGAATGTTTTCTATTTTTAATTCATTATAAAATTTGACGATGTTTGTTAAAATCATTATTAATTTCTTATAGGATTCAAGTACACCTTTTTCAGAAAAGTTTAGATTATCTGCAAGCATTACCGGAGACATTAATAAATAATATCTTAAAGCATCTGCACCGTATTTATCCATTAGTTTTGCTGGGTCCGGATAATTTTGTAATTTTTTTGACATTTTTTTTCCGTCTTCTGCTAAAACTATCCCGTTAACAATTACATTTTTGAAAGCTTCTTTGTTTTTTACTCCTATTGCTAAAACATGCAAATAGTAAAACCAGCATCTTGTTTGATCTGCTCCTTCTGCAATAAATTGTGCCGGGAATTTTTGGTTAAATCTTTCTTTATTTTCGAATGGATAATGCAATTGAGCAAAAGGCATTGCACCTGATTCAAACCAGCAGTCAAAAACATCAGGTATTCTTGTCATTTGTTTTTTACATTTTGGGCAAGGGAATTGGATTTTATCGACTGTGTCTTTATGTATATCTGTTATTTTTTTACCACTTAAATTTTCTAATTCTTTTACTGAGCCTATAACTTTTATTTCTCCGCAAGAACATTCCCAGATAGGAATTGCTGATGCCCAGAATCTTTGTCTGGAGATTGACCAATCTCTTGCTCCTTTAAGCCAGTTTCCCCATCTTCCTTCTTTAATATGATTTGGCGACCAGTTAATATTTTCTGCTGTTTTTAATAATCTTTTTTTTATTTTTGTTACATTAACAAACCAAGAGCTTGTTGCATAATTCAATAATGGTGTATCGCATCTCCAACAGTGAGGGTATGAATGTTCATATTTTTCTTTTGAAAATAATAAATCTTTATTTGCAAGATATTTTATTATTTCAATATCTGTTTGCATATGGTCTTTAATTGGTTTAACATTCATTCCGGCAAAATCTTTTGCTTTTTCTTCGATAATTCCGTCTATTCCTACATGCTGAATAAATGGCAAGTTTTCTTTTTGACCTAAATTCATATCATCTTCCCCGAAAGCTGGTGCAATATGAACTATTCCTGTTCCTTCATCGGTTGAAACAAAATCTGCTAAAACAATTTTCCAGCCCTTTTCTTTATTTTCTATTGATTTATCGTGAATGTAATAATCAAATAGGGGTTTGTATTTTTTTCCAACTAATTTTTTCCCTTTAAATTCTTCTATAATTTTGTATTCCTGTTCTTTAAAAATTTCTTTTAATTTATCTTTTGCTAAAATGAATTTGGTTATTTTTCCTGTCTCGTCTTTTCTTTCAATTTTTACATAGTCAATATTTTTTCCAACTGCTAACGCTACATTTCCAATTAATGTCCATGGTGTTGTTGTCCATGCTAAAACCGATGTGTTCTCGTCTTCAATTAATTTAAATTTTGCAATTGCACTTAAGTCTTTAATATCTTTATACCCTTCAGTAACTTCTGATTGTGAAAGTGTTGTTTGGCAACGCGGACAAATATGCATTGATCTATAACCTTTGTAGACTAAATCTTTATCATAAATTTCTTTAAAGACCCACCAGACTGATTCCATAAACTCTAAGTCCATTGTTTTGTATGAATTTTGCATATCCACAAAACGACCTAATTGTCTTATTACTTTTTTCCAATCTTCTACATAACTTGTGACTTTACTTCTGCATAAATTGTTGAATCTGTCGATTCCTAATTTTTCAATGTCTTTTTTATTTTGGAAGTTTAATTCTTTTTCAACAATATTTTCAATGGGTAAACCATGGCAATCCCATCCCCATTTTCTTTCAACTTTGTATCCGTTCATTGCCCAAAATCGTGGTACAACATCTTTTATTATGCTTGCAACAATGTGTCCATAATGTGGTAACCCTGTTGCAAAAGGTGGTCCGTCGTAGAATGTGTATTCACCATTGGGTGCATCTTTTTCTACTTGTTTTTCAAATATTTTTGCATCATCCCAAAAGTCATTTACTTTGTTTTCTCTTTCCTGAATTTCCATTTAATTATGGAGGTTTAAAGACTTTTAAAGGTTTTTGAGAATCTTTCTTTTTTGATAAAAACTTTTAAAAATATAACCTTTATGTAATTTTATGGTAGTAACTAACTTATTCCCTTGTTCAATTTGGACAAAGGGTTATGAAAGTGATTTAGATAAAAAGTATGGGATAAAATTAAATGAAATTCAAAATGGTCAGGTAAAAGGATTAGAGCAGGTTTTAGAAGTTGCTAAAAAAGAATTTCCAATTTTTGTGAAAAATCCTTCATCTATTGAGTATGATTTGATATTTGATTATAAACAAATTCGGAAATTATTAAAAAAACATAAAAATGTGCCGGGATTTTGTTCAATGTTTGTTAAGGATAAAAATGAGTTATATGAGCATATAAAAAGAATTTATGAACTTTCATACTTGCATTATGTTTTAGGAAAATCTGAAAATATACAAAAAATCTTTAGCAAAGAAAATATACAAAAATTTCCTCACTTTTGTTGCGATAGTGCTTCTGTTCATATGAATTTGTCTTTAATGAATAAAGGTTATTCTAATTCGTCAGTTTTAGGTGATTCTCTAAATGGTTGTAATCATTATTATAATGGTTTACCTTTTGTTCTGGAAGAAACTAATGAAAAAGGTTTTATTATTGTTGATCCTACTTCTAATCAATTGTGGTGGAGGAATCCTAAAATTGATCCTCCGAAAAATTTAATTTTTCTTGCTAATGGTTGTCACTTTGATTATCATACTGATTGGTATAATGGATGGAATTTAATTCCTTATACTTATATGAATCTTAGGACTTTAAGAAAATTAAATGGTGATTGCGAAACTTTTGGAGAGATAAATAAGTATTATAAAAAAGTTTTTGAAAATCCTATTAGGTTAGATATTAAAGATTAAATTTCTTTTAACATTTCTTCTTCGATAAAATGTAATTTTGATGGAATTATTATGCAGTATGGTTTTTTTATCCCATTATATTCTTTTAATTCTTCAATTTCTTTATAGTGAATTTTTTGGGATTTTGTTCCTAGTGTTTGGCAAACTATTAATTTATTTAATTTAATATTATATTCTTTTGCGGAGATTTCCAGTTGTTCTAAAGCATTTTGAAAATCAAGGCCAATATCTATTAATATTAAACTATGTGCATTTATCGATATATTTTCTTCTACAATTTTCATAAAACTTGTTGGTTCGAAATTTTTTTTCCATGCAGGCATACTTGTGACTTTTCCAAATTTGTATTGTTGTAATCCTGTTTCTGCGACTGCATCAAAAATTGATCCTGCGTGAATAACTTTATATTTTACTTTTGTTTTTTTTGCTTCTTCGATTAATGATATATGTGTTGTTGCACTTAACGGGCTTCCGTAAATTAATAATGCGACGTCCATTTTTTTTGCTTCGTCAATTAATTCCAAATTTTCTACTTTTTCTCGGTTTGCTAAAAGTAATTTTTTTGTTTTTCCTTGAAATATTACTTCTTGCAGTTCTCCGATGGTGTAGGGAAAGTCAACGGTATAATTTTCTAAATAAACTCGTTTACATCTTTGCAAAATTTCAAATCCGAATCTTGATATTCCTTCTATGTTTAAACCTAAACCGATTAAATATAACATATAAAATTAAGAAAAATTTGGTTTATAACACTTTTGAATGAAGGTTTATTTATAATCTTTAAATATTCCCCATTTAATATCACAATAATGAAAATCTTGAGTTTCTTTTTGCATTTTTAGAATATCTGATTCAGGTAAAAATTCTAGCTCTGTTTCATAAAATGTTTCTATGTCATGTTCATCTTTAATTGTTTTATGTGAATACTTTATGGCTGCTCTTAAAAAAGGGTCAGCATTACAGATATGTGCTTTTTCTGAAATTAGACCTAATTTTTGATTATGCGGGCATTCATCTTTTGAAGGGCAAACAAAATATTTTTCAGGACTAAAAATTGTTGTCTGCAAATTTCCTTGTTTTATGTATCTACAATTATTATTCATAAAAATTTATTGAGAAGCCTATTTTTAAAATTATTCTTTTTTTAATCTTTCTTTAAGTTCCTGCAAATTTTTTTCTTTTTGTTTTCCATAAAGTTTATTTGCTGAATTGGTAAAATATTTATGTGATTTTAGGAGATTGATTTGATTTTGATACCATATTTTAAGGGGTAATGTTTTTCCATGTTTTTCTAATTCAAATCTTAATAAATTTGATTTAATAAAAAAGTTTTTTTTACCTAAATTATCTAAGTCCGCATCACATATAATCTTGCTTAAATTATCTTTAGGTGTTTGTGGCATTTTTGTTGCCATTATAATTTGAGAAATGGTTTTTATTTCTTCAGGATTATAATTAAATTCCGGTAAAATTTGTTTTGCAATTTTTACTGCTATTACCTCATTATCCTCATATCTTTCTAAATATCCAATGTCGTGTAATATACACGCTGTTTTTAATAAATATCTTTCATCTTTAGAAATTTTTTCAAGTTTTGCTAATTTGATTGCACTTTTTAGCACTTCTTTTGTATGTTGAATATTATGATAAAGCAAATCTTTTGATAATTCTTTTTTTAATCTTTGAAATATTTTTCTTTTTAATTTAAAATAATTAATCAATTTCATTTTTTGTTTAAACTCATGCTTGTTACTATTGCTATAAATAAAAAACTGAATAGCAACAAATCATTTCTTAAAATTAAGCTTATTATAGAACTTACTAACGAGATTAAAATTATTATTTTGAACCATTTTTGTCCGGATTTTAATTCTTCTGATGTTATTTTTGATAAGTATCTTCCAATTGGAAATCCTAAAATTAAAACAAATATTCCGATTAATAATCTAATTATCTCTTGCATTTAATATAAAAAGTAATTGGCTTTATAATTTTTTAGTATTACGGTTCTGTCCAGAATTAAGTTTTTTTGATTTTAGGATTCCTACTCAAGCCCACACTTGCTTTTTTCAATTTTACCTTTGGGATTAATGCAAGTGTGATGCGACTCTTCTGGTTTTTTTGAAAAATTATTTTTAAGATTTAACTATTCCCCTGAATTTTTTTGTTTGAATCTTTATCCCCACATCCCCCTCATTATTGCAAAGCAATAATTCGCCTTTAAGTTGTTAAATCTTAATTATTAAAAATAATTTTTAATTTCCTCAAAATACTGAAAGGGGCATTTCTTAACTCAAGCCCACACTTACGAATTTTAAAGTTTACTTTCAGAATTTAATGCAAGTGTAAACTTTCTACTCAAGCCCACACTTGCGATTTTTCAATTTTACCTTTGGGATTAATGCAAGTGTAAACTTTCGCTTCTAGTTCAAGCTAAAGCTTGAAGACCCTACTCAATCATTGAAAAGTTGTTATTAATAAATTTATTTACTCACTGTTCAATAATTTCGTCCTTAATGAATATCTGACTTGCCAAAAGTTAGCTAAAATCAAAAACTCTGGACAGAGCCGAGTATTACATAATTTTAAATAATTAGATTCCAGATATTTTTATGACAGATATTTTAACTTCTGGTCGGTCATTTGATAGATATTGTGAATTATTAAAACTTACAAAAGATGATTTGAAAAAAATAAAATTAGTTCTTGATGTTGGTGCCGGATTTTCTGGTTTTACCGGAAGTTTATTAGAAAATGGTAAAAATGCTTATGCTGTTGATTCTGGTTATTATGATATGAATAATTTTATTAAAAAATACTTTGATCAAAAAATTTCTGAATCGAGTGAAAAATTTCATAAGAAATTTGTTCAAGATAAAGAGAAATATCAAAGATATTTAGAGATGCAAAAGAGTAATCAAGAAGATAAGGAGAGAAAGGTGGATGGATTATTAATTGCTTGTGATAAATTTAAATCGCATTTTATTCCTGCTTCTTGTTTTGCATTACCTTTTAATGATAAATCGTTTGATTTAGCAGTTTCTATTGAATCTCTTGGAAATCTTAATTATTTTAGTTATGAAGAGTTTGTATGCGGTTTAAATGAAATGAAGCGTGTTGCAAAAGAGGTTAGAATTTATTCTGCGATTTTAAATAAAAAAGTTTTAGATAATTTTAAAGAAAATTTAAATTTAGAGAGAAAGTTATTAATTTTTTAAATAATCTTTAAATATCTAGCATTCTAATCTCTTTTATGGTGTATAAAAAATTTTTGGTTGTTGCAAGTAAACAGGATGAAGCGGGAATTAATATTACTACTTCTTTATCGCAGTTTCAGGAAAATCCTTTGTTAAATACTTTAAAAGATAAGTCTAGTTTTGATTTTTATTTGATTGAAAATGAAATTGTTGAAACAAAAAATTTAGATTTAGAGAAAATTAATAAGTATGATTTTATTATTTTTGCTTCAAGGCATAAATCTGAAAAAAATGAAAAATCTATTTGCATTCATGCTCCGGGCAATTTTAGGGAAGGGCGACTTGGTGGTGAAGATGGCAAGTTAAGCATGACTTCTGCATTATTTATGAAGCAAACTTTTGGGAAATTGAACAAGATTGTAAATGAAAATAATTTAAAGAATTATAAGGTTACAATGGAAGTAACTCATCATGGTCCTTTAATTAATAAGCCTTGTATGTTTATTGAGATTGGTTCAACTATTTTAGAATGGAAAGATAAAAAGGTAGCTTTTGTGATTGCTCGAACTCTTTCTGAAATTATTGAAGGGTTTAAAGAAAATCCATATAACGAAGTTGCGATTGGTATTGGCGGAGGGCATTATTGTCCTAGTTTTAATAAATTGCAATTAAATTCTAATATTGCTTTTTCTCATATTATCCCGAAATATGCTTTACCTTTGACTAAAGAAATGATTATGCAGGCGATTAGCAATACCGACGAGGAGGTTGATTTTGCAGTTTTAGATTATAATGGATTGGGAAATAAAGAAATAAGGGACGAAGTTATTAAAATCTTAGAAGATAATTATATTGCCTGGAAAAAAGCACATGAAATTACCCGATAAATATAATTAATCTTTTATAGTGATTTTTTTTAAATGTTGAATGAAGAAAAAAATTTACATCTTTTTGATGATTGCTTTTTTATTGATTTTATTTTATGTTGAATTTTTATTTTATGAAAATTATATTACTCAAACAATTAAGATTGCAAATTGGAATCTGAATGTTTTTGGTGAATCTAAGGCTGGTAATAATGATTTAATGACTTTATATAAAGAAAAGATTAGTAATTATGATATTATTTTTATTCAGGAAATAAGAGATATTTCCGGTCTTGCATTTTATGAGTTATGTTCTTCTTTAGAAAACTATTCCTGTGTTAATTCCAGTCGGGCTGGCAGAACGAATTATAAAGAACAGTATGGTGTGATTTTTAGAGATGATATTAATTTAGTTTCATTTAAAGATTATAATCCTGATTCTTTGAATCGCTGGGAGCGTCCTCCTGTGAGGTTAGATTTTAAGATAAATGATTCAGAGTTTATTGTTTATAACATTCATGTTAAGCCTGATGATGTTTCAAAAGAATTGGGTGATTTAGAAGATATTGTTGAAGATTCCGGCAATGTGATTATCTTGGGAGATTTTAATGCTGATTGCTCTTATTATAATGAAAAAAATAAAAATGTATTTAATTCTATGTCTTGGGTTATCAAGGATTATCAAGATACTGCTGTTTCTAAATCTCGGTGTGCATATGATAGAATTGTTCTAAATGATAATTCTTATAAGTTTTATAAAAAGTCCGGGGTTGATTATACTCAAATTACTGAGAATGTTTCTGATCATTATATTGTTTGGGTTGAGATGAAAATATAAAAAATCTTTGGAGAGCATTGATTATCTTGTGATTATCACCCCTCTCCAAAAACAAACTAAAAGTTTGTTGCTCAATTCAGGTTGAATAATTTAACCGAAGTTAGATTCTAATCAAATTAAATTGAGTATTATTATAAGATTTTTATTATTTCTATATCTTGTTGCGAATATGTTTGTCTTGAATCTTATTTTTTTCATAAATTTCTAATTGAATTTTTCTTACTGCATCTAAAACTCTTTTATCCGGTGAAAGAACGTAAAGGTGATCTTCTTTAAATCTTAATGCACGATAAAGTCGTTGTAAAAATTCTCTTCTTGCTTTATCTTTATAAAAATCCCAATAATATTGCGGGTGGGTTTTTTGAAGTATTTTCCAAAAAATATCCTGAGTATTTGGGTTAGGATATTTTGTAAAAATAATTGAATTGCAAATTTCTCCGGGGAAATCTATTCCCCTAGAGCATTTTGTGGTGAATAATATTTTATTTTTTCCTTCTTTAAAATCTGAAATTTGTTTTCCTGTTTTATCCTCTTTTTGGGTTTGTATTAAATCATTAAAACAAATTATGTTGTTTAAAGAATATATTTCCTTTTCATTTTCCGAGGGTAAATCTTTAAATGCATTTACCTGGATTAATGTTGGCTCTTTAGCTTTTTTAATACATTCTGATAGTGCATAGAAATAATCTGTTTTTGTTTGTTTATTGTCTTTAAAATTTGAATAATTACAATCAAATTCTTTTCCTGTCATCATTATTTCAATGTTTCCCTGATTTAATCCTTCTGCTTCGACTATTTTAAAATCTTTTAATCCAAAAACTTTTTTTAAAATTTCTTCTGAATGCAATGTTCCTGACATAAATACTACTGCTTTATTTTTATCTACAAATTCTTTCATTTTTTTTGAAAGATTTGTGCTGACTAATTCAATTAATAAATCGTCTTTTTCCTTTTTATAAATTAAATATGCATCGTCAATATTACTTTCAAAATTTTTAATTATATTTAATACGTTATTAGTATAATTTAATTCATTTAGTTCAATTTCTCTGGATAAATCTTTACTGGATAAGATATTTTTAAAGATCTTTTCTAATTGTGTTTCACTTAATTTTAATGTTTCTTGATTGTTTATTCCATCAATTTTTTTATTTCTTATTTCTTCTTTAAGAATTTCAAGGATCTTATTTCTTGCAATTTTTGATGAAATGTTTTCAAGATTTATGTCTTCTAATGCAGTAGCTAAATTGTTTAAATTAATTTCACTTTGATTTGATAAACTGTCTAAAAATTCATCTGCTTCGTCGACAATTTCTATGTCTGTTAATGGTTTTCTTCCGATTGATAGTTCTGATTTATATTTTGCTGAATTAAAGACTATTACATCTGCGTTTATATACGCTAAGTATTGGTCATAATAAGAGCATCCTAATTTTCTATGATAAAATATAAATTCTTTTGAATCAACCCCTAGATATTTCTTTTTTTCTGCTCCTTGTATTTTAAAATCAAATTCACTTGGGAGTATTGGACTCCAATAAGGATTTGAAGCAGCAATAGTAAATCTTTTAATCTCTTTTATATCCGGGATTATATTATTTTCTGTTAATGGGCTTTGAGTATAATATTCCTGTAATTTTGTAATATTTTTTTCTGTAATTTTAATATTTTCCGGTAAATATGAATATGAGCAGGAAAATCCCGGATTGATTATTGAATCGTGATTATCTCTTCCTGTTATTATTGCAATTTTCATTTTTTTTCCATCTGGTTTTATGACATACTTTTTTCCGGAGTAGTCGTCCTCATATTGTTTTTGTAAACTTTTTAGCGGAACAATTATCGAAGCTCTTCCCAAAATTCTTGCAATATTTAGTGCTATTGCTGATTTTCCACTTCCACATGCTCCCTTAAGAAAAATTATTTTATTTCCTTGGCGAATTAAATCTACTACTTCTTTTACTATATCTTCTTGTGTTTTTCCATTGCTAAATTTTAGCGGGCTTATTGGGTTTCCTTCGATATTAAAATCCCAAAAACCTTTGCTTATATTAAATGTTTCTTCTCCTTGGTTTAAAAAGTGGAGCGAGTCTGTTTTTTTTAAATCTCTTGAAGAGGATTCAAAATCAGGGTTATATTCTTCATCTTTTAAGAAGTCAAAATTATCTTCTTTATTAATATTATAATTTGGTTTATAGTGAGTTTCATAATTTTTAGAATATTCTTTTTCTTTTCTTACCTTTTTATGGTTTTCATCTCTTTTTTTTTCTTCATTGACACTTCTTTCTCCGACACTACTTAATCGTCCAGAAGAATCAAATTTTAATAAGCTCATTAAGTTATTTTATTAATTGAGTTTAAAAGAATTCCTAATAAAATGGACTATTTTTTTAAAAAAAGTTAGGAGAGCATTGATTTTCTTGTGATCTTCACCTCTCTCCAAACAAACCGAAGTTTGCTGCTCCATTAAGGTTGGATAATCTAACCGAAGTTGGATGACTCAAATTAAATAGAGTATTATTATAAGATTTTTAATCTTTCTATATCTTGTTGCGAATATATTTGTGTTTATATTTTTGAAAATGTTTTTCTATTTATAATTAAATAGTCTTTGATAAAATAAATATGAAAACTGAAAAGGCAATTTTTGCGGCAGGATGCTTTTGGCATGTTCAATATAATTTTGATTTAATTAAAGGTGTAATTAAAACCACTGTTGGCTATATTGATGGAGATGAAAAAAAATATCCAAATCCGAATTATGAGATGATTCATAAGGATAAAACCGGTTATGTCGAAGCTGTAGAAGCTATTTTTAATCCAAAAATTGTTTCTTATAAAAAACTTCTTGAGAATTTTTGGAATATGCATAATCCGACTTTTCAAAATCGGCAAGGTTTTGATTTTGGTTCTCAATATCAAGCTGGAATTTTTTATTTAAATGAAAATCAAAAAAAATTAGCTGAAAAATCTAAGAAAGAAATAGAAAAAAGACTTTTTCCTAAAAAAGTTTATACTGTAATAAAAAAAGCCGGAACTTTTTTTGTTGCAGAGGGATATCATCAAAAATATTTTGAGAAGACAGGTGTTAATGCTTGTTCTGTAAAATGAAAAAAATTATTAAAACTGATGCTGAATGGAAGAAAATTCTTACTTTTGAACAATATAATATTTTAAGAAAAAAAGGAACAGAAATTCCAAATTCTTGTGGTTTATTAAATAATAAAGAAGAGGGTATTTATTCTTGTGTTGCCTGCAAAAATAAATTATTTAAGTCCTCTAAAAAGTTTGATTCTGGTACTGGTTGGCCTAGTTTTTTTGAGCCTTATTCTGATGAAGCTTTAGAATATAGAGATGATAATTCTTTTTTTCAAAAAAGAACTGAGATTTTATGTGCTAAATGTGGCGGTCATTTGGGTCATGTTTTTAATGCTGTTAATACTACTACTGGTAAAAGATATTGTATAAATGGTATTGTTTTAAAATTTAATAAATCAAACTAAATTATTTCTTGTTTGATTAATGAATTAATTTTTTTAGGATTTTGTCTTGCAAAATCTTCAATTTTTGTGGCACTATAATGTGCATTTTTGTAACTTATTCTTTTTTCCATTAAATTTCTTTCATGTATTTCGTGAAGCATTATGAATTTCCTTTCTTTTTCTGGAATATCATTATCTATCCAAATTTCTTTTTTTGGAATAAAATTATAAACTTTATCATGTCCTCCTCCAGCATAATAAACACCAAATAAATCTCTAACAATTTCACCATTGATGAGCCAAATACAAATTCCATTTTTTAATTCTTGTAATAATTTTATATGTGTTTTTTGTATTAATTCTTCTTTTTGTGGATTTTCTTTCTCGATCTTTTTTGCAATTAAAGATTTTTGTCTTTCTTTTTTTTCAATTTTTGCAGCAATGACATATGCTTTATTATAAGGAACCCCTGAAGCCATGAGCTTATTTTCTATAAGTAAATGATCTACATAATAATTCTCTTCCCCTTCATATGCTTCTTTTGCAATCCAGAATTCATTTTTTGGGATGAATTTGTAAAGATAGTGTTGTCCCAGATTTACAAAATCTTCGCAAATATTCTTTCGAATGTATTCTCCATCAACAATCCAGATTTTAAATTTAGAAATTTTTCCATCTTGGTAAATATATGGTTTTTTTCCTTTTCTTATTTTGATTTTCCCCTTTTCAAAATCTTTGTTTAAAGAGGGGAATTTTGCTATTTTCATATTTAAGTTATATCTTTTTACTTTATATTATTTGTTTTTTTTGAAAAACTTACTAAAAATTGAATTTAATCATTATTCTCTAGTGTAAGTAAGTTTAAATACACGAGTTACAATAATATTCTTATGGGAGCAAATTGTTCTAAATGTCATGGTACTGGGATGGTACAAGATGAAAAAGGAATTCATACTTGTTGGGACTGTCTTATGAATGGAGATTTAGATGCTCATTCTAAAAAGCTTCCTGATCTTAGTTTAAGGAAAATCGCTAGAAAGATTTAAGAATTTTTTAAATAATCTTTAATTAATTATTAAATTTCCTGAATATCAAAATCGTTTTTTGGATTTTTTATATTTAATAAAAATTGATAGTATGTTTTTATTGCATCATTTATTTTTAATATCCCAACTAATTTACCTTCTGCGATTAAAGGGATTTGATTAAATCTTTTTTCTTTGAATATTTTAAATGCTTCATTTAAGGATTCGCCAGGATGCATAGAGATTATTCTTGGTGACATGATTGTTTGTGCGAATGTTTTTTCCAGATCAATATTTTTTGGTATTTGATTTATTAAGTCTTTGAGAGTAACTATTCCTTTTATTGATCCTTCTTCTAAAATTATTGAGTAGTTACTATTATTTTTTAAAAATAATTCTTTTAGGTTTAAGAGATTTGTTTTTGGCGGGTTTATTATTACTGTTGTATCCATGCAATCTCTTAGAATTGGTGGATTTTCGATAATAAATTTTGTGTTTGTAAATAGTTCTATTATATCAAAATAGTCAAGTATTTTTATTAGTTCTTTATTTTTTTTAAAAATAACTATTGTGTCTGAATTATTTTTTATTGCTTCTTCAAGTATTTTATTTAATGGATCTTTTAATGAGCAACTTATAAAATTGGTTTCCATAATCTCTTTTGCTTTGATTTTTTCATAATCTTTGTTTTTTTCTATCTTTGTTGCAATTTTGTTCTTTCTTATTATTCCTATTAATTCATTGTTTTTGATTACTGGAAGAACTTCACGGCTATTTATGATTAATTCTTCAACTACATCCAGAATAGAATCTTCTTCATGTATCTTTGAATCTGTTTGGCTGGCGATTTTATCTATTTTTATCAACCTTAATTCTTCAATAGATCTTTTTAAAAATTCTTTTGATTTGTCAGTCATTATTTATAAAATGATTTAGATATTTTAAATATGATGTCCTTTGAATTTTTTTAGAAATAATCGTCTCTACCCGGGTTTGGTCATTTGCCATTTTCTTGGGAATGCCCATATGGGATTCGAATTTTTGGCTATGCCCACGGGATTTGCCCATCAGACAAACTCGGATACTTCAAGTATTTTCTTGTTTTTCCTCTGTTAATTAACATAAATCGTCGGAGTTTATTTAGTTTTCTATCTCGAGTAGCCTTTTATTTAATAAAAATGTAATCAGGGTTTATTCTAATTTACTAACTTTTTTTACAGAAATTGAATGTTTAATAGAATAACAAGTTCCACCGCCTTGCATTTCGTCGCTGTCATGCTTTTCTTCGTAACTAAAAATATATGTTCCAAATCTAGTATCAATTGAAACAGGACTCGTACTTTTGATTCTATCAACGACACTTTTTGTTAATCCGGGTTCTTGAGGTGTTGGGTCTGTTCTATTAACTCCTCCAAGATAAATTTCAGATAAGAATTTTCCCTGATCAGCCGAGGGTACCAATTTAAATTTAACTGGTTTTCCAGTTTTTGGATCATATCTTACAGGAGTTTCTTCTTCAAAATTAACATAGTTCTCAAATAAATCCACAATTCCTTCTAATGCTCTTTTTATATTAGTTTCTTTTCTGATTTCATCAATTTTTTCTTGAGTTTTTATTGGTCGTTTATATTTTTCACTCATGCTATTCAAATAGAAATAGGGATTTATAAAACTTTCTAATGTAGTAATTTTGTAGTGGTGCTATTTTTCTTAGGCAGCAACCCCGTGTTCGAATTTTGGAAGAAAAACATATTGCTAAAGCAATATGTTATACGCCCCGGCCGACTAAAGAATTAACTATTCTTTGGGACATTCAAAAGATGTTACTTTTGAAGTGTGCTAAAAAATTTTTCAAATTTTTGGCAACACAAAATCTACTTCGCCTTCGCTTCAGGTTAGATTGAAGATTTTGTTGTATTCGAACTCTGGAGAAATATCTTTTGAATTTAACGTATTCGAATTCTCGCGGAGAATTAATGTTATCTAAAGATAACATGAAATCGCCCCGGCCTAACTCGCAATCACGCACGAAATTTTTTAAAATTAATTCTTGAATTTATCTCTGTAAAATCTAAATTTCTACCACGTAATTGCTCGGATTCGAAAATTAAATTATCCTTGAATTACGCCAACCTCGGTTAAAAACTATATCTTTTATAATTTGAATTTAGATATAGTTTATACGCCCCGGCCGAGATTCGAACTCGGGTTACCGCCTATCTCCAAGAGAAGTTTGCATTAAGATGCATAGACTTCCTCTTTCATCAAGATTCGATCACCTCTCTTATTATCTATAACGTTGAGAGGGCGGCGTTCTTGGCCTCTGAACTATCGGGGCTGATAATAAATAGTGTGTTAAATTCTTTATAAATTTTTATAGTATAAAGAATTTAATTTAATAACGCCGAACTCTATGAAAGATTATTTTTATACCATGATTCTTCTTGCTGGCAAACTTTTTTAGCAATTAAACTTGCAAGAATTCCACATAATTCAATGTCTCTATTCTCCAAATAAGCATGTAAAAAACCTGCTGCATAAGAATCCCCTGCACCATTATCATTTACTAATTTGTCTGCTTTATAACATGGAATTATTGCTTTATTTTTATTTTGATAAATCTCTGATCCTTTTGTTCCTTTTTTATAAGCACAAATTTTATCTTTAAACATCCAATCTTGTAATCCCCCGAATGCTATTTCTGATTCTTCATCACTAATAAATAAAATATTGGATAATTTTATCATTTCTTTAAATTCAGGTAAATTTTTTTTAGCAATATTACCATTTGCAATATCAAATGCTATCTTAGTTCCTTTTTGTTTTAATAATTGTATAAAATCTATAAACTTAGAAGGATTAGAACTAAATTCATATCCAGAGGTAAAAACCAAATCAAAGTTTTCATTTTTAGAGAGATATGTATCTAAATCTTTAAAATTATCAGCAATACTTGCATTACTATAAAAGCTTCTTTTTTTATTTGGGGTTATAAATACATAACATTCTCCGCTTTTCTCCCCGGAATAAATATGGAACAATGGATTAATACTTTCTTTCTCTAAAACATTAATATAATTTTTTCCTAATTCATCCTCTCCAATATTTCCAATCAAATTGCAATCATATCCTAAATTATTTAAACCCCTTATAACGTTGGTTGGGGCACCACCTAAATATTTTTTTACACTTTCTTTTTTTAATAATTCCTCTAAACCTTTTTTATTTGTGCATATGCTAAAAGGTTTCCATCCTCCACATGTTAGATCAATAGAGCTTAATTCTTCATCACTTACAGGGATAATTTGGTCTGTTAAAGCATGGGTAATTCCTAAAATTTTTTTAGTCATTGTTTTTTAATAAAATTGGGATTTATATTAATTATTGATTTTAAAGATATAATATTAGATTGTTGATGTTTCAGAAATATTTGGTGGAAAAATAAGATATAGCTTCACCAGCTCTTGAACTTAAAGTTAGATAACTTTTATTCTGATTTCATTTTTATTTTAATTATCCTTTTCTCCCAAGTCTTCACTTATTTCTTTTAATTGCTCCAAAGCAGATTGTAAATCTTCAACAAGTTCATTTGCAATTATATCTGGCGAAGGNNTTGAACCTTTCAGTTTCTTTTCTTTGGTGCCTATTATCTGGATTGTAGCATTTAATAAAATCTTGTAAGTCTTTTTCTGCCATAGAATTTTCTTTTAAAGTAAAATGTTTATTTGTTCTTAAATCATAAATCCAAATTTTTGAAGTTGCGGCTTCTTTTTGTGCAGCTTTTTTGTCAAAGAATAAAACATTAGCTTTAACTCCTTGTGCATAAAATAAACCAGTCGGAAGTCTTAAAATTGTATGCAAATCACAAGTCTTCATTAATTTTTTTCTGATTGTTTCTCCGGCTCCACCTTCAAATAAAACGTTGTCTGGCAAAACAACTGCGGCTCTTCCATTTATTTTTAATATGCTTCTTACGTGTTGTAAGAAATTAAGTTGCTTATTTCCAGTCTTAGCCCAGAAGTCATCTCTTATAACTGTTAAACTTTGTTTTGCGGTATCTCCCTCTTCTGTTACAATTGTTTCAGAAGAAGCTTTTCCAAATGGAGGATTTGTCAGAACCATTTCATAAATTGCTCCGGGGTTTTTCTTTAAAGAATCATCAAGACTGATTGGGTTTTGTTCTCCATTTATTCCGTGCAAATATAAATTCATAACACACAATCTTGCAGCCATTGGAACAATTTCATTTCCAGAGAAGGTTTTATGTTTTAGTTCTTCTTTTTGGTCTCTATCAAGTTTATATTTTTTGATAATATGATTATAAGCTGAAAGTAAGAATCCCCCTGTTCCACAAGCAGGGTCGTGTATTTTCATTCCGGGTTGAGGTTTCATAACTTCAACAATTGCATTAATCAAAGGTCTTGGAGTAAAGTATTGCCCAGCTCCACCCTTGACGTCTGCTGCGTTCTTTTCAAGTAAACCTTCATAAGCATCCCCTTTAACATCTGCTTCAAGACTCAACCAGTTTTCCTTATTGATAAGTTCAACAATTAATCTTCTTAGTTTTGCGGGGTCTTGAATCTTATTTTGTGCTTTTCTGAATATTACTCCAATTATTCCTTCTTCTTTTCCAAGCTCTTGTAATGTTTCAATATAATGTGCTTCAAGTTCTGCTCCCTCTTTATCAAGAAGTGATTGCCAGTTGTATTTTTTCGGAATATCCGATTTATGATTATAAGGCTCTTTTGTCCTCTCATCATCCATTTTTAAGAAAAGAAGATAAGTTAATTGCTCAACATAATCTCCATAAGATAAACCATCATCTCTTAATATGTTGCAATAATTCCATAACTTGTTTACGAGTTGGTTTGATTGTGTCATTCTAATAAAATCTCCCTCATTAATCTAACAAATTCTTTTGCTCTTTCTAAAGAAGTTTTTGCTTTTGTTTCTTTAATCATTTCTGTTGTTTCATACTGAAAACTTGCTCGTTTCGCTTTTTCTCTTTCAAAATTATCCAAATGATTATCTACTATGATTAGTGCTTTCATCTTTTCTTCAGAATAATTTTCAAGAAGATAATTTTTTATTTTATGTCTTCCCTGAACAATTAAAGATTCATTAACAACTTGGTGGACAATTTCGCTTCCGGCTTTATAGCCTAATTTATAAAGATATGCACAAGTGATATAAAACATTGAATAATAACTTGTTACAACGACCCATAAAGAAGAGGTATTATCTTTAAATAATTTTTCCGCAACACTCAAACTTTCAATTGAATTTCGTAAATATGTTGTATAAATCTGTTTATCAAAATTAATTTTCTTTATTTTTCCCTCATCCAAATAATTTTTGAAATTATTTTCAGCCTGCTTTATTCTTGCTTCATCCATTTTGAAATTAAATTGTAATAATTCTCTGTTCCATAAAGAATTATATTGTTTTTAATGATTTCGTGCCCGACATTATTTTGTCTTTTTTCAAGCATTGAGATAAACTCTTTTGTAGTAAATTCTTGAATTTCTAAATTCAATGAAAGGAGATTCAATTTATTCCAAAATTCTTTTTTCTTTTCTTCATTATCGCAAATAATACATAGGTCAATGTCAGAAGTTTTTGTTTCCTTGTTTTTTGCATAAGAGCCAAATACTAAAATAATCATAAAAGGATAATTCAACTCATCAAGGTCGTTTTTAATTAGTTTTAATGTCGGATGTTTTTCTAAAAATTCTCTTGTCCTTTTATTTTCTACAGAATAAATTTCTTGATTTGGGGATAGATTTGCTTCAATAAATGATGCATTTCCTTTTAATTCCTTAACAATTGCTCCGCTTGCTGTAAGCTCTCCAATATAATTATAAGTATTTTTATAATCAATAGCAACTGCTCCAGATGTCTGCCTTATTGATACAGGTTCTTTATTTTCAATTAGATATTTTAAGATTTTCTCTTTTGGTTTTAATTTCTCTTTCCTAACCTTCCCAACTTTTACCATAACATTATGGTATCTTTACCATATTTAAATGTTTTGTCTTAGGTGTCTTCATATTGAAGTTTTTGTGGTCACCTATAATTATCCATTTTACTATTTAATACTAATTGATAGTATTTGTAAGTTTTTTGTGGGTCATTCTTCCACCTCTTCTATTTTAACCAACTTGCCCTCAAATGCACTTTTCAATATTGATTTTCTTAACTTTTCAGATTTCTTCAAAGATTCCTCAACAACTTGTTCAATCTTATCAATAACTGAGAATTTTGATTCAATTGATTGAACGATGAGGGTTTGTTCTTCTTTTAACAATGTAACAAAAAAATTCAAATTTTCAAATCGGCTTTTATTTAATATTGGCAAAGTCGTTGAAGAAGAATTATCAATTATATTTCTCTGTCCATTTTCTGAAACAAATAAGTAATATAAAAACTCTGGAACGAATTTATTTTGATTAACAATTATAGAGTTTATTTGTTGATTTGTTGCACCAGCTACTCTATTAAATCCCGTTTTACCAATTGTAGCTCCAATACAAGTCACCATAATGCTTTTTTCTGGTAATTCCTTTAAAACTTCCAATCCCTTTTTAGACAATTTAGTTACAGAATCATTAACAAAATATCCTTTATCCAAATCTCCCGGTTTGAAAAAACAAAATTCATCGCCATAGTATTCTTGAATAGAAGTTTTTGGGGTTTTCCCGGTTATAATTTTCCCCATATCTCTTACATAAATTCCTTCCCAATCATCTTTTTTTTCAAAAGCCTTCTTCAAAACAGCCTTCCGATATACTTCAAGTTTTTGCTTAACTGATTTCAATGATTTAATTGATGCATCAAGTCTTGTGAATTGCTTTTCAATTTCTTGAACGATAAGGGTTTGTTCTGGAAGAGACGGTTTTCTTATTTTGGATTCAAGCATATTCTTTGGTTTAAGATGAGGTATACCCGTTCCTTTCATATCCTTATTAAATTCTTCAAATTTTGATTTTAAGAAATAACTTAAATAATCTTTATCCAAATCCTTAACTTTAAGTCTTATCCTTAATATTGTTGAACCAACGGCTCCGCTTACACCAGTTCCAACAAGTCCAGAGTTTGCCCCATCTGCAACAATCAAAATGTCGTCGGGAATAGCCTCCGTATAATTTTTATCTTCTGTAAAGAATTCCGGTTCAGCTCCTCTTAAAGTATCAATCAATAAATAAGGGACAGAATCTTTTGTTTTAGTTTGTGTAGAATTTACTTTTTTGCCTTTACGAAAATCACAAAGTTCTGAAACTTGCGGATATTCTATTTTATTTATTTGTATTTGTTGTGTCATTCATATGTTCCTCAAAATTTTAATTAAAAGTCCAATCATCTTCTCAATTTGTAATTTGTCCAGATTGTCTTTTTCTCCCCACACGATGATTGAATGAGCATTTGAATTAGCACTCGGTCTGAAAGGCTTAATTAATTTGAAAAATTCTTCAATAGTTTCTTCATCAATACCAAATTCTTTTTTTCTTTCTTCAAAATTTTTTAAAAGCAAATTTAGATCGTGGAATCTTCCAGATTCTGTCCTATAATAAATTGGCAAATTCTCTTCATTTTGGGGATATTTCTTTCTTAAAATATCAATAATGAGATTCTCAATTAATTTTCTTGATAAAATAAAAGAAGCGGTATAGGCACCCAATTTATAACATTTATTTATTTCTTGATTTAGATTTCTATAAAAAATATCTTCAAATTTTATATCAATCAAGTCTGATTTTGCAAGTATTTTCTTGATATCCAAATCTTCTTCAAAAGAAATAAGTTGTTTTTTTTCAGAATCATATTTTATTCCGCAAAGTTCAAGGAAATGAATTAAATTATTGTGCCAATCTTTTACATATTCTCCATAATAATTCCAATTATCATATGACATTGCTTTAAATCTTGTATCCGGGAATAAAACCAATAACAGCTTGTAAATATCCTCTTCTTTAAGTAATTTTATATAATTTAAAAGGACATTGTAAACTTCTCCTTCTCTCTCTTTAAGACTCCAACTTATAGACTCAATCTCTTTAATTTTTTCAAGAGGCAATTCATTTATAGAGGGGTCTCTTTTTTCTTCTTTTATCTTATTTAAATCAAGTTCTTCTTGAAAATTAAAGAATTTTAAAGTTTCTAACAAATATTCATAAGAGGAAAAACCAACGTAATAATAACTTTTAATCAAATATTCAAATATTTTTGGGTGAAATTTACTCATTGTGACTCTCCTTTAAAGTTATTATTTTATCAACAAAGGATTGATGCTCTGGTTTCCACATAACAATTTGAGGATTATTCAAAAATGCCGAAGAACCACCATTACTTTGACTGAAATTAGATATTATTTTTTTATCAAAATTATTTAAAATTTTAGAACCAGAAAGATAGCTATCTATATTTCTTAATATTTTTTTTACATTTCCCGCAAGAATATCTGCAAATTGTATCCCAATTTCATCTTCACTTCTGTTTATTATTTTCAATTTAAATTCACTATAAACTTCTTGAAAAATATCCTTCCAATCATTGTTCTGACATTGAGGACTATCAATAAAAAAGATAAAATTTTCAGAAGGATATTTATTTTGTAAAAATAAAATGGTGTTCTTTATGTGAAAAAATTCATAGATATTAAGAAATAAAGAATTTTTTAACGTGTTAAGAATTTTTTCTTTGATATTTCTATTATTTATAGTTAAACTTGAAATATCTTGACTATTTATCTGATTAATTAAATTAAAATTCCTTGATTTGAAGTCATTACAGAAAGTTAAAGTAAAATATGCATTGAAATTTAAATCTTCAAAAAGAGAGTAATCGTGTCCCTCTCCAAACTTAATTTCTCCTTTAACATTATTTATTTTTTTACATAAATTCATTTTATTCTTTAACATTAAATAATCATCTTCTGATACGATTATCCAAGAGCGAATATAACATTCTCCTTCATTCCAATGCCCCGTCTCATCAGAAAAAACAAATTTCTGAACCACTTTTATCCCCCCAACCTCTCATTCAACTCTTTCAACAATGGCACCAACTTCATTCCAAAAACCTTCGCAGCTTTTCCAAGTCCACCAAGTTGATTAAACGGAGCATCTTCCAAATCTTCTTTTAAGACTTCAACAGAAGTTGCAATATGGTCTTTAATTAATTTTAACCATTTCAATTGCTCCTCGCTGAACTGGACTCCAACTTCTCTTTGTCTTCCAAGCCATTCAGCAAATCTTTTGTCAACAGTATCAAGATATGGTTCAAGTTCTTTTGTTTTTTCAATTTCAAATCTTAATAATGAAATAAAATTAGCAATTTGTCTATCGCTTACTCTTCCCTTAACTCTTTGTTCTTCAAGTTGTCTATATGCTTGCCATAATTTAGAGGGGGTCAAAACATAAGGTGGAGCTTTAATTTTTTCATACAATTCTTTTAAATCTCCCCAATGTAATTTCCCTTTATTATAAAATATTTCAATCGCTACAAGTTCTTTTTTATTTTTCTTAATAAATTCTTTAAACGAGCTAACAAGCTCTTTTGCTTTTGCAGTTGCAATCTCAGAATACTGTGCTTCAAGAACTTCATCAACAGAAACCTCATCAACAATAATTTCTGTTTCTTTTTTAATTTCTGGAAGTCTTTCAATAAGATTTGAATTTCCAATAAAATCTTTCAAAGATTCATTCATTCTTTTTTCAGAAATTTCTTCAATTTGAGCTTTTGTTGGCTTGTATCCAAGTTCTTTTATTGTTTGAGTGAGTATTTTATCTTCATCAATTGCTTCAATAAAATTCCTTGCATAATCTTGAAGTGTTTTTCCGTTTGTTATTTTTTTAATCTCTTTCGTTTGTTCTTCTGTTAATTTCTTTTGCAATCTTGCAAGTCTGCTCACGAGAGAAGAAACGAGTTCTTTTGTTGGTTTTCCATATTGCAAAGATTTCAAGAGTTTCTCAAAAGACAAAGAAGGATTTTGTTCAAGAGGTCTTGTTTCATTTAATTCCTCAGATTCACAAACCCCAACAGCATCAACAATAACAAACCTTTCTTTTGCAGAAGCATCCGGAGTAACTGACATAAACTCGTCATTTTTCATAACTCTTACTCCTCTTCCTTTCATTTGTTCAAAATAATTTCTACTCTTAACTCCTCTCATAAAAAAAACAATTTCAAGAGGTTTAATGTCTGTCCCAGTTGCAATCATATCAACAGTTACCGCAATTCTGGGATTGAAATCATTTCTGAATTGTCTTATCAAATCTTCTGGTTTTATTCCCTCTGTTCTATAAGTAATTTTTTGACAAAATTCATTTCCTTCTCCAAATTCTTCTCTTATAATTTCAACAATTTCTTCTGCGTGATTATCATCTTTTGCATAAATTAAAGTTTTTGGAACATGCTTTCTTCCGGGAAATATTTCAGTGAATAATTTTTCTTTAAATGTTCTGATTACTTTTCTTATTTGGTCTCTTGAAGTAACTTTTCTATCCAGTTCAGTTGAATTATAAGGAACTTCATCTTCCATAACTACCCATCTTTTTTCTCTTGTTCTTCTATCTCTTTTTATTACAACTTCTCCACTTTCAATTTTTGAACCTTCTTTTGAAATTTTTGTTCGTATATTATAAACAGTAAAATCAACATTGATATTATCTGCAACAGCTTGTTCGTGTCCATATTCCATAACAAGATTACTTTTGAAAAAACCAATTGTACTTGAAGAGGGTGTTGCAGTAAGTCCAATTAAATGAGCATCAAAGTAATCCAGAACTTGCATCCATAAATTATAAATTGACCTATGACATTCATCAACAATAATAAAATCAAACTCTTCAATAGGAAGATTCGCATTATATTTAACTTCAACGGGTTTTGAAGAAAACTTTTGTTCAAATCCAGATTTCTGCTCTTCTGTCACATCAAGTTCTTTTCCAGAAATCATTGAATATACTCTTTGGATTGTCGCAATACAAACTTTATCTGAATCTTTAATTTTATTTGACCTTAAAAGATGAACATTGTGTAATTCTGTAAATTTTCTCCCATCTCCCGGAACTTCAAAATTTTGAAACTCTTGTTCTGTTTGTTCTCCAAGATTAAATCTATCAACCAAAAAAAGAATCCTTTTTGCTTTTCCTTTTTCTATTAATTCATTACATAAATTAACTGCCATTAAGGTCTTTCCAGAACCAGTTGCCATTTGAACAAGAGAACGAGGACTATCTTTTGCAAGCGAACTCAACAGATTATTTATTGCTTCTTCTTGAACTTTTCTTAATTTCTTATTGTCTACACAAGGAATCTTTGTTAATCTATTTCTTAAACTATCTTTTGGATGTTTTATCCATTCTTCAAAAGTCTCTGGTTTGTGAAAATTAAAAACTTCCCGACTTCTTGGTTTTGGGTCCCAAAGATTAGTAAAACGAACTTCATTTCCATTTGATTCGTAAATAAATGGCAATGGTAAAGTGATATGCCGATAATTCTCTGGAAAGCCCTCTGCATAGCCTTTTGTTTGAGTTTCTTTACCAATTAAAGTGACTCCTTCTTTTTTTGCCTCAACAACGCCGACTGCTACTCCATTAACAAAGAGAATATAATCGGCTTCTCCAACACCTTTTCCCATTTGGAAATATTCAACGGCAACACCTTTTGAATTATGAACATTGGCAGTCTTGTAATCTTGTATATCCCAACCAGCAGAAATTAATTTAGGGTTAATCTTATTGTGACGTGCTTTTACTTCCGGAGTTCGTTCGCTTGGCATAAAAAATCAAGGAAAATGATTTTTAAAAATCTATTTAAAGTGTTTTAATCCGTAGAACAAACAGAGTGTGAAAACCTAAATCAGAAAAACAAATATTAGCCCTGCCCGGATTCGAACCGGGGTCAACTGGCCCAGAACCAGTTATACTTGACCGCTGTACTACAGGGCTATGAAAATAGAGATATTCAAAACTTTATAAATTTAATTTTAATAAAAAATTATATGCCCTGCCCGGTGCTAAAAAATTTCTTTGAAATTTTTGGCAATCTAAAGAATCAAAGATTCTTTGGGACACAAAACTTAACTTCGCCTTCGCTCAGATTAGAAGTAAAAGTTTTGTTGTTATTCGAACCGGGGTCAACAGGTATTCCCAAGCTCTCTCGCGTGATTATTTAGAATAAATGTCTCTCGCGAACTTGCTCACCAGAACCTGTTATACTTGACCGTTGTACTACAGGGCTATAATCTTTAATAGTATCTTTAAACTTTATAAATTTAATTTTCATAAAAAATATTTTTTTCTAATTATCTTTTAAATAAAATAATAAATATTTAAAATATTTTAAGATATCTTTTTAAATAATTAATGCTATTTATTTTAATGAAAAAAAGAGAATCTATTAAAAAATATTTTTGGATATTTCTTTTTATATTTATAATTCTCTTTTTAATTGGTTTATTTTATGCTTTTGATAATATTACTGTTAATATTTTAAAATTTGAAATAAAAAATGGTGCGGTTATAAATGGTTCATTACAAGAAAAAACTATTAATCGAATAAATACTTTATTTGATTCTTATGAAACAGGATTTTATGATTTAGAGGTTTATGATGATGAAAATAATTTAATTAAACAAGTTAAAAAAACTGGGGCGGGGTTTTATACTTATTTCCTTCAACGATATGTTGGGTGTGCAAGGGTAGTAATATTTAACTCGAATACTCAAAAACATCTTGATACAAAATATGTTTGCAAAAAATAATCGTGAATATAATTCGTAGTAAACTTTAAATTCTTATAATTATTCTTTTTTGAATGAAATGTAATAATAATCAATGGATTTGGATAATTGTTGCTATTTGTGCAGTTTTTTTGCTTAGTCTTTTTGGATTTGGAGGAACTGATAGGTATGGGATGATGGGTGGATATTACAGCAATATGATGGGAAGTTTTGGAATGGGATTATTTGGATGGTTTTTTATGTTATTGATAGCAGTAGCATTGATATTATTCATAGTTTGGTTAATGCAACAAATACAAGAACCTAAAAAAAGAAGATAAAGGATGATAAATGGAAGATAAATTAAGTACAAAAAAAGTTTCTTTAAGTTTAGCGATAGTAACAGGGATATTTTCAACTGTGTGTGCATTATTGATATTTATTGCTCCGCAATTTGCTATGAATCTATTTAGTTTTATTTTTCATGGAATTGATATTAGTCAGATTGTAAAACCTTTAACATTTATTGATGCAATTTTAGGAATAATCGAAGCTATTATTTTAGCATTAATTGCTGGATGGTTATTTGTGAATGTTTATAATTTTATAAAACGATAAATATATTTTATAATTTTTTTATTTTTAAATTATAATCCCAAATTTAGCCATTATCGCAAGAAATACATGCATAATAAAAAATATAAATGTAAAATAAATAAAAATTTTATGATAACTTTTGGCTTTTTCAAAATTAATCTGTTTGCATAATTTGCTGTGGCAACAACAACTAATAAAAGAAAGAATAAAAAATAGACCTGCAAAAATTCCTGTTAAATAAATTAAAGAAAAGCTAAAAATTAATATCATTTTATTTAACAATTAATTTACCTTGCATTTCTATATGTCCTCCTCCACACATATTAGCACAATACCAAATAAATTCTCCGGTCTTATCTGCTGTAAATTCTAAGATTTCATTTTCCCGAAGATTTAATTCAGGAATTCTTATCCCATGTAAAGCATCTGTATTGTCAATGATTATTCTTACTTTGTCTCCTTTATTAACTGTTATTATCTCCGGAGAATAACCATATTTGAATGCTTTAACTGTGAATTCTTTTGAATCTGATTGTTCAATTACTTTTCCTGGTGTAGATTTTATAAAAAATATACCTGCTATTATAAGTAGCATAATTATCATTCCTATTATTAATTTTTTCATTTGTTTACCTCCTTATATTTTACTCAACAATTATTGTTCCTGTTCCCATGCCCATACTACATTGGAATCTGAAAGTTCCTTTTTCATTTGGAGTAAATTTTATTGTATCAGTTGGGCTAGATGAATATTTAGACACATCTAATTTTGGAATACTAAATGATCTATAACATCCTCGGACACTGCTGTCTAAAGTTATTTCTACCGGAATTCCTGATTTTACGTTAATAGTATTTGGATAATAATTTCCTTTCATGCTTAATGTTATTTTTTGTATTTGATTATTGTTTATAATAGGAGTATCTTTATTTTCCTGAATATTTTCATTGATTACATCTCCGGTATTTTTTCCTGAAGAACTATAAACAAACCAAAAACTGCTAATTAAAATTATTGCTATAATTATCATAGGTATATTTGATTTCTTTTTTTCTATCACTGTAGAACTATGTTTAGAAGCATTATGCATTGATAATGCATCTATACTTGGAAAATTCCTATCGCATTTTTCGCATCTAACTTTTTCTGCCATATTATAAATTTTATTTTTTATTTCTTATTTTTTAAAATAAAAATATTATATATGCACTTTGGTGAAACTAGTTTCGTATTAATCTTTTAAAATTAGTAGAATAGTTTATATTGTCTTAATTTTTGTTATAATATAATTAATATTCATTATGGAAAATCATAATATGAATCATTCCGGAAAAATGCATGAAGAGATGAATTTTGAAAATTCTATGAAGCAAATGAATCATACAGAACATGAAGAAAATGATGGCGAACATGCAGGGCATAGTTCTGAAATGTTTAAGAAAAGATTTTTGATAGTTTTATTTTTGTCTATTCCTATTTTATTGTTATCTCCAACAATTCAGGGATGGCTTAATTTTTCTTTTTCATTTAATGGAGATAAATTAGTATTATTTGTCCTTGCTTCAATAGTAGTTTTATGGGGGGGTTTGCCTTTTTTTACCGGGGCAGTAAGAGAAATTAAAAGAAAAGATTTTGGGATGATGGTTTTGGTTAGTATTGCTGTTTTAACCGGTTATATTTATAGTGCAGGTGCTACTTTTATTTTTATCGCTCCGGATTTTTATTGGGAAATTTCAACTTTAACTTTATTCTTGTTATTTGGTCACTATATGGAAATGCGTTCTGTTGAAGGAGCATCAGGAGCATTAGGAGAATTGGCTAAACTGATTCCCAAAAAAGCTAATTTAGTAAAAGGAAAAGATATTCTTGAAGTTTCAACTGATGAATTAAAAGTGGGTGATATTGTTTTAGTAAAGCCAGGAGAGAAAATACCTGTAGATGGGATTGTTATTGAAGGTGAAACAAGCATTAATGAATCAATGATTACCGGTGAATCAAAACCAATTTCAAAGAAAAAAGGAGATAAAGTTATTGGTGGAAGTATTAATTTTGATGGAAGTATAAAATTTGAAGTTTCTAAAACAGGGAAAGATACAGCGATTAATCAGATTATTAATTTAGTTAAGGAAGCTCAATCTTCTAAGCCCAAAACACAAAGATTAGCTGATAAAGCTGCAAATTATCTGACTCTCGCAGCTATAACAATCGGAACATTGAGTTTTTTTTATTGGGCTTTTTTTTCCAGTCAGGATTTTGTATTTGCTTTAACAATTGCGATAACTGTTTTTGTTATTGCTTGCCCTCATGCTTTGGGTTTGGCAATTCCTGTTGTGACTTCTATTTCAACAACTCTTGCAGCAAAAAATGGTATGCTCATTCGAGATATGACTGCTGTTGAAATTGCGGAAAAATTAGATTATGTTGTTTTTGACAAAACAGGTACTTTAACAAAAGGAGTTTTTGAAGTCACAGAAATTGCAGGGGATGTGCAAACTTTAGAATATGCTGCTTCAATAGAACAAAATTCCGAGCATATTATTGGAAAAGGTATAATGAATAAAGCAAAAAGTCAAAAAATTAAAATTCTTTCAGTAAGTAATTTTAAAGCAATTCCCGGAAAAGGTGCAAGAGGGATAGTTAATGGAAGAGAAATTTTTGTGGGGAATCTTGCTTTGATAAATCAGTTTGGTATTAAAAATATAATGCAAAAAGAGGCAGAAAAATTTGCAAGTCAAGGTAAAACAATAGTTTATGTGACCGATAAAAATAAAGTCTTTGGAGTTATTGCTTTGTCTGATATTGTTAGAGAAGAATCAAAGGAAGCTATTAAATTGCTTAAAGAAATGAATATTCAGACTGCTATGATTACCGGTGATAATAAACAAACAGCAGAGCAAGTTGCAAAGGAATTGGGGATTGATATTTATTTTGCTGAAGTTTTGCCAAAAGATAAAGTGAATAAAATCAAAGAACTTCAGGAAAAAGGCAAGGTTGCAATGGTTGGAGATGGGATAAATGATGCTCCGGCTTTAACTCAGGCGGATATTGGTATTGCTATTGGTGCAGGAACTGACGTTGCTGTTCAGTCTGCTGAAGTTGTTCTTGTGAAAAATAATCCTTTAGAAGTTGCGAAATTAATAAGATTAAGTAAAGTTACAAGGAAAAAAATGAAACAGAATTTATGGTGGGCTGCAGGTTATAATATATTGGCAATTCCTATTGCGGCAGGAGTATTAATTCCTATTGGGATAAAATTAAGACCTGAATTTGGTGCATTGATAATGGCAACTTCCTCTATTATTGTTGTAATTAATTCTTTGATGCTAAAAAAATTTGAATAACCTTTATAAGCTTTTTTTACTTATTTTTTATATAAATGGTATTGCATAAAAGGTTATTTCAATTAGGATTATTATTAATTGTTATTAATTGCATGACTGTTTTTGCTCAAGAGTTTTATGCTGATTTAGAAATTGCAATTGATGAATCTGGTTTTGTTACAATTGATGGGATTACTAATTATCCTGATTTGGTTGTAAAAGATTCGCAAGCTTATACTTTTAAAGAACAAGAGTATTGGGCTTTTGATTTGTCAATTGAAAAGAGTTTTGATTTTGTTTATATTTTAAAGTTGCCGGAAAATTCTGAGATTAATTCTATAAATACTTCAGGACAGTTTAGAATTAAAACTGAAAATGATAATTTAATTATTCAATGTTATGGTGAAGATGAGCCATTAAATATTTTTGTGCAATATCAAATTAAAAAACCTGAGCAAAATAATTTTTATATTGTTCTTTTAATTGGGATAATTTTGATTATTTCTTTTGTTTTGGTTTCTTTTAAAAGATTAAATATTTTTAAAAATTTTAAAAAAAAGAATATTGAAACTCGAGTAATAAAAAAAGTAAAAAAGATTCCAAAATTAAAATATGATTTTAAGGGTTTAACTGCAAGACAAAAAAATATTATGAAATTTTTAATTGAAAAAAATCATCCTGTTATTATGTCAAAAATTGTTAAAGAGTTGAATTTGCCTAAATCTTCTGTATCCAGAAATATTTCTTCTTTAGAATTAAAGGGTTTAATTGAAAAAGAAAGTATTGGTGTTTCAACAATGATTAGATTAAAAAAATAAGTTTTAAGCTAAAAGACACCAGCTGGTTTCTTTTTAGCTTCCTTAAATTGCGGAGCGGTGATATCTTGTTGAGCTTTTGTGAATATCACTTGGAATGACCACCTCTGGTTTTTTTTGAAAAATTGTTTTTAAGATTTAACTATTCCCCTGAATTTCTTTGTTTGAATTTAATGCCCCACTCTCCCCAAATCATTATTAAAATAATGATTTGCCTTTTAGCTGTTAAATCTTAATTGTTAAAAACAATTTTTTATGAATTTCCTTGGATATCCCTTTGAATCCTCCTAAATCTCTGTAGATTCAATTAATTTACTTTGTTAAAATCTTATTGTTAAACACGCTTTTTTTATTGGTTCTACCACACTTTCTCATAACCTCGCACGAAACTTTGTGGATTATTGTTTCTACCACGAAGTTATTCGCATAAAACTCTAATTTCATTGTTCCGCTTTGTTCCGGGTAATTTTTATAAACTGTTCCGTTCTTTAATATTCATAAATTGGTGCTTTATGCACATTAATTAAATCATGGGAGGTAAAATAAAAATGAAAACAGAACAAATAGCAAGTATGATTTTAGTATTAATGTTAGTTTTTATTACAATGCCATTAGTTTTTGCTGATGACAATAATGAAACTGATGATGATAATGAGACAGAAGTTGAAAATGAAACAGAAGTTGAAGATGAGACAGAAGTTGAAAATGAAACCGAAGTAGATAATGAAACTCAAGAAGAAATATCTATCATGGGTAATTCTTATGGAGCAGAAATTAGATTATTACAACTTGAAAAAGCAATTTCAAAAAATATTGCCAGAGGTAACGCTGTAATTGCTGCATATAAAAATGTTAGTCAAGATACAAGTGAACTTCAATCTATTGTAGATAATTTAACTTTAGTTTTAGAACAAGTTAAATCAACTGATCCTCGTTCAGATACTGCTGTGAAAGATTTTGTTGCTTATAAAAAATCTGCAATTACTTTAGCTCACGATTTTAGAACTCTTTCAAATGAAATGAAAGCTTCATTAGATCAAGAAACTCTTGATGCTTTAAGGGCTGAATTTAAGGCAATTAAAGAAGATCAAAAAGGAGATCTTAAAGAAATGAAAGAAAGAATAAAAAATAGAATCCAAGAGAAAAATGCTAAAGAACTTAGTGAACTTTTAGGTATGGATTATGAAGAATTAATTGAACAAATTCAAAATGGAAACCTGACTAAGGCAGAAATTAAAATGCAAATTAGAGAAATTGTTTCAAATATGTCTAAAGAACAAAGAAAAGAGCTTTATATTAATGCAAAGCAATTTAATTTGAAGAGAGAGATTCAAGGTAGAGATTTTGCTTTACAAACTCAAGAGAGCATTAAAGCAAGAAATGATCTTAGAACTCAGGAAATAATTGCAAAAGTTGAAGCAAAAAGGTCTGCTAGGCAAGAATAACTTTTAATAGAATGGAAGAAAAAAATATTTTAATGGCATCAGCTTTATTCATCATCGTTTTAGTACTTGGGGGTTTTTTAGTTTACAATACTTTTTTGAAAACTGANNATTACAATTCCAGAGAGTTTTGACTCTGCTGAGGTTTCTACTCAAGTTGATGAAGTTCTTTTAGAAGAAAATCAAGAACTGGAGTTAGGAGAGATGATGAATCTTCCTTAAATTTATTTAATTTTTAAATAAGGGCTTTTTAGCCCTTTCTTATTTTTTTTAGGATTATTGATTAATAGTCAAGTCTTCTTAGAATATTTTTACATTCTTTATTCACGTGTTGTATTGCTTCTTCATCTGAAGCTCTTGGATTCTTTTTTTTATATTCTAAAGCATGTGCTGCTCCAGCAATTACTGCTATTTCAACCACCTTATTTTTATCTTCTATCATATATTTTATTAATTATTTGGGTTTAAAAATATTATTGTGATACTTTTTTAATAACGAATATATTCTTATGAATTTATATATCTCTTAAATTCTATAATTTTTAGTATTAATTTGATATTTTTTGAAAATGATAATATGAAAAAAGGTTTGTTTTGTCTTGGGATTATAATTTTAATAGTTGGGATTTTATTTTTAGTTTTTTTTGGGTTGAAAAAGATAAATAGCATAGATACTGTAAAGGAAATAAATTTTTATTATTGGTGGGATTATATTGGTGAAGAAATTATTAAAGATTTTGAAAAAGAATCCGGGATTAAGGTAAATAATTATATATTTGAGACTGAGCATGAAATGTTACAGGAGATGAGATTAAATTCCCAGACTTATGATGTTGTTGGAACTATTGAGACTGTAATGTCTGATATGATTGATGAAGGTCTGTTATTACCGATAAATAAAACAAATATTCCAAATTTGAGGATTATTGATGAACGGTGCTTTATTAATGGTTCAGAAAAGTTTATTGATTATGCTATTCCGCATGCTTGGGGAACTACTGGTATTATTATAAATACAAAATATATCCCTGAAGATACTGATAGTTGGGGTGTTCTTTGGGATCCGAAATATTCCGGGAAAATAGCCCTTTTAAATAATATAGATGATTTACTTGTAATGGCTTCAAAATATTTAGGTTTTTCTTTAATTCCTCAAAATAAAGAGGAGTTTAATGAAGTTAGAAAAGCTCTTTTAGAGCAAAAATCTTTAGTTAGTGTATATGAGGAAGATTTATTGATGGTTGATGATTTAGTTTCTGAAAAAATTTGGGCAGCACAAATTTATGATGGTACTGCCAGAGAAGCTATTGCTTTAAATAATAATTTGAAATATTTTGTTCCAAAAGAAGGGACTTTGAAATGGGTGGATTATTTGACTATTTCTTCTAAGACTAAAAATAAAGCTGATGCAGAACGGTTTATTAATTATCTTTTGACTCCTGAAGTTGATGCTAAAATTACAAATTATTCTCTTTATTCTTCTTGTAATTTTGAATCAAGACCTTTAATGAATAACATAATTTTAGATTCAGAAATTTCTTTGGAAGATTTTTCAAAGATTCAATCTATTTATGAAGTAGAGGAATTTGATGGAATTAAAGATTTGAAAAGTGATTTATTAAACGAATTAATTGAATAAACTTTTATTTTTCTTTTTGGAATAGGATTTTTTGAAATTATTTTTTTTAATTTTTTTAATTTAATAAATGTGATAGAGGATAATACTAATATATTCGTAACAATGTTTAACTGCCTTTTTATTTTTTATAATGATATAAAATGGTGAATAAAAAAAATATTTATTTTATAGGAATTTTATTTTCTATAATTTGTGTATATCTGATTTTAGCTGCTCCTAATGCTCCGACTAATTTAGTTTTTAATAATAATGCTACTACTAATTATGATGAGGGTACATTTACTTTAAACTGGACTTCTGGTGCTGGTGATGCTGAATCAAACTATTCAATTTATGTTTTTTCTAATGGTTCTAACAATTATTTAGTTGCGAGTAATAATAGTGTTACCGGTTATTCTTTTAGCAACACTACTGAAGCAAATTATACTTTTATTGTTCAGGCAACGAATGCAACCGGTTCCGGGGCTAATTCTTCTAATATTTCAATTTACGTTGATACAACTGATCCTGTTATTACTTTGCCTTTTTATACTAACGGTACTAAAAAGAAAAACACAGAATCATTGATATTGAATATTTCGGTTACAGATGCATCATCTGGTTTAACAAACGGAGTATGCTTAATTGATGTAAACGGAACAAACCAGTCAGTTAGTATTTCAAGTGGTTGGTGTAATAGTTCTGCAATTGCTTTAACAGGTTTAGCTGATGGAAATCAAAACAATAAGAGTATGGGTGAATGATAGTACAAATAATATCGGTTTGAATAATTCTTATGTAGTAGAAGTAGATACAACTGCTCCAGTAATTACTTTACCATTCTATACTAACGCTACAAAGAAAAAGAATACTGAAAGTNNATAGATGCAAACGGAACAAACCAAACTGTAAGTATTTCAAGTGGCTGGTGTAATGCTTCAAATATTGCCTTAACAGGTTTATCAGACGGAAATCGAACAATAAATGTTTGGGTTAATGATAGTACAAATAATATTGGATTAAACAACTCTTATGTTGTTCAAATCGATACCACTGCTCCTGTAATCACTTTACCATTCTATACAAACGGAACAAAAAAGAAAAACACAGAATCATTGATATTGAATATTTCAGTTACAGATGCATCATCTGGTTTAACAAACGGAGTATGCTTAATCGATGTAAATGGAACAAACCAATCTGTAAGTATTTCAAGTGGTTGGTGTAATGCTTCAAATATTGCTTTGACAGGTTTAGCTGATGGAAATCAAACTATTCGAGTTTGGGTTAATGATAGTACAAATAATATTGGATTAAACAACTCTTATGTTGTTCAAATTGATGGTACTGCTCCAGTTATTACTTTACCTTTTTACACAAATGCAACTAAGAAGAAAAATACTGAGAGTTTAATCTTAAACATTTCA
>DUKY01000001.1 GCA_013329055.1 Nanobdellota archaeon
ATGGCATTTTCAATGCCATATAAACGACCCGGACAGTCCTAAAAAATTCTTGAAAAGAATTTTTGGGAACTTCAACAGACGGTGCAGTTGAAGTGATTCAAACCTGATGAAATAAAATTAATTTTGTTAAGAAATCCTTTCAGGATTTAATGGCATTTTCAATGCCATATAAACGACCCGGACAGGATTCGAACCTGCGACCTACTACTTAGAAGGCAGTCGCTCTATCCAGGCTGAGCTACCGGGCCATAAATATTTGTGATAAAAATTCTATTTAAAGCTTACTAATTAGTTAAAATTTGATTTTGTTGATTTAATTTTTTGATACGAATCTATTCTTACTGAACTATTTAATATATTTTTGGCATATATTTGTGTAAAATTCGTCATAAAAATGGTAAAAAAAGGGGCAATTAGAGGTAGAACTTTATTTATAAATAGTTTTAATTTTTTTTCAAAAATTTTAATTAAATTCGGTCTGGAGAGGCCTGTTTAAATGTTTAAGCAAGAGGAGAAAAAACTCTTGCCAAAAAACAGAACTTTTGAAAATAAATTCTCTTTCTTAGCTGGTGCTTTATCAAAAATTAGGTTATTTTTCAATAAATATTTAATTTTTATCTTTTTTGGAATAATTTTACTTTTAATTTTATTTTTCTTAAATTTTGGAATTACTGGGAAATTTATTTTAGATGTTAAACCTGAATATCATTCAAATGAGTTTATCGATGGAGTTTTGAAATTTACTTTGCAAGAAGGAGAAGCAATACCTATTTCAACAAAGATAAATGTTGTCTTAGGTAATTTTTCTCAAACTTATTTTTTAAGTGATTTAATCTCTGAAGAAGTTGTAAATCAAAATTTTTCTCTTGAGGGAACAAATCTTTCCGGTATTGGTGAAGCTTATGCGGTTATTCCTTCTGAGGTTTATCCCAATGTAACTTTTACTCTTGAAATTTATTCTGTTATTCGTGAAGGAGAAAATGTTAGTATTGAGCCAGAGGTTATAGAAGAGGGGAATGTTAGTGTTATTGAACCTGAAGTTACTGAAGAGGAAAATGTTAGTATTGAGCCAGAGGTTATAGAAGAGGAGAATGTTAGTATTGAGCCAGAGGTTATAGAAGAGGAGAATGTTAGTATTGAGCCGGAAGTTATAGAAGAAGAGAATGTTTTGCCTTCTCCGGAAATTATTGAAGAAGAAATTCCGATTGAAGAATTTGAAGTTATTCCTCCTCCTGAAGCTGTTAGCGAAGAAAAAGTCTCTGAAAAGATTGTTGAAGAAAAAAAAGATGAAAAAGTAAAAGTGGAGAAAGTTCAAGAGACTGAAGAATCTTCAGTTACTGAAACGCCTATTACTGGTGCAATTATTTCTGGATTTTTGAAGGCAGTAAATAATTTTTTCCTTACTATGACTGGTCAGATCTCTTTAGAGTTAAAAGATACCATTGAAGGAAATGTTTCAAAAAACAATCCTTTTATTTATGTCTTAAAGGAAGGGCAAAGTGCTGAGATAAAATTTTCTTCTAAGGAGGTGAATTTAAATATTGAGAATGATACTGCAATTATTTCCACAGATTATATTGGAGAAAATTTTAAAGTTTTTGAAATTAATTTGACTTCTTTAAAGATTCCTGTGAGTGAAGGTATTTTGAGTATGAATTTATCTTATGATAATTTTGAACTTATCTCTTTTATTCAAGAGATTAATATTCTTGAAGAAATTGAAGAAGAAATAAATGAAAGTAATGTTACTCTTCTTCCTGAGGAGTTAATCAATGCTACTTTTATCGAAGTTAATTTAGATAAAGAAAATTATTTCCTGAATGAAACAATAAATGTTTCTGGAATTGCAATAATAAATGGATCTAAAATAAATGATACTATAAAATTAGAATTGTTTTTTAATGAAAGTCTTATTTTTGCAGATTCTATAAATGTTTTAAATGGTAATTACATTTATTCTTTTATCTCAGATTTTGAAAATGATGGTTATTATAATCTTAAAGTTTCCTATCAAAATATTAGTGCTGAAACTACTTTTTTTTATTCTTTGGTTAATTTTACCCTTGAGGGTTTAGTTTGTAAAGATTTTGAAGAACAAGTTTTATGGTCGAGTAATTATAGTTTATTTTCTGAAGGATCTACAGGTTATTATGTCTGGAATCCAAAATTTAGTTGTTCTGAATTAAATGTTGACAATTGTTTTTTTTCTAATATCACCCTTCAGACAAGATTTATATTTACTGATCTTGAAGAGGGAATTACTGAAGGTGAAGGTTATGTTCAGATTTCAAATCCTAAAGAATCTATTTGTGCTGAACCTGAAAAAGTGAAATATTCAGATTATCTTGCTTATGAAATATTAAGTGAAGAAGAAATAAAATTGGGGAGATATTGTGGGAATAACAAAAATTCAAATAATAAATGCGGTATTGAAAAATTAAATCGTTACAATTTTTTAAATTGTTATGGTATTAAAGTTTATGGATCTCAATATTTGATTACTGATGTTTTTAGTATAAATTATACTTTATGCTATGATTTTGGGGGTAAAAAATGAAATTTTTTAAATTTTTAATTATAATTTTATTTTTATCTTTAATTACTTTCCCTTCAATTTTTGCGGGAAAAAGTGATCAATTTTTCAGCGGAAATTTAACTTGTGAAATTTTTGTAGATAATATCGTTTGGAGTGTTGCAGGAACTAAATTAAATCCAAATGCTCATACTTATCTAAATTGGACTCCCGGAACAGCTTGTACTCCGAATCCTACAACGGTCGGTCCAAAAAATTGTGATATTAAGAGTATTGGTACATTTGTTCGATTTATTAATGTTGGAGTTACAGATAGTGATGGACTATGCAATCAGGCACTTACACAAATTGCGAATCGTACAGAATCTCCTCTTGGAAGTGGGGGTGATTGGACGAATATTAGGTTTTCTAGTTGTGATAATACGATAATTGCCGGGGGAGCGACATTAGGTCCACAATGGGATTGTGCAAATTATAAAGCTAAAAATGTATGCAATGTTGCTAACAGTGGTTTTAATGATAGTTTTGCAAATTATTCTGTTCATTTAAATGCTATTTTTCTTAATGCTAAGGAAGCGTTTGTTGTTGATAATTTTAATATCAATTATTCTTGGTGTTGGACTCCGATTATTTTTAATGCAAATGTTTCAAAAGAAAGCGGTGCATGGGGGTCAAACTTTACTTTTAGAATTAATGTTACTAATCCTACTTCTAATACTACTGTTAAACTTTGGAGAAGGTTGGCAGGTCAAGAATGGCAACAAATTGGTGAAGAAAAATATTGCAATAATTGTGCTTCAACTGATTTAAATTGGACTATTAATTTTAATTGTACTGATATTGGTGATTGGGAATTTAAATTTAATGCTACCGATAATGCAGGATATAATACAACTGCTTGGGCTTCAGGTATAACCAATGAATGTATGGATCAAGATAATAATTGTATTTTTAGTATTTTAAAAGATGATGTTAATATAACTCATATTTCCGGGAATCAAAGTACTGCAACTTCTGAAATTCCTGCAGAGTTTCATTTAAGAGCTTATGATTTAAGTAAAGGCAGTTATGATATTTCTGAAATTCTTAATGTTAAATTTGATGTTACTAATATTGGAGATATTTTTCAAACAGTTGGAAATAACAATACTAATTCTAGCGGTAATGTTTTATTTTATTTTAATCCTTCAGGTTTTACTTCTGGTACTAAAAAATGGAAGGGTTATCTTGATTTAAGTTCTTGTTATAATTCTTACACCTCTCAAAATTATTCTGTCTCTGTAAGTGTTAATGCTGCTCCTACCGGAACTAATGAAGTTGTTAATGGTGTTACTTCCGGAGCAATTGCTGGCTGGGGAGAAGTATGGAATTTTTCAGTGAATGCAAGTGATTCAGATGGAGATTTATTTAATGTTACCTTGAGGATTAATACTGGTTTAGGTTTTGTTGATGTTGAAACAAAAAGTTGTATCTCTGATTGTTCTACTTTGACAAAATATAATTTTAATATTTCTAATTTTTTGTGTGCAAATGTTACTTCTTCTGCTCAATATAAATTTTATCTTATTGATTCAAATTTAATTTCAAGTGAAACAACTGCAAGGACATTTCAAATAGAAAAAGACGATATTCTTTTTGAAAATATTTTTGGGAATAATACTATTGCAAATCGTACTGGTAATCAAACTGATTTATTTATTTTTAGAGTAAAAGATTTAGACAATGGAAATTATTTTGATTCTGGAAAAAATGTTACTTTTAAAACAACTTTTGATACTGTTAATTATGATACGGGTATTATTAATCAAACAAATTCTTCTGGTTATGTTAGTTATTATTTTAATCCTGTGTGTACTCCTACAAAATATGCTGTTGGGAATCAAAAATTAAAAGGTGAAATTATTAGCGATTCTTGTTATAAAGATACTACTTCAGATATTTTGCAATTTTCATTAATTGGTGATATTTTACTTAGTTTAATTCGTCCGGATGGTACAAGAAATTATACTCAGGAAGAAATTATTAGTTTCTTAGGTGCTACTACTGATGATTGTGGGGATGCTTTGACTTCTACAGTTATTTATAATGCTAATCTTAGTGCAATTTCCGGTTTTGTTTGCAATGATACAACTCAAGTTGGAGCTAATGCTTTTACTTGTGATTATTCTACAACTATTTCTTCAGATGAAGGTTGGTATAATGTTACAATGTTTGCAAATGCATCACTACACTATAATAACTTTACAATACAAAAAAATAATCCTGGTTTGTTTTATCTTTTTCCAAGATATAAATTAGAAAATCCTATTGGTGTTCCAAGTTCTGCAGGATGGGGTTATCCAAATAGAAACCTTAGCGTTATTGCCAGTTCAGGTGATGTTAATCAAATAATTAATATTTCACTTTATCTTGGGCAGACAGTTAATCCTGGAGTTTGTTCCCCTTCAATTTGTATTAATCAGACTCCCATTTCTTGTGATAATTGTATTAATTCACAAAAAACTTGGTTTAGGAATTTTACTTCAAGTAATCAAGGTCAATGGTTTTATCAATTCAAAATGGATGATCCTTCTGTAACTTCAACTTCCGGAACAACTAATTATATTGATATCACAAAAGATTCAACAAATCTTAGTTATGGTGGTCAAGGAAATGGCACAACTGTAATTTATCTTTCTCAAGGTAAGAATTTATCTGTAAGAGTTTATGATTTTGATAAAGGTTCATATAATGTTACTGGTCCGTCTGCAACTGTTACATTTAAACTTTTACATGATAGTTATGCGGATGATGAAAAAATTATTGGAAGTGCAATTACAAATTCTTCTGGTTATGCTGATTTTTATTTTAATATGAGTGATTGCAGTTATATAGATGGTTTACAAAAATGGGTGGGAGAAATTAATTCAAGTGAACCGAATTATGGTTCTAATATTTCTGAGAATTTTACAATCACTTTGCAAACCACTGGATGTGAAGCTACTGTTGATGCTTCAAATGTCTTAGTTCCAAGTGAAGCTTTTCAGAATAATTTATTTAAAGCTAATGGTACAGTAAACGCTTGGGTAAGCACGTCGAATGATGTTTATGCTATTCTGAATTCTACTGAAATCGGCTGGACTATTTTTGATCAAATTAAATTTTTAGGTGCAATAACTGTTGGCTCCCCTGTGAAGGTATCATGGAATGTTACTCCTTCT
>DUKY01000006.1 GCA_013329055.1 Nanobdellota archaeon
TTTTTATTGAATTTTAATTACTTCAATTTCTAAATTTTTTTTAAGAATTTTAAGAAATTCTTCTTCTTTATCCTGTGAAATTGTTGCACCTGCGGCATTATAATGTCCGCCGGTTTCTCCGCCGATTACTGTGATGATGTTATTTAATATTTCCCTGACGTTTCTTCCGTTTTTTCCGACGACTCTGCATGAAATTTTTGTTTTATCTTCAGAATGTGCTAAAATTGTTATAATTGTTCCTTCTTCATAAAGTCTTGAATGAGAGAGTATACTTGTAATTGTTCCTGCCATTGTGTCCTTTATTTCTTCTTTTGCATTTATTATTACAAATCCTTTTCCGATGATTTTTTCTGAATTTTCTGCATATTTGATTCCTGAAAGAATTAATTGTTTATACCTTACATGTATTGCTTCTGCTTTTTTCTTTGCTTGTGCGATTCCCATGCATGTTTGAATTGCTGTCCCGCTTTCTCCAAATTTTGAGCAAGCATTAATCATTGCACTTAATTCCCTTGCGTCTTCTAACCTATTGGATATTTTTAATAAAAATATGTCTCCGATTATATCTTCTTTTGATTTTGGGTATTTAAGAATTATTGTGGCAATTAATTTTTCCATTTCTTCTTCGTTTAATTCTATTAAGCTTTTGTATTTTCCTTCTTCGGGGTTTAATCCAATTTCTCTTAATAATTCAAGAACTCCTTTGATATTTCCTGTAATCCCGGGGAGATATGGATTTGAGGAATATTCTAAGGTTCTATTTAATGGTCTTGTTGATGGGTATATTAAAGGTCCTCTAATTTTTTGGATATCTCCATTGTTAGAAATTTTATCGTTTAATTCATTTATTTTGTCCTCTAATGAGTCGCCAATCATTCCTAAAATTGCGATTTTGGCATATTCTTTATTGCTTTGGTCCAATTCTTTACAAAAAAGATATGTTAATACTGATGCACTGATTTTTTCTTTTTTATTTAATTCCGGATTTATAATGTTTATGTCCTCGGGAATTTCTTCTGAAATTTCATGATGGTCAATTATAAAAACATTTTTTAAATTTGAGTTTTGAATATGATGTAAACTTCCTGATGCTAAATCGAGGAATATTATTATTTTATCTTTTGGTAATTCCTGGATGAATTGCTCGTCTAAACTTTTGATTATTTTTACTGAGAATTTTTTGTCTAATTTTTTTAATGATTTTATTATTATTGTTGCAGAACTAATGCCGTCAGTATCAAAATGACTTATTATTAAAATTTCTTTATCTTTTGATATTTCTAAAAATTTTAAAGCATTTTTTTTTATGTCTTCTTCTAATGAATTTCTCTTTTTTTCCATATTTAAAAATAGCTAATTAGTTTTAATTATAATAAATAAATTTATCCCTCTTCTTTTTTAAAAAAACCTTATTACTTTAAAGGGACTTTAAAGTATAATTTTATCTTTCTTAATTGTGAAAATATTCTGTCTTTTTCTCTCATAGCTCTTTTATCTTTTTTGTTTTTTTCGTAATGGGTTTTTATTTTGTTTAATTTTCCCTCAACATTTTTTAAATCCGGGTTTACATATAAATTGTTTTCTTTTAAAATTTGGGAGATTTTCTTTTCAAAATCGTTTGGGTGAATATCTTCTTTTCTTAATTTTTGTCCGATTTTTTCACTTGTAAGACCGGTTTTAGCATATTCTATTACTTTGTTTTCAAAATCTTTCTGTGAAATTTTTTTTGTTTCCTTTGTTACCATGAGTTTAGATTGCAATTTCTATTTTTAAAGTTTCCTATCTCTTCATTTTTTCATTTTTGAAAGGCTTTTTAAATGTTTTTTACTTAGATATTTGATGGGTAAATCGATTGGCGTTGTTAGTTTGAAGGGTGGTGTTGGAAAAACTTCTACTGCTATCTCTTTAGGCTCTGCTTTTGCGGGTTTTGGAAAAAAGGTTTTGTTAATTGATGCTAACTTTTCTGCTCCTAATTTGGGTCTTCATTTGAATATTATTGAACCTGAGGTTACTCTTCATCATGTTTTAAGGAGAAAGGCTCATATTAATAGTGCTATTTATCGGGTTAATAATCTGGATCTTTTACCGTCTTCAATTTATCAAAATATTCAGATTGATCCTTTGAAATTGAAAAATTATATTGGTTATTTAAAGAGTAAATATGATATTATTATTATTGATTCTTCTCCGTCGTTAAATGAAGAAACTTTGGCTGCGATGCTTGCTTCTGATGAGATTTTAGTTGTTGCAACCCCTGATCATCCTACGCTTAGTACAACCTTGAAAGCTATTAAATTGGCTAAGCAAAGGGATGTTCCGATTGTTGGATTAATTCTTAATAAGGTGCATAATAAAAATTTTGAATTAACTTTTAATGATATTGAGAATACTTCTGAGGTTCCTATTTTGGCTGTGATTCCTAATGATATTGATTTTATGAAATCTTTGTCTAATTTTAGTTCTTATGTTGATTATAAACCGAATTCTGCGGGGAGCAAGGAATTTTATAAATTGGCTGCTACATTAATTGGTGAAAAATATAGGCCGTTTAGTATCAAGGATTTTTTGATGAAGTTGTCTCCTCCTAGGCAAGAGATTAATCGGGAGATTTTTTATACTGAATTATTGAGTTCTCCTCCTTTATAATCTGTTAAAATTTAATCTTTAAATATTTCTAGATTTCCCATATATTCATTTGTATGCTTGAGGTTTTCAGACGGAGTGTTTTTTAAAATTGTTATGTGATATCCTGATTGTTTACATAAAAATGTTTGTGAATGTAATCTTCTTTGATCTGTTATTTCTTCTAAACCCCTTGAACATTCAAATTCTGCTTGTCCACACCAATACTCTTGTTTTTCTCCGTTTAGATCTGTACATTTACAATATTTTAGTTGATGTTCTTTAAAGATTAAGTTTTGGATTCCTTGGATTTTTTTTGGTCTTACATTTTTGTTTTCGTCTATTGTTACATCTTCATCTGCAAATCTTTGGATTATTCTCCACATGAAACTTTTATTGAATTATTTATTTTTAAAGATTATTGTGTCTTTATGTATATTTGAAAATTTTAAATTATTTCTTAAAATTAGTAATAAAAAGTCTTATAAATTAAAGTAACTGTTATTTTTTATAGCCCTGTAGTACAGCGGTCAAGTATGCTGGCCTTTGAAGCCAGTGACCCCGGTTCGAATCCGGGCAGGGCTATATCCTGTTTTTCCTGCCCAAATTCGAACGTCCAGAAAATTTTTTAAATTTTCTGTCTCCTCGTTTCAAGTTTGAAACTTCAGACACTAAAAATTATTTTATAATTTTGGTGACCATTCGCACAGGTATGTGCTCAGGTAATCCGGGCATGGCTAATATTATATCGCGAAGCGATATGATTAACTTCTTCGGATGAGAACCTTCGAATCTGAGCAACTTCGTGGTAGAAACTCATTATTCCAAGTAAAATATTCAAATATTTAAAAAAAGTTTCGTGCGAGGTTGCGAATAGGAAAGGGCTAATATTTGTTTTTCCTGCCCAAATTCGAACGTCCAGATAATTTTTTAAATTTTCTGTCTCCTCGACTCAAGGTTGAGTCTTCAGACACTAAAAATTATTTTATAATTTTGGTGACCATTCGCACAGGTATGTGCTCAGGTAATCCGGGCAGGGATATCTTAACTAAAGGTTAGATCGCGATTCAAATAGCTTAAACCATTATTTTGAATAAACTAAGGTTTATTTGGTTCTGCGATTACAGAATTTAAATATTAACTCTCCAATTTTTTTCTCATGATTTTAGAAGTTTAAAGGTTTAAAGAATTAAATCATCTTATTTTTACTGGAATACCAATTGAACATTTTTCATTACTTGTATGAACGTTCCCGCCACCATAATACCAGTGACTTACATCATGAAAGACAGTATATTTTTTTTCAGAAAAATCAACAATCGCATTAGCACCCAATAATCCTGCTCGTGTTCTTAATAGCATTTCACCATTTTCAATAAGATAAGATTGAGGTTTGCCTGTATCAATGGGCATTATATTTTTGCCTATTCTTGTTGATACTTTCTCTAATGACTCAGAATATAATTCTACAGATTCTGCGAGTTTTTTTGCGTCTTCTATTATTGCTTTCAAAAGATCAGCTTTAGTTCTTTCAAAATCTCTAGTCATCTTAATTCTTTGTTGTATTTCTGGCTTTTTATTTTTGAGATAATCTTTAAATCCCATACCAAATGTTACTGCTCCTAAAAAGATTGCATTACCCAAAGAAGTATCTGCTAAACTCATGTCAGGAACTTCAAATTCATTTTCATTTTTTAAACTTCCATCAGAATTATATATTTGAATAGAATGATATCTTTTTCCATTATACCAACCACTTCTTAAAAGATTAACTCTGTTATCTTCCGTCCCTATAGCTTCTATTTCAATAGGAAATCTAGATCTATCGAGTTCTTTTTTTATTTTAGTAACAGAATTATTTCCAACTTTTCTTTCTAGTAAACTCCATTGAAAATCTAAAGGTATTGTTTCCATAAAATATTATCTAAAAACTGTATTTTTAAATGTTTGTTTTGTAGTAATTTTATAATGGTACTTAATTTTCGGATTCAACTTCACTTTGCATATGCCTTTTTATCATTAAACCATAATATCTATTCCATAGACTTAAAATAATTGGGTTAAATATGCTTTATCAATTCGTTTTATACAAAAAGTTTAATAAATAACTTTTAGTATAAAGCTAGCAGGGCTATAAAAGACACCCGCTGGTTTCCTCAGAAAATTTGAAAAATTAAATTTTCTGGGACTATCAAAAAACGAGACTTTTGAAGTTTTTTAGCTTCCTCAAATTGCGGAGCGGTGGTATCATTATGAGTCTTCGTGGATACCACATTGTTTTTTCTGCCCAAATTCTTTTTGTATAACTATATAAGTTATCATTTAACTCAAGAAAAATTAATTATCCCCAAGAGATAATCTTATCGTTAAGAATTATTTTTTCAAGACTTAATTTACATAAACTTTCTGTTTTATTCTGCCTTGTGATTTGATGTACTGATTTATTCAATTGTTTTTCCAGATAATCTTTACCTAATTCTTTATCTTCACTGTCAAATCTTGGAGAATAAAATATTTTTTCAGGAATTATTTCTCTTTTTTTAAATTGATTAAAAATATTTGTAAGTTGATCTTCTAAGATTGAAATATAAATATGTGCTCCAAAAAGGTATGTTTCTTTTTGTTGTTTTCCAATGATTCCTAATGCTATGCAATCAAATAATTCATCTAAGTATATTTGTTGCTGTATCTTTGGATTTTGAATAAAAACTCCATTTAGTGAACATACATTTGGCAAACAGATTATGTTTTGATCTATTAAAAATACATTATCTGAGACTATTGGATTACTATATACGTGATTGATTATCTCGACATTTGCTGGTTTTTTATGATGCTTATTATTTATTAATGTTGCATTTTTATATTTTAAAGATTCCATTTTTTTAATTCTTATATCGTCCTCTTTTTTCTACTTTTTTTAATTGTTCAAGAACTAATTTTGAGTCTTTTGATTTTGTATAGCTTTTTAAAATTTCATTAAATAATATTTCTGCGTTTTTGTAATGTTTCGCGATGAGTGCTTGTTTTAAGAGATGTAAATCGACTGCTTTATCTTCATATTTTTGGCTGATGTATCCTAATCCAAAGTCAATAAAGAATAATTTGTCTTTTAACAAAATCATGTTACTTGTTGTTAAGTCTCCGTGAATTATATGTTCATCATGTATCTTTGAAATATTTTCTCCTATTTTTTTGCTGATTTCTTTTTGTTTTTGCAATGAGAGTTTATTTAATTCTTCTGAAAGTCTTTTTCCGTTGATAAATTCCATCTCAATTTCTTTTGTATTTTCATTTGATTTGATTATTTTTGGTGCGTTTATTATTTTGGATGCTTTTTCTAATAATTTTGTTTCGGATCGTGTTCTTAATTTTCTTATTTTTTCATCCAGCTGTGGAATTCTATAAGATTTTTTTATTCTTTTTTTTATAATTTTATTTTCTTGTAAAACTATTTTTGCTTCTGCACCTTGTGAAAGACATCCGTTGGTTTCTTTTAAACTTCCTCTAAGTTCGGAACGGTGGCATCTTGTTGAGCCTTCTGTGATGCCACTTGAAATGTTTATTTTTTGTTTCATGATATTTCTTTAGAATTCTAATTATTTAATATTTTGTTTTAATTCTTTTTTTGATTTTTGAGATTCCCACTATAAATTTTTGCTAAAGCAAAAAGATCCTACTCAATCATTGAAAAGCTGTTATTAATAAATTTATTTACTCCCTGTTCAATAATTTCGCCCTTAAAGAATATTTGAACTCCCAATAAATTAATCAAAAATCAAACTTTTTGTTTTTATAGATTTAATTTTTCCAGGTAAATATTGCGATGATAAATGCTATTAATAAACTAAAATCAATTACTATGCAATATTTGCAATATTCCTGAAGAACAAATTGCTGGATGTAAAGGAAATAAACTGCTATTATTGTTCCAATAAAAATTCCGGAGTGAATAATTATCTTTTTGTATTTCTCTGGTTTATGCATTTGTGATAATGTTACTAGTATTAAGAATAAGAAAATTGTGATGCCGTAATATCCATTACTGGTTCCTTTAATTAAATCATATCCTGATTTTTGGACTTGTTCACAAACATTTTGCTCTCCACAGGGTGTATTTAATGAAAGCAAAACTGAACTGATTAGTGCGATTGTGAAAAGGGCTAATAGTATTTTGTATTTTACCATGTTTAATTAAAGCAAATTATGTTTTTTAAAATCTTTGGAGTAACTGGTTACTGTAAGATTTAACAATTCCCCTGAATTTTTTTATTTGAATTTAATGCCCCACTCTCCCCAAATCATTGTTAATGATTTGCCTTTAAGCTGTTAAATCTTAATTGTTAGGTATTGATAAGTTATCCTGAAATAAGGATTAAGTTTAAATAAGAATTTTATAACATAATTATAACCGATTTAGGATTGAAATATTAAAAATGAAAATAAAATTTAGAATAAATAAAAAGATTATTTTAGTAATTGGTTTATGTGTCTTGTTTTTTGTTTTTGGATTTATTTCGCGAGGTTTTTTTATAAAATCAACATCTATAAGTTATGTTCTGTCTGATGTTGATGAAATTATCAATTATAACTCTAATCTTTCTTATACCCAAGAAATTTTTGATAGGTGTTCTGTTCTTGAGAATGCAACTGAAAAATTTCTTTGTGTGAATAAATTTGTTGTTGCGAATTATAATATGGTTCCTAGAGAGGATATCTACTCAATTGATGAGATGTTTGATAATGGTGCTGATTGCAAAAGTTATGCTGTTTATTATGCAACTTTAGCAAAAATGATGGGTTATAATTACGCATTTTTTAGAACAGAAAATCATATTATGACTATTGCTTATTTTCCAGAGGGTTATTGCATTTTGGATTTAAAATTTGCTCAATGTATTAATTATGAACAAAATATAAATAATTCGGAAGTTTTATCTTAAAATGAAAATAAAATCTTTTTTATTGATTGGAATGATTTTGTTAATTGGGATAGGGTTTGTTTGTTCTGAAAATTATCCTGTGCCTTTTGTTTCTGGGACTCCTGCTGAAAAACCTAATTGTGAAAATGGATTAGAATCTTATTATGATGATTCTTTAGGAAAATGGGCTTGCCCCCTTAAAGTTTATTATCCTCATTATAACATTCCTCCCACACCCACTGGTAATATCCAAGTTGGTAACATCCAACCTCCTGATTTACCCTCAAGTATGGGTACTACTGGAACTACAACTACAACAAGTGGTGAAAGTGATTCTTTCTTAATTGAAAGAACTTCAACTAAATACCATGTAGGGGATAACATTAGTACTCTGTTTTCAAATTTTGTAAGTTCTTCTCCGAAAAATCTTTCCTGTGAAGGTCTCTTATTAAATGGGACTTGTCACGAAAATAATTCAACTTTTGAATTTGAAAATAGAACTTATTTTGTTTTTAATGGAAGTTTAAGTGAATTATTAATAAAAAATCTTTCTTGCAATGGTCTTTTATTAAATCAAACTTGTTACGAAAATAATTCTACTTTTGAATTTGAAGGAAAAAATTATTCTATTACAAATGGAAGTATGCATGAATTATTAATAATAAACGATTCTTTAGAAGATTTTAAATTACATAAAGAAAATATTAATTTATCTGATGAGAATAAAAAAGAATCTTTTTTTGGTAGATTTTTGAAATTGTTGAGGTTTTGAAAATAAATTAAATTGCTCGTTTCACTCGGATTTATTGCTTTATTTTTTTATTCTTTTTTCTAAAATAAAATGTGGGAGTTTCTATTTTGTTCTTTTTTCTAAAAGAAGAAGTTGTTAAGGTTTAACTGAACACAGATAATATTTGAAAAAAGTATCCAAGTATTAAAATAATCCAACCTAATACAAGAAGGTTATCATTCTTATAATCCCAAACAACAGGTCTTTTGTCATTTATCAAAAAGTCCTCATCTTCCTTATTTGTACTGAATCCAAATTTAAATGATAACGCAATTAAAATAGTTCCGATTAAATTCAAAATCAAACCTTCAAAAATAGGAATAAGAGAAATATCCATGTAAATCTTCTAAGATTAATGTATTTAAGATTTACTTTTTCCATTTTTTTTATGCTTCCATCTTCAGATGCATTATAGAAATAATTTTCGTCCCCTTAAATATCTTTATTCCATTTCCCATTTTAAAACTTCATTTTCTTCCCGCCGAATTTCCTTGCGAGTTTCATTAATTGTTTTTGATTCATTCCTTTTGACATGTCAACTGATTGGCTTGTTTTCATCATTTCATTTAACATATCATATTGTTTTAATAATGAACGGATGTTTGAATTATTTACTCCTGAACCTTTTGAAATTCTTGTCATTCTTGATGTTTCTTTTTTTAATAATTCCGGATTATCTTTTTCTTCTTGTGTCATTGAGTTTATGATATGCTCCCATTTCTTGATTTTTTCTTCTTGTGCTCCTAATGCTTCAGTAGGTATTTTTGCATTGCTCATTCCTGGAATCATTGATTTAATTTTATCAAATCCTCCTAATTGATTCATGGATTTGACTTGTTCTACAACGTCGGTTAGTGAAAGTTTTCCTTCTTCAAGTCGTTTTTGGATTTTTTCCTGTTCATCTTCATTTGTTATTGATTTAATCTTTTCAATTAATTGCGATAAATCGCCCATTCCAAGTAATCTTGATAAAAATGATTCCGGATTAAATTCCTCGATGTCGTTTACTTTTTCTCCTGTTGCTAAGAAATAAATTCCTGCTTCTGTTTCTGCACAGGCAGTTAATGCTCCTCCACCTTTTGCGGTTGAGTCCATCCTTGTGATAATTACTCCGGTAATATTTAGTGCATCCTTAAATTCCTGAGCTTGTGTTTTTGCTGCTTGTCCAATATCTGCTGGCATTACTAAAATTGTTTCTGTTGGTTCTATTTCTTTTCCGAGGGATTTAATTTCTTTAACTAATTCCTTGTCTAAATTATGTCTTCCAGCTGTATCAATCAAAATTAAATTATAGCCTTTTAATTTTGGTTCGAATTTTTTCCATGTTTTTATTGCGTCGTTTTCTTCCATATCTACAAAAACATTTAGTTTATGTTTTTCTGCTAATTGCTTTAATTGTTCTTTTGCTGCAGGTCTATGAACATCTAAACCAACTAGTGCTACCTTATTTCCTCGTTTTGCATAGTAGTTTCCAAGTTTTGCTATAGTTGTCGTTTTACCTGCTCCATACAATCCTAAAAGTAAAATTCTATTTTGTTTTTCGTTTAGTTCTAATTTTTTGTATTTTCCTAATATGCTTAATAATTCATCATGAAGAATTTTGATGATGTGTTCTTTTTTTTCAATTCCTTTGATTCTTTCATCAAATGCGATTTTTTTTATTTTGTCGCTTAGTTGCTTTACTAAAAGTATGTTTACGTCTGCTTCTATTAATGCTCTTTGCAGGTCTCTTATGATATTATCCACTAAATTTTTATCAAGAAATATTGCATTTGCAACTTTGTCTGTTGTTTTTTTTAATACTTCTCCAAGTTTTTCTAGCATATAATGTTTAAAAGTTATAGATTTAAAGGGTTTATGGTTTTAGAGGCTTTGTATAAAATATTTTTTAATTTCTAAATTTTTTTGATTCCCTCTTCAAGTTCAAGCTAAAGCTTGAAGACCCGCCCTTGAAAAATATTTGAATTGCCATAAAAGTTAGTCAAAAATTTAGTTTGGAATTTTAACTTTAAACAAAGCCGGTTTTTTAAAGAATTAAATTATTGTAGTTTTGTTTCCAGATTGATATATTCTGGTTGGTCTTGGATTGTTTTTATTGTGTGTGATTTAATCCATTGTTCAAGCATTTTATTTGAATTTTCAATACCTTTCGTGTCAAATTTTGATACTTCAATAAATTTATTTTCGAATACTCTATAAATTCCTTTTTGTTGAACATAATATACTGGTTCAAGATATTTCTGCATTTTTGTTATCTTTGGTTTTATGATAAGCATATCCGGGAATAATGATACAAGATTTTCTCTAACAAATCTTCTTACATCATCATTTAATGTTGGTTGATTAATTTGAAACCATGGAATTAATCTTGAAGTTTCTTTATTTTCTTTAATGAACCTGAAAAATTCTGAATATAATTTTTGATTCATTAATAATTTTGTTAGCATGTCTGAACCACCTATTGCAGTATCTGAATACCAATTGTTATCTTTTCCAATTCCTGCGAATAAAAAGCCATTATTTGGGTTTGGGGCAAATGGTTCATAATTATTTAAAAGAAGTCTTTTTGGAGATTCTGAAATAAATAAGATTGGCGAATCTTTCATAAATTTAATACTAAAGCTATTCTTTTAAGGATTTCTGTGATTGATTGAAATAATTAATTTTTGATTTTTATTCTTGATTTATTGTATTTTATCCATGAATATTAAAGTTATTCCTAAAATGATTAATAATCCTGCAATTAATCGATTTCTAAAATTATCTTCTTTAAACATAAAATGTCCTCCAATAATCTCAAAAAGAATGGAAAGATTAAAAATTGCTGCGACATATACCACTTCCATAAACTTATATAACGACAATCCTATTAATGAAAATGTTAAATTTAAAATTCCGAGTATAATTAATGAAGTTTTATTGTCCAGAATTACTTTTTTATTTGAGATTATTTTTTTATGAATAATTATTGTAAATATTGTCATTGCAATTATGTGGTTTATTATGCCGTAAAATAATAGATTGTTTGTGTGTGCTATGCCAATTTTATCTAATACATTATTAAGTGAATAAAAAAAGAATGCTATTAATATTAACCATGTTCCTTTGTTAGTGAAAATAATCTTGAATGGAAGATGAATTTTATTAATGTTAAATTCTCTTAATTCAAGAAAATAAGCTCCAATTATAATTAATATTATCCCTATAAATCCTATTAGCGAGGGGATTTCTCCTAAAATAATCCAAGCTAAAATTCCTGTAAAAATTATCCCGAAAGCATATATTGGTGCGATTATAGAGATATCTGTAATTTTTGTTGCTTTTATATCAAGTATATCTCCGATAAGCCAAGAGAGTGCTGACCCAATGCATACTGCCCAAAATAACCAATCAGTTTTTGGAATTGGAATAACCAATAGTAATAAAGATATAACTATTGTTCCAAGAGTTATTGCCCATAAGATCAGATATTCATCAAGACCTTTATTTAGCAATGTTTTTTGCAATAATTTATAACCTGTTCTTAAAAAGTTTACAGTTAGGGATGATAATATAATTGCCATTAGTAAACTTTACTAATTTTATGTTTATAATCCTAATTTTTCCAAAAACTTATTTTTATCAAATAATTCAATCTGATTATATTCTTGTCCAATTCCTAAATATAGAATTGGTTTTTTTGTTGTGTATCCTAATGATAATGCTGTTCCGCCTTTTTCATCAATGTCTGCTTTTGAAAGTATTATCCCGTCGATTCCAATAATATCATTAAAACTTTTTACTTGTTCTATTGCATCATTTCCTGTGATGCTTTCACCTACAAATATTTTTGTATCTGGTTTGCAAACTTTTACTATTTTTTCCATTTCCCGAAGTAAATTTGTTGCAGTATGAATTCTTCCTGCGGTGTCAATTAAAACGCATGGGATGTTATTTTTTTTTGCATATTTTATTGCGTCAAATCCTACTGATGCAGGGTCTGAACCATATTCATGTGCAATGACTTTTGTGTCCAATCTTTCTCCGTGAGTTTTTATCTGGTCAATAGCTGCTGCTCTGAATGTATCTGCTGCGGCGATTACGCATGAAAGTTTTTCCTGTTTTAGCATATGAGCGATTTTTGCAATTGTTGTTGTTTTTCCTGTTCCGTTAATTCCACAGAATAAAATAACATATGGTTCTCCTCTTTTTGATTTTTCTTTTATTTTCTCTACTATATTAAATGGTTCTATCAAGATTTCCTTTAATATCTCTTTTAAATTATTTTTTATTTCCTGTTCTAATTCTTTTTTTGGAATTTCTTTTCCAACTAATTTTTCTTTTAATTCTTCAAGAACTTTTTCTGTAACTTCAAAAGCTACATTATTTTCTAAAAGAAGCATTTCCAATTCTTCTGAATAGTTATTAAATTCTTCTTCTGAAATTTTTATTGTTCCTGTTAATATCTTTTCAAAAAAAGATTTTTTCTTTTGTGTCTCTTGAATTGTTTCTTCAACTTTTTCTTCTACTGGTTTCTTTTCTTTTATTGGTTCTTCTTTAATCTCTTCTATTTTTTCAGTCTCTATTGGTTTTTCTTCTTCTGAAGTCTTTATTGTTCCTGTTAATATTTTCTTAAAGAATGATTTTTTTTCTTCTTTCTTTTCTGTTTGTTGTTCTTTTTCTTTAGTTGGTTCTTTTTCGGTTTGTAGCTTTTTGTTTTCTGGAATCTGTATTTTTTCTTCTATGTTTTTATTCTTTGGAATCTCTTTAATCTCTTCTTCAATTTTTTCAGTTGGTGTTTCTTCTGCGTTTTCTTTTGAAAATAATTTTTGAAAGAATCCTTTTTTTTCTTCTTGTTTTTCCTCGGATTTTTTTATTTCTATTTCTTCTTGTATTTGTTCTAATTTTTCTTCAAGCTGTTTTTTTATTTTTTCTTTTGATTCTTTTTTTGTATTTTTGGTGTTTACTGATTTTATTTTTTTATCTTTTTTTTTATTCTTTTTATTATCTTTATTTTTTTTTGATTTTTTTTCTTCTTTTATTTCTATGACTTCTTCTTCTTTATCTTCTATTATCTTTTTTGTCCAGTCTTTTAATTTATCTTTTAGTTTTGAAAACATATTCCTTGAAAAACTAATATATTTATAATGTTAACGTTTGAATTTAATTTCCCACCCCCTTCTCATAACCTCAGCACGGTGAAAAAAGTATACAAAGATTTTAACAAATCCCCTTTTAATCTTGAATCTTAATTTCCCACTTTCTCATAACCTCGCACGAAATTTTGTGGATTATCGTTTCTACCACGAAGTTATTCGCCCCCATTATTACTAAAGTAATAATTTGCCTTTAAGCAGTTAAAATCTTATTGCTAGTATGCTTTTTTATTATTTCCTTGAATCCAAATCTTTATAAAAATACCCTTTCTTTTTAGATTATGAAAGGTGTGCTGGTTATTATCGATGGAATGGGTGATTTGCCTTTAAAAATTATTGATGATAAAACTGCTTTAGAGGCTGCAAAAATGCCGAATTTAGATTTTTTAGCTGCAAGGGGTGAAATGGGTTATATGTATCCTGTGAAACCTGGTTTTGTTCCGGGTTCAGATGAAGCAATTGTTTCCATTTTTGGGAACAACTTAGAAAATAGTAGTCGTGGTCAATTAGAAGCAATTGGTTCTGGTCTTAAATTGGAAGATGGTGATTTAGCTTTAAGAGTAAATTTTGCTACAATTGATTCATTAAAAAACGGAAATGTAATAGACCGTAGGGCTGGAAGGACTTTAACTACTAAAGAAGCAAATTCATTAGCAAAATCTTTAAATCAAATTAAAATGTCTTGCAAATTTGAATTTAAGGCAACTATTCAACATCGAGGGGCTTTAGTATTTAGAGAAGGAGTATTTTCAGGGAATATTTCCGGAAATGATCCGACTTATTCTGCTGGGGCAACAAAAGAGATGGAAAAAATTAATCTTTCTAAACCAAAAGATGATAGTGAGAATTCCCGTTATAGTGCAAATCTTGTTAATGAGTTTGTTGAAAAAGCTTATGAAGTTTTGAACAATCATCCTGTTAATAAAAATCGAAGAAATAGGGGTTTAATGCCTGCGAATTATTTGCTTGTTAGAGGTGCTGGAACTGAACGACCTAAATTAAAGAAATATCCAAAATGGATTTCTCCAAGTTATATGCCTTTAGAAATTGGTTTTTCTAAAGTTTGTGATATGACTGTTAAGACTTTTACTTATCCTAAACTAAAAACTTTGGATGCATATGATAATTTGTATGATGGATTAAAGAAGGCTTGCAAGTTTAATATTAAAATTTTAAAGAAGTATCATAAAAAATTTGATTATGCTTATGTTCATATTAAGGAAACAGATTTACCTGGGCATGACAATAAAGTGATGGAAAAAATTTTTATGCTTGAATATATTGATCAGACTTTTTTTAAATTTTTAAGAGAATTTGTTCCTAAAAATGAGATAAAGGTTGTTGTTACTGCTGATCACTGTACGCCTTGCAAATTAAAAAATCATTCTGCTGATCCTGTTCCGGTTTTACTTTATAATAATTCCTCGATTCCTCGTGCAAAGAAATTTTGTGAGAAAGAAGCAAAGAAAGGGACTTTAGGCAGAATTATGGGTCAAGATCTTTTGAAAGTTGTTGGGTTTAATAAATAATTTTTTATCGCAATCCATAAAAACGTTTTTGTATTTTTGTATTTATGATGTCACAATTGCAGCTTTTATGGAGTATTTTAAGATGATTACTTATACAGAAAGAAAATTAAAATTTTCCCCTGTCTCTTCAAAACCTCAATTAAATGGATTTGAAGATAATGATATTTATGAAGCTGCTAAAAGGCACCCGCTGGTTTCCTCAGAAAATTTTAAAAAACGAAATTTTCTGGGACATTCAAAAGACGATACTTTTGAAGTTTTTGAGCTTCCTCAAATTGCGGAGCGGTGGCATTTTTTTGAGCCTCTTGTAATGCCACGATTGCAGCTTTTATGGAGGTATAAATGATAACTTATAATGATATTTATGAAGCTGCTAAAAGGCACCCCTTGGTTCCTTTTGAACCTCCTCGAAGTTTTGAAGGGTGGCATCTTTATGAGCCTTTGTGGATGCCACAATGCAGCTTCACATGGAGTATTTTAAGATGATAACTTACAACGATATTTACGAAGCTGCAAGAAAAGAAAGATATTCTGAACAATTACAGCCGATTTCTAAAAAATTTCTTACTGATTTTTCAAGTTATTTAAAAGAAAAAAAGGAAATTTCGGATAAAAATGCAGATGTTTTTTCAGATGTTGTTGCTAAAACTAAAAAACAATTAGAAAATGCGATTACTTTATTTCGTGAGTTGATGTTAAGGCGTAGAAAAAAAATTTTGAATTTGGTTTTAATTGCTGCTGAAACTGGTATTTCAAAACAAGATTTTGAAAATATGCTTGTTATGGAAAAGGCTCTTTTTGAAGATTTAATGAAATGCATGGATACTGCTGATAAAACTTTAAATGAAAATTTGAGTGGTGTAAAAGATGAAGGGATAAAGAATGATTTGGTGAGTTTTGTTGCTGATGTTGATGAATTTGTGGGAATTGATGGAGAATCGATGGGTCCTTTTGTTAAGGGACAAATCGCAAATATTCCTTCTGAGATTGCAAAGATTTTAATTGATGATAAAAAATGTGAAATTCTTGAAAGTTAAATTTATTAACCTTTTTTTGTATCTTTTATTATGAATTTTATTAGCAGAATCATTACTGGTGCAATTATGATTATTATTGGTTTAACTTTAATTTTAACGACTTTTCTTGTAAATTTTGTTTCATCTTTTCCTTTATTATTCTTTGGAATTCCTCTTTTAATTATTGGTTTTTTTATTTTTTTTAATAAAAATGAAGATAAGATAGAACCTATTCTTGAAAGGAGGGTTAAAAAAAATGGCTAAAATTATTGTGACTACCGGGAATGATGTTCCAAATAAAAAAATTGTTGAAGTTTTGAGTGTTGTTCGAGGTAGTACTGTTAGATCGAGAAATATTGGAAGAGATATTGGTGCTGGATTAAAAAGTCTTATTGGTGGAGAGATTAAGACTTATACAGAGATGACTGCTGATGCTCGTGATGAAGCATACAACCGAATGGTTAATGAAGCAACAAAAATTGGTGCAAATGCTATTATTGGCGTGAGATTTGCGACTTCTATGGTTATGGCTGGTGCTTCAGAGATGCTTGCTTATGGCACTGCTGTAAAATTGAAATAAGCCATAAGCAGCTCCAAAAATTTTTTCTGAAAAATTTTTGTCTCCTCGCTTCAGGTATGAAGCATCGAATTATGGCATCGCTGTAAAATTGAAGTAAGCCATAAGCAACTCCAGAAATTTTTTCTGAAAAATTTTTGTCTCCTCGCTTCAGGTATGAAGCATCGAATTATGGCACCGCTGTAAAATTGAAGTAAGCCATAAGCAGCTCCAAAAATTTTTTCTGAAAAATTTTTGTCTCCTCGCTTCAAGTTTGAAGCATCGGATTATGTCACCGCTGTAAAATTGAAATAAGCCATAAGCAGCTCCAGAAATTTTTCGAAAAAAATTTTTGTCTCCTCGCTTCAGGTATGAAGCATCGGATTATGTCACCGCTGTAAAATTTGAAAGAAATTATTTATTTTTTATCTTCTATTGTTTTTGTGATTGTGTATATGTAAAAAACTTTTGAGGATGATTCTATTCTTTGAGAAGCTAGTACTCCATTTTGTTTTTTTCGTGGTCTAATTTCAAGAGGTATCCTAAAATATTTTGTCACTCCTTTGTTACCTCTTGAATTAATTTGTGTTTTGATATTACAGAGGTTTGATGTGAAAACATATACTTTTTTTAGATGACCTTGTAATTTAAGTGATTCTTCTTCGTCAAGTTCAATTTGATAAATGACTTTTTGGTCCTGTTGAATTTTTGATTTAATTATATATCCCATTTTTAGCTCAAAATATCAAAAAATGCTTACTTTTTAAGAATTTTGACATTTTTTTCTCATCTTTATCCAGAAGTTATGATATTATTTATAAAAATGTTTGTATTTATGTAAATAAGTTAATTTTTTAAACATTAATTATCTTAAAATTTGTATGGGTTCAATAATTGGGATAAAAACTACGAAAGAAGGAAAAGTTGTAGTGGAACTTGAGATGGATTATGAAGAATCTTTAAAGCTTAAGGGTCATATTAAGGATATTCATATTTTTTCAGAAGAGGCTTCTGAAATTAAGACTAATCTTTCCCAACGTGGAACTAAAGAAGCAACAAAATATTTTTTAATTCCTAAAGAACTTCGTGGGAATTTAACTTTTAATGAAATTGTAAAATGTCAAAAAATTGAAACAAATTCTAAGATTATCTTTATTTTTGCTGTAGATAAAATAAAAATTTAAATTTTAAGATTTAGTAACATTTAAAAGATTTTTCTTTGTGTTCAATATAATAAAATGAAGAAAATACAAAAAATACAAATCCAAAGAGAAAGTTTTGGTATTAATGGAATTGATGATATGATTGAGGGGGGTTTACCGAAGGAAGGTGTTTTTGGTCTTTCTGGTCCTCCTGGTATTGGTAAATCTATTTTGGCTTTGCATTTTTTATTGGAAGGTGCAAGAAAAGGACAAAAATGTTTGTATATAAACCTTGAAGAGCCAAGAGGAAATATTGATAATATGTTAGGTCAATTTGATTTTGGAAAAGAATTTTTAGATTATGAAAAAAAAGAATTAATTGTTATTAGGTGTTATAATTATTTAGAATATGAAAAAATCCAGAAGGAATTACTTCAAAAGATTAAAGATGATAAAAAAATAAAAAGGCTTGTTATTGATAGTTTTAATTGTTTTTTTAGTTCTATTGGAAATGCTTGTTCTGTTGGGCAGGAGATTAATGTAAGAAAATTAATTACTGATTCCTTTTATCAATTAAGAAAAGATGATTTGACAATTCTTTTAGTCTTGGAAAAAAAGAATGATTCTTACAGTTTTGAATTTAATATCCCTTATTTAATTGATGGTTTGATTCAATTAGATTTTTTGGATTTGGGTGTTATTGAAAGAAGAATTTTTATCCCTAAAATGAGATGGACAAATCAATATAAAGAAAGCAAGAATTATGAGATAAGTTCTAAAGGTATTGAAGTGATTCATGAAGAATAACCTCTCTAAATAGATTTAAGTATCTATATTATTTATATTATTTATATTATGGGATTAAAAAATTATCTTTTTGGTAAGTTAATATTTCCAAAAGTTTTTATTATTGATCAGCCCGGGATTATAATCAATAAAACTATTGGCAGGTTTGGAAAAGAAGGTGTTAAAACCCGGGTAGTTTATAATTTTGAATATATTGCCGTAAATCTTTATTTGGAGACTGTTAAAAAAATTGGGAAGAAAAAAACTGATGATTTATGGTATCGGATTGGAAAAGAGAGTGGTACAAGATATTCTTTATTTGTTGGAAAAAGGAAAATCCCAAGTTCAGTGTTGCCTTTAATTATTCAGCATGTTTTTAATACCTTGGCAAGTGTTGGTATGACCTTTGCAAAGGATGTTAAATATTCTAATTTTGACAATTCTTTTTTTGCATCAGGAGAAAATTGTGTTGTTTGCAATAAAACTCAAAGTGGTTTTTTTATGGCTGGATTAGTTAGCGGAATTTTAAGTATGATTTTAGATAAAGATATCGGTGCAAAACCCTGTTGTACAAATTGTCCAAATGGATGTAAAATTATTGCAAGCCCAAATATTAAAGATGAATGCAAAATGAATTTGGATGAGCTTAGACCTTCATTAGATTATTCTAAATTAAATTTTCCTTTGATGAATCATAGACTATCTGATGAATTTAAATCTTTTAGTGATTTATTAAAATTTAAGCAAATTACAGTTGACGAAAGGGGTTGCATGAATTTTAAAAATCAAGTTTTGGTTCCTACTGAAATCGGTTTAACTCAATTAAGTTTTAGGAATTATTCTAAAATAGGTTTAGAAAATTTTTATAAAAAATCTTTGATAAGAATTTCTGAAAATTTAGCTCAATCTTTTTTTAATGGATCTAATAGTCCTTTAGAAAAAATTAAATCTCTTAAAATAATTTTATCTGCATTTGGCTGGGGTTTACTTTTCTATAAGCGGGATAAAAATAAAGTCATTTTTAAATTTCAAAACCCCCCTATTTCCAAATTTGGATCTTTATATCGAGCATTAATCTTAAACGGGTTTATTAATATTATTTTTAATAAGAAATTTAAAATAAAAAAAGACTCTGAATTTGAAATGATTTTTGAATATTAATTTATTCTATAAAATTTACTCATCTTATAATATTTATATTTTAAATAGATATAATATGCTCCCTGAAAAATTTTTGAACTTTTATGAAATATTTTTTTTGTTTCTTTTGGCAATTTAAATTGTTTTTCTCCGTCAAACATTGTTTCGAATAATTCAGGGTATTTTTCAAATTGTTCTATGAGTTTAAACCATGAAGTTGGTTTTTTGAACTTTTGAAAATATTTTAATTTATGGTATGTATAATACTTTGGGACTAAATATCTAATATAAATCTCTAAATATCTTTTTTTCCATTCTTTTTCATATAACCTCAAATTATTCTTTTTTATTGCTTTACTTAATATTTTTGATGTGTCTAAAATTGGCTTAATCCCGCATGCCGAAGATGTAACCGGATTTCCAAAGCTATCTCCGAGAAATGCGATATTTTTATAAACCAAAGGTAAAACCGGTGTGCAAGGATTACCGACTATATCTTCTTTGATTATTTTTGGTTTTGAAATTAATTTTTTATATAACTGATTTTCTATGGGTTTTAATAAATTTAAATCCCTTTTTTCTGTATATTGCCAATCTCCTTGAAGAGTTTTATTTTTTAATGGATAAATATCTTCAAAATATCCAGAATCATGAAATTGATAGTAATAATAATCTTTGTCTTTTAATTCATTTTTTAGAACTCTTGTTTTTGCCATCCAATATCTAAATGGTAATTTATGTCTAAGTTTTTTTTTAATAAAAAATGAACTTCCGGAACAATCAACAAGATACTTGAATTTGTAATTTTCTTTATCTGTTTTTAGTATCTTGCTATTAAATTCTTTTGCAAATCCTTTTTTAAATTCTGCCTTTGATTCTCTTAAGAGCTTATTGCAAATTTTTTTGTAATCTATAAAATAAAATTTTCTGTTTAATGTAAAAAATATTCTATCTTCAATTCCTATTTTCATCCCTTTATACATATGTTCATATGGAAAATTATATTCTTTTTGCAAACTTTCCATAATATTTCTATATCCATATGAAGCATTAGATCCTGGTTCTTTTGCATCTATTATTAAAACTTTTTTTTCCGGGCATTCTTTATTTAAATTATAAGCTAGCCCTGTTCCTGCAATACCTGCCCCGATAATTATCACGTCATATTCTTTCATTTCATTTCGCTGTAAATTATTGTTATAAGATATAATATTAAAATAATGAGATTTTGTATAATGATATATAAATTGTTTGTCAAGCTTAAAATTAAAAATGTAAATGATAATATTAGATATAGTCTTAAATAATTCAATGCTTCTTTTGATTTTTGCTGATAGATTTTTGTTGTGATGAAAATTTTTAGGATATATATCGGGAATAATAAAATTAAATTTATATAACTTAAATTAAAGAAAAAGTATAGTATTAAAATAAAGAAAAATTGTATTTCAAATAAAATTATTGCAACAGTGAAAGGATTTTTTACGGTATTCACTAATGTTTTATATCCTCTTTTTCTATCTTCTTTTATATCTTTTAGATTTGTGATTGGTCCCATGCATATTGCAATAAAATAAACTATTATTGAAATTTGAATAATTATCTTTGTATCTAATCCAACTAATAATGATGATGTTACTATAGGTAGTACATAATGAGTTAATCCTGCAATTAATCCATCTCCGAAAACAATGTATCTTGCAATCGTGTTATAGGTATAACCTAAAAAAATCGCTAGAATGGAAGTTATTAAAATAATCTTATTTAATGAAGCAAATAAAATTGCTAAGATTATCAGAATAACTATGATTGTTTTTGAATATTTTGGGAGATTATAATCATTATCTTTATAGGCATTATGAATACTTGCAGCTGAATAAATTAATACTATTACTAAACTTAAAATTAATAATTCCGAGGGGAATTTATTTGCATATGCTGCAGGCAATAATAATCCTGTTAAAATTGGCAAAGTTCTTTTAATACGCGTAGAGAATAGTAATTCAGTCAAACCTCTTTCTTTGTTCATTTAATTATATTACTCTAATTTTGACCTTTTCTTTAATCTATTCTAATTCCGAATTTGATTAGAAATATGGTAATTTATTGCGTTTTTTTATCCAGATTTGCAAATTAATATCACAATTTTAAGGATTAGTATTAATAGCAAATTTTTCATTTTAATCTAGATGAGACATTATCTCAAAAAAGGTGAACTAATTACTCAAAAGTCTGATAAGTTTTATGATATAACTGATGAAATTAAGACTTTTGTAGTGGAATCTGAAATTCGCGAAGGACATATTTTAATTCAGCCTTTACATACCACTTTAGGTGTTTATTTAAACGAGAATGAAAAATTTCTTTTAGATGATTTTACTAATTATTTGTCTATGCAAGTACCTAGGGAAGGCAATTATGGGCATGATAATATCGAAAAAAGACTGGATTGCCCAAAAGATGAACCAAAAAATGGTAGTAGTCATTTAAAATCTGCATTTTATTCTAATCCTTCTTTATCTTTAGTTTTGTCCAATGGTGAATTGTGCATAGGTCAATGGCAAAGAATTTTTATTGCTGAATTTGATGGTCCTTGTCCGAGAAAACATAAAGGAAAAAGACAGTATTTGACAAGTATTATTGGCGAATAAGTTTTTGGTATTGAAATGATAAAAGATGAACTATTGATTTATGATACCACTTTAAGAGATGGTGAACAAATGCCCGGGGTTGTCTTTAGTTTGGACCAAAAACGTAAATTAATTGATAAATCTCTTAATTTTGGTGTAGATATCATTGACTTGATGCCTTTTGTATCTGAATCTGAAATGAGATTAGCTGAAAATTTGATGAATGAGGGTTATCAAAAAAAAATTATTTCTGCAACTCCATTAAAAAAAGATTTTATTGATAAAGCAAAGAAAATTGGTTTTGAAAAATTAATTATGTTTACCTCAGTTTCTGATATTCATTTGAAAAAAAAATTAAATTTAAGCAGAGAAGAAAATTTAGAAAAAACCTTAAGATTAATTGATTATGCACGAAATATTGATTTAAATATTGCTTTTGCTGGGGAAGATTCTACTCGTGCTGATATATCTTATTTAATTGATTTTATTAATTCTTTAAATGGAAAAATAGATTATTTTTTACCTTGCGATACTTTGGGGATTTTGACTCCAAATGAAACTTATGAATTTATAAAAATGTTAAAGAATGAAACCGACTCAAAAATTGGTTTACATTGTCATAATGATTTAGGTCAGGCAACTGCAAATACTTTGGCTGGTATAGTTGCTGGTGCAGATATTTTTTCAGGGACTTTTACCGGCATTGGTGAAAGGTGCGGGAATGCTTCAATTGAAGAAGTTGTGATGTCTTTATTAATTCAGTATGATAAAAAATTAAATTTAAAGTATGATAAGTTAACTAGTATTTGCAATAAGGTTGAAGAATATTCAGGGATAAAAATGCAAAGACATAAAGCAGTTTGTGGTGAAAATGCTTTTAGTCATGAATCTGGTTTGCATGTTGATGGTGTTTTAAAAGATCCATTAAATTACGAAATTTACAACCCTGAAATAATTGGGAGAAAAAGAAAAATTTTATTTGGAAAGCATTCCGGTGTTAGTTCTTTGAAATATTTATTTGGAGATAAATTTAGTAATGAAGAATACTCTAGTATGTTAAAACAAGTTAAAGAATTTGCGGAATTAAAAAAAAGGACTTTATTTGAATTTGAAGTAAAGAGGATGTTTGAAAATGGAGCATTTGAGAAATGAAAAATGAATTAAAAAAATTGTTAGAACAAAATATTGAAATTGTTGATCAGGAGATTGAAAAATTATTGCCTAAAAAACTTAATAAAAAATGGTTAAATCATGCCTTAGGTGAACCATTATGGGCGTATCATGAAAAAAGTTGCACGAATGCTATTTCTAAACCTTCCTGGAATTTACTTTCGAGAGGTGGAAAACGATGGAGACCTTTATTGATGAAATTATCTCATGATGTTGTTGGTGGAAGAAGAGATATTAATTCTTTTTTTATTATCCCTGAATTAATTCATAATGGAACTTTAATTATTGATGACATAGAGGATAGTTCTGATAACAGAAGAGGCAAACCTTGCATACATAAAATTTATGGAGAGGATATTGCAATTAATGCTGGTAATGCTTTATACTATCTTCCTTTATTATTAATTATTCGGAATAATTCTTTGAATTATAAAATTAAATCTCAAATTTATGAAATTATTAATGAGGAAATGATAAAAATTTCTTTTGGTCAAGGGATGGATATTTATTGGCATAAAAAAAATTCTGAAGATGTTACTGAAGAACATTATTTGCAGATGTGTGCTTATAAAACCGGTACTTTAGCAAGAATTGCAGCTAAACTTGGGGCAATTTTAGGTAGTGGAAATCCTGATCAAGTTAATTATTTAGGAAAGTTTGCTGAGTCTATTGGTGTTGGTTTTCAAATACAGGATGATATCCTAAATATTACAAATAATGATTGGGGAAAAGATTTTGGTGAAGATATTACTGAAGGAAAAATGACTTTAATGGTTATTAAAACATTAAAAGAAGCAAGTATTGAGGATAAAAATAGATTACTTGAAATTTTAAAATTAAAAACTAAAGATTTGAATTTAATTAATGAAGCAATAAATATTCTGAAAAAATATGATTCTCTTGAATATGCAAAAAGAAAAGCTAAATCTTTGGTTTATAATGCCTGGTGTGAATTGAATCTTGTGATTAAAGATAATCGGGCAAAAAAAAGATTAAAAATGTTTGCAGATTATTTAATTGAGAGGGAAATATAAAATGACTTTAAATTTAGTTCAAAAATTAATTGAGATTCATTCTTTAAATTCTGAGGTGGAACTGGTTAAGTGGTATACTTTTTCAAAAATTAATAAAATGGTGATCTCGAAAAGAAAAGAGAATTATTCTAAACAAAGAGGAGATAGATATTTGTTGATGCCTGTTTTGAGAAGTTTAGAGTCTTTTAATCTTTCTAATGCTGAAAATTTTTTCCTGCAAGATGGAGTTAAAGATTTTGGATTAAATGAAAAAGATTATTGTGCTTATTTAGAAAATTTATATAAAAATTATGAAAGTTTTTTTAAGAAGGATTTATTTTTAGAATGAAAAAAAAATCTGATTTATTAATTTTAGTGGATGAAAAGGATAATATTCTGGGATATGAAACTAAAGAGAAATGCCATGAGGGTTCAGGTTTATTGCATCGTGCTTTTTCTATTTTTATTTTTAATGATAAAGATGAGTTATTTATCCAGAAAAGAAGCAAGGCTAAATTATTATGGCCGAGATATTGGAGTAATACTTGTTGCAGTCATCCCAGAATTGGTGAAAGTTATATTCATGGGGCAAACAGAAGATTAGTTGAAGAATGTGGATTTGAAACTGAGTTGAAATATTTATCTAAATTTCATTATTCTGCAGATTATTATTCTCACGGTTCTGAAAATGAAATTTGTACAATTTTTAGTGGTAAATATAATGGTGATGTTCAAATTAATCCTCTTGAAATGGAAGATTTTAAATGGATTAATCTAGGGGTATTGCATGATCAAGTGAAAAGTTCTCCTGGAATTTTTACTCCTTGGTTTAAATTGGAATTAAATATTTTGAATAATCTTTAAATTCTGGATAATTTTTTTAAAAATTTATCCAGAATTTATCATCGAATTTTAAAGTTTAGCTTTTTAATTAGTTATTATGAAAATTAAAGATTTTTGCAAAAGTGAAAGACCGCGGGAAAGATTAAGATTTTATGGGGTCAATGCTTTAAGTAATTCTGAGTTACTTGCGATAATTTTAGGTCATGGGACAAAAAAAGAAAATGTTTTAGTTTTAGCAAATCGGCTTTTAACAAAATATGATTTGGGTCATCTTTCCTGTTTAAGTATTACTGAATTGAAAAATGTTTTTGGTATTGGAGAAGCTAAAGCCTGCCAGATTGTTGCCTGTTTTGAATTAGGCAGACGGCGTGGATGTTTTAATTCTGAGGAAAAGGCAACGATTAATTCTGCTAAAGATATTTCGAAATTATTTTTATCTAAAATGTCTAATTTAAAAAAAGAAAATTTTTGTGTTGTTTATCTTGATTCCCGAAGAAAAATAATCAAGGATGAAACTGTTTTTGTTGGTACGTTAAATGCTTCAATTGTCCACCCCAGGGAAATTTTTGAAATTGCTATCCTTGAAGGTGCTGCGGCAATTATTGTAATGCATAATCATCCTTCCGGGGATTCAAACCCTAGTTCTGAAGATTTGGAGATTACAAAACAATTAATTTCTTGTGGCAAGATTTTAGATATTGAAGTTTTGGATCATGTTATTTTTGGAAATAATTCTTATTATAGTTTAAGAGAAAATGGTGCTTGGGAATGAAAGGAACCCCTTGGTTCCC
>DUKY01000026.1 GCA_013329055.1 Nanobdellota archaeon
TTTACGTGGATTCTCACCCTACAAGATTTACATTTGAAAGTTCAAAGTTACATCAGGTCTTCAAATCCTAATCTAGATTTTATCAATAATTTTAAATAGTTTATTTCAAAAGATAATAGATGGAAAAAAAAGAAAATAATGAAGAATTATTAGCATTCTTAAAAAGAAAAGGTTTTGTATATCAAGGAAGTGAAATTTATGGAGGCCTTGCAGGAATTTGGGAATTTGGACATTTAGGGAAACTCATGAAAAATAATTTAGAAAATGTTTGGAAAAATTATTTTTTATCATTAGGAGATGAATTTTATGAAATTGAAGGCTCAATTATAATGCCAAAAAATGTTTTTGTTGCATCAGGACATCTGGATAATTTTGACGACCCATTGGCAGAATGTTTTAAATGCGGAAATACAGAAAGAGCAGATAAAATTATCGAAGAGAAATTAAAAATAAGAGTTGAAAGTTCAACAGACAAAGAACTATTAAAAATTTTAAATGATAATAAACTTTACTGTTCTAAATGTAAATCAAAATTCGAAAAAGTATCAAGATTTAATATGATGTTTCCAATAAATTTTGGTCCAAAAGAAGGATCAACAGTATATTTAAGACCTGAAACTGCACAAACACCTTACTTAAATTTTAAAACACAATATGAACTACTTAGAAAAAAAATGCCATTAGGTTTAGCAGTTATTGGTAAAGCATTTAGAAATGAAATTTCCCCAAAACATTCATTAATTAGGTGCAGAGAATTTGAACAGGCAGAATTACAAATCTTTTTTAATCCTCGGGAAATAAACAATGAACAAATTACAGACACAAATACTTTTTCAGAAATTAAAAATGAAAAATTAAAAATTATACTCAAAGATGAAAGAAATAAACCAGAAAAAGAAATATCAGCATCTAAACTTTTAGATTACGGCTTACCAAAATATTATGTTTATCACATGGTAAAAGTTCAGGAATATATATTACAGATATTAAAAATTCCAAAAGAAAAATTTAGATTTTATGAATTAAATGATCAGGAAAAAGCATTTTATAATAAAAATCACTTTGATATGGAATATTATTCGGAAAGTTTAAATGATTGGGTTGAAATAGGGGGAGTCCATTACAGAACAGACCATGATCTTGGAGGGCATCAAAAAATTTCTCAGGTAAATTTAAGTGTATTAGATGAAAAAACAAATGAAAAATATATCCCGCATGTTTTAGAACTAAGCTTTGGTCATTGGAGAAATTTTTATTTTTTAATTGAAGAACATTTAAAATTTGATAAAAAAAGAGAGAACAACATTTTAATGCTGCCGCCAAAAATTGCACCATTAAAAGCAGCAATATTCCCAATGATAAAACAACCGGAATATGAAGATTATGCAAGAAGAATTTTCAATGAATTAAAAAAAGAATGGAATATTGCATACGACAAATCAGGATCAATTGGAAGGCGTTATGCAAGAAATGATGAAATTGGAACACCATTTTGCATTACAATAGATCAGGATTCAATAAAAAATAAAGACGTGACAATTAGAAATAGAGATAACACAAAACAAATTAGAGTTAAAAGTTCTGAATTAAAAGATATCTTTAAAAAATTAATTAATGAAGAAATAGAATTTGAAAAAGCAGGGAAATTAATTTAATCATTCAACATTAATTCAAAAAAAATATTTAATCAATAATAATTCAAAATAAAAAATTAAAGCTATCGCTAAAATAAAACTAAGAGAATTCTGTCTTTAGCGAAAACTAAGTAAGACAAAACGCTTATTCTTTCTTTCGTGCAGTCGATGCAGGTGAGATGTAAATTATTGTGTCCCCTCGTAAGAAAGTCAAACCAAGACTTCTTTTCATTTCGTGGTCTTGCATTTCTTTAACATTATCCAATACTAAATTAATATGGATATCAAATGCAAGCAGAGTACCAACAAATTGTTTCTCTCCTTTCAAACCAACTAAAACTTCTTTACCCTTAGAATTGTTTAACAAATCCAAAGGTCTTTCAATTCCGTTAACCATAGAATATAAACACAATAAATGCTTTATAAACATTATCATATTTTTGAAGATATTTTTTTAGGATAATTAAATTAAATAAAATTTGAATCTGATATTTTTCCAAAAAACAAAGCTTTTTAAATAAAAGATTAAATCACTTATTTATGAATAATGGAAAAAAAATCTCAGGCGGAAAGTATATTCAAAATAGAAAGAAAAAATCTTATGAAATTTCCGGACAAAAAAGAGTTGTAAAAATCGGAGAAGAAAAGAAAAAAACTCTCAAAACACGAGGAGGAAATTCAAAAATAGTTTTACTTAAAGCTAAATTTGTAAATGTTCAAACAAAAAATAAAAAAGTTAAAGTTGAAATTAAAAATGTTTTAGAAACCCCCTCAAACAGATTCTTAGCAAGACAAAACATTATAACAAAAGGGGTTATTGTTGATACTGAATTAGGTAAAGTGAAAATTACAAACAGACCAACTCAGGAAAGTCTGGTTAATGGAATATTAATAGAATAATCTCATTTTTTATAAATTTCTTTGATTTAATTTATTACAAATGTACTAAAGAAAAATTTGAATTTTATAGATAATCTCTCTTTCTTTTTAAACTTCTTTTACTTTTTTCTCATAGTCACAAAAAGCAAAACCTTTATAAAGAGAAATGCTTTTTAAATGTTACTATCATAAATTGAAAAATCAATTCTAAAATGTCAGGAATAAGAAAGTGTAATGAATGTGGAAGTATTAATTTAACCTATGATTCTCATTTAGGTGAAGTTATTTGTAACGATTGCGGATTAGTTATTGAAGAAAAGATGGTCGATACAGGGATGGATCTTCAAGGAAAATTCGATAAAGGAGATAAAAAAGGAAGAGGCGGAGCCCCTATAAGCATGCAAAAGTTCGATAAAGGACTTACAACAAATGTTGGGGAGATATCAGATATTTATAGATTACAGCCAAAACAAACAAGAAAATTCTTAAGATTAAAAAAATGGCAAGAAAGAGTTTCAACGAGTATTGAAAGAAACTTAAGGCTTGCAATGGCAGAATTAAGGGTTATTGCTTCATATTTAAACTTGCCAAATGTAGTAAGAGATGAAGCTTCAAGAATTTATAATTACGTTCTTCAAAGAGGATTAGTAAGAGGCAGAAGCATGGAATCAGTAATTGCAGCTTGCTTATACGCAGCATGCCGATCTTATAACATCCCAAGAACACTTGACGAAATGGCAACAGCTTCAGACGTAGAAAGAAAAGAAATAGGAAGAACATATAGATTCATCATAAGAAAGTTAGGAATTAAAGTTACACAAAGTTCACCAAAAGATTACATCTCAAGATTCTCATCATTACTTCAACTTTCACCAAAAACCCAAAATGAAGCATTAAACGTATTAAAAGATGCAGAAAAAGTTGAATTAACAAGTGGTCGAGGACCCGCAGGAATTGCAGCAGCAGCATTATATGTTGCAGCATTAATGAACGACGAGAAAAAAACACAAAGAGAAGTCGCAGATATTGCAGGAATTACAGAAGTAACAATCAGAAATAGATATAAAGAATTAATTGACAAATTAGACCTTGAAACAAAAATAAAACAAAAAGAAAAAGAAGGCTCAAAAAAGAAAAAAGAAGCACAGATACAAATAGATGAATAATTCTTAGAAATTTAATTTTGAAATATAAACTTTAAAAATTATTTCCAAAAATCAATCCTTATTTTTTTCCGATCCTTTATATCTAGAATTTCATTTAACTCTCTTCGCTTATCCCTAAAATCACCAATAAGAAACATAAAAATACAAATTAAAGTTAATAAAATCCACCCCCCATGAGTTTCTAAAAAAACAGATAAATAATAAGAATAAACAATAAATGACGTCATAAATAATGCAAAATAAATAACAAAATTATCTTTCATTTAAACAAAATAACTTAATACATTTTTAAAAATTTATATTCTAAACCTTTTTATACCTTTGAATTATCAAAATTATAATGCGGAGGTGCCGGAGCGGTCAAACGGGACAGGCTTAGGACCTGTTGGCTTAGTGCCTACAAGAGTTCGAATCTTTTCCTCCGCATTTTATTTATGAAAAGATAAGAACTTTAGTTAGAATACAGCAAAAACTTGTTCTCTAATCTGTGCGTAGGCACAGCGTTTGGGTTTTTACGTTGCCAAAAATTCTTGAAAAGAATTTTTTAGCACACTTCAACTGCACTGTCTGTTGAAGTCCCAGAAATTTTTTAATTTCTGAGTTTTCCTCCGCATTTATTTCAGATCTTGTAGAGATATGAATAATTCTTGAAAAGAATTACTTAAGTCGCTTAAACTACAAAAAATTTAATAGTGAATAAAAGAGTTAGAATCACTTCAAAAGTATCGCCTTTTGATAGTCCCAGAATTTTTTAATTTCTGAGTTTTCCTCCGCATTTTTTTGTTTGAATTAAGCAGAATATCCACTATAATAATTTAAAACATTCTGAACATAACCTTGAGTTATACTAGGTAAATCACCCTTGCAATCTTCAAAACCCAAATTCTTTGCCACACATTTATTTCTAACCGCAGTTGGTCCAGCATTATATCCAGCGATAATTAACTCAATCTCGTTAATTCCATAATGTTCATTCAAGCACTTCAAATAACAAGTTCCAATATGAACATTCACTTCTGCATTATTTTTCCATTGAGAAGTATAATAACGACTGCACAAATCCTTACAAGCACCAACTGTAACATCCCCAATAGCACCAGCTAAAGTCAATTGCATTAAACCAAAATCACCGGTTGGACCTTCAATAGACTTCCAACCACTTTCAGCCATAATTACAGAACGAACCAAATTAAAATTAACATTTAAATCAGAAGATGCCTTTTGAACATAAGAAAGATATTGACTCTCAGAAGAACTTAAATGCTTATCCTTTGTTCTTTGATATTCATTCTCAGAATAAGCAAAAGAAATTTTAGTTTCTGTCGGAGTTTCAACAGGAATGTCAGGAGTAGTATTCGGCGAAGAACTTCCCCCAAATTCCATACAAATAGTTCCAACCTTCTGACAGGTTTTACCGATAAAAATACCTTGCTCTTTACATTCCATTTCATTACAAACTAAATCACTAGAAACACTCGATTTACAATCTTCACATTTAGAATTAACATCTACAACAATCCCCTCAACTTCCTTGCAATCAAAAACTGTTCTTTCACAATTCTTACCAATCATAATACCAAAATCCTTGCATTCCAATTCACTGCATATAAACAAATTTTGAGGTTTACAACTTCCACAATCTTGAATACTTGTTTTATCAATAATTGAAAGTTCAGATGAACGTTCTAATAATTTTTTAACCGCATCACCCCCTGCAGGATTTCCAAGAAGTTTAATTTCATTTGCAGTAGTTAAAATTTCAGAACTAAGTCCGTCAACATTTTCTAAATCTTCTATAAAAATAGTTTTTTCAATCAAAACTGAATCTTGAAGTGTAACTTCCCATTTACTAAATTCAGTATTCCATTTAAAGATAGCATTATCATAAGTTTCTTTGCTTGTCTCTTTAGGAGTCAATTTAATTGCAGAATCATCCCCCCACACAAAATCTTCAAAACAAACACCAGAAGAAGAACCAATACAGGTTTTACCAATAAGTTTACCAAAATTACTGCAATCATTAACATCACAAAAAACATCTGAACCGGGAAAAACAGGAAGAACATTGCAACTAACACACTGTTTAAAACTCGTCGAAGAATAAATACGCGTATCAATCACATCATCCCCGGTTGCTTCATCACACATAAAATAATTTCGTTGGCAATTTTTTGCAATTTTCTTTCCAAATAAAAGACATTCTTCAGAACTGCAGATTGACAAACCAGAAGAACAATCTCCGCAAGTTTTTCCAAGTAAAGAATCAACCAAACCAGAGCTAACGCATTCTTTATTAACAAAATTGCAGTTTAAATTATAAGTAATTGCATACTGATTACAAAGGGATTCACTACAAGAACCTAATACAACAGAACAATTTTCACAAGTATTGCTACTACTACCAATACCTACCGAAGCAGTACTAGAAGCAGAAGGAACTGAAGTAGATGCCACAGTACTGGATTCTTTTTTTACACCACTATATGAAGTCAAAGCAAGTTTCCCATATTCACCGCCACGAATCATTAATAATTTCGCCTTCTCATAATCAAAGAAAACTTTACTAATAATTTTATCAACTAAACTAATTTTTTTCAAAGAATCTTTTTCATCCTCAATCTTCTTTAATTCCTCAGCAAAATTCTGAATATAACCACTTTCATTTTGAAGTTTTTTCAAATAATCCTCACTAACCTCTTTTAAAGTTTGATTTGCTGTTGACTCAAAATTCACAGCATTACTAACACTTTTTGAATCAAGCCAGCAACTAATTTTTTGATCCCCACAATAACCCACCTTTTGCCACCTTGCACCAGCAGTTCCATCTAAATTATCTGAACCCTTGCCAGGACTATCACTTGCACAAACTCTGATTATACCCTTGTTATAAATATCCGGATTAATTAAATCCTCGCCGGCACTTTGCAAATTTGGATTTAACACACTATAAATACTAGCACTTCCGGAAACACATTCTTTTTCACTCTTAATATCAGTTGCACCAGCTTGTTCTTTAAGATATTGATCCTGAACATAATCTAAAGCAAACGAAGTTGAAGCTTGACCAAATCCACATTCTTCTTGATCACCAACATTAATGCACATCTCCTTATAACCAGAAGGAGCAGTAAAATCTTTTGTCTCACTTGCATATTCACCCTTAGCAACATAACCGGAAGCAACAATTCTTCGATTTGTTGTATCTTGATAAAATGAACTCTCAGCCCCGCTCTTCAAATATACATTATAATAAGCCCCTGAATCAGCACCAGCATAAATATGATAAAATACTTTATATTGCGATACAGGAGGAACAGTTGCAGATGTAAAAGGAATCTCATCAAATCGACCGTGATATTGAGCAGGTGAATCTGGTTCAGTCAAAGAATCAAATAAATCAGCACCGTCAGGATAAACACCTGAAATTGAAGATTTGCAAACCATATCTCCAACATCTTCAGCAGTTCTGGCCTTAAAAGCCTTGAAAGAATTTACTGCATATTGTTGAGTGAAATAAGAAATTGAATTTTCAGCATTAGTCCAAGCATTAGCAACATTCATGTATTCCCCGCCACCATGAACATTTTGACCAGTTGCCCATTCCATGATTTTAGGAATTGCAATCTTTGCTAAAGGAATTGCCTGTCTCCAGAAAAATTCACATAAATGGATACTATAAATCTCATCGCAAATACCAGTCATTTTACCACTATCTAAACTATCTTGCAAACAATCTCTATGATTTTTCATTACAGAAATTAAACCATCAATTCCGGCTTTAACCCCAGAAAGACAAATAGGGAAATAAATACCTTCTTTATAATTAGGTAAGCATAAAACTAAACTGCCAATAATACCTGATTGAATCACATCTCTTACAGGATAACTGCCACCAAAATCACATCTACTCGATGGACAAATAACAGGATCACAAACATTAAACATTACCTTGCAATCATCTGGAGACATAAAATCCGTACATTTAGTATCAGAAACATCAACAGCAGGACTACCAACTTTAACCCTCTTAGCTTTGCTACTAATTGAAACATAACCAACCCTTTTATCAACTGCAATATTTGAAGCAACACTAACAGCACTAACTGCTTCTTTCACCAAAGCCTGTGCCTGAGTTTCACTTAAACCACCAATTTGATTTGTAGGTTGCCCTGTTCCAAGATTCATTAAAGTACATTTATCGTCCCCCCCGCCATTTTCCTCAATACCATTTTTCCAAACATTGCAAATACTCATACTGCTAACTCTTCCTGAATCATCATAAGAAGCAATCCCGCCAAGTACAGGCAAAGTCTGACCAATCTTTACATACCATCCACTCTCTAAATTAAATGGAATAATTGCAGGAAGACCTTTGTAGGGTTCAGTTTCATAATATCTTAACAAAGGCTCAGTTTCACCCTGAGAAGATTTATATTTATTTATATATTCATTCTCGTCAACTTTTTCAAAAGTAAGAAGATTTTTAATTTCCCTAACAGCAGCAGGATCTGTAGCTAAATTACCTTGCTTATCATAAACATTTAAAATAGAATATTTATTCCCTTGAAGATTTTTTAATTCTAATAAATATTCATTATTTTTATACACAATTCCCTGAACATTTGAATTTGCAGGAATCGCACCATAACCAGCACTTGAAGTTTTACCCCCGCTATATACAGAAGTCAAAGTATTTTTAGAAGAAATAACAGCAATTCCAACACCAACTAATCCTGTTTTAGATTTTAATTCTTCACTTAAACTATTTTCTGCAACTTTGTTTCGGGTATTCACATAAATCTCACCTAATTGTGTTTCAATCTCTTTTTTAGCCATATTTCTCAATACTTCACTATCAGAAGAAAGTAATCGGGAATTCAGCTGTAAATCTCTTAATTCTGTAACAGACACAGAATCTGAATCAAGACCTTTTAAAATTTCAGCAATTTGAATTTTCTCGCCGTTAACCTCAATAGTTCCAAGAGTCATAAGATTTTTTTCTAATTCAGGAGCAGATTGTTTCAAATATTCTTCTTTAAATTTCTGAGTATCAACAGTAGTTTCAGTTAAGAAATTAGTTGTCTCATAAGGTGCTTGAATAGTTTTAATTTCAGTTTGTTGTTGTTCTAAAAAGGTATGATATTTTTCAACATCATTATCTATTTCGTCGGAATTTTCAAAGAAACATTGATCTAATGAAGAATACTGCCCTTTACTAACTAACTCAGCACATTTTTGATTCCATCCCCCTTCACCTTTCATTACTTCCTGCCTTGCAATACCGGAACCATCAAGATTTGAAATAAAGTTCTTTACATTCAAAGCAGCACCGGTAACTAAACATGCGGCCTTTAAACCTTTAACAATTTCACCTAATTTTTTAGATTTTTCTTCCCACTCAGCAATTGTTTCATTTAAGTCCTTAATTCTTTTATTAGTTTCATCAGGAGTTAATTGAATTCCTCTTTTTTCAATACCAATTTTAAAACTAAATGTAGCATTTCCTCCTGCATTATTGATATTAGGAATTACAGAAACCTTCGCAGATTTCTTTAAATTAATATTTTCAACATAAATTTTATGTGCTTCATCTCCAATTTGTTTTGTTTCACGAATATTAATTTTCAAATTTTGAAGAGCATAAACTAAACTTCCTTTTTGTTTAATACCTCCAACATCAAGAGTAATAAAATTATCTCCAATACTAGTTAATGAAACAAACTCTCTTGAATCTTTATTCATCCATATCGCTTTATTTTCATTTACTAAAAATGCAACACCCTCATCATAATTTTTACCAGCTAATGCTTCAGTAATATCTTTTTGTGGAACAACTGCCTTTACATCTAAACCCACAGAACCCCCAACATCAACAGGCTTTAATGCATCAGTAACACTTTCCCAATAATTATTATTTACTGATACCATCCATTTTTTGTCTTTGTTATATTTATAATAGACTTTTACCCCGCCTTTATCAACATAATAAACTTCTTCAAGAGTTCCAAAATAAACTTTCTCATTTTTAGTTAATTTATATACTTCACCGTCAATTCTAATCTGAGCACCATACTCTTCATAAGTCGGCTCATGAATTGATTCTAAAGAAATACTTTTAATTTGATTATTTATTAAAGCTTCATAAGAAGCAGATTTTGAATTTGAATTTTTATATTCATTATAACAATCTTTTAGTTCTCCATTCCAAACTTCTGAATTTGGATATTTTGTTTTAAACTCATCACATAATCCAATCATAGTTCTTTTTTGATTTAATTGTTCAGCAAGTTTAATTTTTTCAATTAATGCTCTTTCGCCATAAGTTAAAATATCAGATTCAAATTCCTTTAGCGAAGGATAACTCTGAACAATAGTATCATAATCAATTTGTGCTTTATCATAATATTTTAAAAATTCAAGATTTGTTTTACTAACAACAACATTTCTATAAGCATAAATTTTCTTATTTGTTAAATCCAATTCAGCACTAATTAAATCATCAAAAAATTCATTGCCGGATGTATAAGCCTCACCAGTATCACTTTCCCGAGATAAAACAAATTTATCCCCACTTTTAACAAATTTAGCAACGTTGTTATTTGATTCTGATAAATAATATGCATTATCACCTTCAGAAGAAATAATATTTAATTTTAAATTTAAAGAAACACTATCTGGACCAAGGATTTGATAATCACTGCCATATGTGTATGTATCTTTAACAATTAAACCATCTTGAGGACCTGCAAATCCTAAAAATTGAATTTCAGGCTTAAGTGCTAACTCCTTAAACCAGGTTAATTCACTCACAAAATCTAAAGAAAGGTCTTTAATTCCGCCACCAACATAATAACTGCCAAGAGGAGAAGCACCGGTAACAATTGAATCGAAAATTATTGAAGCTGAACCAGTGATAGAATATCCTAATTTAGAAAGAACATCTAAAACTTTAATTCCGGTTTTATACTCATAAGAATTCAAATAAAAAGAAAATCTTTTATAAGTTGGAGAAGCTAAAAAATCTTCTTTATTTAATGCAGGACTTACAAAAGGCACAATGAAAAGACCTTTATCATTTTGTCCAATAAAACCTAAAAAGATTCTTTTATCTTTAACACCGGGAATTTCACCGATAATATCACCTAAACCAACTTCTTTTTCAACACCATTAAATAAAATTTTAACTTTCGGACTTACTTCAAGTGTAAATTGCTGATTTCTTTTTTCATCAGTATCACAACTAAGAACAACCTTTTGATTCAACCCCTGTTTTTCAATTTCTCTTACACGGCATTTATTATCCAGAAATTTTTCGCCACGTATAACTTCAACAATATCACCGTTAATATTTAATTTCGCGGTTGTATCAGGATTTTCTAAACTATCAAGTTTAATTCTTAATTCTGCCAAGCAGTCAAAACCAGGTAAAGAAAGACTATCTGAACTTTGCCCAACTTTTAAATCAACACTGGTAACTCTGTTAGTGCCGTCGTACATTGAAATTCTTGCACCATCTGCATCAATTCCGTTAGCCCTTAAATAACCCTTGCCATTCCAAAAACTATATTCATTTTTTTTATTTTCAAATTCAATATCACTTAATTCAGGAAGATAAAATCCAACTCTGCCAATACCAAAAGCATTTTCAATATTATAACCGATTTTTGCAGTTAAATTTCCCTCGACAAAATCAGGCATGCTTGATTCATTAGATTGTTTTCTTAAAACAATAACAGCATAACCAATATTATTTAACACCGGAGAATTTAAATCACCTCTCACACCTAAAGCCGCCTTAGCAGGATGAAAACCAACACCGCTAACTTCTTTTGGATATTTACCTGAAAAAGAAAGACTTTCAATTGCTTCAACTTTTATTAAAGGATTAATTTTTGTTGCAGCAATTTGGCAAAATACAGGAACATTTTGCTCTTCTAATAAATCACTTCTAACAACAGCAGGAGTACAACCAAAAGGTGCAATCTGCAACGCAAAATCCTGACCTGCCTGACATCTGGCACCGGCACTAGTTGAACCAACATATGAATCAAACACACCATAATTAGGATTTGAATCAGAATAAGCAAAAATTAACCCGCTTAAAAATAAAATCCCAAATAAGAAAATAATTCCAAAGATTAAATTTTTATTTTTATTAATCATATACATTACCTCTTTTGCCAATCTTAATAATATTTATAACATTATTAACAGAATCTGCTTCATAAATAATTCTATACTTTCCTACCCTTATCCTAAATTGTTTCTCACTTCCAATAATTGATTTAGCATCGTGAATAAATGGAGTCTCTTTTAACATTTTCAATTTTTTAATAATTCTCTTCTGCAAAACTACATCACATCTTTCTAAAAATTTTTCAGAATCATTGTTTAACTTAACATTAAATATCATAAACCTAAAGCTTTTTCAACATCTTCAAGAGCTTTCATTTTCAATGTTCCTGCTTCTTTTTTTCGGTAATACTCTTTAATATCTTCTTCATCTTCTAAATCTTCAAAATACTCAAACATTAATTCAATCATCTTCTTAAAATCATCAACACTTGACAACTTATTATCTTGCAAAGAATCCTTGACAATCAACTTTTTTTTCTTTTCAGGATATTTTTTTTCAAAATCTTCAATTGCTTTTTGCAGTTCAGCAATCTTTTCAAAAATTTTTTTCAAATCATTCTTATCCATTTTCTAACAACTCTTCAAAGACTTTTAAGCTTTACCTCCTTTCATATTTAATAAAAATTTTTTCATCTAAAAACAACCTCCAAACCTTGAGATTCATATTCAATATAATTTTTTTGCAATTGTTCTAAACTATTTGGAAGAGGTAAACTCTTTGAATTAATCTCTAAATAAGTTGCACTTTCCAGTTCAGAATCTAAAATGAAATAATTTTCTTTGCCACCACCAGCTAAAGCATTTGAAACAACTTGTGAAGGAATATTAATTTCAAAACATTTTTTTTCAGTTAAACCAAAAAGTCCTCCTAAACCTGATGAAGGTGCATCAATGCATTGTTCATTTGTCAATTCAGGAATACCAATAGAAGAACCTTGATAAACACTAACTTGAATTTCATATTGACCTTCACTTAAATTAACTTTTGTTTGCTCAGGATAAACAACAGTTTTGGAATAACCCTCAGAGATAAAATTAATAAGTGCACTTCCGTCATAATTTTTTCCATCTAATTTTAAATTAATTTCAACTTCATGCAGTTTATCCATGATAATATCAACACTTCCGGAATTCATTGTTGAATATAAATATCTTGCATCCCTAAATCCGTCAGCCCTTGCCAGAATATAACCATTAACACATTGAGGGAATTTTTCAACCAAAGGTTTTGTATAGCTTGTTTTACCAATTTCGCAAAAATCATTGAAACATTCATAAGAAATTTTTGCTTCTACGGGATTCAGTTTAACGTCAAAAGTATTAACTTCGACAAAAGTATTTTTATGCTCACAAATTTCAGGACTTGCAATTTTATATGCTTGAGAATCTAAAGCAGTTCTTGGTTTATTTCCTTCTACAACAACTGCCATTGGAAATTGAAAAATTTCTTCACCAATCATAACTTGTGCAAGTACAGGATATTTTAAACTATAAACAAAATGATATGGAACATAACAGAATCCTAAAATACTCATTCCCGGTTGATCCCCAACAGGTTTAGCAATTAAAACACTTTCTTGACTTGGATTAACGTCAAAACCATAAGCCCAGCTTTGAGAATTCAAAAATCGAACATCAGCATCAACATCTAAATCAACGATAAAATATTTATTAATTTCATTTGTTAAAGAATAATCATTACCTTTAGTTTTTATTGCACCAGTATTTGCTTCAATTGCAACTTGTAAATCATTAAATACATCATTTGCAGACCAGATTAAAGGAGAACAACTAATCTTTACGCCATCAACAGGAGCATATGTTCGTAAAGTATCAACAGCATAATTTTCTAAGAATAAAGTTTTTTGCTCATAATCATAAACTTCTTTTGCAGAATCATACAATTGACCCAAATAAGTCTTAACATTTAAATCATGATTATTAATTAAAATACTCTCGTTGCCATAAGTTATTTCTAAATCTAAATCCATATCCACTCTAACTTCTTTATCAACAATATTAATATCAGTTTTAGCATTGTCACCAACGGTTATAATAAAACCTTTATCATAATAACTTTGAAAATCACAATTTAAGATTTTTTTATCAACAAAACTTGCTAAAGAACTTTCCATATCTTTTACTGTCGGAACATTTTCTTTTGCTAGATTATTTCCTGAAACATAATACCAATAAGGAATTGGATTACCTAAAAAATTTAATTGAGAAGAAAAAGGCATATAAGTTGATCCTGCTTCAAATGGGGGAATTTCAATATATCCTGCTTGAGTTTCCAATAAATCAACACCCACTAAAACATCTTCTTCTAAACAAGATAAAAAACTAGTATAAACAGGTTCAAGATTAGATGAAATACCGTTACCTAAAGACAAAGAATCTCTAAGAACAAAATAACCTATAACAAACCCAATTAAGACAACTGCAACTATAATAAAAATAGTTATCTGACCTCTCTTTTCACCTTCAAAAAACATACCAGAAATAATAAAATTACATATATAAATATTTAGCTAAAGAAGGAATTATCCAAGATTTTAAGCACGAACCCGATTTAATCTAAAATAATTAATTGCTCCCCATAAAATAAAAATACCGCCGATAAAAATTAACCATGGATCAATTTTAGAAACAATAGCAGGAATTTTAACAAAGCTAAAAGGATAATTCACAAAATATAATCCGAATATAAGATATAATCCTCCAATCACCAAACTTTTTGAATTCATAATTAAGAATAAATACCAAGATATTTAAACATTTCTTAAAATATATAATTGAAAGGTCTTGTAGTCCAGTGGTTAAGACATATCCTTGACGAGTTCAAGATTTTCTTGAATCTTCCTGAGAACTTGTTCGCAGAATGGATAAAATCCAAGTTCAATTCTTGGCTGGACCATTTTTTATCATTAGAATTTAACTTTTCAATTACTTCAAATGTAACATCTTTTGAAGTCCCAAAGAATTACAAATTCTTTGAG
>DUKY01000015.1 GCA_013329055.1 Nanobdellota archaeon
ATAACCTTTTTAAATCATGTTTGAGTTAAATAAAAATGAATATTAAAAATAATTTTAATAAAATCAAGAAGAATACTGAACCAATAGTTAACTTATTTCAAAACAATAAACTTCAAATTATTTTAACTGCTTTAATCTTTCTAGCGATTTTAATTTCTTCATCATCAATGAGGCTTTCTCATCTTGATAATTTAATAGACCAAACTACCGGAGAATATTCTGCTGCAGACCCAGATGCTCTTTATTTTTTAAGATTATCCCATATTGTTCTTGAAACAGGAAGTTTAGATGGAATTGACGAGATGAGGTCTCCAGGATCAAATATTACGTATCTTCAGGAAATAACCCCTTATACAATTGTTTGGATGTATAAACTTGCAAAAATATTTTCTCCGGAAATTGATTTTAATTTGGTTGCAATAGTTTCCCCTGTTATTTTCTTTATATTGGGCTTAATTGTATTTTTCTTTTTATGCCTTCTTCTTGCAAAATCAAAATCTGTTGCCTTGATTGCTTCAGCATTTTTAGCCTACTCTCCTGCATATTTATTTAGAACAATGACAGGTGTTTTAGATCATGATGCATTAGGTATATTAGGAATGTTCACCTGCTTATTGATTTTTACCATCGGTATAAAAAAATATAATGAATCTTTTGCAAAAACCTTTTTATGGGGGATATTATTAGGACTATCAACTGCTTTTGCATTAGGTGCATGGGCAGGAGGAATTACCTTTTTATTTATGATCATTCCTGCCGCAATAATTATTCATTATCTTTTTAATCTTGAAGAATTAAAAGAAAATAAAGATAAATTAATTTTATTTTACTTTTTATGGATAATCTCTTATCTGTTATTTGCAACATTAATCGGATTTACAATTTCAGATACTGCGCATAGATTATTGAATCCTTCAAGTCTGCTTGTAATAATTGTATCTGGTTTTATGATTGTAGATATTTTAGTAGAAAAAAATATCAAAAGATTAAAATTCATTAAAGAAGAAAAGAGGGTAGCTTACTCCTTAATTTTATCTTTAATTCTTGGAATTTTATTTTTAATCATTGTAGGTCAAAATATATTCACTATGATTATGGATATTTATTCAAGACTTTTAAGTCCGTTTGGGTTTGGAGGAAGACTTGGTTCAACTGTTTCTGAAAATGCACAACCATATCTTACAACATGGATTGGCAACACCGGAAACTATTTATTTTGGTTATTTTTTGCAGGAATGGTTTTAATGGGAATTAATTTTTCAAAGAATATTCATCAAAGAAGGTATAAAGCTTATTTTATTTTATCTTGGTTTGTATTAATCTCATCAATTTTATTTAGTAGAATTTCTGCAAGTCATTTATTTAATGGAACAAATTTCATAAGCCAGTTATTTTACATTTCAGGATTTTTAATATTCGCAAGTTATTTTGGTTATTTGTACTTTTTTAAAAGATTCAAGATTGATTTAGAATTAATAATAATTTTTTCTTGGATGTTATTCATGTTAATTTTAGGAAGAGCTGCCGCAAGAACAATTTTTGTTGCGACACCTTTTGTTTGTTTTTCTGCAAGTTATTTTTTATTTGAAGCAGGAAAATATATAAAAAATACAAAAGATGATTTAGCAAAAATAATGTGGGTAGTTATCTTTATCGTTGCTGTTGCTACAGGATTTGTTTCTTTATTTGGAAATCCATTAAGTGATTCATACGGCAGTTATCAAATAGTAGAAAGTCAAGCTTCAAATATCGGATTAGTTGCAAATGCACAATGGCAAGAAGCAATGTCTTGGGTAAGAGAAAATACCTCTAAAGATGATATTTTTGTTCACTGGTGGGATTATGGATATTTAATTCAAACAATGGGCAATAGAAAGACTGTAACAGACGGAGGTCATTCCGGAGGAGATCAGGCAGACCATTATATCGGTAGATATGTCTTGACAACTCCAAATCCTGATAGTGCTTTAAGTTACATGAAAACATGGAATGTTTCATATTTATTGATTGACCCAACTGATTTAGGTAAATATCCTGCTTATAGTAGTATTGGTGGAGGACAAGATGATCCTAATGATAGATACTCTGCAATTCCTGTGATGGTTGCAGATTCAAAACAAACAAGAGAAACAGCAAACTCAACCTTCATTGTTTATCAAGGTGGAATGTATCTTTTTGAAGATATTATTTATAATGAAAGTGGTAAACAAATATTCTTGCCTTCAGGAAAAGCAGCAGTAATTGGAATACTTTTAGAATTAGACGGCACAAATAGAATAAAACAGCCTGAAGCAGTTTATGTTTATAATAATGTGCAGACAAAAATACCTATTAGATATGTTTATTATGAAGGGCAATTAATTGATTTCAAAGAAGGTTTAGACGCTGTTATTGATATAGTTCCGTCTTTTGAAGGTCAGGGAATAAATCCATTAGGTGCAGCAATTTACCTTTCTCCAAAGGTTTCTAAAGGCTTATTTGCACAGTTATATTTATTAGATGATGCATTTAATAATTATCCAACTCTTAAAATTGCACATGTTGAATCTGATATGGTAATAAATAGTCTAAGAAGCATGGGTTACCAAGGCGGTGAGTTTATCTTCTATCAGGGGCTTAGAGGACCATTAAAAATCTGGGAAGTAAATTATCCTGAAGATACAAAAGTAATCCCAGAATTCAAAGAAGTTCTTAATGGATATGCAAGATTTGATGAGGTTTTTTATTAAAAAAGATTCGCATCCTTTTTGAAATAAAAAAAGAAAAATAAAAAAATAAATTTTAGTTCTGTGGAATTATTCTTCAAATGGATAACTTAAACCATTTCCTGAATTATATAATTCAGAAATTTCATCAGCAGTTAATGCTCTATTCCAGATGCCAAGTTCGTCTATCTTCCCATCAAATTCTCCATAATTGTCTGGTCTGTCTAATACTCCAATTGCTAATTGTGTATAGGCAATATCATTTAACCATCCCCCTCCATTTCCTGTTGTTTCCATCAATGAGCCATCAATATATATTGCAGATCTTGAGATTCCGTCAGAAGTATAAACTACATGATGCCAGCTATTGGTCGTTATTGCACCATTATTTGTTGAAATTGTTCCGACTGCTTGAACCGTAAAAGCTAATGCTCCACTTTCGCCAATGTGTAACATAATCCATGGTTCGTAGTTGATTCCTGCACATAAAATACCCTCTGTTTCTCCTGAAATGCTGTTCACATTAATCCATGTAGAAATGGTCCCCTCTGAAGATGAGCCAACTATATTTGGGATTGATACATAATTGCTCATTCCATCAAACTCTTTAGCATCTCCAATTATTCCCTCAGTATTTGTAGCCCCATAGTTCGTTCCATCATAAATTCCATGAGAATCCAAAACATCTCCGTCAAATTTGTAATAGCTCACTAAACCTTTGGTTAATCCTGGTTCTTTGATAGTGTAATTTACAAGTAAGCCTCTTTCATAATACCATGTATGAACTTTTCCCTCATCGTCAGTTTCACTCCAGTTTATTGTAATCCCTTTATTCCCTAATCCATTATTGTTCTCTGCAGCATAGTTAAAATTCTCTGAAGAATTTTCACCTTTTGCTGTAATTGCAACAATAGTCATAATTGTCGTAAAACATATAACAACAAAAATTGCAAAAGACATACAAATAAATTTTTTTCCTTCATTAATTTGATTCATTTTTATCATTTATCTCCTTTCATCTTTATAAAATAGGATTCTAAGAATCCATGATTCTATGAGAAGAATTATTGCCTTTATGAATCTTATAGAATTTTTGGGATAAATTTTTTTAAAAAATGTCTTAAATTTATTTCAACGCCTCTTCATAAATCTCTCTTAATTTCTTATTTCGTTTTTCAATTGAAAACATACCATTAATAACTTCCTTTCTTGCTTCTTTTCCCATTTTCTCTCTTAACTTTTTGTCTTTTATTAAAATTTCAGTTTTTTTAATAAATTCATTTAACATATCTTTATTCATACATTCGTAATAGTATTTTTTCCAATCTTTAGACAAATCTACCAATAATCCATACTTTCCATTCTTTAAAAGTTCAGCCTTTGCAAAAGTGTTTGATGTAACAATTGGCAATTCATATGCCATTGCTTCAGGAACAGTAAAACCATAAGAATCTCCAAAACCTGGATAAAAAAATATGTCTGCAGAAGGATAAATTTTTTCAAATAATTCTTCTTGTGGGACTAAATCCATAATTTTAATTTGTTTATTTTGAGAATATTTTTTTTTGAATTCTTTTGGAGTAGGGCAAATAAAAATAAATTCAATATTTGGATATTTTTTTGATAATTCATTAAAGACATAAAGAGTTTGTCTTCCTCCTTTGGCATCAAACCATCTAGCAACAAAAAGAATTTTTAAATTTTTATGAAGAATTTTTTTAAAATTTTTAATTGGTAAACCAAAATGTAAAATCTCAATTTTATCTAAAACTTTTTTATTTTCTAGGAATGCTTTTTCAAAAGATTTTTTACAATCTTCTGACCAGCAAATAATCTTTTTGCAATATTCACTTTCTAATCGATTTTTGATTATCCATTTGCCTAATTTAGATTCTGCAATTTTTCCTCCTGCACTAACCCTATCCCAAACTTCTGTATCCACAACCCATGGTTTTTTATTTAAACTTAAACAATGTGCACAGTGAATTAAATCACAATTGGGGTTTAATGTATATGTTAAATTTGGTAATTGTAAAATATTCAAAATTTTTCTTAAGAAATTCTTAAACCTTCTCATAGCTTCAAATCTCTTGGATGAACCAATAATCTGCATTTTTTGTTTATTTGATTTTTTATAATTAACATAAGCCACATTTTTTGGAGGATATTCTAAAATATTTTTATAATAAGAACTATCTGGGAATTTCCAAGGATATTGCAAATGTATTTTGATTTGTTTCATAATATTTATTAATGAAGTTAAGTTATAAATTTTATGAAAAATAAAACAATGAGTCTAAAATTAACAACAGATAAATTAAAATATCAAAATTTAAATAAGCAGGAAAAAAACCAGCAGTGGTGGGAAGAATTGCCTATGACTTATGAAGATTGGGATTCAAAAAAAAGAATTCCCGAAACAAAAGAAGATTTTTTAGAAATTGAAAAAAGATTTTTAGAAGAAAGTCCTTTTATTAAAAATCAATTTAATTTTAAAAGATTCAAAAATAAAAAAGTTTTAGAAATCGGTTGTGGGTCTGGAGCTGTTAGTTGTTTATTCGCAAAAAATGATGCAAAGGTTACAGCAGTAGATATCACCAAACAAGCCATTAATCTCGTAAAAACAAATGCGAAATTACAATGCTTGAATATTAATGCTTTACAGCAAGATGCCGAAAAATTAACTTTTGCAAAAGAAAATTTTGATTATGTTTTTTCCTGGGGGGTATTGCATCATTCTCAAAATACTTTAGATGCATTTAAACAAGTGGAGAGAGTTTTGAAAAAAGGTGGTTCTGGTTTAATAATGGTTTATAATAAAAATAGTGCTAGATATTATATTAACGGATTAAATTGGTTAATTTTAAAGGGAAAAATTTTCAAAGGATATAATCTGAGAAATGTTCAAGATTTCTATACTGATGGGTATTATCATAGACATTTTATTCCAAATGAATTAAAACAAGAATTGGAAAAACTTGGATTAAAATGTACTAAAGTATTTACAACGCACATGGGTCATAGGATGCTTCCGTTTGCCCCCCTATGGTTTGAAAAATGGATTAAGAATAATTATGGGTGGTTGTTAGTTATAGAATTTGAAAAAAGGTAAATCTTTCATTTCTATTATTACTATAATATTCTAACTGTAACTGCTCCACCATTTCTATGTAGATAACCAATATATTCATACTTTATTTTGTTTTTTTTCACAAATTCTTGAAAGGCTTTGAACTCCCCTTGTTTCCAATTAGCATGGTTAAAATAATCATCAAATAAAATAATTGTACCTGATTTTATTTTATGACCTAATAAGTCCAGCACTGTTTTAGCAGAAGAATATAAATCTCCATCCATATGAATAAAAGAAATCTTTTCATTATTTGCTTTTTTTAAATATTCCTTTATACCTTCTTCGAACCATCCTTTTATTAATCGAACATTGGAGTTAACCTTGGGTAATTTACCTCCTAAATTAAAAACATCCTTTTCATAACCTGTTCTCCAATCTTCTGGAAATCCTACAAATGAATCAAAACCTATAACTGTTTTATTTGTGAAACTTGAAATAAGATTAATTGTATCACCTTTATACACTCCAAATTCTAATATATCCCCCTCTTTATCAGCACTATTGACCGCATGTTTGAAAAACTCCGGAATGGTTTTAAAACTTCTAACCTTTGGCATATTTTTTAAAATATATTCTGCTGTTTCTTTCGCAGCAATATTACTTATTTGGCATTCCAAGTTAATTATATTATTTAGATATACTCTTTCAGTTATTTTGTAAACATATTTATGCAACATTCTGTCTATTCTTTGTTTTATATTCATATTACTAATCATCAAAATTAATTTAAAAATATTTGTGCATTTTAATCTCTTATTTAAATGATTTTTTTCTATTTCCTTATTAAATCTAAAATAAATTTAATCTTTAGAAAATTTAATAAATCTTCTTTGTGCTTTAATAGTATGAACAAAATAATTTCTGGGAATATTAACAATGATATAAAAAATAATCCCAAAAAAAATGGTTGGTTTATGGGTCATTTTATGAATGACAATTCTCCTTTCAAAAATAGTGATTTTGAAATAAAATGGGGAAATCATAAAAAAGGTATTATTAAACCCATTTTAGGATTAAATAAAACTGCTAAAACCATGAGCATTTTAATTAGTGGGAAAGTTCTTATTAAATTTACAGAAGAAAAAGAAGTAATACTCTCAAAGCAAGGAGATTATGTCTTTTGGGGTGCTGGTATATATCATGGATCCGAAGCATTAACAGATGCAGTTACATTAACTATTAGATGGCCTTCTATTCCAAATGATCAAGAACTTTTTAAAAAATAAATTTATTTTGAAATCTTTCCTTAAAAATAACTTATCTCTAAATGTTGCACTTTACTAGTGATTTAAGATATTATAATAACACTTCAGAGATTATATACTTATCATCTTATTTTATTTTCTATAAACTATAAATGTGTAAAATTATAAATGTGTAAAATTATAAATGTGTAAAATTATAAATGTGTAAAATTATAATAATATTAATAAACTTATATTTATTTATCAAATAATGAGTAAAAAAAATGTTGATATTGTTTATGCTGTTGCATCTAAACTAGGAAGTATTGGGATTGGAACAATTGCATATCATGCTATCAAAAAAGTTAATGATTCTCCGAATCTTTCTTATAATATTTTTTGTAGAGGTTATGATAATAAATTAGATTTAAAATCAAAAAGCATTAAATCTTATGGATATTTAGAAACAATTTCATTGCCACTTAGATTTTTAGAAAAAAGTTTAGGATTAACATTAAATCCATTTAAATATATAAATTATTTTTTTGGTAAACTAATTAATAAAAATCTTCCTAATTGTAAGATTTATCATACCTGGGTTGGATTTGCTCCTGAAGCAATAATGAATGCTAAAAAAAATGGTGCTACATTAATCTTAGAAGGGGCCAATAGTCATCCCTTAAATTATTCAAAAATTTTAAATAAAGAATATAATAAATTAGGATTAAAAGAATTTTTAATAGATCCGAATTCATGGGAAAAACAATCTGAAATACTAAAAGAATTTGATTACGTGACCTGCACTTCTGATTTTGTTTATAATTCTTTTTTAGAAAGAGGTTTTAGTAAAAAACAATTAATCAAAATGCCTTATGGTGTTGAATTAAAAAATTTTAAAGTTAAGAATCATGTTAACAAAAAATTAAAGTTTGTTTTTATTGGAAGTATACAAGTTAGAAAAGGGATTTACTACTTATTAAAAGCATGGGATGAGTTAAAATTGAAAGATGCTGAGTTAATTATTGTTGGAAGAGTTTGGGCTGATGCAAAAAAAATAGTTGATAAATATAAAGATAATAATACGATTAAATTTGTTGGCTTTGAGTCAAATCCTCAAAAATATTTAGAGAGTTCTGATGTTTTTGTTTTTCCTACTCTTGAAGAGGGGTCTGCCCTTGTCACATATGAGGCTATGGCCTCAGGTTTGCCATTAATAACAACATTTAATTCTGGTACTATTGCAAGAGATAAAAAAGAAGCATTAATTGTTCCCGCAGGAAATGTTGAAGCGTTAAAAGAAAAAATAAAGTATCTTTATGATAATCCCAAAATTATTTCTAAAATGGGAAAAGATGCAAGAAAAAGGGTTGAACAGTTTTCTTGGAAAGATTATGGGGAAAGAATTGCTAAATTTTATGAAGAAATTTTAAATAAAAAATGATTAATGGCAAAATTTTAATTACAGGGGGGGCAGGATATATTGGTTCACACGTTGTTAGGCATTTAATAAATGAGGGGATAAGCCCAAGTGACATTGTTATTTTTGATAATTTAGAAAGAGGAAATATTGAAATGATTCCAAAAGAAGTAATATTTGAAAAAGGAGATTTGCAAAATAAAGATGATATTAAAAAAATATTTTTGTTGAACAAAATTTCTTACGTAATTCATTTTGCAGCATATGCTTATGTGGGGGAAAGTATGGTTTTTCCGGAAAAATATTTTGAAAATAATGTTTGTGGGGGATTGAACTTATTGAATGCTATGATTGAAAATAATGTAAAAAAGATAGTTTTTTCTTCTAGTTGTGCAATTTATGGGAATCCTAAGGTTCTTCCGATAATGGAAAACAATGATAAAATTCCTATTAACCCTTATGGTCTATCAAAATTAATGTTCGAAGAAATTTTGAAATGGTATGATAAAATTCATGGTATGAAAAGTATTTGTTTAAGATATTTTAATGTTGCTGGTGCGGGAGATGGGATTGGTGAGAAACATGAACCTGAAACTCATGTAATCCCTCTTCTTATTCAAGCATCAATTTCAGAAAATGAATTTAAAATTTTTGGTGATGATTATAAAACTCCTGATGGGAGTTGCATTAGGGATTATGTGCATGTTTCAGATTTAGCTGATGCTCATTATAAAGCATTGAATTATTTAATCTCTAAAAATGAATCTAATCAATTTAACATTGGTAATGGTAATGGAGTAAGTATATTTACTCTTATCAAAAAAGTTGAAGAAATTACTAGGAAAAAAGTAAAATTTGTTCTTCAACAAAGAAGAGAAGGAGATCCCCCTATCTTAACCTCCAATTCAACAAAAGCAAATGAAATTTTAAACTGGAAAGCAACAAAAGATATTAATGACATTATTAAAGATGCTTATCTTTGGGAATCAAAAAAAATTTAACCTTGAATCTTTTCTTTAAAGGACACATAAAATTTAAAAGTTGTTTTATTCTAAAATAATATGAAAAAAGAAATAAAAGTGAAATTAAATGGATTTTCTGGGCAATATGAAAACCCTTCGGATTACCTTAAAAAATATTTCCCTATAAAAGTTTTTAATGATAATTTTAATGTCAAATTTGTGAATAATCTCGATGAAGCAGAGATTATCTTTGAGTCTACTGTGCGTAGTAGTGATTATAAATTTTTAAATGAAAAGAAAAAAAAAGTAATTATTATTTCAGGGGAAGATTTATTTAAAGAAAGAGACGTTTTTAATCTAATTGAATCTGTTGTCCATAAACTAGGGTTTAAAGAAGAGAAATGGAAAATTATGGATAAAATAGACTCTGTTCTTCCAAAATTTGTATCAAGTATTCCAATAATTTATTTCTTTCCAAAATTTTTAAAATATGTTAAAAAAATTTCACGTGGAGAGATAAAAAATGCATATGCTCTTGTTCAAAATGATATGAATGGGGAGAATATTTTCATCCTTCCCTGCTTTTTTCATACTCTTTATTATGACCTGCCTAAATTAATTAAAAATAATAATAAAAAAATACAAGATAGAAAAAAATTTTGTGCTTTTATTGTTTCAAGTAATTCTTCAAGAGAAAGAGTTCATTTCTTCAAAAAATTGTCTAAATACAAAAGAGTAGACTCTTATGGGAAGGTTCAAAATAATATGGGCAATCAATTATTCAAATCAAATTGGAATACAAATAATGAGGTTTATAAAAATTATAAGTTTGTAATCGGTTTTGAAAATAATTTTGCAAAGGAGTATATCTCTGAAAAAGCACAAGTTCCTATGCTTTCAGGTGCAATTCCAATTTATCGTGGGGCTCCAAACATTCATGAATATTTTAATACAAAATCTTTTATTAATTATGATGATTATGGAAGTGATGATAAGGTGATTAAAAAGATCATAGAATTAGATCAAGATGATGAAAAATATCTTAAAATGGCAAATGAGCCTTGGTTTGTAGATAATAAAATCCCTAAGATTTTTAAAGAAAAAGAAATGGAATTAATTAAATTTTATAAAAAAATACTAGAGTCATAATACCTTTGATATTCTTTTAAAAACAAACTTTTTATTGATAACAATAAATTATAATAAAGTATATAAACCTTATTTTATGTTTTGTGCTATGGAAAAAGGATTGGTTAAATTCTAATATGAAATCTAGTTTTATTGTTACTAGTAGCAAACAAAATTATAAACCTTTTAGAAATCAACCTTTAGGGGAGTTATATTTATCGACAATCCTAGAGCAACATTTTAAAGATCAATTGGATGTTTCTATGATTGATTTAAGGTCAATAAATCCTGATGATGCAATTTATCACGTTCCAGAAAGGGATGTTTATATGTATTCAGTTACAACACTTGATTATTTGGATACTAAAAGGATAGTTGGTGAAATTAGACAAATATATCCTAATGCAAAACATATTGCTGGTGGACCACATATTGAGGCACTGCCAGAAGAATCTTCAAAGATTTTTGATGCTATCTCTCTTGGTAAAGGCGAAGAATCAATAAAAAGAATGATTGAGGATATCTCCAATTCAAGGTTAAAAAATTTGTATAAGCAAGAGGGAAATATTGATTTTTCTTCATATCCTTATGCTTCAAGAAAATTTCTTCCAAAATCTGCAATAGCACAATCTGGAATTTTAAATGGGGAGAATCGCGATTTAAATGGGACTTCAGTTTTGTTTTCAAGAGGATGTCCTTTTCAATGTTATTTTTGTGCAAATCAAAATAAGGGTAAAACAATTTTTACCCCATTTGAAGTTATGGCTGAAGAGATTGCATATTTAAAAAGAGAGTATGGGGTTGAGGCTTTAGCTATTAAAGATGATAATGGAATACCCGTAAATAAGAAAATTGCTAAACCTTATTTAGAAACCATTGCTAAAGCTGGAGTTAAATGGAGAGGTCAAAGTAGAGCTAATGGAATTAGTAGGGATTTTGTTAAACTTGCTAAAGAGTCTGGATGTGTCGAAATTGCAGTAGGAATTGAAAGTGTCTCTGAAAAAGTATTAAAAAATATAAATAAGAAAATAGAATTAGAGCCTGCAAAAAAATATTTAAAAATGCTTAAAGAAGAAGGAATAGATCGAAGATTATTACTTATCACTGGGCTCCCCGGAGAACCAAAAGATATTGCAGATAGAACAATAGAATTTATTAAAGAGACTGAACCTTCTTCTGTTTTGTTTTCAATACTTTGTCCTTTGCCTGGAACTGAGATGTATAGAAATCCTAAGAGATTCGGGATGAAAATTGATTATAATGTGCCTTTTGATTGTTATATCCCTTCAGTTGGAAGATTTGACGAGAATGAAAAGCCCAGACAAATATTTGAATATGAAGAAGTAACCCCTTTTGGAAAAGGAATGTCTATGGAAGAGATTTTTAAGAACCATGCTAAAGTTCAAGATTTTTTAAGGAAAAATAATTTAATTTTTTGAGAGGTTATTTTTCTGATTTTATTAAAAAACAAATTAATTTTATATGATTAATATTCATTTTTTTAGATTATTATTTATCTGTCAAAAATATTTAAAATGCATTTTTAAATATACATAATTTTAAAAATAAAAATTTCATATCCAAATTATGGTTAGTGAAAAATGTAATCCTTTTGAAGAAGGACAATTAGATTTAATGCTGATTAATCCTAGTCTTGATTTTAAACAAGATAGGAAAATTATTGATTCTCTAAGAGTGAATCAAGAAATCCCTAGACAAATGGCTGCACAAATTGGTATAGGGTATTTACTGGCAGCAGCAAAAAAAGAGAATTTGAAAGCAGAATTTATTGATATGGTTGCTTATGAAACTTCTGTAAATAGTCTTTTGGATTATATCGATGAAAAAAAACCTTCTGTGGTTGGTTTAAGTGCTTTTACAGTACAAGTCAAATCTGCCGGAAATATTGCGGATAAAATAAAAGATAGATTCCCCGAGATTAAAATCGGTTTAGGTGGTCCCCATGCTACTGCTATGCCTAAAGAAACTTTAGATGAATTCAAAGGCTTTGATTTTGTCGTGTGTGGTGAAGGAGAAAAAATTATTCCTCAGTTATTAAATTCTAAATTATCTGAAATTAAGGGGGTTATTACCAGAGGAAAAAAAGACCTTTCTTATGACCGAATTCAGAATCTTGATGAACTTGCTTTTCCCGCTTGGGAAAAATTTGACCTCTCAAGATATCCTGGTGCTGATCCTCATGGTACAAATCAAGAATTGCTTTTAAGTACAAGCAGGGGTTGTGCAAATAATTGTGTTTTTTGTGCTCGTCCTTATGGAAAAAATAGAATCTATCGTTCAAATGAATCAATTCTTGGAGAATTAGAGAGAAATATAAAAGATTTTGGATGTGAAGCAGTTAATTTCTGTGACGAAACTTTTACTGCAAATATTGAATATAGTTCTGAACTTTTTAATGAATTCATTAAAAGAGGATTAAATAAAAAAATTCGATGGAGTTGTGAAACAAGAGTTGATACCGCAACACCTGAACTTTTTAAATTAATGAAAACTGCTGGATGTTATTATATCTTTTTTGGTTTTGAAAGTGGAGATGATGACATGTTAAAAAAAGCAGGTAAGGGGTTTAATGTTGAAAGAATAAAAAAATCTATTGGGTGGGCTAAAGATGCAGATATTGTTTGTGCCGGAAGTTTCATTTTAGGATTGCCTGGAGAAACAGAAGAAACAGCTAGAAAATCTATTGAATTAGCAAAAGAATTAGATATTTATTCAACAACATTTCCAATTGCAGTTCCATTTCCTGGAACTGTTATGAGAAAGATGGCAGAGCGTGGACAATCTGGACTTAAAATTTTAACTAACAATTGGGATGATTATGGCAAGCAATATCCTGGAGTAATGGAAAGTAATACATTGAGTATTAATCGTCTTAGAGAATTACAAAATATTGCTTATACTTATAATCCTAAAAAAGAATTTCCAACGAGTCTTCTAACAAAATTAGGACAATAGATTAAAAATTTTAATTAAATTAACTTTTTATATTCTCCTTATACCAATAAATTGTTTTTTGAATCCCCTCCTCCAAAGAAACTTGTGGTTCCCATCCAAAATTTTCTTTTGCTTTAGAACAATCAAGAGCTAATTTTGTTTTAATTGTAGGTTTTGTGGAGTCATATTCTATCCCTAAATTTTTCCCGGAAATATCAATAATTTTTTTAACAAGATCACTTACTGAAATAGATTTACCTAAACCAACATTAACCAATTCATACGGTGTTTGTTGTTTATCAATAGCTTTAGAGATAAAATCTACCATATCCAATACATATAATAAATCTCTTTCTTCTTCTCCGGTTCCCCAGACATTAATTTTATTTCCTTCCTTTGCCTGCATAACTTTTGTAATTGTAGCTCCAAAAACATGAGATTTTTCTAAATCAAATCTATCATATGGTCCGTAAAGATTTGAATGTCTCATTGCAGTAAATTTAGTCTCTCCAAAATTTGAAAATAATTTGCACATATCTTCTAAATAAACTTTCATTTTTCCGCAAGCAAGATATTTTTCGGGGATTTTTTCATGAGAAAATGAATCTTCTTTTACAGGGATATCACTTGAACCATACATTGTTGTACAGCTAGGGAAAATAACATGCGAAACTCCTTGTTCAAAAGCTTCTCTAAATATCAATGTATTCATAATAACATTTTCAGTTGTATGCACGTAAGGTCTATCAATTATATCTTTGGAACCAGTACAATAAGCAGCTGCCTGAATAATTATATCTTTTCCTTTAATAATTCTATTAACATCTTCTTTTTTTGTTAAATCTGCTTCAAGAAAATTTATTTTTGAATTGTTATAAGGCATTGATTTAAAATAAGTTCCAAAAACTTCATAACTCTCTTTATCGGAAAAATATTCTGCAACATTTCTCCCAATAAATCCTGTTGCTCCACAAATTAAAATTTTTTTCATTTTTTAAATCTCATTATTTTTTAAATTCTTTTGGTCGACCATCAATAATTATGTCCTCAATATTTTTTGTATTATAATGTGTATAAATTTTTTTTGCTAATTCTTTTGGGTCTAAACCATATGTGAATTCTGGTCTTGTTTTTATTCTGGTAGGATATACTCCAATAACATATATTCCATTCTCTTTTGCTTCTAACTTAAGTGTATCTGTAAAACCTTTTAATCCCCATTTATTAGCACAATGAATTGTTCTAAATTTTTGATTAGTAATTCCAGAAAAAGAATTAATATTTATAATCGTCCCTTCATTTTTTTTTAAAAAATGTTCATAAATCCTTTGAGTAATTTGAATGGGTGAAATAAGATTAATTATAATTGATTCATAAGTTTGTTCAGGAGTTCTTTGATTTAATGGTAAACCAGGGCATGGGGTTCCAGCATTATTAATAAGCACAGAAATATCTTTTCTTTTGGCTTCGCTATATAATGCCTTTATTGTTTCAGGATATTTTAAATCCCCTCGAACAACAATTCCTTCAACTCCATATTTAGAAACTTCTTCTTGGACTCTTTGCAAATCTTTTTCATCCCTTCCATGAAGAATAATGTTGTATCCATTTTCCGCAAAGACTAATGCTAGTTCTTTTCCTAATCCTTTACTTGAGCCAGTTATTAATGCTGTTTCATTCATTTTATATTTTCCTTATACCAATCAATTGTTTTTTGAATCCCCTCATCCAAAGAAACTTTTGATTCCCATCCAAAAACTTCTTTTGCTTTAGAACAATCAAGGGCCAATTTTGTTTTTATTGTCGGTTTTGTTGTATCGTATTCTATTTCTAAATTTTTTCCTGAAATATCAATAATCTTTTTAACAAGATCACTTACTGAAGTAGATTTACCTAAACCAACATTAACTAATTCATACGCTGTTTGTTGTTTTTCAATTGCAGTTTCAATAAATTTTACAAGGTCATCGATATAAAGTAAATCCCTTTCTTCTTCTCCTGTTCCCCAAACTTTAATCTTGCTTCCGTCTGGTGCTTGCATAACTTTAGTAATTGTAGCTCCAAAAACATGTGATTTTTCTAAATCATATTTGTCATATGGACCATAGATATTGGAATGTCTGAATACTGTATGTTTTGTTTTTCCCAATCTTGAAAAAAATTCACAAGCCTTTTCTAAACTAACTTTCATCCATGCAGCACCAAAATATTTATCTTCAACTTCTCCTGTAAAATCTGTCTCTTTTAATGGTGCATCGTTCCATGGAGGATACATAACTGTACAACTTGGAAATATAAAGTTTTCAACAGAATTTTCAAATGCAGACCTCAATAATAAATGATTTGTGATAGCATTATCTGTGACATGTATGTAAGGTTTACTAATTATATCTTTTGCTCCTGATGTTGTTGCGGACATTTGAATAACTATGTCTTTTCCTTTAACAACTCTATCAACATCTTCTTTTTTTGTTAAATCGGCTTTAAGAAAATTTATCTTTGAATTGTCATAAGGTATTGATTTAAAATAAGTTCCAAAAACTTCATAATTCTTTTTATCCGAAAAATATTCTGCAACATTTCTTCCGATAAATCCTGTTGCTCCGCAAACTAATATCTTTTTTTTATTCATTTTGTTTTAAATACATCATACCTTTTATTAATAATCTCTTTGTTCTCTTTATACCACTCCATAGTTTCTTTTATCCCTTCTTCTAAAGAAATTTTGGGTTTCCATCCAATTAATTCTTCTGCTCTGGAAATATCAAAAATTCTTTTTTTGTCTCCAGACGGTTTATCTATTAACCATTTAATTTCTGGTTTTTGATCAAGATTGCTAACTATTGTTTCTACTAAATGTTTAATAGTATATCCACTTCCACTTCCAAGATTCATTGGTTTAAATGGTCCTGGGCAATTTTCAACTGCCATAAGCATCCCTCTTGCAACATCTTTTGCATGAATAAAATCTCTAAGTGGACTTCCATCTCCCCAAACTTCAAAAGGATTGTGCCCTTGCATTGCTCTATGAATCAATGAAGGAACAACCATTGAACTTTCTGGATCAAAATTATCATAAGCCCCATAAACATTTGCTGGTCTTACAATTGCAATTTTATCCCATCCATACTCTTTTGCATATGTTTCAGCTTGAAGTTCACCAACTCTTTTTGCCCATCCGCCATACCAATCATTTTTCGATGGAAATGTATCCCAAACATCATCTTCTTTAAAAACTTCTGCAGGAGAATATACACCGATTGTACTTGTATAAAGAAATCTTTCAACACCTTCTTTGTGTGCTGCTTCCATCATATTAGTATTAAATCTTAAAAAATTAACCATTATTGTCGACGGTCTTTCTTGAACTGTTTTTGGAGAACATTTTATACCAATTAAACTAAAAACAAAATCCATACCTTTACAAGCTTTTGCACAATTTTCATATTCTCTTAAATCATATTGCATAAATTCTGTATTTGGGTGAACTCTTGATTTATCACATAAATCTGCAACCCTAACATTTGATCCCCTATTAACTAAATCTTCAACAACACATTTTCCAATCATTCCTGCTCCCCCTGTAACTAAGACATTTTTATTTTTGTAAAAATTATTATCCATTTTATTCTCCCCCAAAATATTCATGCAACTTTTTAGAAGCATAATCTAAATCTTTTTTTGTTAAAAATTGATGAATACCAAAATGAAGTCCATTATCTCCGATATATTCTGCTTCGGGAAATTCACCTTTTTTATACCCTAAATATTCAAAAGCTCCATGTTGTGTTGGCATGCTTCCAAAATTTCTTTTGCATTGTATCCCTTTTGATTCTAAAAACTCATATAATTTTGCATAGTTGTGTTTTGGATCTTTAAGGGTGATGCTAAAAGCATGAGGAGAAACAACTTCATGAGGTTCTTCTTGAACAAAATATGCAACATCTTCTAAATCTTTTGTTGCTTGAGTTAAATAAATTAAATTATCTTTTCTTTTTTCAAAAATTTCCCAAAAGTTTTGAATTTCCGGAATACCTATTGAAGCAGTTAAATCATTCATTCTGAAATTAAGACCATACCTTAAATGATCAAAATAAAGTGAACCTGGTTTTCTTCCGTGATGTTTTACTGAATCTGTGATATCTCGAATTTGTTTTGAATTTGTAGAAAGCATTCCCCCGTCCCCACATGAAACAATATGTGCAACATAATAACTAAATGCAGCAGCATCTCCAAATGTCCCTAAAAATTTATCTTTATATTTTCCCCCATGAGATTCACAGCAATCTTCAATAATTCTTAAACCATATTGCTGTGCGATATTAGTAATTTTATCCATCTCACAAGGTTTTCCCATGGTATGAACTGCCATTATTGCTCTTGTCTTTGGAGTTATTTTTTCTTCGATCAAATCAGTATTAATATTCATAGTATCTCTTTTAACATCTACAAATTTTGGTGTAAACCCTGCAGCTCTAATACTATTTCCAACTGCTGCAAATGCAAGTGCCGGAGCAATAACTTCATCTCCTGGAAGTACTTTATCATAATTCCCCTTTGAAGCAGTGTCATATAATGTCATTAATGCCGCCATATCTGCCGCAGTTCCGGAACTCATTGCAATATTATATTTGTAACCAAATAATTTACCCCATGATTCTTCTAATAATTTAACTTTTTCCCCCCCGGAAACTTTACTAGTCTTAACACAATCCTCCAAATATTTTTTTGCTTCTTTACTTACTTTTAAATTTCCAAATGCAATTCTCATGTGAATGAATATTATAAATCATTTATAAATTTAATTATAATTAAATTGTTTATTATTTAGTAACTACAGAATCTAAAATTATTTAAATAAATATTTCATTTTTTTAAAATGGAAGAATATAATTTATTAAAAAAAGATTTTTTTGGAAAAGAACAAAAAATTAATATTTATAAAAAAATTTATGAAATAAGAGAATTTGAAAAACAAGCTAAAAAATCTTTTGATGTAGATTCAATTAAATGCCCCATTTATCTTTCAATAGGTCAGGAATCAATCTCAGCAACTATTTCAGAATTCTTTAAACCAGATTATATCTTTACTCAACATAGGGGGCATTCAGTATATATTGCCTTTGGAGGTAACAAAGATAAATTAATTGATGAACTTCTTGGAAAGGATATTGGGTGCAATAAAGGTAAAGGAGGTTCCCCCGGAATACAGGATTTAAATATTGGAATGATTGGACATCATGGGCTTATTGGAGAAAATGTCCCTCTTGCAGTCGGTGCAGCATTAGGGGCACCAGAAAAAAAAATTCTATGTGTATTTGGAGATGGTGCTGTAGAAGAAGATTATATCTTTTCTTCAATTACTTTTGCATTTACTCATAAATTACCAATATTATTTATCTGTGAAGATAATAATTTATCAATACTAACAAAAAAAGCAGAAAGAAGAAGTTGGGAAATAACTGATGCATTAAAAGGTATTGGTATGCCTGTAGCAGATATTCTTGATGATCCAAAATTAATCGCTCAAAAGGTAAATGAATTTAAAAATAATTTGCCTGCATTTATCAATTGCAGGACTTGCAGACATTTATGGCATGTTGGAACCGGACAAGATGAAATACCTTCAATAGATCGGTTAAAAGAATTTAAAAATTCATTATTAAATGAGGGAATTGATTTAAATGAATTAACTAAAATTGAAGAAAAAATTAAATTGGAGAATGAAGAATTATGGAAAAAACACTTGCCGAAACAATAAAAGAAATAACTAAGAATCATCTTGAATTGAATAATGGATTGATTTTAGGGCAATGTTTGAGTGCAGTTGGATGGGTAAATAATACTGTGCCGGATACAAAAAATCTCGTTGAACTTCCAATGACCGATGTTGCAGGGGGAGGAATTGCTGCAGGAGCTGCAATTGTTGGAAGAAGACCAATTTTCGTAGTTCGGTTTCAAGATTTTATGTATTTAAATTCAAGCATGCTCATTAATTATGCTGCTAAAGCAAAAGAATTATTTGGTATTTCTGCACCGGTTTTTATTAGAGCTTTAGCTACAGAAAAAAAGGGTACAGGTCCAACACATTCCGGGATAATTCATAGCATGTTTATGTATGCTCCTGGTTTTAGAGTTTGTGCACCAATGACTCCGGGGGAATATAGAGAGATTTGGAAGGATTTTATGGAACATGATAGTCCAATGTTTGTAAGTGAACATCGGCATAGTTTTAATCAAATAGATGAAATTAAAGATATAATTTTACCCGATTCTCAAATAACTATTTATGGTATTGGTTATGCCAGATTTAATGTTTTAAAAGCCTTAGAAATTTTAACTCGACAAGGAATAAAATGCAATTTTATAAATCTTCTTTGGTTAAAACCATTAAAATTAACTCATGAAAAAATTGAATCTTTAACAAAAACCAAAATTGGTTTAGTAGTAGATTCTGGTTTTGAAATTGCCGGTGCTTCTCAATCCATTGCTTATGAATTGATGAAAAAAACAAAAATTTATGTGGAAGCATTAGGTGCAGAAGATAAACCTGTTGGAACTGCAGAAAGATATGAGAATGGTACCCCAAGTGTAGAAAAAATTGTAAATAAAGTAAAAGAATTAATTAAACTTAAAGATTAATTTTCTTTTAATTCAAAATAATCTTTAAGTATTTTCCAAGTTTCAATAAAAAATTTTTCTTCGATTAATTCTTCTTTTAGAAATATCTTTCCTCGTTTTCCTTCTTTAATCGGAAATTTAATTACTTCTTCAAATTCTTTTTCTGAAAGAATAGCTTCAAAAATAAAATGTTTGCATTTTTTCCCAAAAATATTAATAAATTCATTAAGGAATACCTCTTTACTCTTCTCTAAGATAATCTTTGCAACAGGGGGTTCTAATTCTTCATCCAATTCTCTTTTTAATGTATCATAAGCATTTTCTTCTTTTTCTCTTCCCCCTCCAAAAAAACAGTATTTAAGATGATATTCTGGAATCCAGTAAGTTTCATCTTTTTGTTGAAAATAAAACTTACTTCTTTCTTTGTTTGCAATGACCAATCCAACTCCTGTAAACATTTTTTCTCCTTTGGTATTGAAAATATAACAATCTTTAAAAAAGTAATTCAATATTTAAATAGATGACAAAATCTTTAATTACAGGAACAACAGGGATGGTCGGTTCTCATTTAGCAGAATTTTTATTAAAAAAAGGTGAAGAAGTTTATGGTACTCGTAGATGGAGAAGCAGAATGGATAACTGCAGGGGTTTTGAAGATAAAATTATTTGGGTCAACATGGAATTAATTGATGCACATTCTGTAAGAAATGCCATTGAAAAAATAAAACCGGATGTAATTTATCATTTAGCTGCACAAAGTTATGTTGTTGATTCTTTGGATGAACCTACAGCAACAATTGAAATAAACACTTTAGGAACATTACATATTTTAGAGACAGTTAAAGAAATGAAAAAGCGAGAAGGATACAACCCAATAATTCATGTTTGCAGTAGCAGTGAAGTTTATGGTCAAGTAAAAGAAAACGAAGTTCCAATTAATGAAAATAATCAATATCGTCCAGCTTCACCTTATGCTATTGGAAAATTAGGTGCAGATATGCTGGCAAGATGGTATTTTGAAGAGTATGGTCTTAAAACAATTAGAACACGTATGTTTACGCATACTGGTCCACGAAGAGGAGACGTTTTTGTTGTTTCTGCATTTTCAAAACAAATTGCAAAAATTGAAAAAGGCTTACAAAAACCAATTTTAAAAGTAGGAAATTTAGAATCAGTTAGAACTTTTGCCGATGTAAGAGATACTGTTCAGGCTTATTATTTATTAACAAAACATTGTAAACCCGGTGAAGTTTATAATATTGGCGGAAGTCGTACAATGAAAATTGGTGAAATGTTAAAAATTCTTTTAAGTTTTTCACCTTTAAAAGATAAAATAAAAATTGAAGTTGACCCTAAATTATTAAGAAAAACTGATGTAACTTATCAAATTCCAGATACAACAAAATTCAAAAAAGAAACTGGATGGGATAGTCCAATACCTTTAGAAAAAACTTTAGAAGATACTCTTAATTATTGGAGAGAAGAAATTAAAAGATAATTTTAGAGTTTTAAAATCGAATTATAATTAAATTTATAAATCAATTCTTCATAAACCTTTTATGATGAAAAAAGCACTTATTATAACAGGTAATCTTGTTCAGGATCATGAATTTATTTATCCTTATTATCGATTAAAAGAAGAGGGTTTTCAAGTTGTTACAGCATTAAAAGATGCAAAATTCTGTGTAGGAAGTTTAGGAACAAATATCCCCTCAGACAAAGATGCAAAAGTTATATCTTATGAAGAAATGAAAATCGGAGATTTTGATTTAATCGTTATTCCTGGAGGAGCTAAATGCATGGAATATCTAAGACAAAATCAATTAGTTTTAGATTTCATAAATAAATGGAATCAAGAAGGAAAAATTATTTCTAGTATTTGTCATGGTGCACAAATGCTTATTTCTTCGAAAATTGTTAAGGGAAGAAAAATTTCTGGATATTATAGTATAAAAGATGATATAAATAATGCTGGAGCAATATATGTTGATGCTCCTTTTGTGACTGATAAAAATATTGTTAGTTGCCCACATTACAAATATTTAGGGGATTGGATGAAAGAAACTATTAGGCTTTACAAAGAAAAAAATGGTTCAAAAGATTCTTCAAACGGACTTAGATAAAGAAACTCTTTCGAAAATCCCTAGAATTGTTAACAAGGCTTTAGATAATTTTGATTTTTCGAATGTAATTGTAATTAAACCTTGGGGGAAAGAATATTTATCTTATCGTGGGATTGATACAGATATTTGGACATTGCACATAAAAAAAGATTGTGGGACATCAATGCACTGTCATCCTAAAAAAAGGACGAGTTTAATAGTACTGGAAGGAGAAGTTATTTCTTCAACTTTAAAAAATGAATATCATTTAAAAGAAGGAGAAATGGTTCTTTATGAAAAAGGAGTTTTTCACTCGACAAAAGCTATTTCTAAAAAAGAAGCATTAATTATGGAACTTGAAAGTCCTCCTGAAAAAACAGATTTGGTAAGATTAAAAGATGAATATGGTAGAGAAAAAAAGGGTTATGAGGCTCAAGAAGAAATGTGTTTTGATTTATCCAAACATGAGAGGATTTTTTTAAATGGAGATGATAAACATAGAAAAGTTGGAAAAATGTGTATCTCTATAAGGAAATTTGAGAATTATGAAAAGTTTATGGATTATATAAAACATAATAAAAAACTGATAAATATTCTAATTGAAGGAGAAATTGTAAATATTGAAGGCAAAAAAATTTATTTGCCTGGAGAGCTTGTGGATTTTAATTTAATTGAAAATGAAAAATTAAAAATTTTAAAATTAATTAAAATAATGACTATTCAAAAAAATATTTTTGATCATGATTAATGGAATTTAAAGGCATATTATTTGATCTTGATGGAACATTAATTGATAGTATGAGGGATAATTTTCTAGCTTGGAAAACTGCATTAAAAAATGAAAATATCTCAATAACTGAAGAAGAATATTATCCTTTAGAAGGTCTGCCTGTTCTTGAAATTGCGAAATTCTTCCTTAAAGAAAAAAATTATCCCCTGGAAAAAATCCAAAAAATCGTTGAACTTAAACATAAATTTTATAAGGAGAACCATAAAATTAATTTTTATGTAGGAGTTAAAGAATTAATTGACTATGTTAAATCTAAAAATATCCTCATTGCTATTGTCACTGCAAGCTCTTATGAAAAATTATACCAAACTGTTCCAAAAGATTTTTTAGATAAATTTGATTGTTTAATTTCCGGGGATTGCACAAAAAAGGGAAAACCCTTTCCTGATCCTTATCTTACTGCGACAAAGAAATTAGGTTTAAATCCTAAAGATTGTATTGTAATTGAAAATGCTCCTATTGGTGTTCAATCTGCGAAAAATGCAAAGATATATTGCATTGCAATAGGTTCAACAGTTTCAAAAGAAAGATTAAATAATGCAGATTTTTTTGTAAATAAATTCGAAGATTTAATTAATCTAAAACAATTTCAATAATTTTAATGCCTAATCTTCCATTATATAAAAATTTATAAAGAAATTTGTCAATTGAAATTTATTAAAAATGTCAAATTATAAAGCACTAATTTTAGCAGGTGGATTTGGAACAAGACTTCAGGAAGTTGTAAAAAATGTCCCAAAACCAATGGCTTCAATTGCAGGAAAACCTTTTTTAGAGCATCAAATAAGATTTTTAAAAAAACATGGAATTGAAGATATAATCCTTGGTGTGCATTATAAATCTGGAATTATAAAATCTTATTTTGGAAATGGAATGAGGCAAGATGTGAAATTAACTTATTCTGAAGAAGAGACACCCTTGGATACAGGTGGAGCAGTAAAATTAGCACAAAAATATATTGATGGACCTTTCTTAGTTTTAAATGGTGATTCTTATTCCGACGTTAATTTAAATGAATTTATTAAATTTCATGAGATTCAAAAGACTCCTGGAAGTATGGTTTTACAAAGTTTAGACTCAATAGAACATTATGGGAATGTAGAATTGCAAGGAAACCTCGTTACAGAATTTAAAGAAAAAGCATCACAAGGCAAAGGCTTAATCAATGCTGGAATTTATTTATTTAAACCTGAAATTTTAGATCAAATTCCAGAATCAACAAAAATCTCTTTGGAAAAAAGTGTTTTTCCAAATTTAGTAAAAGATAAAAAAATATCCGGATTTGTTCATGATGGTTATTTTATGGATATAGGTAGACCTGAAACTTATTTTCAATTCAAAAAAGATTTTTTAGAAAGGTTGCAATCTTCAACAGATCTCGAATTAAGAGAAGCCTTAAGAAGAATGTATGATCAAGGTTCTGATATATTATTTATGGTTGATTCAGATAAAAAATTTCTGGGTTTATTAACTGACGGAGTAATAAAAAGATATTTGATTAACGGCGGAGATTTTAATGTTAAAGTGACAGATGCAATGATTAAAGAACCGGATAATTTAGCAATAATTACTGATAGTGAAGAAAAAATAAAAAAACATCTTCAAGAAGGGGTAAAACAACTTCCTGTGCTTGATGAAAATGGAAGGATTCATGACATCCGTTTTAGAACAGAAGAGCTAAAAGAAGAAGAATATCCAACTATCCGTGGAAAAACTCCTTTAAGAATAAGTTTTGCCGGAGGTGGTACAGATATGCCCTATTTTTTTGAAGAATATGGTGGAGCAGTAATAAGTACTACAATTGATAAATATTGCAGAATTACTGCAAAAAAAAGAGGAGATTCAAAGTTAGTTATTGATTCAGATATGGTTGATAAAGAAGCTGTTTTTGATACTGAAAAATTAATTTATGATGGGGGAACATTTGATTTAGTAAAATCAGTATATAATTTAGTTAATCCTGGTTGTGGAATAGATTTATTTTTAAATAATGATATTCCTCCTGGAAGAGGATTAGGTTCTTCAGCAACCTTCGCAGTTTTATTAACTAAGATTTTAGGAAAATTAAAAGGAACGGAATTTGGAGATGAAGATCTTGCGGAAATAGCATATAAGGCTGAGACGCAGGAATTAGCAATTAAGGGAGGAAAACAAGATCAATATGCAGCGATTTTTGGGGGATTCAAATGGATTGAATTTGGAAATGGTGATAAAAAAATCATGCACCCTTTAAGAATAAAAGAAGATACTTTAAATGAACTTCACAATCATCTTACACTTTGTTATACCGGAAAAGGACATCAATCAACTCATCAACAAAAATCATTAGCAAAAAGTTATAATGAAGATCGTTCAAAAACAATTGAAAGATTAAAAAGAATAAAAGAAGGTGCAATATTAACTAGAGATTATTTGCTTTCTCCAACACCAAATTTTAAAGGGATAGGAGAAATTTTACATCAATCTTGGTTAGCTAAAAAAGAAGTTTCATCAGCTGTAACTAATGAAAGAATTGATAGTCTTTATCAAATTGGAAGAGACAATGGTTGTTATGGGGGAAAACTTCTGGGGTCTGGCGGAGGGGGGTATATATTATTCTTTCATTCTCCTGAAAAAAGAAATAAGTTAGAAAAATCTCTTATTAATGAAGGTGGGGAAATCCTCGATTTTAATTTTGCAAATGACTGTGCTACAATTTGGAATGGAAAATAATATTACTACTTTAATTTATTAAAATTTTATCTTAATTCTTTATCCATCTCTTCTCGAATTCTAATTAAATCATTAGATGTCAACTCATCTGTTCTGACTTCACAAGAATATTCTCCTGGTTTTCCCTTGGCAACTGATCTTTGAGAGGAAAAATTGATATTATTGAAATATAACCCATTCCATTCCCTTGTATATCCGTCATATTTTGTGGAAGGTTGAGAATGATTGTATATCGTTGATCCTGGATAGGGGGTCATAATTGTAACATCAAAATTATTAGGTTTGTTTTCTTTTAGCCAATCTATTGTTTTTTCAATATCTTTATATGTTTCAGATGGATGCCCAATTATTGTAAACGCTTTATATGTCAAACCTGCATCCATAATCATCTTAGCCGCTTGAGAATTTATTTCCGGTGTTGTGCCCTTGTTTGTCATTTTTAATATTCTTTCAGATCCACTTTCAACACCTGAACATAACTCGACAAAACCAGCTTTTACTAATGCCTCAAGAGTTTCTGGATGCTTTACTAATAAATCTGAACGAATAAATCCTCTATGCTGATAATTCCTATCTTTCAACAATTCTGAAATTTTCATAAGTCTTTTTGGATTTACATTTACTTCATCATCATACCACATAAAAGATTCAAACCCAAAATTTTTATTCAAATAATCTAATTCTTCCAAAATTTTTTCTGGGCTTTTGCTTCTAGGTATTTTATACATCTCTATATCTCTTCCACAGCAAAAAGTACATTTAAATGGGCAACCTCTTTGAGTAACAATTGTTGTTGTTGACTTGCCTTTTAATGAATATTCGTATGAAAGTATGTCTATTAATTTTCTATCTGGTATGGGTTTTTCATTTATATCTTTAATTAATTTTTGGACATTCCAACCCTTTTGTAAATTAAAAGGATCAATTTCATCACCTTCCCCTACTACTATGTGATCAAATTCCATTAATGGCTTGATGTTCACATCTTCTGTTCTTCCATTTTTCATTAAAGAATAAATTGCTGAAGGATGAGCTCCACCAATAATTGTTTTAATTTTTGGTATCTTTTTCTTTAGTTCTTTGTGTAATTTATATGTATCAACAAATTGTGGTGTTGTTGATGAAAAACCTATATGTGTTTCATCTTGAATCTCATTGAACATTTTTTTCAAAGGATTTTCATTGCCACATAAGTCTATAATTCTCGCATTATATCCTTTTTCTTTCAATGAAGTTGTTAATTGTAGCAAACCTGAATTTGGAAAAACTTTATCATTTATTAAAAAAGGTGAAGGGGGATTAATTAAAGCAATTTTTTTCATAGAAAAAAGAGATAAATTTTATTTAAAAATATATTGGTAATCTATTATCTTTTAAAATAAAATTATGACTCTAGAATTTGTTTCTAATGAAAGGATTAAATTTTTTTAAAATTCGATTAAAACTTTTTTTAATAAAAAATCTAGAATAAACTTTGCTATACTTTTTGTTTATTTTAATCTTTTGTTTTTGGAAGTTGCCTATTGGTGAGTATCTTCGTATTGGTATTGAAGGATCAACTTCAGTTGTATGTGTGGCATCTTTGCCAAATCCGATATTTGTAACAAGATTATGCTTTGGTATAATGCAAACTCCATTGAGAAGTCCACAAATAACTGTCCATTGATAATCTGAGGTTTGTATTTTTCCTTCATAAAATGCTTGAATTATTTGTTGAGATTTTATAGCAATTAATAATCCTTCTTTTCTTAATTGTCGAAAAAAGAATTTAATTCTAACTTTGGGCCATATTTTTAAATTTACATCTTGATGTTTCCATGCTCTTTTCCATGTTGCCCAACCCCAAAAATTAAATGCTGTATCTGAAAAGAAATAATCTTCTTTAATTTTTGTTATTTCTCCTACATTTGTACCAGAAATATGCATTACTCTTTCATCATCTTTATACATCTTTAACATTTGGCTACAAAAATCAAAAAAGGCCTCACTTGTTAGAACATCATCTTCAATAATAATCCCATATTCTTCCTCTTTAAACATCATTTTCATAGCATTATCAAATGATTCTTCAATACCTTTATTTTTTTTATTAAATACTTTCTGAACTTTGCAATTCCAATCTACTTGTGAGACAATACTTCTTACTTTTTCTACTTTTTCTCTTTCTTCCTCATTTCGTGGGCCGTCTACAGATATATAAAGTTTCTTTGGTTTTACTTTTCTAATCTCTGCAAATGTTTTTTCAGCTGCCCAAGGTCTATTAAATGCTACAAATAATATTGGCACATCTAATTGTTTTTTTTTCATATTTTCAAATCTAATATTTTTTAATTATATAAAACATCTAAAAAACTTTATATACTTATCCTTAGTTTTTTTGATTAAGAATAAAATGAAAATTGTTATCTATGGTGCAGGTGGGCATGGCAAGGTAATTTATGATGCCGTAATTAGTGAAGGAAAGAATGAAGTGATTGGATTTATTGACGATGGAAAAAATAAGGGGGAAAATATTCTAGATTGTGAAATTTTAGGTGGAAAAAAAGATTTAGAAAAATTAATTAAAGAAGGTAAAATTGAAGGGATTATTGTTGCTTTTGCAGATGTTACAGGGGCTAATAAGTTAAGAGAAAAATTTAATCATGAATTTAAAAGTATTGGATTAAAAGTAGTTGGGGTTATTCATCCAATGGCTATTATTTCAAATTATGCTTCCATTCATCCAACAGCACAAATCTTGGCTGGAGCGATGATTTCTGTTGGAAGCAAAATTGGTGAAGGGACAATTGTCAATCATTATGCTAAAGTAGATCATGATTGTAATATTGGAAATTATGTGCATTTGGCTCCAAATGCTACTTTGTGTGGAAATGTTTCTGTAAATAATTATTCCTATATTGGGGCATCTTCTTCGATAAAAGAAAAAATAAAAATTGGAAAAAGTGTTATTGTTGGTATGGGTTCAGCAGTAATAAATGATGTTTTGGATTTTAGAAGAGTAATTGGTGTCCCAGCTAAAGAAAAATAATAATTAATTTTGATTTAAAATTGTAAGCCCTTCTTTTAAATTTTCTACTATATAATCTATCTCTTCTTCTTTTAAATTACTGTAAAACGGAAGAGCAATAGTTCTTTTTGAAAATTTTTCTGCATTTGGGAATTCCCCCCCGGTAAATCCAAATTTTTCTTTAAAAACTGGTTGTGTATGAATGCATGGAAAATATGCTCTGGATGAAATACCTTTTCCTTCGAGATATTTTATCAAATTATCTCTAATTTTTTGATCTACTTGAATAAAAAAGATATACCAACTGATTTTTATATCTGGAAATTTTGGTGGAAGTCTAATTCCTTTTATCCCTTTTAATTTTTGAATATATTCATTAGCAATTTTTTCTCTTTTTGAAAGGATTTCATCAATTCTTTGCATTTGAGCACAACCAAGTGCACAACTCAGTTCATTGATCCAATAATTATATCCTATCCTTTCATGTATTGCCCATCCATAATCTGCACTTCCATGATGTCTTAAACTCTTGCATAGTTTTGCAATTTTTTCGTCTGATGTTACAATCATTCCCCCTTCACCTGTTGTTATTTGTTTATTTGGAAAAAATGCAAATGTAGCAATATTTGCTTTTTTACCCACTCTTTCACCTTTGTATTCTGAACCAATTGCTTCACAAGAATCTTCTATAACATAAAGATTATGTTTTTTTGCAATCTCCATGATTTTATCCATGTCACATGGATATCCAAAATAATCAACAGTAAGAATTGCTTTAGTTTTTGGGGTAATCTTTGCTTCTATTTTTGTAGGATCAAGATTTCCTGTTTCTGAATCAACATCTGAAAAAACAGGGGTTACTCTTTCCATCATTAAACAACTTGTAGATGCAATAAAGCTAAGTGGTGTAGTTATAACTTCATCCCCTTCTGTTAATCCCAATGCCTTAACTGCTAAATGAAGTGCACTAGTCCCACTATTTACTGCTATTGCATAAGGAACATTAATATAATTAGCTATTCTTTCTTCAAATTCTTTTAATTCTGGTCCCCTACTAATTATTGGGCTTTTTAATACTCCCACGACTCTTTCAATTTCTAAATCAGTTATATCTTGAGATGAAAGGGGTATGTTCCTCTTAATTTTTTCCATATCTTATTAAATAGGATTATCTTTTTTAAAACTTTATATTGATATTTTTACAGCAAAATCTTTAAAAATGAATTTCTTCTCGTTTTCTTATGAGAAATAATCATGTTATTCAAGAAGATTTAAAGAATATTTCTGAGGAACTTCATGACCTCTCATATAATCTTCAAGGAAAAACAGTATTAATTACTGGGGGTGCAGGATTTTTAGGAAAATATATTGTTTACTCTTTACAATATCTTAACGAAAACAAATTTACGAATCCATGTAAAATTATTGTTTTAGATAACTATATTGTTGGAACAAAGGGAATTTTTGATAAAGACCCAAATTTGCAAATTATTGAGCAAGATATTATAAAACCATTTGATATAGAAGGGAATGTTGATTATATTTTTCATGCTGCAAGTATTGCTTCTCCTGTTTTTTATCATAAATATCCTATTGAAACTATTGATGTTGGTTTTTTTGGGACAAAAAATATGCTTGAATTAGCAAGAGAAAAAAAAGTAAAAAGTTTTATGTTTTTTAGTTCAAGTGAAGTATATGGAAATCCTCCTGCTGATATGATTCCAACCCTTGAATCTTATAATGGAAATGTTTCCTTTACCGGTCCTAGGGCTCATTATGATGAACCAAAAAGACTTGGAGAAACTCTTTGTATGACTTATGAAAAAGTACATAAGGTCCCAGTAAAGGTCGTAAGGCCATTTAATATTTATGGTCCTGGAATGAGGTTAGATGATGGAAGAGGAATTACTAATTTTGTAGTTCAAGGATATAAAAAATCTAAAATTTTTGTATATGGCAACGGAAGAAATACTCGTACATGGTGCTATATAAGTGATGCAATAATTGGGCTTTTTAAAATACTTCTTTCAGAGAATCAGGGACAAGCTTACAATCTTGGAACAGATAGGGGGGAAATTGAGATGGTCGACCTTGCTGAATTGACTTCAAGTTTGATGGAAAATAATCCTGAAGTAATCTTTGTTGATGGACCGATTAATGTTTATAAAGACGCAGATGTAAATCGAAGATGTGCAAATATCAATAAAATTAGGTCAGAACTAAAATTCGAACCCAAGGTTAGTTTAGTTCGTGGATTAAGGAGGTTTATTCTTTGGACTGGGGAAGAATTAAAAAGACAATCTTTAATTGAAAAAACTTCTTATTTTAAAAAAGAATAAATTTTTAGTGCTAGCAAGGTTATATTTACTCAAAAAAAGATGAGAGTAGATTAATTAAGATTGTTTTTCATAAAATCTATTAATGATATTTTTAAAAATATTGTTATGATATAACTTTATGCAAAAATTCAAATTAACAACTCCAGTATTATTTATGGTTTTTAATAGGTTAGATACTACTAAACAGGTTTTTGGAGAAATCAAAAAAGCAAAACCCCAAAAACTTTTTATTGCTTGTGATGGTCCAAGAAATACAGAAGAGAAGAAAAAAACAGATGCTGTTCGAAGTTATATCCTTAAAAATATTAGTTGGAAATGTGAAGTAAAAACCTTATTTAGAGAAAAAAATTTAGGATGCAAATATGCTGTTGCTGGAGCAATTGATTGGTTTTTTGAAAATGTTGAACAAGGGATAATTTTAGAAGATGATTGTTTACCATCACAATCTTTTTTTAGATTTTGCCAAGAGATGCTTGAAAAATATAGTGATAATCCAGAAATTATGCACATTTCTGGAACAAATATTGAAATTAAATCCAAAATAAAAGAAGATTATTTTTTTTCAAATGTCTTTAATGTTTGGGGTTGGGCAACATGGAAAAGGGTATGGAAAAAATATGATGTTGGCATGAAAGGTTGGCCACAGTATAGATGGACTTTTTTTAAATTTTTAAGAAAATATCCTCTTTTTAATAAAATTAATACTTTAAGGATTTATGAATTAACTTATAGTAATAAAATTAATACATGGGATTATCAATGGGGATTTGCGTGTAAAATTAATAATGGGTTAGCAATTATCCCAAAAGTAAATTTAATAACTAATTTAGGGTTTGACGAAGGAACTCATACAACTAATTACAAAAAAAATGAAAAAACTTTAGAAAGATTTAAACTGGACTTTCCTTTGAATGAAAATAAAATCGTTGAGCCTCGAGTAAATTATCTTAAAAGTTATTTAAGTTTTTTTTCAAATTTTAGTCTATTTTCATTTTATGATTTTTTCAGTTATTTGTTGAAAAAAATATTTAAAAAATTAGGTAAATTTTAATCAAAGTTATATATATAAATAGTTATGGAAAAGGTTTTAAACATCTAACTTAAATAAGTTTTATGAAAAAAAGAATTTTATTAATTGATCCCCCTTTTCAAAAGTTTATGAATTTTTCTAAAAATGGCATTCCAATAGGATTACTTTCTTTAGCAGGAGAGTTAAAATCTAAAGGTAATATTGTGAATGTATTTGATGCCGATTATAATCCAAAAGGCAATCCTTATCCTTTTATTGCAAAATTAAATCATTATGATGAATATTTAAGTGGGATTAATAATTTAGATCACGTTATTTGGAAAGATATAGAATCACAAATAAAATCCTATAATCCGGAGGTAGTTGGAATTTCTCTTATTTCAACAAAATTAAAAAGTGGATTAATTGTTGCTAAAATTGCTAAAGATTTAGGTGTACAAAGAATAATCGCTGGCGGTCCGCATGTAACAATTTATCCCGAAGATGCCTTTGGAGAAGATAGTTGTATTGACAGTGTTATTCAAGGTGAAGGAGAAAATGTTTTTGAAAAAGCTTTAACTGAAAAAATTGTTAAGGCAGAAAGAATAAAAGATATTAAAAAATTGGCTTGGCCTGCCAGAGAATCTCTTATTAATTTAAAAGATTATTTACCCAATGATTTGGGGTTTGTAATGAGCTCCCGTGGTTGCCCTGGTTCTTGCAATTTTTGTTGTTCAGAAAGTTTATGGGGCAGGTCTATACGTTTTAGAGAGATTGATGATGTTTTAAATGAAATGGATTCTATTCATAAAAATTATGGGACTCAAAAGTTTTATTTGGTTGATGATACTTTCACACTAAATCGTAAAAGAGTAGAAAATTTTTGTGAAGGCATACAAAAAAGAAATTATAAATGGAGTTGTTTGACAAGGGTTGATAGGTTGAACGAGAATATGCTTGAAAAGATGTCTCAATCTGGTTGTTCTATGGTAAAAGTTGGTATTGAAAGTGGAAGTCAAAAAGTTTTGGATTTAATGAATAAAGAAATTAATCTTACCCAAATAAAAAGAGCAGCAAATTTATTAAATAAGTTTTCTATGCCTTGGTTGGCTTATATCATGGTTGGTGTTCCTGATGAAACTTCTGAGGATGTGGATAAAACGATTCAATTAATTGATGAGATTCGACCTTCATATGTTAGTGCCGCAATCTATACCCCTTATCCTGGGACTAAATTTTCCAAAAAGAACAAAGTAATTGATTTTGCAAGAGAAGAGGCAAATCACCATAGTTTAAAAGTTTTAGCTGGAAATGTCCCAAGAGAAAAAATAATTGAATTTATGGAGTTTGCGGATAAATATAATTCAAATTCTAAACCTGCTAAAATAATCTATAAATGTTAATTTATTTATTCAATAAATTTAAAAATTTTAAAAATAATTATAATCTATTATAAAAAAGAATGAAGGAAATTTTCAATTAAAATGATCCTTAAAAATTTTGAGATACATATTGTGCACTATGAATTATTAAAAGAAAGAAGAAGTTATTTAGAAAAACGGTTAAAATATTTTGGTTTAGAAAAATTTTGTTTTTGGCATATCCAAAAAATAAATCAGGATTTTTCAAATCTTAAAAAAAAATATTATAAATTTGATAAAGATATTTGGACGGAAAGAATTAAATTTTCTCATGATAAAATTACTCCTTCTATTATGCCTCGTGAATTATCGCATGGTGATATGAAACTCGGAATTAATGAACTAAAGCTTTTTGATTTTCTTGCAGAAAGAAAAGGGAATAATATCTATCTTATTTTAGAAGATGATGTAATTTTGGAAGAAAATTTTTTAGACAAACTAAAAAAAATATTAAGAATTTTACCCAAAGATTTTGATATTGCTTATACTGATTTTGGTGTAAATGATGCAAAAAAATATTTATCTGTAGATAATCTTCAATTTAAAAAATTAGATAAAAATCATAAAAAAACAAGAACTACTGCATCATTTTTTATAAATTCGAAATCTGCGAAAAAATTTTCCAGGGATATAAAACCTTTTACACTCCCTTTAGACCATGAATTAAGATACTGGGAAGTAAAAAAGAATTACAATACTTATTGGTTAAATGGTTATTTAACTTATCAAGGGACTATTTATGGAGATATTTATCCCAGTTCATTATTTCCAACAAGAGTTAAAGAATATTATCAGAGAATTCCTTTTTATAAAAAAATTATTTTAGATTTTATTAAAAATACTGAAGCAAAAAGGTTTAATAAATCAATTTTCAGTAAAATTCAAGTTAATTTGTTAGATTTATTGATATTTTTAAAGAATTCTATCCATGTATTGGATAAGAGATAAAATTAAAAAGTAATTTTTATAAAGTTTATTTATGGAATTTAAAGTGAAAAAGATTATCTTAAAAACAGATAAGGATTTTTTTATTGTTTTATCTAAAAAAAAATTAGAAAAATTTCTCTTTTTGACTTCTATTGATTTTAAAAAGAAGGCTTTTTCATCAATTTTTTTAAATCCTTTTTATTTTTTTGATATTTTAATTATTTTTACTAAGAGCGTTATTAGAAAAGTATTTGGGGTAAAACCGGCTCTTTCTGAATATTCTTTAATGAAAAGAATAAGCAGTACACCTTATTTTGATAAAATTATTGAATTAAATTTAATTTTTAATGATAGTCAAAAAGTTAACTTCAATATGAATAATTTTCATTTATTTAATCTCACGGGGGATATAATTGGAATTTTTGTAAAAAATCAGTATAACATTAATTCTGAGAAGATTAAAGGAAAGATTATCTTAGATTGTGGTGCACATCATGGGGCATTTTCATTTTTATGCATTTTACTTGGAGCTAAGAAAGTTTATTCTTTTGAACCCCTCTCTAAAACTTTTGAAATTTTAAATGAGAATATTAAATTGAATAAATTTGAAAAAAATATTTTATCTTTCAAAAATGCTATTGGAAATGAAAGCTCTTCTGAAAAAATTTTTTTTGACAATATTGCCGATGGTTCTGCTTCCTTAAATAAAGTTCATGGTAAATTTGAATTAGTTAAAGTTATTGGACTGGATGATTTTATTAAAAAAAATAATCTAAAGGATGTTGGTTTGATTAAGATGGATATAGAAGGAAATGAAGAAAAAGCTCTTTTAGGGGCAAAAAATTTAATTCATAAAGATAAACCGATATTAACATTGTCTGCATATCATAAAGCTGATGATAAAATTGTTTTACCTCGTGTTATCAAATCTCTCAATAAAAATTATAAAATTAAACTCCTTAATCGTTTTGAAGAAGATTTTTATTGTGAATAAATTCTCCGAAATTTATTCTAAAAACCCTTAAAAATCCCTTTCTCTTCTCTTATTCATGTGCGGAATAAATGGTTTTAATTTTATCAATAAGCCTCTCTTAAAGCAAATGAATTATTCAATCGCTCATAGGGGTCCTGATGCAGAAGGTTCTTTTTTTGATAAAAATATTTCTTTAGGGCATAGGCGTTTAGCAATTATTGATTTATCTCAAAATGGGGCACAACCAATGACTTATATTCATAAAAAAAATAAAGTCACAATAACATTTAATGGAGAGATTTATAATTTTCAAGAGATAAAGGAAGAATTGGTAAAATTAGGATATAAATTTAAATCTAATTCTGATACTGAAATAATATTGGCTTCATATCTTGAATGGGGAAAAGATTGTGTTAAAAAATTCAATGGAATGTGGGCATTTTGTATTTATGATCCTCAAAAACAAATTTTATTCTTATCTCGTGATAGAGTAGGAAAAAAACCCCTATATTATTATTTTGATAAAAATAAATTTATTTTTTCTTCAGAAATAAAAGGAATATTAAAACACAAAATAAAATTTGAATTAAATAAAGATGCAATTGATTTATATTTTTCATTAGGATTTATTCCAGCACCTTATTCGATTTATAAAAATATAAATAAATTAGAACAACGACAATCTTTAATCTATAATCTTAAAACAAATAATTTAGAAAAAGAATATTATTATGAATGGCCAAATTATAACCCCCAAAAAAAGAATTTTAAACAAGAATTTTATAACTTAATTAAAGACTCAACTAAATTGAGAATGATCTCTGATGTTCCTTTAGGGGCATTTCTTTCAGGAGGACTCGATTCTTCAACAATAGTAAATTTTGCACAAATGTTTAATAAAAATATTAATACTTATTCAATTGGTTTTGAAGGAAAATATGATGAAACTCCTTATATAAATATCACAAAAAATCATTTTAAAACAAATCATCATCATAAATATTATACTGAAAAAGATTTTAAAAATCAATTAAAAGAAATCTTTTATTATTTTGATGAGCCTTTTTCGGATTCTTCAATGTTTCCGACGGAATTTCTAACAAAATTCGCAAGGGAAGAATTAACTGTATCTTTAAGTGGAGATGGTGGTGATGAAGTTTTTGGTGGTTATCCGAGATATAAATATGCACTACAATTAACAATTTTAAGAAAAATGCCTAAATCAATTAGAAAATTATTAATGTTTATACCCTATTCAAAATTAAAAGAAGGTTTAAAATTAAGTTTACTCTCAAAAGAATCATTTTATTCCGAAGCTAGAACAGATTTTTTTAAGCCTCAAATTACAAGGGAAATTTTAGAAAAAAGATTAAAAAAATGTTTAGAAAAGACAAATAATGATTTAATTCAAGCAGTAAGATTAATGGATATTGAATTTTATACCCTGCCAGATAATTTTTTAACAAAAGTTGACAGAGCTTCAATGGCAAATGCTATGGAAATAAGATGCCCTTTCCTAGATTATCGATTAATTGAACTTTCAATGCAATCCCCCTCAAAAAATATTGTCTCAATGTTTAATGAAAAAAATTTATTTCGTGAAATAATAAAAGATTTTTTACCGTCAAGAATAATAAATAAGAAAAAACAAGGATTCACTCCACCGATAAATGATTGGATAACAAAACCAGAATATAAAAAAGAACTTGAAAAAAGCTTAGAAGAATTAAAAGAAATATTGCCAAAAGAATGGATTCAATTTTATCCCGCTAAAATTTTTCCGACAAACTCTTTAGTGCATAATAATTATAAAATTAGATTATATCTGTTTTATAGATGGTATAAATACTGGAATAAAAATTAAAATAATTATTAGTATTGCATAATCAAAGAAATCTTAGTTAATTAAAATCCCCCTAAGAGCGAAATAAACTAATTAAGATAAACTTTTCTTTACATATATAAACAAAAGTTTACAAACTTTAATTATTATTAAACTTTCTCAATAATCTTCAAAAATTCTGTTTTATATTTTTGAATTTCATATTCTTGTAAAAATCTTTCTCGTCCTTCATAACCCATTTTTTCTCTTAGTTTTGTATCCTGTAACTTTTCTAAATAATCTGCAATCTCTTGAACAGTATTTTTTTTAAGTATAAAACCCGTTTTATTATGTTGAATTATTGTTGGTATTGCTGCAATTCCATTAGCAATAACAGGTAAACCAAACATCATTGCTTCAATGATTACTCTCCCGAAAGTTTCTAATTTATATTCTGTAGGAAAAACTAAAACATTTGAATTTTCAAGGAATTTTTCTTTTTCTTTTCCAACTTTTTTACCTAAATATTTAACTTCTTTTTTTAAATCATGTTCTTTTATAATAGAATTAAATTTTTTTTCGTCTTCTTTTCTTGTCCAAGCCCCAATAAAATTCCCTTTAAATTTAATCTTTTTATTTTTTAGAATTCTACAAGCTAAAAGTAATTTTAACCAACCCTTACTTTCATCCATGTTTGATAAGAACAAAATCTCTAAAGATTCTTTTTCTTTTCTTTTCTTTAATATCTTATCAATTTCTTTTTGAGTCAATTCGTTTTTAATTGCATTCGGTAAAACATAAATGTTTTTTTTATCAATTAAATTATGTAAATCTTCAACTAATGATTTATCTAAAACAATTGCTTTTTTTCCTTTAAGCATTTCAATAAGTATCTTTTTATTTTTATCCCAAGATTCTTCAGTAATTCTGCTTCGAATATGAAATATAACTTTTTTACCTGAGAATTTTTTTATTTGTTTTACAAAATAAGAATCTCTAATTAATCCTAAACCAGATGTGGCAGGAACAAAATAAATAATATCTGGTTGAAATTCTCCAATTAACTTTTTAATCTGTTTTTTAACGATAAAGAATCCTTTAATTTTATCTAAATTAAAATGTCCAACATCTTTGACATTTTTAGAATAATTTAATTTAATATTTTTAACTTCAAATTTATTTGATTTTTGCAATATTTCTAAACACATTTGACTTGACATTGCACTTCCATAATGTGGGGGTGGAAGCGGACTTAAAAATAATATTTTTTCATTCATTCTAATTTTATCCCTTTAAGGTATTTTAATCCAATAAAACTTTTTTTAATTTTCTTAAAAGCTCTTTTTGGATTAGTAATCCCTAAATAAACTGATTCTACTCCCATATTTTGCAAAATATTAGGGCATTCTTTTTTTCTTTTAAGTAAAAAATCCAATGCTGCACCAACATTAAAAATTTTATTAACTTTAATAGAATTAAAAATTTGATTTGCAAGAATTTCCTGTTTAGGGTTCCCAACACAAATCCATAAATAATCTGTTTTAAAATTATTTATCTTTTGAATCATTTTTATTTTTTCTTTATTTGAAAATTCCATTTCTTTAATGAAAGGGGGATTATATGCCCAAATCTTTTTCTTTGGAATTTTTGTTACTTTTGATAATCGTTCAATTTCTGAAATTTCAAGTCCAATAAAAAAATGTTTTTTATCTCTTGCGAAATCATCTTGTAAAAAATTTCTTGTAAAACTTGGACCCCTTTCTTGTAAAATTTTAAGTTTTTTAGCAACAGGTTTGCCATCTGGAAAATTTAAATTATTTTTAGAATTTATGCTTTTTTGAAAAAGTTTATTATTATTAAAAAGCCAAAGACTATACAGATTTAAAAAATTAAAAATTTTCTTTTTTCCAAATTTTGCTTCTATTAAAGGATTTTTTTTTGTAAAAACTAATTTATTTAACATCTCTTTTTTAATGTAAATAATTATAAAAATCTATTTGTTTTAATATTTAAATGAAAAAAGCATTAATTACCGGTATTACCGGGCAAGATGGCTCTTACCTCGCAGAATTGCTTTTAGAAAAGGGATATGAAGTTCATGGACTTATTAGAAGATCTGCATCTATTAACACATGGAGAATTGAGCATTTATATAATGATAAAAATATATTAGATAAAAAACTTTTTTTACATTACGGAGATTTAACTGATGCAATCTCTTTAACAAATTTATTGCAAAAAATTCAACCTGATGAAATTTATAATTTAGCCGCTCAAAGCCATGTAAAAATTTCTTTTGAAATCCCTGAAATTACTGCTAACATTGATGCTTTAGGAACATTAAAATTATTAGAAGCAATAAAAATTTTAGGCTTAGAAAAAAAGACTAAATTATATCAAGCTTCTACTTCAGAATTATATGGAAAAGTTTTAGAAATCCCTCAATCTGAAAAAACTCCTTTTTATCCTCGAAGTCCTTATGGTGTAGCAAAATTATATGGATTTTGGATAATAAAAAATTATAGAGAAGCATACAATTTATTTGCTTGTAATGGAATCTTATTTAATCATGAAAGTGAAAGAAGAGGATTTAATTTTGTAACAAGAAAAATAACTTTAGGGTTGTCAAAAATTAAATTAGGTAAGCAGGATTTTTTAGAATTAGGTAATTTAGATTCAAAAAGAGATTGGGGGCATGCAAAAGAATATGTAAAAGCAATGTGGCTAATGTTACAGCAAGAAAAACCACAAGATTTTGTGATTGCGACAGGAGAAACTCATAGTGTTAGAGAATTTATTGAAGTTTGCTGCAAAGAGCTTAAAATCGATTTAGAATGGTCTGGAAAAGAGATAAATGAGGTTGGTATAGACAAGAATACTAAAAAAATAATTATAAAAATAAATCCTAAATATTTTAGACCTACAGAAGTAGACATATTAATCGGGAATCCAACAAAAGCAAAAGAAGAATTAGGTTGGGTTGCTAAAACCAAATTTGAAGAATTAGCAAGATTAATGATAAAGCATGATTATAATTTAATTAAAGAAAATAAGGGGATTTTATATTAAAATGGAAAAAGATTCAAAAATTTTAATCTTAGGAGGAAATGGTCTTTTAGGAAGTGCAATTAATCGGGAATTAAAAAAACACAATTATCAAAATATTTTATCTCCCAGAAGCAAAGAAGTTAATCTTTTGAATAAAAATTCTATTGATAATTTATTGAAATCTGAAAAACCTGATAATCTTTTTATGGTTGCAGGATTAGTTGGTGGGATAATGGGCAATAAAAAAAGACAAGCAGATTTTTTATATCAAAATTCAATTATGATACTTAATTTGCTTGAATCAGCAAAAGAAAATTCTTTAGGGTCTAAAATCCTTTATACCGGTTCATCATGCATTTATCCTAAAATTAATCCTCAGCCAATAAAAGAAGAACGATTTATGAAAGGAGAACTTGAAGAAACTAATAAAGGCTATGCTGTCGCAAAAGGCATGGGAATTGTTGCATGCCAATTATATCGTGAGCAATATGGTATTGATGCAAATTGTGCAATGCCAACAAATCTTTATGGTTTAAAAGACACTTATGATTTAGAAAATGGGCATATGATTCCAGGATTAATTAAAAAATTTTTACTTGCAAAAAGAGATGGAACTGATATAACCCTCTGGGGTACAGGAAATCCTCGAAGAGAAGCACTTTACTCAGAAGATTGTGCAGATGCATTAATTTATTTAATGAAAAATTATTCCTCTCCGGAAATTGTGAATATTGGAACAGGATTTGACTATTCTATTAAAGAATTTGCTGAAATATTAAAAAAAGAATTGAAGATTAATATTAATCTTAAATGGGATTTATCAAAACCAGATGGCACTTTTGAAAAAAGAACAGATATTTCAAGATTAAAAAATATTTATCCGGAATTTTCCCCCAGAAGTTTTGAAAAGGGTTTAAGTGAAATAATAAATAACAAAGATGAATTAAAAAGAATTTTAGGTTAATTTTTAATCCTTTTTTCAAATAATTCTTTTTCGAATAATTCGCAGATTACATGAATTACAAAAATATGCATCTCCTGTATTCTTGGGGTATTTTTTGAGGGGATGATAATGTTATAATCACATAATTTTCCCATTTTACCCCCATTATTGCCTAATAATCCAATTGTGATTATTTTGTTTTTTTTAGCTTCTTCTAATGCGGTAATCAAATTTTCAGAATTTCCGGATGTTGAAATAGCAATAAATATATCCCCTGGTTCTCCCTGAGCTTCAATTTGTCTCCTAAAAACATGTTCATATCCATAATCATTTCCAATAGCAGTAAGAATAGATGTATTCGTTGTTAATGCAATTCCCGGCAATCCTTTTCTTTCCATTTTGTATTTACCTACAATTTCTGCGATAAAGTGTTGAGCATCTGCCGCAGAACCCCCGTTTCCAGCAACTAAAAGTTTATTTCCTCTTTTATATGCATTAATGAGTAACTGACTAACTTGGTGTATTGAATCTATCTCCTGAAATAATTCTTTTTTAACCTTTAAAGACTCTTGAATCGACTTATTAATTATGTCATCCATAAAAAATAATATATTTTTTCAATTAATAAAGTTTGTCCAAAAATTTTTACTCCTCGACATCAATGAAAATTATTAGAAAATCTTTTAAAATTGATATTTCTTATCACTTTATGAAAAAAGCAATTTTTTTGGATAGAGATGGAGTAATAAATAAAAAAGCAATTGAAGGAGAATATATCTCTTCATTTAATGAATTTGAATTTTTACCCGGGGTTTTGGAAAGTTTGAAAAAAGTTCCTAAAACAGATTATTTATTAATTATTGTTACAAATCAAAGAGGTATTGCAAGAAAAAAGATTTCTATAAATGATTTAGAATTAATTCATAATAAAATGTTAAATGAAATGGATAAATATGGAATAAATATTGATAAGATTTATTTTTGTCCACATAATTATGGTGAATGTAAATGTAGAAAACCTGATGTTGGAATGATTGAGATGGCAGAAAAAGATTTTAAGATTGATATGGAAAATAGTTGGATGATAGGGGATTCTTTATCTGATATTGAATTAGGAATAAAAAAAAGATTACAAACTGTTTATCTGGGAAATAATTTGGAAACAAAGATGATATCTAATTATAGTTTTGATAATTTATCTAACGCAATTGATTTAATATTATCTCTTTCTAAAAAATATTAATCCAAATAAAAACATATATCTGCTTATAATTGTAGCAACACATGAGCCAATTACTGCCTGCATCATTCCTTGAGGAAGTAATGCTATTATAAATAAATAATTTAATATAATATTAATTAATGTTGAAATTATCAAAAGAACTGAATACATTTTTGTCTTTTTTTGAATAAAGTAATATGACCCATAAAGACCACAAAGTGGTATATTAATTAATAAAAGAGAAAGTAATTGCAATAATAAAACTGCATTTATATATTCTTTCCCGTAAATAATTAATATAATCCATTTAGCAAAAGTAAATGTAAAAATTGTTGCAGAAATTGCTATTAAACCTGTAATTATCATTCCTTTATTAAATCCTTTTTCAAATTGCTCTCCTTTTAATTTACTTAAAATCGGAAATAATGCTGTGCCCGAAAATGCAACAATTGCTGTGGCTGAACCAATTAAATTAAATGCCGCTTGAAAATAACCCAAAAATATAGACTCAACAAAATGTCCTAATATAAGTAAATCAATGCTTCCAAAAAATAATCCTGACAGAGCAGTAATTGATAAAGGCAAAATAAATTTATTTAATTCTTTTTTTTCGTCTTTCGTTAATTGTTCTTCTTTTATCTCAATAAATTTTTGTTTGTGAATTGAAAAATATAAAAATAACATTCCGACAAAATATGCAAAAGTTATAACTAAAAAGATTATTAATAATAAAATTTCATTATTTACTTTTCCTAAAAATAATATAATTGCCAAAGGAACAAAAATTAACCTAAGAAATTGAACAATTGTTTCATTAATTAGCCCGATTTTTAAATTATTTTGTGCAACAAAAAAGTAAATAAAATAAGTCATTAGTTGATAAGTTGGAATATATAATGCTCCTGCAAGAAGTGCATAAAAAATTGGTTTATTGTAATAAATATTTGAGATATAATAACTTGTTACAATCAAAATAAAGGAAATTATAACTATTAAAATTAATTTATATTTAAAAAGAAAATTATAATATCCCTTTGCCTTTTTCTTATCTATATCAATGTTTTTTGCAATAAATGTTAATAATGCTGTCCCAATTCCAAAGTCTGAAAAAGCCATGAATAAGACTATTGTTGAAAGTGCTAAACCATAAAGTCCGTAAAGTTCTGGCATTAATAATCTTGCAACAACTATTGTAAAAATTATTGAACTAATTTTATAAACTAAACTTGTAGCGATTTGGTAAGTTGAATTTTTAATCGCCTGCCCGGTATTTCCTGAAAAATCTCTTTTTTTTAATCTTTGAAAAATATTCAAAAAATCTTTTTCTTCTTCTTTAATAAAATTTTCCATATTATAATTAAATTATCTTTCCTTTTAATTATTATCTTTAAATGGCATAATTTATCAAATTATTGATTCAAGATTTTGCACTAAAAAGGTTTCCATTTGTAATGGAAACTTTTATCGATTTGTTTCCATTACAAATGGAAAGGCAAATTCACAATAAGAATAATCCCTGCATGGAAATGGTTTCTCAATTAGTTTTAGATTTTAATTTAGCTTTTTAATTGGCATAATCTTTTTAAGTCCATAATTCTCTTGAAATTTATGAAAATTGGAATAACAGGAGAAAAAGGTTTAATTGGATCTTTCTTAAAACAAAGATTAGAAAAAGAAGGAAATGAAATTGTTTTAACTTGTGATTTAAGAGATGGAAAAAATATCCTTGATCTAAAGAATTATACTTCTACTGAAAAAATTGATGCAATGTATCATTTGGCAGCACATTGTAAAATCAATCAATCAATTTCAAATCCTGAGTACACTCATTTAGTAAATTCAGAGGGAACTTTTGCAGTAATTGAATTTTGCAGAAAAAATAATATTCCCAAAGTAGTAAATTTTTCGTCTTCAAGAGTTTTATCTTCTGAAAGAAATCCTTATACTGCTTCAAAACTTTACGGAGAAGAACTTTGTAAAGGTTATAGAGATTCATATGGCTTAGAATATTTAATAATCAGACCTTCAACAGTTTATGGTCCAATGTGGGATGAAACAAAAAGATTAATGCATCTTTTCTGTGTAAATGCATTAGAAGATAAACCTTTGGAAATTTATGGAAATCCTAAAACTAAAACATTAGACTTTACTTATGTTGATGATTTTGTTGATGCAATAATCTTAGCAACAAATAATGAATGGAATAAGGAATATAATATTAGTGGAGGAAAAGAATATAATATTTATTCTCTTGCAGAACAAATTATAAGAAAAACTGAAAGTAAAAGTAAAATAATTGTAAAACAACCTGAAATTGCACAACCTCAGGAAGTTTCTGTAGATATTTCTGCAATTGAAAAATTAGGTTTTATTCCAAAAATATCTTTAGAGGAAGGTGTAGACAGAACTTTAGATTTTTATAAAAAGTATTTGGGGAAAAATTAACTCCTCGTATTAAATCCCATCCGCCTCTTCAATAAACTTCAATTTTTTATATTTGAAATAATCATAAATTATTGAAAATTTATCTAATCTCGTATGACCATAAAAAAAGTTATGAAAAATATCAAGCATTAAATGAAATGCAAAACCAAATAAGACAAACAAAAAATAAGGTGAAACAAAATCTCCCAGTAAAAATAAAACAAACAGTACTTCAATACCATGCAAAAAACAAAATCCCATATAAATCTTTTTTCTTTCTTTTTGGTCTAATTGTTTTAATTTTTTGCCGTGTTCTATAAACCAACTATAAGAATTTTTTAAACTCCAATTATTTTTTTTGTGAACATAATAAAAATAATGATCAATATCAATTAATACACTCGACAAAAGAACAATTGCCCCGGCAATTAATGAAAAATCAAAAAAATAAACTAACCCTCCTGAAAGTATTAAACCTAAAATAAAATGAGTTATGGGTAGCATTTTAATCTAGAATTTTTGAATCTTTAATAACTTTTTGAACCGCAATAGCAATATTTTTTTCAATTTTGTTAAACCATTTATATTCTGAACTTGTAGAATCAACTTTGATTTCCTCTTTTGGATTTTTTAATCGAGCCAAATAAGTCATATTTATCGTATGAATTCCAGTCTTTAAATCCTCAAATGACCCTTTATCAAAAACCGTTTCATAAACCCCTAAAAATTTTTCAATTTCAATTTCACAACCAATTTCTTCAAATGCCTTTCTTTTAACAGCATTAATAAGTGATTCTTTTTTATGAATCCTCCCCCCAATTAAAGCCCATTTATTCTTTTCCGGTTCTTCATTTCTTTTTATAAGAAGAATTTTTTTCCCCTCGTGAATCAATAAATCAACACAACAAATCGGAATTTCTTCAAGAATATCTTTATATTTTTCACTAGAAATCATTTTTTAAAATCGCAATTTTCTGAAATTGCTCCTTTAATTTCAAGCCAATCTTTATTTTTCCTCAATCGTTCATTAAGTCTCCATGCTTCTTCTAAAAAATAAGGACGATAATTGTTTTCTCTTGCCAGATAAATTAAAGCATTCAAATCTTTTGGGAAACATTTTCCTCCAAAACCTAAATCCCCATCATGTCCAGGAACATTTAGATTTCTCCCAATTCTCTCATCCAAAAGAACAGCATTTTTTATTGTATTGTAATCAATATTCATTGATTTGCAAATCTGATAAAACTCATTAGCAGCTGCTATTTGTAATGTCAACATAACATTTGCCATATATTTTACCATTTCAGCTTCTTTTGTAGTCAAATGAATATAATTAGCGTTTGGAAAAATTGGTTTGTAAATATCTTCAACTTTTTTTCCACACTCCTCTTTATTTGCTCCAATTATTATTCGGTTAGTATTCTTCATATCCTCTAATGCAAATTTTTCTCTTAAAAACTCAGGATTAAATGCAAAATCAAAAGGATATTTTTGTTCTAAACTGTCAGTGGTTCCTGAAACAGCTGTCGAACGAATTATTACTAGGGGTTTGTTATTCATCTCTTGTGTAACCTCGGTTAATGTTTCCAATGAATTTTTTATTGGAGAATAATCTATTTTTCCACTAGGCATCATTGGAGTTGGAACTGACAAAAAAATTGCTTCTGCGTCTTTTAATTTCAATAAATTTTCCAAATAACCTTTTTTTGGATCAATGTCATAAGGTATAATTTCATGTACTGATTCTAATACCTTTGCTGTTGTTCCCCCCACAAAACCCATGCCCATAAATCCGATTTTCATTTTTACTCATTAATCCCTTTAATCATATCTGAAAATGCAGGTCTGGTAATTAAAACTCCAACAGTAACACCAATCATAGTAGTAATTGCAAAACCTTTCAATAATCCTGCTCCAGCCCATAATAAAGGTAGCAATGCCACAACTGCAGTAAAATATGCTCCTAAAATAATCGAAAATGCCCTCTTAAGCTTTTGTTTAAGACTCAATGATTCCTTCTGTTTAGACTCATCCAAAATAATTATTTGACTATCAATACCCGTACCAATTGTAGCTAAAATACCTGCAATACTAAGTAGATCAAGATTCCATTCAATAAAAGAAGCAATACCCAAAATAATTATAATCTCCGAAAAAACTGTCATTAATAATGCCATTGAAGATTTAAAATTTTTATATCTAATGAAAATAACTAATGCAACAGCAAGTATTGCAGCTAAACCGGCAAATAAAATAGACCGAATAAATTCTTTTCCTAGTAATGGTGAAATTGTATCTAATTTAATAATTTCTAATTCATAAGGTAAACTACCTGTAATTAAAATTGTCTGAAGCTTATGCATATTTACATTTGCAGCATCATATGCTTCTGATTGGTCTGCCCCTGTTCCTGAACCGGAAATTGAAATCTGAGTAGTAACAGTTCCTTTCAACCCCTCGCTAATTAATAATGTATCAACTAAGTTATTATCTAAATATAAATCTAAAGGTTTTTCTAAATAATTCCCTTGAGTAGAACTATTAACTTTTAATTTATCAGTAATTTCGGCATGTTTTGTTGCAGCATTTTCACTCAAATAAATTGTAAATCTAAAATTACAAAAATATCCCTCGTTAGATTGCTGGCATGTTTCAATTCCTGCACATCTTGCATCATTTCTGCAAACAGAAGAAATATCTTTATCCCCTCCGACAAATACAGTCTCATTTCCAATCTTTGCTTCAAATTTACCCTGCTTTGAAATCAACTCCTCTAAATCTTTTGGAGTCGCCCCGGCAATTTCAATAAGCATATAATTCTTTCCGCTTAAATCTGTAATTGCCTTAATATTCATATCAGCGATACCATAAACATTTAATCTATTTCTAATAACATCAACTAAATCCCTCAATTCTTCAGTTGAAAGGTCTTTATCTTTTGCTTGAATAAGTGCTCGTGAACCCCCTGCTAAATCTAAACCTGTTTTAATATTTGTTTTAGGAATATCCGTAACAATAATCTCCGGAGCAGAATTTGTAAATAAAATAATCTCTGAATCTTTAGTATTAATTATCGTTTTAACATTTTCATCTGTTAAATATTTCCCTTGAATGATTCTTGTATAATCTTCTAAATTATTGATATCTTCCCCATCAACCCCTGTAATAACTTGTCCTTGTTTTAATCCTTGAATAAATGCAGTAGAATTTGAATCAATGCTTGTAATAATCACTCCTTTTTGCATAAATGTTGGAGGAATGCCAAATATTGAAATTAATGACATAACTAAAATAATTATTAATATCCAAATTCTCCATGTTAATTTCATCATTTTTTAGTCTCCATATACCATTTTAGAATTGAAACATTAGTAATCCACGTATTAAACATATCAAAAATTAAACCAATTGAAAGAATAGTAAAAATTTGTGTCAAAACAATTGAAAAAGATTGAACAATTAATAATGCAACAAGTACTGCCATTAGTGAAGTCAATGTCATAGTCATTCCTGTTTTAAATGCACCATGAATCCTTTGATTTAATGACCCCTCACTTCTTTTCAGAAGTCTGGTTGTAAGTAAAATATCTGTATCAACAGAATAACCAATAAGCATTAAGAAAGCAACAATACCCGCACTTGACATCTTTATTCCAAATAAATCTACAACAACTAAAGTCATAATAATATCCGCAAATGCTGAAATAATAACTGCTACTGAAGGAACAAAAGTTCTGAATAAAATAAAAACAATTATCCCCATAAAAACAAACGCAAATAAAATTGCAATTAATAATTGTTTATAAAAATTTTCACTTAAAGTTGAACCGGTAAATTCAAAACTTGAGTTTTCACTTGTTAATTCATATCCAAGATATTCTTCTAAAATTAATTTAGCTGTCTCTCCATCTGTTTTTGTTTCAATAATTAATGCCTTTTGTTCTTTAGTAATTAAATCATAAATTTCTCTTGTGTTCATCTCTTCAAGCTTATTATTAAGATCTTCTTTTAACTTCACTGCATCAATATTATCCGTAATTGTAACTGTTGTACCACCGGTTAAAGAAATATCTTTGTAAATAAAATCATTATTTTGTGAATAAAAAAATCCAAGATATACAAATGATGACACTAAAAGTAAAACTGAAAACAATAATAAATGCTTATAATATTTATTATGTAATTTTGATAAGCTTTCCATGTTATATTGTTTAATTGAAAGTTTAAAAAGATTCTGATAAAGGAAACATTGATTTTAAATTAAAAAAATTTATTCTTCTGGGTATATTTGTATTTCTTCAAATTTAAAATCTCCTTTATTTTTGAAGATTGTCAAATAATTTTTCCCTTTAACAACAAGGTCATTGAAACCATCTAAATCCATGTCCATAATCTCATATTCATAAAAACTTCCCATAGGGTGGTAAGGGATATTTAAGTTTAATAATTTTTTTTCAAATGTATTATTTTTTAGATTTTTTAATAGCATTAATCTATGTGTATTTTCTTCTCCATCTTGATTTTTTTTCATAACCCCTGTATCATATATAATTTCTGGAAAATTGTCTCCATTTAAATCTCCGACTACCATTTGGTATCCTTCTCTTGGTTTATATATTGACAAATCGTTTGCTTTAACGTTATGTGCATAATTTCCAATGATTGAAGCTCCTAACAAAAATATTCCTAATATTGGCTTTTTCATTCTTCCAACAAATTTTTATTGTTTAAAAGAATTATTGTTTTATAATATTCTTTAACCAAAATTAATAAAAGTCTTCTATTCTATCTTTTTAAATGATTCAACTCACTCCTGGAATGCAACAATATATGAAAATTAAAAATGCAAATCCGGATTGCATAATTCTTTTTAGAATGGGCGATTTTTATGAAACTTTCTTTGAAGATGCAAAAACTGTTGCCAGAGAATTAGAAATCACACTAACTTCAAGAGGAAAAGGTGAATTTAAAGCCCCTTTAGCAGGTCTTCCGTATCATGCACTTGACCCTTATTTAGCAAAATTAGTGAAAAAAGGGTACAAGGTAGGAATAGTTGAACAAATCGAAGACCCAAAAAAAGCAAAAGGGTTAGTAAAAAGAGATTTAGTAAGAATCATCACCCCCGGAACAGTCGTCGAATCTTTAATCCTTGAACAAGGGTCAAATAATTATATTTTAAGTTTTGTAAAAGACAACGATGAATTTAGCATAAGTTTTTGTGACCTCTCTACCGGAGAATTTTTAACAACAAGACTAAACTTGGACCAATTTTTAAATGAGTTAAAAAGAATCAACCCCGCAGAAATTATTTTTCCAATGTCTTTAGAAGAATCAGAATTTATTTTAAATTTAAAAAAAGATCATTTAATTAATTCTTACGATGATAGATTTTTTTATCATGAAAAAGCAATGGAAGTTTTAAATAATCATTTTAAAACATTAAATTTAGATGGTTTTGGAATACAAGATAAATTAATGCAAAGTTCTTCAGGAGCATTATTATCCTATTTAAAAAATACACAGCAAAATGCTCTAACTCATATAAATAAAATTCAAAAATACGAATTAAATAATTACATGTATTTAGATAATGCAACCATTAGAAATTTAGAATTATTAAATAACATAATCTTGCAAAGTGAAAATTCTACATTGTTAGGAGTGCTTGATAAAACAAAAACTCCGATGGGAAAACGTTTAATTAAAAGATGGATTATTTCGCCTTTAATAGACAAAGATGCAATTCAAAATCGTTTAGATTCTGTTGAAGAATTAAAAGAAAATATTTTTTTGCGTTCTGATTTAAATAATTCTTTGCAAAATGTTTACGACATTGAAAGATTAATTGCAAGAGTAGCATATGGTAACGCAAATCCTAAAGATTTGGTTGCATTAAAACAATCATTAACATTCTTGCCTAAAATTAAAGAACTTTTAGAAAAAACTAAAAGTTTTGAATTGCAAAAAATTTCTAAAATTCCTGACTTGGAAATGGCAAGAAAAAAAATTCAGGATGCAATAAAAGATGAGCCAAATACAATTATCCGTGAAGGAAATATTATTCGTAATGGCTATAACTCTGAATTAGATGAATTGCGGGAATTAACCCATAACACAAAAAAATATTTAACAGAATTAGAAGAAAGAGAAAGACAACGTTCAGGAATAAAATCCTTAAAAATTAATTATAATCGTGTTTTTGGATATTACATTGAAATTACAAAATCAAATCTTCACTTAGTCCCAGAGGATTATATCCGTAAGCAAACTCAGGTTAATTCAGAACGTTTTATCACCGAAGAATTAAAAGAAAAAGAATCTAAAATATTGGGTGCAGAAGAAAGAATCTTTGAACTTGAACAGGAATTATTCTTTAAATTATTAGAAGATTTAAAACAATATGTCCCTCAAATTCAATTAGCTTCAAAAATAATTGCAAAACTTGATTGTTTTATTTCTTTTGCAATTGTCTCAGAAGTCAATAATTATTGTAAACCCTCTTTTAATTCATACGGAATTTTAGAAATAAATTCTTCAAGGCATCCTGTAATAGAAGCATTTTCAAATATTGATTTTATAACAAACTCTTGCAATCTTAATAATGACAAAAGGACAATGATTATTACCGGACCAAATTTAGCAGGAAAATCTACATATCTAAGGCAAATAGCATTAATTTGTTTAATGGCACAAATAGGTTGTTTTGTCCCTGCAAAAAGTGTAAATCTTCCAACCATTGATAGAATTTTTAGTAGGATCGGAGCATACGATGATCTTGTTCACGGGCAATCAACTTTTATGGTAGAGATGAGCGAAACAGCAAATATTTTAAATAATGCCACAAAAAATTCTTTAGTAATTTTAGATGAAATTGGGCGTGGAACTTCAACTTATGACGGTGTATCGCTGGCATGGGCAATTGCCGAATATTTGAATAACAAAATACAGGCAAAAACTTTGTTTGCAACACATTATCATCACTTAAATAAAATGGAACAAATGTTTAAAGGAATAAAAAATTATAACATTGCAATAGAAGAAACAAATGACAGGATAATCTTTTTAAGAAAAATTATCGAAGGCGGAACAGACAAAAGTTATGGAATTCAGGTTGCAAAACTTGCAGGAGTGCCGGAAGCTGTTGTAAATTCTGCAAAAAGAATTATGAACTTAATTGAAGAAGGAAAGTGGGATAAATTTGAGAATTAAGAAATCCTTATATTCTCTTCTTTAATTGTATTTAAAATTAAACTTGTCTCAGTTTTTTTAATAAAATCATATTCCTGAATTTTTTTCAAAAAAGTATTTAATGATTTTCTGTTTTTGAATTTTGCAATCATCATTGCATCAAAATCTCCGGTTATATCATAAATCGCAAAAACATTTGGTTCTTTACTTAATTTTTTTTCAGCTTCTTTGAACATTCCGTGTGTTATTCGCATGTTTATTATTGCACTAACATCATAGCCTAACTTTTCATAATCTAAATTGATTGTATGATTCTTAATCACTTTTTCTTTTTCCAGCTCCTTCATCCTCTTTAGCACAGTAACGCCTGACACACCGACAAAACTTGCAATTTTTCTATATGAACGATTAGAGTTTTCCAGTAAAACATTTAATATCTTTGTGTCAATTTGGTCCATTTTTACTTAGCAAATGATTAATTTATTTGTCAATATTTTTAATACACTTAACAAATATATAAACTTTTTCAATAAAATTAACAAATGTTAATTAATTTTGCCAAACTGTTAATAAACATTTAATTCTTAACTTAAAAATGGAATATAAAATAAAATCAGCAAAAGAACAAAGAACCTGCAAATATCAAGGAAGTTGTAAAGTTGGTGAGTGCAATGGAAGAAGCCAGCAAAGTGGTGTTTATCATAATTGTTACCAGCCACTTCCGAAAATTATTCGTGGAGACTTATTCTTGAAAAAAGGTCTATTAAAAAAACTGTAATTTTTTAAACATAAATTAATAAAAATAGTTTGTTTTTATTTCTTTAATGGTAATTAAACTTCTTGATAATTCGATAATAAACAAAATCGCCGCAGGAGAAGTCATTGAAAGGCCTGCTTCAGTCGTTAAAGAATTATTAGAAAATTCTTTTGATTCAGGAGCAGACGAAATAAAAATAGAAATCTATGACGCAGGAATAAAAAAAATTAAAATTTCAGATAATGGTTCAGGGATGACTAAAGAAGATGCCTTGATTTCATATAAGCGTCATACAACTTCAAAAATAGCTAATGAAGAAGATTTATTTTCAATTAATTCTTTAGGTTTTCGTGGTGAAGCTTTAGCCTCAATTGCCGAAATTTCAAATTTAAAAATAATCACCAAAACTTTTGATTCTTCTTTAGGAACATTTATTGAAGTTGAAGGAGGTAAATTAATAAAAGAAGAACAGATTGGATGTTCAAACGGAACAATAATCGAAGTAAATGATTTATTTTTTAACGTTCCCGCAAGAAAAAATTTTCTTAAAAGTAATGAAATTGAACTTTCAAAAATAATTAATATCATTACAAAATATGCTTTAATAAAAAATGATGTTTCAATTAAATTAATTCATAATAATAAAGAAATTTTAAACTCCCATAAAACTAATTTCTTAATTAATAATATTATCTTTGTTTATGGTCCTGAAATTGCAAAAGATTTAATCAATGTAAATTATGAAGAAAATGGAGTTATCGTTAAAGGTTATATCTCAAAACCTGTATTAACACGGGCAGATAAATCTGACCAGTCTTTATATGTAAATAAAAGATATGTAAAAAATAATATTATTTCGCAAGCAATTTATGAAGCGTATAAAACTTTACTTTTTATAAATCGTCATCCTGTTTTTATCTTGGAAATATTAATCGATCCAAAAGAAATTGATGTAAATGTTCATCCCGCAAAAACTGAAATTCGTATTAAAAAAGAAGAATTAATTTCAGGAATTATTTTTAATTCAATAAAAAATGCTTTTCAAAATAGCAATTTAATTGTTTCTGCTTCGCTGGAAAATGAAACAAATCATAAATCGATAAAAAAATATGAATTTGCAAAAGATAAGCAATCTGTCTTAATGGTTAAAGATGATTCAAATTATCTTTCAACAAATCTTTATTCGGAAAAATCCAATTTTACTAAGAAAAAAAATATTTTTGAAAATTTTTATCTGCTTGGGCAAATTAATAAGACTTATATTATTGGAGAAAATCCTGAAGGATTAATTGTTCTTGATCAGCATGCTGCAGAAGAAAGAGTTAATTATGAAAAATTTATGAATGAAAAAAAATCCGGAGCGATCAAAAAACAAAATCTATTAACCCCAAGAATAATCGAATTAACACCTGTTCAATATCGTGCGGCATTAAATAATAAAACTTTCTTTGAATCTTTAGGTTTTAATTTTGATGATTTTGGAAATAATTCAATAAAATTAACAACTATCCCAGAAATTTTTGGAAGGTTAAAATCAACTTTATTATTAGATGTTATTAATGAGCTTGTAAATTTAAAAGGAAAAATTGTCGACAAAGAAATTGAAGAAAGAATAATTCGTTTTGCATGCCGTGCATCAGTAAAAGCAGGAGAAGAATTAACAAGTGTAGAAATGCGACAGTTAATAGAAAATTTAGGAAAAACTGATAATCCTTATTCATGTCCACACGGAAGACCAACTTTGATAAGTTTCAGTATTGCAGATTTAGAAAAAAAATTTAAGAGGACTGGTTGGTAATTATCCCAAACTCAAAATTAATTTAGCAATTATCTCTTCATTATGTCGAACTAATGAAGTTTCTGAAATTAAATTCTCTCCAATAAATTTCGCCTTAAATTTTTTAAAATTTTCAGAATCAATTTTTACCGTCTGAGATTCTTCGCCCTTATATTTATCCAATCTTTCTTGCGAAGGCATTTTTGAGTTATAAATTACATAATCAAGACAATCTTTTCCTAAGTACTTAATTAATTCATTCAAATGTTGAGTAATAGTAAAATTATTTGTTTCACCCTTTTTTGTCATAAGATTGCAAACGTAAACTTTTTTTGCTTTTGATTCATTTATTGCATTTGAAATATTTTCAACAACCAAATTCGCAATTGTACTTGTATAAAGATCCCCCGGACCCAAAACAATTATATCTGCTTCTTTAATTGCTTTAATTGCCTTTTCATGTGCAAAAGCATATGGCTCTAAAAATAATCTTTTAATTTTTAAATTTGAATTATGTTTGGGTATATCAATATTGGTTTCCCCCTTAACAATTTCACCGTTTTCTAACTCTGCACAAAGATTGCTTTTCTCAAGTGTTACAGGTAAAACATTTCCTTTAACATTTAGAATTTTGCATGCCGAATTAATCCCTTCTTCTTCTGTTCCTGTTATTTTTGTTAAAGCAGTTAAAATTAAATTACCCATTGAATGATTCTTTAAACCTGCTCCTTCTTTAAATCTATATTCAAAAAGTGTTCTCATAATCTCTCGATTTTCTGAAAGAGCAATAATGCTTCTTCTTATATCCCCTACAGGAAGAGTTCCAAATTCATCAATAAGCCGACCAGTTGAACCCCCTGAATCCATCATGGAAACAATTGAAGTTAAAATACAGTCATGTTTTTTCAATCCACTAAGAAGCGTATAAATTCCTGTTCCTCCGCCAATTAAAACTATTCTTTTCGGGTTTTTCATAAATTTTCAAAGAATTAATGTTATTTATAATTTATGAATTTATCACGAATTAATCCATTTTCTTCGCAATATTTCCAAAAATCATCTGAAGTATCAAAATTGGGGCAAACGGTTATAATCTCTTTTCTTTTTTGATGAAGTTTTGCTTCACGACCTAATTTTGAAAGGTAAGTTCCAACAAGATAATCTTCTGGTGTAAGTATTTTATTCAATTCTTGATATAGCCCTGTAGCGATTTTTTGTTTCTGTTTATCTTCCCTGACCTCAATAAAATTTATTGCCCAATAATTTGGAAGTTCACCCAAGTCATTATAGACTCCTGTTTTTAAAACACCAACAATTGATCTTGGATCTTCTTTTATTTCTTTAGCCAAAATAAATCTTGTAATATCCGGAGAAATCATTTTTGCCGGAGAAAAAAAATTAAATCCTTTAAAAACTTCTTGGCCTTCCTGATTTATTCTTAATGGGATTTTCCAATTTGTTCCTTCCAGTAGTTCTTCTTTCAATTTTTCTTTGCTCTTGCATTCAAAATATAAATTTTTCATAAAATTATCCAACTTATATGGTTTATAAATTTTTTTAAAATATGCCCGGACCTGTTCTCCTGCCTTCGCACGAAACTTTATGGATTATTATTTCTACCACGAAGTTACTCGTCGAACCCTTGGGTTCTTCATCCCAGAAATGCGCGGACCTGTTCTCCTAACTTCGCTCGAAATCATTTGGATTATTATTTCTACCACGAAGTTACTCGTCGAACCCTCGGGTTCTTCATCCCGAAATGCGCGGACCGGGATTCGAACCCGGATATTCTGCTTGGAGGGCAGAAAGTCTAGCCATTGACCTATCCACGCATAATATTATTTATTAAACTTTTAGTTTTAAATTTTATTGTTTTTTATAATTGGTTTTTTAATTAATTTAAAACCTAAAAAAACGCCCGAGACAGGATTTTGCTTTCAATCACTCTCTAAATTTTTGGATTATTTTTCTCGTGTAATTGTTCGACCTGCGATTTCAAACTTATTTGAATTTAAGCAGGATTCAAATCCTTTTTAAAAACCGCCCGAGACAGGATTTGAACCTGCGACCTAAGCATTAGGAGTGCTTCGCTCTATCCAGGCTGAGCTACTCGAGCAAATGGATTTGGAAGAAAACTCAGAAAATTGAAAAAATTCTCTGGGACTTCAACAGACAGTGCAGTTGAAGTGATTCGAACTCTTCCCATTCGAATCTTAATGCGGAAGAAAACTCAGAGAATTCTTTTCATTCTCTGGGACTTCAACAGACAGTGCAGTTGAAGTGATTCGAACTCTTCCCATTCGAATCTTTATGTGGAAGAAAACTCAAAGAATTTTTTCAATTCTTTGGGACTTCAACAGACAGTACAGTTGAAGTGATTCGAACTCTTCCTATTCAATCTTTATGTGGAAGAAAGGATTCGAACCCTCGCAGGCACTAAGCCACTGGAGCCTTAATCCAGCCCGTTTGACCGCTCCGGCACTTCCACATATAGTTTTTTAGAAGATTTAGTTTTTAATAATTGTGGAGCGGGAAAACGTTTGACCCGAGCGATTTCATATGCTCTAAATCTGTTTACGTAACTTACGCATATGGGATTGCGAGTTGAGCAATTACGATTGCAATAAATTCTGAAAAGTAAATTTGAAAAATCGCAAGCGTGGTTGTGAGTAACGTAGGCACTTCCACATTTTTGAGGAGTGGGAAAACTCGTTTGACCCGAACGATTTCATAAGCAATAAATTGCTTGCGTATCTTTAACGCGAGTGAGATCGTGAGTTGAAAGTTTTTGTCCAACTTCCGATAACCCCTGATTTTGGACAAGGGCTTGAGTTTCTCCGGCACTTCCGCATTATTCTATTTAAAGCAATAAAAGAAATCTTTTAATCCTTTTGGATTTGAATTTTATTTTCGAACCCTCGCAGGCACTAAGCCACTGGAGCATTAATCCAGCCTAGTTTGATCCGAAGGTTTTCGCGAACTTTCCCAATTGCCCTTGATGTGAGCAAGGTTGTGAGTAGCGTAAGCACTTCCGCATTATTATGATTAAAGCAATAAAAGAAATCTTTCTGATTTAATTAGGGAATCTTAAAAAGTTCATATTTCGAGTCGAAAGGGCTAATAATTCATTTTGACTATAAAGTTTGTTGTATATTGCTGCTTCTGTTGCAGGATCACTACCCGAAAAAATTTCATAATAAGTAGCCCCTTTAATCTTTTTAATACTTTTAATACCTACTAAATGACCATATCCTGTTTTAGGATCCAACTTCTGAACAATCATATCCCCTGGTCTAAGATCATTAACATTATTGATTGGAATTAAAGTTTTAACTAATGAGCCTGTATTTGTATTAGCTTGTACACTTTCGACATATTCTTTAAATTGTTGATTTTTAAGATTTTCATCGTATGTTTTAACAATAACTTTTCCAGAACTAAAAATGGAATATTCATCCTTAGAAAATCTTAAAGTTTCTCCATTAGCTATTTTATATCCGAAATCTTCAATGTTCCCTTTTTCAAGTTCATTATAGTGATATAAAGCATCAAGTTCAATTTGTGTATCTGAACATTTTTGTTCTTTAGAATCAACAATTAAATTTAAAACATCTTTGTTTTGTTTTTTAAGTACTGGAGTTTTAAATCTATTCCCAAATGCATCATAATAATAATACGTGTTAGTATTTTTTATTACCGGAAATCCTTCTATAAATTCAGAATAGCCAACTTGGGCATTTCCATTCTTTATACCTAATGTTTCTGCAAAATATCCTCTTTGCTTTTCTGAATCAATTTTATAAGCAGAAGATGTATCCAAATTCAAATCATACACTTGGATTTTTTCAGGAGTATCATAATGAATTACCATATCTGATTGTGTAGTAAAAACACTATCATCTTTAATATTTGTATAAACTTTTCCATTGTCTGCTTTTAAATTCCATGCTCCATTTTGAATTTCAAATTTTCCATCTGCATTTATATCTAATGAAATAGGTTTGTTATCCGGAGAAATTTTAGAAATCTCTAAATTTCCTCCATTTACCGTAAATTCTAATTTTCCTTTTCGTGGTGTAAAAGAATCTGAATATTTTTCTTCAATAAATTCCGGAAATATTTTGTTATCTTTTGTTAAACTCGAAGTAAAACCTTCTCCTCCTAACCAGATTTTTTTATTTCCATAATTAAAATAATTCTCGCCTTTATGTGACAAAGCATTAAACTCCTCGTCATAGTAAACATTTAAATCTGCATTCTGAGTTTTATGATTTATTCCGTCAATTGTCGCATCAGTTCCTTCCAAAACCTTTACAATTTTTCCATTTTCAACTGTAACTCTTCCCATCTTTCCATCTAAACCTTTAATTTCATTCCCATCAAATTTAAAATCACTTTTACTTTGATATATTGCTTCTCCTTTAGGAATATCTTCGCCCTTTAGAATTGTTCCAAAATCTTCTGAACCTTCAGGAATTTCAATTTTTGGCGGTTCATTATTATTAACATTATAAATAACCCTTGAATTAGGTGGTGCTTTAAAATCTCCTTTTCCAAAATCATAAACTCCTCCACTTTCATTTGTTGTAAAACTTGCATTAATGATCTTTCCTGTCGAATCAATCTCTATAAATGATGGAAGCTTAGCTTCACTTTGCGATTTAATATTTTCAAATTTTTTACCTGAGATTTCCAAACTTGCATTCTCTCCGAATGTTAACCTGCTAATTCCTTCTTTTTTTTCAAATGTAACCCCTTTTACACTAATCTCTTCTTTGTTCAAATTTTCACCAATTAAATCTCCGATTTGTACGTTTTCTCCACCTCCAAATTTCATTGCCCCTTCAATAATTTGTCCTTCTCCATCTATTTTTAAGGGTTCAATAATCTCTGCTCCATTTTGTTCCAAATTGTCCACCTTTTCGAGGGTATTAATAATTGGTCCTGCTTCAGGTGCAACTTCACTTGCAACACCCCTTGTTTCTTCATAAACCTTTGGCATAAGCCCTTGTGCATTTACATAAGTCATACATGTATTTACTTCTGAATTTGGGTCACAGTGTGTTAAAGCTTGGCTCTGTATTATTTGAACTACTAAAACTATAAGTGCTGCAACTACTGCCGTTGCTCCAATAATTCCTTCGCCGGAACTTGCTGGAATAGTCCCAATCATTAACATCATTGCAAAAATAATAACCAATAGTTTTTTCATTGTTCAACAATAAATATCCAATTTAATTTCTTTTCGGAAGTATCTTCTTTGTCATTTATTAAAAACCAAATAATATCATCTTCATATATTGATGGGTCTTCATGAGGGACTGCCAAAATATTAACATTGTTCTTTTCAGAGATTTCTTCTAAACATGTTAAACAAATAGTTCCCGGATTTTCAATGTACGATTTGATGATTTCTACTGATGCTTCATGGAACTTTTTAAGGTCATAATCTAAATTTGTTTCTGTATTAAATCGTGATTTATCTTCTCCTTTAATAACTGTTATTTTATTAAGCATTTTAATCTCAATGTTCTCTTCATTTATCTTTGCTAAAATTGAATAATTTTCATTCTCTATCTCAAACCCCCGTGTTTTATAACTCTCTAAATCAAAACAGGAATTTAGATTCTCTGAAATATATTTTGCTAATTCTTCTTTAATAATTTCTATTGTAGGCGTATAATTTTTTGATTCTAAAAAATAATAAGGAATATCTTCAGTAAAATAGACTATTGAAGTTTCAAAAGGGACATCATAATAACCCCCATGTGATGCAATGTAATGAACTCCTTCTTCGCTAGTTGTTTCAAAACAAGATTGAAATTCATTATAAACTGGGTCTATACTTTCAGGGATTCCTCCAATTTTAAAAGAATCTCTTGAAAGAAATATAATCGCTGTAAGAGCAATAACTACAACTGCTATTATTATGAATATTGTAACCTGTCCTCTTTTCATAAATATCTTAAATAAACACGCGTTATAAAATTTGTGATTTTTCAAGATAAAAAGCTTTATAAAGTAGGAAAATTAGATAATTTTGAAGACGGCCATAATAGGTTGGAAATACCTGTTCCCATCCCGAACACAGAAGTTAAGCTTCCTATGTTAATGACTGTAGTGCCCGACAAGGTGCAAACTCATTAAGCTGTCTTTCATTTTCTTTTAAAATGCATTTAATGTAAGTTCTGCATCAATAACTTCTCTAGGCATTATTTAAGAATATCCATAATATTTTTTTTCCATTAAAGTATATTTTCTTAATATCTTTTGAGCATCTACTTTCTCAAATGGATTTAATCCTTCAAATGGATTTTTCATAAATCTTGTTCTCAATTCTAACGGGCTGATATCTTTCATCTCTTCTAGTGTCATTCCAATTTTCTTTTCTATATTCTCAAAATATTTTTGTAGATTATTCATCCTCTCAATAACCCAAAGGTCTTTTAAATATTTAATCTATATAAAAATATGAAAAAAATCTCTAAGTCTCAAATTCAAAAAGATATTCATGAATTCTTTATAAATATTAAAGAAAAAACTCCAAAAGAAATTAAAAAAATAAAACGTCTGGCAATGAAAGATAATATAGCATTAAAAGAATTAAGAAAAACTTTTTGTAAAAAATGTTTAAACCCTTATAATAATCCTAAAATAAGAATTAAAAATAAAATTAAAATTATAGTTTGTAATAATTGTAATTATATTTCAAGATATAAATTAAAATAAAATTTATGATTTCTTAAACTTACTAATAAGTTTAATCAAATCTTGTTGCCCTAAGAAAACTGATCTGCAACACATTCTATTTAATCCCATTTCATCTAGAACTTTCTTTGAATCTTCGCCGTCTTCCTTAACTCTTCTCTTGTATTCTTCCCAAAGTTGAGCAATCGGTTTTCCACATGCAAAACATCTAATTGGAATTATCATAATATTATTCTTCTATCTTAGTTTTTAAAGCTTACGATATTGGATTTTTAGAATCGCCCCTCAAAATTTTTCTGGGTTAAAAAAATTTATAAATAAACAGATCTTCAATTATTTATAAATTTTTGAATTTTATTTTGATAATATTTAAAAATAAATTATAATACATAAAATTAAGAAAAATGGCAAAACCAATCAAATCTGTTCAAACATTAACTGGAAGTGAAGCTGATTTATTTTTAAAAAAAATGATCTTTGTAGAAAGAAGTAAAGTTACTTTAGAACAAAAAAAGATGGCAGAAGATATTAAAAAAAATATTGGTTTATTATCTGTCTGCTAAAGTTTTAATAAATGGAAGTATATCCATATACATCGGGGTTTCTCTATCATTTCTATTTTTATAAATCTCAAATCCCATTTTTTTATAAAAATGTAATGCATCTTTTTTTGGGTCTGAATTTCTTTTTGCATCAAGATAAATAAAACGGCATCCAACATCTAAACTTAATATAAACGCTTTATTTATTGAAAACTGTATTAATAAAGTTCCTAAACCTTTTTTTAGATATTTATTCTTTACACATAATCTGCATATTTTTAACGCAGGTAAAGATTTGAAATTTATCCCTTTGTCTTTAAATTTTTGTGATAATTCAGAATTTATATTATTTAATTTAACGCAATCTGGTGTTAAAGTTATATATGCAATTAATTCGTTTGTTTGTCTTAAAAACCAAAGATAAGTTGCGGAGATTCTCCTATCTTGCTGGTTGAATGCATCTTCAATTAAGAAGTCTACCAAATCTTGTTCATCAGAATTAAAATCTTTTAAAATTTCTGCATGGACTTTTGATAATTTTTCAATTCTCAATTCTTCAGGTTTTATCTTATCCTCCCCTTTTCTGAATAAATTCATTAAAAAATAAAAGATTAAATAATTTTAAACTTTTAGTTTACATTGGCTTTGTAGAAAGTTTATTTTTTGTTTTTTAAATTTTATAAATCCCCTCTATAAATTTTTGCTAAAGCAAAAAGACCCGCCCTTAAAAATATTTGAATTTCCAAGAAATTAGTATAAAATTCAAAAATTATTTTTTGCTTTCTACAGAGCAGTTTACATTATTTGGTCTTCAATTAAAAAATCCAAAAATAAAAAATATTTTTAATTTTTTACAATTTTTATTCGTCCAAAACTTAAAATATAGAAACCCTTATAAACCCACATTTTCTACTTTATTCATTCCAGGGTAAGAAACTAAAAAATGTTTTCCGCTAATATATTAAGAAATGGTAACAAGAAAATCACCGAGAAAAGGAAGCTTGCAATTTTGGCCGAGAAAAAGAGCCAATAAATTCTTACCTAGAGTAAACTGGGATGTAGTCAATTCTGTCGGAAAAAGTTTAAAGGGTTTTATTGGATATAAAGTTGGAATGGTTTCTCTTTATGTAAAAGATAATACTAATGATTCAATGACAAAAGGAAAAAATATTGCTGTACCCTCAACAATTTTGGAATGCCCTGGCATGAAAATTTATTCTGTTCGATTCTATAAAGATAATAAATTAGTTACAGAGGTTTTATCTGAAAATTTTGATAAAGAATTAAAAAGAGCAGTAAAATTACCTGGGAAGAAAGATGGTAAAAAAATTGATGATGTTAAATCGCAAGAATATAATGACGTAAAAGTTATTTGTTATTCACTTGTAAAAAAGATTGGTTTAAAGAAAAAACCTGACTTAAGTGAAATTGGTCTTAAAGGAAGTCTTGAAGAAAAAATGCACTTTATTAAAGAAAAAATTGGAAAAGAAATATCAATTATCGATGTTTTTGGAAAAGGAGAATTAGTTGATTTACGAGGACTAACAAAAGGTAAAGGTTTATCTGGTCCGGTAAGAAGATTTGGAATTCAATTAAAAAATCAAAAATCTGAAAAAGGTAGAAGAAGGCCGGGAAGTTTAGGTCCATGGCATCCGGCAAGAGTTATTTTCAGAGTTCCAATGGCAGGACAATTAGGAATGTTCACAAGAGTTGTTTATAATAATAAAATTCTTGATTTAGGAAAATCAGAAGGCAAGTTTAAAAATATAAAAAATTATGGTGACGTAAAGACTGATTATATTATTGTTAAAGGATCTGTTCAAGGACCTGCAAAAAGACAATTATTAATTACAACTCCCTTAAGAGAGACAAAAAAAACTAAAAAGAAAAATTATGAATTAATAGAAATAAGATGAAATCAAATATTTTAGACATAGAAGGAAAGAAAAAAGGAACAATCGATTTACCAGTATGTTTTAATCAAACTGTTAGAGAAGATTTAATCGCTAAAGTTCTTGAATCAAAAAAAATCAAGCAACCTTATTCTCCAAGTCCTGTTGCAGGTCAGCAAGCTTCAGCAAGTGGTATTATCCAGCATCGAAGAAAAGTTTGGAAAACTGCATACGGAAAAGGTATTTCAAGAATCCCAAGAAAAATTATGTCAAGAAGAGGTTCTCAATTTAATTGGGTTGGAGCAACTGTTCCAAATACACGAGGCGGTCGAAGAGCTCATCCTCCAAAAGTTGTTTCAATGATAAACACTTTAAAAATAAATAAAAAAGAAATGAAAGTGGCATTAATGTCTGCATTAAGTGCAACAATCAATGCAAAAAATGTCATCAAAAGATATTTAAGTTTAAAAGATAAAAAAGTTGAAGGATTACCTTTCATCGTAGAATCAAGATTTGTCTCATTAAAAACAAAAGAATCATTATCTTCTTTAAAGAAAATTTTAGGAGAGTTATATCCTTTAGCAATACAGAAAAAAACAATTAGAAGCGGAAAAGGAACAAGAAGAGGAAGAAAATACAAGAACAACGCCGGATTATTATTGGTCCTTGGAAATGACGAAAAATACAAAACAACTGCTTTTGATGTAATTAATGTAAAAACATTAAGTGTTAATAATTTAGCAGAAGGTGTTCCGGGAAGATTAACTCTTTACACTGAAAATGCAATTAAAGATTTAGGAGAAAAATTCAAATGAAACCAATTGTAACTGAAAAAGCTGTAATGATGATTGAAACTCAAAATATTTTAACATTTGTATTCGACCAGCGAAAAGGCAAAGAAGAAATAAAAAAAGAAATGGAAGATTTATTTGATATTAAAATAGAAAAAATAAGAACATTGATTCGTGGCAATAAAAAATATGCATATATTAAATTAAAAAAGGATTTCCTTGCAATTGACGTTGCAACAAAATTAGGACTAATGTAAAATGGGTAAAAGAATTATTTCACGAGCAAGAGGAAAGGGAAGTCATACTTACAGAGTAAAAAGAAGAGCATTCAAATATAAATTGCAATACCCGGCAAATTTAGAAGGAGAAGGAACTGTTGTAAAATTATTTGGTTCCCCTGCTCATACAACACCACTTGCAAAAATTATTGACGATAAAAAAGTAAATTTTTATATCCCTGCATTTAAAGGAATGATTGAAGGGCAAAAAATTAATTTTAGCGGATCAGAAATTAAAGACGGTAATATCTTCAAATTAAATGATATCCCTGTAAAAACCAAGGTTTATAATATCGAATCTCGTCCCGGTGATGGTGGGAAATTCGTTAAAACTGCCGGAACTTGTGCGATAGTAAATCGTGTTATCGGGGATTTCGTGTATATTGTTATGCCCTCAAAGAAAGAAAAAAAATTCAATAAAAATTGTCGGGCAATAATTGGAACTGCTGCAGGTGCAGGAAGATTAGATAAGCCAATTATTAAAGCTGGTAAAAATTATCATATTAAAAAAGCAAGAAATAAATTATATCCAAGAACATCCGCTCTTAAGATGAACGCAATTGATCATCCGTTTGGTTCTGGTAGAGGAAAGAACATCAAATCAAAGGTTGCAAAAAGAAATGCACCGAAAGGAAGAAGAGTTGGATTATTAAGGCCAAGAAGAACAGGTAAACAAAAATAAAATGACAGAAAGAATGATATATAATACTGAAACTAAAAAAGAACTATTAAACTTAATAGGTATTTTAAGAGAAGGAGACATTATTCAAACAGGTAAATATTTGTCAAATAATTCTGGTTTTATGGTAGATCATAAAGCATTATTGGCAGAGATTGATAATGGTAAAATTTTCATCTTAAGACATCAAACTGCTTATAATGATATAAGAGAAACAATCTTTAGTGAGGATGGAAATTTTTTATATTTACCTGTAAATTCAGTGGATTCAAATGAATATAAACAACAATTAAAACAAGCAGGTATTTGGAAATAAAATGGAAGAAAAAATAGAAATGAAGAAGAAGGAATTTAAATTCCAAGGAAAAGAATTAGCAGAATTAAAGTCTCTGGATGTTAGAGAGTTTGCTAAACTTTTAAGAGCAAGACCAAGAAGAACTATACTTAGAAATTTCCAAAAACTTGAATCTTTCATTAATCGGTCTAAGATAAAAATTCAGAAAAATAAAAACATTAAAACTCATAGCAGAGATTTAATTGTTGTACCGGAAATGATTGGTTGGAAAATTTCAATTCATAGTGGAAATAAATTTAATCCTGTTGAAATAACCGGAGAAATGTTAGGTCATGTATTCGGTGAATTTGCCCCAACAAGAGCAAAGATACAGCATTCTAAATCAGGTGTTGGAGCAACAAAAGGAACTAAACATAAGAGTAAAAAATAAAATGACAGAAAAACAATATGCACCAACAAAAACTGAGAAAAAAACTCAGGCAGATGGAATGAATAAAAAACAAAAAACAAATGCTCCAATCGTTGATAAGTCAATTGCTGAAAAGAAAACAGACGAAAAAACTAGCAAAGCTGTTGAAGAAGTAAAAAAACCTGAAACAAAACAAAAAGTTGAGAAGGTAAAAAAGTCAATAGTTGTAGTAAACGGAGTTAGTGTTCCGGTTTCAAAAAAATATTCAATGGCAATTTGCAGATTTATAAAAAATAAAAGAATTGACAGAGCAATTTCAGAATTAGAAGAAGTATTAATATTCAAAAGGATAGTTCCAATGAAAGGTGAAATCCCTCATAGAAAAGGAAAAGGAATGATGTCCGGAAGATATCCAATTGCAGCATCAAAACATTTCATTAAATTATTAAAAAGCCTTAAAGGAAACACAATAAATCATGAACTTGAAAATCCTGTAATAAAAGAAGCAATTGCCAATCAGGCAAGAAGACCAGTCGGTAAATTTGGAGCATGGAAAAGAAAAAGAACTCATATAAAAATTGTTGCAGTTGAAAAAAAGATTTTAAATCAGGAAAGTAAACAAAAAGCAAAGGAGAAAAAAGAATAAAATGGAAGAAAGAAAAACAGTGCAATTTAAGAAAGAAGAATATGCAATGAAAAAATGCATAAAAGAATTACTTGGAAAAGGCAGAGTAAGTAAAGTTATAATTGAATATACACCTATCGGAGAAAAAGTTATTATCTCTTCACATAAACCCGGTTTAATCATCGGTAGAAAAGGAGCAAGAATTGAAGAATTAACAACATTATTAAAATCAAAATTCAAATTAGAAAATCCTCATATTGAATTAGATGAAGTAACTGAACCAAATTTTGATGCACAAATTATGGCAGATGAAATTGCACTTGCATTAGAAAAATTAGGTCCTGTAAAATTCAAAGTTATTGCTTATAAAGCTTTACAAAACATTATTAAAGCAGGAGCATTAGGTGTAGAGATTAGATTAAATGGTAAATTACCCGGTGCAAGGGCAAAATCATGGAGATTTGCTCACGGATATTTAAAGAAAACCGGAGACAGTGCTAAAGTAGTTGACAGAGCTCAGTCAAGGGCTGAAACAAAACCCGGAACAGTTGGAGTAAAAGTAAGTATTCTTTCTCCATATGCATTATTGACAGATAAAATAACTTTAAATGAAAAAGTAATTGAAAAATTAAAGAAAAATTCAGAATCAATTAAAGAAAAAGAAAGCAAAAAATTAGCAAAATAAAATGACAACAAAATATAAAGATATACAAAAAATGAATCTTGATGAAAGAAACAAAAAGCTTAAAGAATTAAAATTAGAATTAGTTAAATCAAAAGTTGGAGCTTCAAAAACCGGAAGTTCAAAAACTAAAGAAATTAAAAGGATCATTGCAAGAATATTAACATTCAATACCCTTGAAAAAAAGGAGGTATTGAATAAAAAATAAAACAATGGAAATATGCCCAAAATGTAGTCTGCCAATGCAGGCTTGTGTGTGTGAGCAAATCGTAAAGAGTTCACAAAAGATTCGGGTAACCACAGACAAAAAACGATACGGAAAAATCGTTACTGTAGTTACAGGGTTCGATAAAGGCGTCGACGTAAAGAAAATCGCAAAAGCGTTCAAAAACGAACTTGCTTGCGGTGGAACTTACAAAGGCGATATTATTGAACTTCAGGGAGACCATATGAAAAAAATAAAACCAATATTGGTTAAAAATGGCTTCGATGAAGATTCAATAAGCGATTAAAAAACACACGAAAAAAGCAGAAATAAAAAACAAGAAAATGACAAAAGTAAAAGAAAAAATGACAAAAGCAAAAAAAACAGAAATAGTTGAAACTTCATGTAATGATACAAAATGCCATGTGCATGGACATTTAAAACTTCGTGGTAAAATCTTCGACGGAACTGTAATAAAAAAATTCCCTAAAAGAGTAGCAATCGAATTTGAAAGAATGGTTTATATCAGAAAATATGAAAGATATTCAAAATCAAAAACAAAAATTCATGCTAGGCTTCCTGTTTGTATGGAAAAAGACATTAATGTCGGCGATTTAATTCGTGTTCAGGAATGTCGGCCATTAAGTAAAATTATTCATTTTGCCGTTATAGGTAAAGTTGAAGAAGGTAAAAAATAAAATGAAAGCAATATCAGCAAAGGCAACAAATGGATTAAACCTCGGTGCAAGAATGGTTGCATCAGATAATAGCGGAGCAAAAATTACACGGCTTGTTTCAGTAAAACGGGCAAAAGCAAAAAAAGGCAAACAAGTTTCAGCAAAAATCGGAGATTGGGTAAAAGTAAGTGTAAAAAAAGGTTTACCTGAAATGAAAGGTAAAGTTTTTGATGCTGTTGTAATAAGACAAAGAAGATCTTATAGACGATTAACAGGTGAAAGAATTGCATTTGAAGATAATGCTGTAGCAATCCTTAAAGATGAAAAAGGAAATCCAAAAGGAACACAAATTAAAGGACCTGTTGCAAGGGAGGTTTTAGAGCGATGGCCAAGCGTGGCAAAAATCGCTTCATTTGTATATTAAAATGAAAAAAGAATTTTCAAAATCATGGAAAAGCAGTAAACAGCCAAGAAAACAAAGAAAGTATAGAGCAAATGCTCCACTTCATATTAGAAGGAAATTCGTTGGAATAAACCTTTCAAAAGATTTACGAAAAAAACATAGCATAAGAAATATTGTCGTAAGAGTTGGAGATCTTGTTAAAATTATGAGAGGAAAATTCAAATTAAAACAGGGAAAAATAACAAAAGTTTACACAAAAACATCAAAAGTTGAAATTGAAAATATTCAGGTAAAAAAAATGGATGGATCAAAATCAAATGTTAAAATGCAACCTTCAAATTTGCAAATTATAGAATTAAATTTACAGGATAGTAAACGATTAAAAAATTCTATTAAAGAAATAAAAACAGATAAAGAATCTTCAAAGAAAATTGAAGAAAAAGATGAAAAAATAAAAACAACTAAAAAGGTAGTTTCAAAAGAAACAAATAAGGAGAGTAAAAAATAAAATGGCAAACACAAGAGAATTTTATGAACAAGCAGTGCAAGATATGAAAGGTGCGTTAATTGGAAGATGGTATATTAATACTGATGAAGATTTGGATACTTTAAAATCAGTTTTGAAAGGTGAAGGTTATTATACAAATGTTATAAAAAATGATTCTTCTTTTGAAGAAAAATATTGTGTTCGGTTTGGACTTGTAAAAAAATTAGTTGAGGGAGGAAATTTATAATGGCACAGCACTTAAAAAGACAAAATGTACCTAATAAATGGCCAATTTCAAGAAAAGGAACAACATTTGTAGTGAATGCTAATTTTAATCCGTCAATGGGTATGCCAATTTTAATTTTATTAAGAGATTTATTGAAGGTAGCACAAAACAGAAAAGAAGTAAAAAGTGCAATTCATGACAAAAATATTTTATTAAATAATAAATTAGTTATCGATGATAAACATACTGCAATACTCTTTGATGTTATTACTCTTATACCTACTAAAGCAAATTATCGAGTTGAATTAACTGAAAAAGGTAAATTTACATTGAATGAAATTGAACCTTCAAAGGCAGACAAAAAAGTTGCAAAAATTATTAATAAAAAAACATTAAACGGAAAAAAAATTCAGCTAAATTTACTCGACGGAACTAATTTTCTATCTGATATAGAATGTAAAATAAACGATTCAGTTTTAATTGATTTTAAAACTAGAAAAATTAGTAAAGTTTTACCCTTAAAAGAAGGAGCAAATATTTTAGTCTTCGAAGGTAAACATGCAGGTAAAATTGGAAAAATTAATAAATTTGTACCTGAATTAAAAATGGCTGAAATAATCACAAACAATGGGAAGATGAACGTTTTAATTAAACAATTAATAGTAATAGAATAAAATGAATAAAAAAATATCTGAAACAACAAAAAAAATGAAGATCGAAAAAGGATCTGAAAATGTAATGAGAAACATAAAAATTGAAAAAGTAGTACTAAGTATCGGTGGTACCGGAGATTATTTAGCAAAAGGTGTAAAACTTTTAAAATTTTTAACAGGAAGAAAACCAGCTAGTACTAGAACCAGAAAAAGAATTCCGAATTACGGGATCAGACCAGGTTTAGAAGTTGGAACTGTTGTGACTATCAGAAAGAATCCTGAAGAAACTTTAAAAAGGATGTTAGTTGCAATTGATAATACTTTAAGAAAAAAACAAATCAGTCAAAATAACTTTTCATTTGGAGTTAAAGAATATCTTGAAATTCCCGGTATTGAATATCAAAGAGATATTGGGATTATGGGTTTTGATATGACTGTGGTTTTTAAGAGAGCCGGAAGAAGAGTTCAATTAAGAAAAATAAAACAAGGTAAAATTTCAATAAGACAAGTTATCACAAAAGAAGAAATAATTAAATATATGGAAGAAAATTTCCAAACAAAATTTATATAAAATGACAGCATCAGATTGGCAAAAAATCTTTAAGCAATTAGACGCAAAACCGGTTGTTAAAGAAAAATATTTAAAACATAATAAACCAAAAACCAGAAAATTTGGAATTACTGTTAAAAAATGTGAAAATTGCGGAAGATTTGGTGCTCATATAAAATCATATAATTTAAATTTATGCCGACACTGTTTCAGAGAATTAGCAGTAGAAATCGGCTTCAAAAAATATAGTTAAAATGTCACACGATGTAGTAGCAGATGCACTGAATATGATTAAGAACGCTAAAAATGCGAAGAAAGAAATCATAAACGTAAATAGAATTTCAAATGTTTTAATTGAAGTTTTAAAAATAATGAAACAGGAAGGAGCAATTAAAAGATACAAAATTGATCCTAAAGAAAAATCTTTAGTAATCACTATCGGTGTATTGTCTGAATGTAAAGCAATTAAACCCCGGTTTAGTGTAGATAAAACACAAATTGAAAAATATAGAAGAAGATACTTGCCTTCAAGAAATTTAGGTACAATGATTATCTCTACAAATAAAGGATTAATGACTCATAAAGAAGCTCAGCAAGAAAATATCGGAGGATGCTTAATTGCATTTTTTTACTAAAATGAAGAAATTTTTATATCAGGAAATTAAAATCCCTGAAGGAGTGCAAATAACAATCGAAGGAAATTTATTTTCAATTAAAGGTCCTGAAGGAGAAAATAAACGGGAATTTAAGATTGGTAAATTGAACATTGAAAATAAAGGCAATATCTTAAAAATTGGGAATGATAAATCCACTAAATCAGAAAAAAAATTAATGAATTCAATTAGAGCGCATGTAAGAAATATGATTAAAGGCGTACAAAAAAAATTTGAATATAAATTAAAAATTTGTTCAAGTCACTTTCCTATGACTGTAAAAATTGAAGGTAATCAAGCACTAATTAAGAATTTTCTTGGGGAAAAAGTGGATAGGCATTCAGTAATCCTCCCAGGTGTTAATGTTAAAGTTGAAAAGGAAATTATAACAATAACTTCTGTTGAAAAAGAATTAGCTGGTCAGACTGCAGCAAATTTTGAAACTGCAACAAAAATCAGAAACAGAGATAGAAGAATATTCCAGGATGGAATTTATATTATAAATAAAGCCGGAAAAGAAATGTAAAATGGTAAAGAAATTTTTAAGACGAACAGGGAATAAGCTTGTTAAACTTGGTAAAGGAAGACCAAAAAAACAGGTTTGGAGAAGTCCTAAAGGTAGAGATAACAAGATGCGTGAAAAAAGAAAAGGATACGCTGCAGTAGTTAGCATAGGATATGGAACTAAAAAACAGGAAAGAGGAAAAATCAAAGGAAAAAATCCTGTACATGTAAGTAATATTAATGATTTAATAATCTTAAAAAAAGATGATTTAATCATTATCAAAAATGTTGGAAAAAAGAAAAGAATGGAAATAGAAAAAATTGCAAAAGAAAAAGGAATTTTAATTGAAAATAAAAAAAAGTCAGAAAAAATAAAATCGGAGAATAAAAAATGAACTTAAGTAAAAAAACATCTTTAGCGATAAAAACATTAAAAGTTGGGAAGGACAGAATTGTATTTTTGCCGTCAAGACTAAATGAAATCAAAGAGGCAATTACCAAGCAGGATATAAGAGACTTAGTTTTAGATAAAGCTATTTTAGTTAAAGATATTAAAGGAAGGAAAAAAGTTGAAAAAAGAAAAAGAAGAAGAAGCACTGGTAAAATCAAGAAAAAAGTTAATGTACGGAAAAAAAATTATGTTATAATGGTAAGAAAACAGCGAGGATATGTTGCAGAATTAAAAAAACAAGGCAAATTATCTCTCGAAGAAGTTAAAGATCTTAGAAGCAAAATAAGAAACAAAACATTTAGAAGCAAAGCAAATTTAAAAGATTATATCGGAGGATTAAAAAAATGAAAACACTCAAGAGAAGAAGACTGGAATTCAAAACAGATTATAATAAAAGAATAAAATTATTAAAAAGTCAAAGACCAAGAATAGTTTTTAGAAGAACTAATAAATATATTATTGCCCAATATGTTACAAGTTATGAAGCTCAGGATAAAGTTGAATTAGGATTAAATTCAAAAATTTTATTAAAATATGGATGGTCTGAATCTGCTAAAGGAAGTTTAAAATCTATTAGTGCCTGCTATCTTACTGGTTTATTAATGGGTAAATTAATTATCTCTAAAAAATTAACTTTACCAATTGTTGATTTTGGAATGTTAAGAACAAATCATAAAGGAAAAGTTTATGCTTTTTTGAAAGGTTTAATTGACGCTGGTTTAGAGATTAGTTGCAAAGAAGAAGCTTTTCCTGAAAGTACAAGAATTTCCGGAGAAGGTTTGAAAAATGATATTGAATTCAAAAAAATTAAATCGAAAATTGAAAGTATAAAATGAAACCTGAAATAGACGAATATGCTGAAAATCCCGAAGAAGTTTTGGATGAATTGGATTTATTGGAATTAGAAGAAATGGAAAAAGAATCAGAAGAAATAGATCTGAAAAAAACTATCAAAGCTCACGGGACTGCTTCTGAAGAAGTAGATGAAAATATTACTGAAAAGATGATAAAAAAAGCAACATCTGACAAAGAAGTTATGGATGAAGCTGATAGGATAAAAGCAATAGAAAAAGCTGAAGAAAAAGATAAGGAAGTTGTAAGAGGAGCTCCCCGAAGAAGAAGTTTCGAACCAACAAGGGAAGAAATTATTTCTGCTTGGAATCCTAAAACAAAATTAGGGAAAAGTGTAAAAAACGGAGAAATAAAAAACATCGACGATATTTTAAGTCAAAATAAAAAAATCCTTGAAGAACAAATTGTTGATGCTTTAATAAATGTTAAATCAGATTTAATTTCAATCGGTCAATCAAAAGGTAAATTTGGTGGAGGAAAAAGAAGAGCATGGAGACAAACTCAAAGAAAAACTAAAGAAGGAAATGTTCCGACTTTTTCAACAATGGCTGTCGTTGGTGATAGTAATGGTCACCTCGGTGTTGGTGTTGGAAAAGCAAAAGAAACATTGCCCGCAAGAGATAAGGCAATAAGAAAAGCAAAATTAGATTTAATCAAAGTAAGAAGAGCTTGTGCAGCTTTTAATTGTGATTGTTCTGACTTGCATAGTATTCCATTTAAAGTAACAGGAAAAGCTGGAAGTGTAACTGTTACATTAATTCCGGCACCACAAGGAACTGGTCTTGTTGTAGCAGGAGAATTAAAAAAAGTGTTAATACTTGCAGGAATTAAAGATGTTTACAGTAAAACTTTAGGAAGTCAAAGAACATCTTTTAACTTAGTAAAAGCATGTATTGAAGCTTTAAAGAAAACTAATCTTGAGGAGAACAGAAAATGATAGCAATAATAAGAATAAAAGGACAAGTAGGAATGGATAAAGATATAATTGAAACTTTTTATCGATTAAGACTTAGAAGAAAATATGCATGCATTGTAATTGACAAGCCTACTCCTGAACAATTAGGAATGTTAAAAAAAGTTGAAAATTTTGTAGCATTTGGAGAACTTGACAAAGATACTTATAAAGAATTAGTTGAGAAAAGAGGAAGAAAAGATAAAGAAGGCAATTTAAAACCTTTCTTTAGATTGCATCCGCCAATAAAAGGCATTGAATCAAAAAAACATTTTGGGGTAAATAAAGGAGTTTTAGGAAATAATAAAGATAAAATAAATGAATTAGTCAGGAGAATGTTATAAAATGAAAACTTTATGTGAAAAAAAACTTGCTGGAGAATGGGAAGTTGGGATGGCTTTTTTCCCTTCTTTTGAATTAGAAAGAAAAGATATGAGTTTTAAATGTCTTACAATTGTTGGTATGGAAAACGGAAAGATACAAATGTATCGAGAATCAATTCCATCTGATGGTGATAGAATTATTGAAGAATATAATCATAAAGATTTTCAATTACATCCAATTACCGGAGAACTTCAATCAATACAAAAACCTTTAAGAGTTATTACAACTATTAGTAGTAATGAATTTTTTGGCAATAAATCATCAAATGAATTAAATCAAAAATATTTAGAAATTTTAAAAAAATGACAATCAGCATACATAAAAGAACAAAATCATCAAGATTCCACGGAAGAGGAAGAGGTACATGCGGAACTGGAAATAGAAAGAATAAAAGAAACAAGGGTGGTAAAGGCATGGCAGGTACAGGTAAACGAGCAGATCACAAAAAGACTTTAATAAATAATTTATATGGTAATGACTATTTTGGAAAACAAGGTGTAACAAGCAGAGGAACAAAGAGAGACATTAGACAAAGAATTAATCTGGATACAATAGAACTTAACTTAGACAAATATGGTAAAAAAACTGCTAAAGGTTATGAAGTTAAATTAGAAAAATATAAAATATTAGGTAACGGAAAAGTAAAAAATAAACTTTTTATTACCTGCTTTGAAGCATCAGAATCTGCAATAGAAAAAGTAACAACTGCCGGAGGAGAAATTATTGTAAAAGAAATAAAACCAATTAATACTCCCTTAGTTGAACACCCTAAGAAAAAGAAAGCATAATTAATTTTCTCTAATTAAATAAACATAATAATTTTTGAACAAGATTTATATATAAATTTTAATTATTTCTTTTATGAAAAAAAGAGGACAATTAACCATTTTTATTATCCTTGGAATTGTATTCTTAGCAATTATTACTTTATTTTTTATTTTTAACAAAAATTTTATTCTTCCAACAAATGATGCTGACATAAATAACGTATTTCTTTTTCAGGAAAATTGCATGAATCAAATTGATGTTCAAACCATTTTTAAGATTAGCATGCAAGGAGGATATTATGACATTCCAAAACAATCAATACTTTATGGGATTCCTTATTATGCTATTAATGGAAAGAATATAATGCCCGCAAAAGAAGAAATTGAAGAAGAAATATCAAAAGCAGTAAAGAATCAATTAATCTCATGCACAAATAATTTTACTCAATTTAATAATTTAAAAATTACTTCTAAAGAAATAAGTACAAAAGTTGAAATTAATGATGAAGAAATCTTATTGGAAATAACTTATCCAATTAGTATAACCAAAGAAGAAAGTACAACTGTTCTTTCAAAACCAAAAAAAGTAGAACTTCCTGTAAGGTTTGGAATATTATATTACACAGCAACAGATATAGTTAATAATAATCTAAATAAAGAAATTTGTATAACCTGTATCCTCGAAGAAATTCAATCAAAAAATATTGCCGTAGATGTTATTGATTATAATAACGACACTATAATTTTTGTATTGACTGATGAACAAAGTGAAATAATTGAAAATAATATTGAATTAACCTTTGCAATAAAACAATGAAACAGGAAATATTTATCTTAATCTTAGCAGGATTTTTCATATTTGTAAATCTTTATTCAATAGCATCCATTGAAGGTTCTTCATTCATTCAAAACAATCTTGAAGATGGAACAGTAGAAATAACAAATACTCAAAAAAGTTTTAGTATAACCGGTTCAAATATTGGGCTTGGCGAAAATAATCAGATTAATATCCTGGATTCAGAAGGAAAATTAACCATAAAAAATTCAGAAGGAGTTATAATGACTGAATTAAGCGGATTAAAAACTTCAGAAGAGGTCGGAAATCCTTCAGGATATATTCGTTTAGATGAAAATGGAAAGGTAATAAATTTTGATGGAGTTGCAAATAAAAATACTGCTGTAAAAATTAATAAAAATCAATATTCAATGACAAAAGATACACGTTTAACATTAAAAAACGACACAGCAACAATTAAACCTGCAAAAGCTGGTGATGCCTTCTCTTTTGTGCATCCCTACAAAAATGAAAAAGGCGAAGATGATATTGCATTAACCTCAATAGAATTAGGAGAAAATTCATTAGAAATAAAAGAATCTGAAAAAGAAGCAACTTTTTCTTCAGAATCAGGTTTTAAAATTAATTCCCTCAAAATTGATAAAATTGGAAGAGGCAATCCCTCAATCTCTATCGACTCAAAAGGCAAATTTTCCAGTTATGAAAATGCAAAACTTAATTTTAATAATGGTTTTTCTTCATCAAGCATAAAAAAAGTTGACTTATATTATAATCGTCCATGCAATCTTCAGGGAAGTTATCTTTGCGTTGAAGATAAAAGCTTAACTTTCGGTTCGCAAAATACACAAAATTATCAGGTAATTGAATTTGAATCCGGAAATTCATTTTTCAACATGGCTAAGTCAACTGATAAGTTAAAAATTACTTCTGAAGGATTGTCTGAAATTGAAATAATTAAAGATCAAATTTCAGTTACTGGTTCAACAGAAATAACTAACGGAAATAATTTATTAAAAATTGATTCAAAAGGCAATATAAAATCTGAAAAATTAAATTCAGATTTTACAAAATCCCCCCTAGAAATTTTTACAAAAGATAAAGACGGTTCTTCTATTACCGGAAAATTAGGAGATAATAAAATTATCTTCGACGAAGAAGGCAATATGGAAGTTGTAACTTTATCAACTCCGCAAAAAATAATTGAATCAAAAAAATCTTATTTAATAAAAAGAAGTGCAGAATTATATAGCCCCAAAAAATCTTTAGAATTTTCAAAAAAAGAATTAGCACTTGATACACCATCTTCTTCATATCTCTCATATTCAGATTTATCTGCAGAGGAAGAAATTGCCGGTTTAAGAATAGTTTATCTTAATGAAAAAGGAAGTTTAGATGCTGCGGCTCGTTCTAAAACATCTGTTGCCGGAAGCAGTTTAATGAATGCGAAATTTTTCGTTGTTTGCGAAAATTTTGGAGTTGACCCGAATATCTCATTTGACGAAATGGTAAAAGCTTTAAAAGAAAAATCTTCAGATTCAAACTCAAATTTTTACGTAACATTTGGTACAAGAGATAAAACCGGAGAATCTACTGGTAAGAAATATGGTTTTGGAAGTCAAGAGATTTTAAATAGAATGAAATAAAATGAATTCTTGAACTAAAAACCTTTAAAAATCTCTTTTGTTAATAATCTACTATGGATTTAAAAAAAATATTCAGTTTTATTCCAGAAGTAAAAAGACCAAGTGAAAAGAATTTAAGTTTTAATGTTAAACTTAAATGGACATTAATAATCTTATGTTCATTTTTCGTTTTAGCAAATATTCCCTTATTTGGTTTGTCTGCAAATGCATTATCAAGGTTTGAATATTTAGCTATATTATTAGGTACTGATTTTGGAAGTATTATCTCATTAGGTATTGGTCCGATTGTAATGGCATCAATTATTTTGCAGTTATTAACCGGAGCAGGGATAATTAGCATCAATACTTCAACTGTCGAAGGAAAAAAATTCTTCCAGGGTGTTCAAAAATTATTAGTATTTTTCTTTATTATTTTCGAAGCATTAGTTTATGTATTAATGCAAGGTTTGCAGGCAATGCCAGGTTATACAAGTATAGTTATCTTCCAATTAATTTTAGGTGGACTATTAATCTTTTATATGGACGATGTAACCTCTAAATGGGGCTTTGGTTCCGGTGTAAGTTTATTTATTGCCGCAGGTGTTTCATGGAGATTATTTACAAGTGCATTTCAGGTAATAAATCAGCAAGGTAAAAATTGTTTGCTTGATTTTTCAAATACTGCCTGTTCAGGTAAAGTTTTTGTATTAATTCAATCAATAATAAATAGGTATCCAATAGAATTTGTTTCAGCTTTAGCAGCAATTTTAGCAACATTAATTATCTTCTTACTTGTTGTATGGGCTCAATCATTAAAAGTTGAAATCCCATTATCTTTTGGTAAAGTTAGAGGATATGGTGTTAAATGGCCTTTGTCATTTTTTTACGCTTCAGTAATCCCGGTTATTTTAACCGCAGCATTAATTGCAAACCTGCAATTATTTGGAGGTTTATTGGAAAATGCTTCAACACCTTGTTTATCTCTTGATGGTGAAGGTTGCACAAGCATGGCTAAATTTGCATCATATTTTGGATTTTTAGGGCATTTTGTTGATGGTCAGGCAGTTTCAGGTTTAGCATTTTGGATGGGTTCAACTAATATCTTAGAATTATTTATTCGTGGAGGTCTTTTACCAAAATACTTCTTTCAGGCATTTACTCATATTTTAGTTTTTATGTTCTTCTCAACAATCTTTGCAGTATTTTGGGTAAAAACTGCCGGGATGGATGCAAAAGCACAAGCACAAAAAATCGCTGCATCAGGATTACAAGTTGCAGGATTCAGACAGGATATCAGAATATTAGAAAGTATCCTTGATAGATATATCATGCCTTTGACAATTATGGGTGGTATGGCTATTGGTTTACTCGCTTCAATTACTGATTTGTTAGGTGCATTAGTTTCAGGAACAGCAATATTATTGGTAATCATGATTATGTTCCAGATGTATCAAAATATTGCAAAACAACATGCAACAGATATGAACCCAGCAATGGCGAAATTTATCGGGAATTAAATTTCGGCTCTCCTAAATCTGACGGGGTATTGTATTAAGTGGCGATTGATAGTGAAGTTGATTTTTGAAACTTTTTTTAAAAAATAAATTTTTATTCGAAATGTTTTTAAATAAAATAAATTTAATTCTCCTATGAAAAGAGGATTAGTAATTTTTATTAGTTTATTTCTATTATTAAATTTAAATTTTATCTTCGCTGAGGCATGTGATGATTGTGATTTGGGTTCAATTTCTGTAGGAGGTAATTTTGCTTGTGGAATTCGTGCTAATGATTCAAGGGTATTATGTTGGGGATATGGTTATTATGGAAGATTAGGTGATGGAATCTCTGCTGTTCATAATAATACTATTCCAACTTTAACAGCTGATACCTCAGAATATTTAAGTGTAAGTGCTGGAGATTATCATGCTTGCGGAATTAGAAAAAGTGATGGAAGAGTTTTGTGTTGGGGGGATGGTTCTTATGGGGCATTAGGTGATGGTAATAATATAACAACTGTTGAAAGTCTAAGATCAGGTTCGCATGCTGCATTAATTCCTACTTTAACTGTTGATACCTCTGCATATTCTGATATAAGCGTTGGATGGAGACATGCCTGTGGAATTCGTGCAAATGATAGTCGAGTATTATGTTGGGGATTTGGAAGGGATGGACAATTAGGAAATGGGTTACAAATAAGTTTAGGGAATCCAACATTAATTTCAGACAATTCAGTATATTCAAAGATTAGTGCAGGGGTAATGTATACTTGTGGAATTCGTGCTAATGACTCAAGAGTATTATGTTGGGGATTAGGGGAATATGGACAGCTTGGAGATGGAAGAGCTTATCTTTATTTTAATTCAAACCCAACTCTGACTACAGATACTTCAGGATATAAAGAAATAGAGGTTGGTTATTATCATACTTGTGGAATTCGTGCAAACGATGGTAAAGTATTATGTTGGGGAGATGGGTTATATGGGAAATTAGGAGACGGAAGAACGAATGACCATACGGTAACAAGCCCAACATTAATAAAAGATACATCTTCATATAAAAGAATTGGTATTGGTACTTGGGATTCTCGTCATACTTGTGGTATAAGAAGTGATGGGAAAGTATCATGTTGGGGGGAAGGTAGAGATGGCGACCTTGGAGATGGTAATATTGCTGAACATGATGTGGGTACTCCAACATTAATCTCAGACAATTCAATCTATTCCGATGTAAGTGCTGGTGATTATCATACTTGTGGAATTCGTGCAAATGATAGTCGGGTATTATGTTGGGGAAGGGGTATTCATGGAGAGTTAGGTGATGGAATATCTCATAATATTGGAAGTCCTGTTTTAACAACAGACACCTCTGCATATTCTTCAGGGAATTGTGATTCTGTTTGTGTTGAACCTCCTGCTCCATCTACATGTACTCCCGATTGTTCTTGTGCTTTTAATGCTTGCATTAGTACAACTTGCAGTAACGGTTGCAATGGAAGTTGTGATGGTCTTAAAATATGTCCTGTTTGTGGCAATGGCATAATAGAGAGTCCTGAAAAATGCGATGATGGTAATTTAATTAACTTAGATGGTTGTTCAGATTCTTGTACAAAAGAAGGATTCCTAAAAAGAATGAAAGGAAAATTAAATGGTTTGTTTAGTTTAAAATAATTTCTCTTTAAGAAACTTTAAAAACTAAAATTCTTTTTATATAATATGTTAATAGAAGAGTGGATGATTGCTTATCCTGAAGCGAGTATTCTTATTATCGCTTTTTTAGTTACTTTAGTTATGACATTAGTCACAAAAAAATTTACTGACCAAAATCGTATGAAAGAATTAAAAAAAATTCAAAAAGCTTGTCAGATAAAAATAAAAGATGCAAAAGGCGACATGCAAAAACAAGCAAAAATTAATCAGGAAGTTATGGCATGCACAATGGAATTAATGAAACATTCATTTAAACCAATGTTAATTACCATGATCCCAATTATTTTACTATTCTCATGGGTGAGTGGAGTTTACACAACTGTCCTTAAAGGATGGTTTTGGTGGTATTTTGGTGGAGCAATTGTTTCTAGTATTGCTTTAAGAAAAGTTTTAGATGTTGCTTAAAGGTTTAGGGTTTTGTAAAAAATATTGTTTGTATCTTAATAATCTTAATAAATAGGAAAATCTGCTTTTGAATAGTATTCAAAATGACAGAAGAAACAACATTTGGTCAACTAAAGAAAGGTTTACTTGAATTATTAAGAGGGTATCCATCTTATAGGTTCTTTGGAAAAATAGAATATTATTTGAAAGAAAGTCGGTCTTCTTTAAAAGTATTGAATGAAGATGGAATTATAGAATTTGCGTCAAAAAAAGAATCCAGAGAATTAAATAAAAAACTTACTCCAAAAGAATGGGAGTCATTAAAAGCAGAAGGTAAAAAAGAACCTGTTTGGTATCGTCTTGCACCAAGAGGGATAGATTTAGCGATTTCTATGATTAATTTAGAGTATAGTGAAAAAATGAAAGGTTATAGCAAACAAACATTAGATTATAGTAAAAAGATGAATGGATTTACTATTGCAATTATTTTTTTAACAATGCTAACTTTTGGTCTTGGGTTATTAACATTTATAATTCAACTTAAAAATTTCATTCAATAGTTAATCTTAAAAACCTTATATCTCTCGAATAATCATGGAACAAGATCAACAGGAATTAATGTTTAGATTTCAAATGTTTGAACAGCAAATACAACAATTAGGACAGCAATTAGACGCAGTTGAACAAGGAATAATTGAAATGACATCATTAAACATTGGTTTAAATGATTTAGTCGGCGGAAAAAATAAAGAAATAATGGCACCGGTTGGACGAGGAATATTTGCACAAGCAAAATTATTATCTGACGAATTATTAGTAGATATTGGCGAAGGAAAATTAGTAAAAAAAAGTATCCCGGATACTCAAAAACTAATTGAAGAACAAGTTCAAAAATTAGGACAAGCAAAAATTGAACTAAATAACGCAATGGAACAAATTAACGAAGAACTAACAAAAACAATGATTGAAGCACAAAAAAAATCTAAGGAATAATTTTTTCTAGTCTTATCTCATTTGCCTTAAGAACACCTTTTTTTCGCAATTCTTTTAACCTTTTATCATCAATAATTTGAAAACCTATCTTTTGGTGAGCATAAATTGAATAAGTATTCTTTTTCTTTATTGTAGCATAAACTATTTTCAAATTATATTTTTGTATAAGTAGATTCTCTGCAATTTCAACAATTCCTTTTCTTCGAAATTCAGGAGCAATAATAATTTGTACAAAACCTGAATTTTCTTGCCTTATTATTGGGATATATCCAACAACTCCTGCCTTCTGATTATCATACAAAATAGTATGATAAATTCCGTTTTCAAGAAATAAAATCTCTTTATGTTCTTTAAGTGAATCAAAATAATTCTTATCAAATTCACATAATTTTATTCTCATAATAATCCTACTCCTTCATCATCTTCTTCACAAAATTATCATAACTAAAAAGACCTAATTCACTAACAATACCCGTAATATATTTCTTATCCACAAACTCAAAAGCAGGATTTTGAATCTTAACCTTCTTAGGAGCATTGTCCCAAATTTCATTTAAATTTCTTTGCTCAATTTTGATTGCCTTAGTTGTAAATTTCCATGAATCCGCAATAATATAAACCGGTATTTTTTGATTCTTAGCAATTTGAGCAATAAGACCACTTCCGATTTTATTAATAATCCCCTCTTTTAATAATGCATCAGCACCAAGGAAAATTTTCGTAACACTTTTTGTCCCTTGTTTTTTTGATAGAGCAATACTCAAAGCAGAATCAATAAACATCGTAACTTTAATTTTAGCATCTGTTAACTCCTGTGCAGTTTTTCTTCCCTGAAATAAAGGTCTGGTTTCAGTATTATAAACCTCAAATTTTTTATAATTATTTTTTGCATAAATTAAAGAATGAGATACATTCGTAGAATGACAGTGAGTATAAATAATCTCATTATTTTTAATTAATCTAAAAACAATTTTATTAATTTTTTCCTGTGCAGAATCAAAATGCTTCAAAATATCTTCATAACTTTGTGTTTCAGTTCTATTTAAAACATTAACAAGCATCGGTTCAGTTGGTCTTAAAGACATCAATTTTTTCTTTGCCTTTTTTGTAGGAACTAAAGAATAAGCATAAAGTGCTTTTTTAGCAATATTTCTTGCACCCTGAATTTTGATTCTTTTAATATCTCTGGCAATTTTATAAAATTCAATTCTTTTTTTAATAAATCCCTTTTCCATTTTTTTTAAACCCTTTTTAATTGAAATATAAAAGAATCTAAGTTATAAAAAACTATTTATTTAGAATTTACTTTTGGGGTTGCAATTTCTCGCTACCCCAAAAGACTAAAAATTAAATTGTTCGATAAATGATCTCTCTTGTTAAAGCACCAATGCTTCTGCCCAATTCTTGGGCTTGCTTCTCAAGAGACATCTTTCTTAACTGAGCATAGTGTATCTCAGTTTGAAGTTGTTTAATGATATCCATTTTTTACTTACTATGAGTAAAATAAATTGATGTTTATATAACTCTATTTTAACTATTAAATGTTAAAACGTATATACTCTGTAATAAAAGTAACAACTCCGTATTAACTTAAAAGAGAAAAACGTAAGCAATTCTTATTTAAATGTTATCTAATTTCCCTTTGTCCCAAGTAAAAACCTTATAAATCCTAATGATTTTAATAAAACTATGGAGGTGACAAGTAAAACTGCAGAAGACCTTGAAGACGCAACATTAAAAGAGAATTTAAAGACTCTGGAAGCAGTTTTTTTTGTATCAGGTAGATTTCTGTCAATGGCAGAATTAATCTCATTTACAGACCTAAATCCCTTAATTCTCAAAGAATTAATAGAAAAACTTCAGGAAAAATACGAAAAACAAGAGTCATCCCTTGAAATAATCGAAAAAAATAACCTCTGGAAAATGGACGTAAGACAAGAATATTCCTGCATAATCAACAAACTTGCAACAGGTTCAGCAGAATTTACCAAATCAGAACAGGAAACTCTTGCAATAATTGCATATAAACAACCAATGAAGCAATCAGTCATAACAAAAATAAGAGGAAATAAATCTTATGATCATATAAAGAAATTTGTTGATTTAGGATTAATAAAAAAAATCCCGGAAGGACACACCCATATTTTAAGTTTAAGCGATGATTTTTATGATTATTTCAATATATCTGAATCCGATAATCCTTTAAAGACCCAAGAACAAGTAGATTAATTATGGAAACGCTAACAATAATCTATTTGTTTTATACATTCATAACTTTATACTTTTTATTCTTGTTTAGTTTAACTTTTGTGCAAAATCGTAAACAAATAGATAGCTACCCAAAACCCAAAAAAACTTATTCTTTAAGTATAGTAATTCCATGTTTTAATGCAGAAAAAGATATAGGAAATACAATTACTAATTTATTAAAATCTGACTATAAAGGACTAAAAAAAATAATAGTTGTTGACGATTGTTCAACAGATAATTCTTATAAAATTATGAAAGAATACGCAAAAAAATACCCCTTAGTCATGGCTGTTCAAACCCCAAAAAATACAGGTAATGCAGCAGGAGCAAAAAACTATGGAGCAAGGTTTGCAAAAACAGAATTAATCGGTTTTACCGATGATGACTCAATTCCGCAACCGGATGCAATCTCAAAAATGGTCGGGTTTTTCAATGACCCGAAAGTCGGAGCAGTAACATCAAGAGTCTTAGTTTATAATCGTGAAAAATTCATTTCAAAACTTCAATCAATAGAATATAAATTAATTGCATTCACACGTAAAATGTTAGGTTTTTTAGATGCAATCTACGTTACAAACGGTCCATTAAGCATTTATACAAAAAAAGCTTTTGACGATGTAGGAGGATTTGATGAATCAAATTTAACAGAAGATATAGAGATAACTTGGCACTTTGTAAAAAAAGGATACAAAGTGCATATGAGTATTCCCGCTAAAGTTTATACCCTCGTGCCTGATAATTTCAAAGCATGGTACAAGCAAAGAATTAGATGGAATGTCGGAGGATTGCAAACAACAAGTAAATACAAAAAAACTTTATTAAAATGCGGAATGCTCGGCAAATTCATTTTACCCTTCTTCACAATTTCTTGGGTATTAGGTCTGTTTGGTTTAAGCATTTTAATTTATCGATTTTCAAATAGCATGGCAATGCGATATCTTTCAACAAAATATTCAATTGAAGCCCAAACAGCAGTATTAACATTAAATGATTTTAATTTTTCCCCAAGCATTTTATTTTTCTTTGGGATAGCAATTTTAATCATGAGTATAACATATAATGCAATTGCATTAATCTATTCAAAAGAAAAAGATTTCAAAAGAAATGGTCTGTTTAACATTTTTGCTTACATGTTTTTCTATCTTTTAGCATATCCGTTAATTTTAATAACTTCTCTATATAAATTTTTAAGAGGGTATAATACATGGTAAATAAAATGTTAAAAAATCAAAAAAGAGTTTTTTGGGAAGCACTATTAGTAACATTTGTAGTTTTCATATTCGGAATACTTTTAGGGATTTCTTATGAATCAATAAGAGTCTCAGACATAAATGATTATTATGCAAAATCCGAAATTTCATTAATGGATATTTTAGCATTCAATAATCTGGTAGATTTAGAAAATGCACGTTGTAAAGATTTAATAGATTCAAATATTGAATTTGCAGACAGAATTTATGAAGAAGCAATTCTTTTGGAAGATTTAGAAAATTTGGGAAAAGTAACTGATGACTTGGAAATTACTCATAAAAGATATGACCTTTTACGAACTTTTTTATGGATTAATACAATCAAAGCACAGGAAAAATGCAGTGAAGATTTTTCAACTATCGTATATATCTATGATTCAAAAAATGAAGATTTAACAGTAAGAGCTACACAGAAAGTTTGGTCAAAAATTCTATATGAATTAAAAGAAGAAAAAGGAAGCGAAATTATCCTGATTCCTATTGCTAACGACGGAGAAATTGAATCCTTAAACTTTTTAGTTAATCAATATAACATTACAAAGTTCCCTGTCGTGATTATAAATAATAAGATTTTCTTGAATGAATTAAGTACTGTAGAAGAGTTAAATAAGGCTCTTGAAGAGTAATTTTAGATTCTTTGTTGATATCATTTGAGTATAGCAATATTAAAAAAGACTTATTAACGAATTATCTTATGGAATGTTCAAATTGCGGTGCTGAAAATAAATTATTATTTAAAACAATTTCTAAGAATGGAATAATTAAAGTTTGTAATCAATGTTTAGGAAAATTAAAATCTCCAATTATCAACGACTCTTCAAGAGTTGATTTTGAAAAGCCTGAAGTGAAATTAACAGTTTCTCAAAGACTTGCACGTCTTGCAGGAGTTAATCTGGAAAAAAGAAGAATTGAGCAGTTAAAACCTGAACAGAATAATAGATTAAAGAGAGATGAAGACCAGTTAAAAGAAATGATCAATAAAAATTATATTAAGAAATTTGAAGAACGTCCTGATGATAATGTAGCTTTAATCGAAAACTTTCATTGGGTGATTATGCGGGCAAGAAGGTCAAAAAAAATAACTCAGGAGCAACTTGCAGAAAGTATCTCAGAACCTGTTGCAGCTATTGCAATGGCAGAAAGTGGAAAAATTGCAACAGGCAATCAAAAATTAATTACAAAAATTGAAAATGCTTTAGGGGTTAGGTTGGTAAAGAGTGATGAAATTCAAAGAACTAATAATGAAATTAAAAGACCTGTTGAAGTTCCCAGAGAATTAAGTTTTGATTCATCATCAGCAAAAACATTAACCATTTCAAATCTACAGGAAATAAAAAAACAAAAAGAAGCAAGAATTTTAAAAGAAAATGAAGAAAAAAATTATTCTGTTTCCCCTTCTTTTGTTGAAGGAATAAATAAAGTTGAAAATTATGATTTTTTAAATGAAGATATAGCTTTAGATGAAAATTTAGAAAAAAAGGAAAACCCCACAAAATGTTTTGATAATCGAGGAAAAGAAATAAACCTTTCAACTCCAAAAAGGGCTGAGAGAGAATTAATAAAACCTAAGAAGGATTTAAGTCCTCAGGAAATTAGGGAAATGATTTTTGGAAAAACCAAATAATTTGATGATTTTTGCAAAACCTGCAAAACCAAAGAATTTATAAATAAATCTTTATGTCTTAAATACATGGAAATAAAAATTCTAAATGAATCAAAAGAAGAAATTACATTAGAATTAGAAAGTATTACGTTAACTGAAATTCTTAAAGTTTATTTAAATAAAGATTCAGCTGTAACTTTTGTAGCTTGGAAAAGAAATCATCCTACTGAAAAACCAGTTATTGTGGTAAAAACAAAAGGGAAAACTGTAAAAAAAGCAATAAACGATGCAATCGGTGCAATAACAAAAGATCTGGATAAAATACAAGCTGACTTTAAAAAATTAAAATAAATTTTCTATACAATTTAATTTATTGTTATAACTTAAGGTTTCTTCTAAATTAAATCTTCTTCAATAATTTTGAGAACTTCTGAAGCAAGATAAATCTTATTTCTTTTTTGTTTAGTATATAATACTATAATTTTGCATTTTAATAAATAATTTAATCCTCTTTTTGTTTTAGGATAATCTTCTCCTAATTCTTCCTGAAGTAAAGTTATAAATGAGTAAGGTCTTTCAAAAAATTTATCTAAAAGTTTAAATGAGATAGCAGTTGCTTTAGCATTTACTAACCTTTTTCTGTAATCATTATATAAATTTACTAACTTTCTCACTTTATTAGAAGTGTTTATTGCAACTTCTGTTACACCTTTAAGAAAGAATTTAATCCACCGATTATAATCTCCTGTTTCTCTAACATTCATTAATAAATTATAATAAGTCTCTTTATTTCTTTTAAAATAAGGGCTTAAATGCAAAATTGGTTCATCTAAAATTTTTGCTTGAATTAAATAAAGTAAGATTAACGTTCTTCCAACTCTCCCATTTCCGTCTTCATAAGGGTGAATAGTCTCAAAATAATAATGAATTAATCCTGCTTTAATTAATCTCATATACCCCTCTTCTGCATTTGCATATTCAAAAAGATATTCCATTAATCTTTCGACTTCTTCTTCTGAGGGTGGAACAAATCTCGCGTCTAAAACATCATTACCCCCAATCCAATTCTGCTGTTTTCTAAACTCTCCTACTTTTTTTTCTTGTCCTCGTGTTCCATCAAGAAGAATTTTATGAACATTGTTTAATAATTCTTTACTAATCTTTTTTCCTTTTTTTAATTCAGTAAGTGCATAATCTATTGCCTTTACAAAATTTACAACTTCTGCAACATCTGGGTTAAAAATTTGAGGTTTTTTACTTCCTGCTTCACTTAAAAAAACATCTGTTAAAGAAACCTTTGTTCCTTCAATTTCAGAACTATCAACTGCTTCTTTTCTTAAATATGGATCTATGAATAATTTAAGTGTTCCGATCATCCCAATATTATTAATCAATCCATGTAATTCTCCAATTGCTCTGTTTGCTTCATTTGATAATTCTATTACTGATAGATCACAAAAATTTTTCATATCTGGAAGTTCATTTGGAGAAAAATAATAAAATTCCATAAATTCTCTACCAAATGTAGCACTTCTGGGTATTAACTTTCCAGAACTGCCATTAAATTTTTTTAAATCCATAATAATTTTCATATTTATAAGTATTTATACTTTTAGGTTTTTTCGATAATATACCTCATATTATAATCATTATTGCGTTTATATGTTAATAAAGATAAAAATAGTTTCTATAAACATTACATAATTTTTTACTTATTAATCTTTTTTTCAATAAACGTTAATAAAGGTCTTTCTTTGGAATAAGTTTTTAAAAATAAATCTTTTTAATAATAATCCTTATTAACATATCTCTCTAATTTTTTATATGATAGATAAAATTTCTACCGGAAGTTATGATTTAAACAAATGGCTTTGCGGAGGATATGAACCAGATGTTATTACAATGATTGCAGGCCCTCCAGGTTGTGGAAAAACTAATTTAAGTATATTAACTGCATGCAGTCAGGCAAAAAGAGGAAATAAAGTTATTTTTGTCGATACTGAAGGAGGATTTTCAACTGAAAGAGTAAAACAAATCGTTGGAGAAAGTTATAAAGAAACACTCGAAAACATTTTTCTTTTTGAACCTACAAACTTTAATGAACAAAAAGAATGTTTCATAAAATTATTAAATAAAATCAAAACAGGGCATGTTAGTTTAATAGTCATAGACGGAATGGCAATGCTTTATCGTTTGGAACTTGGTGACGCAGCAAAATCAAAAGATAATGATAAAATCAAGCAAGTTAACCGTGAAGTTGCAAAACAAATGAGAATCTTGGCTGAAATTGCAAGAAAACAAAAAATTCCCGTGATATTAACAAACCAAGTTTATTGTGGATATCAATCAGAAGAAGATTGGAAAAACGGCGTGGAACGAGAAACAAACATCGTCGGAGGGGATTTATTCAAGTATTGGAGTAAATGTATAATTGAATTAAAACAACAAGGATATAAGCGAAAAGCAATTTTACTAAAGCATCGAAGTTTACCTTTAAAAGAAATGAGTTTTGGGATAAATGACGCAGGGATTTTTAAGAAAGGGTGGATATAAAAGACACCCGCTGGTTTCTTTTGAGCTTCCTCAAATTGCGGAGCGGTGGCATCTTTATGAGCCTTCATGGATACCACATGGAATCTAAAAATTGAATAATTATTTTAAAATTTCAGAATATCTTAATTCACACCATAAAAACTTATAAACCCTATCTTATTTTTTAACATAATAAAAAGATGGAAGACCAACAATTTAAACGGCATATAGCATTTAAATATCGTATCGGAGATTTGCTAGTTGGTAAGCCAGTAATGGAAGCAGAAAGGTTTAAACATCTTGAAATTGGAAGCAAAAACGTTGTAAGAGTTAATATTTTAGGAAATATTGTTGATAAATATGACAACGATGGAGAAAAACAATATTCTTTTTTTACGCTTGATGATGGTTCAGGACAATTAAAATTAAAATGTTTTGGAGATGATTCTTTTAAATTTAAGCACGTCAATCAAGGTCAAACAGTTCTTGTAATCGGCGTTTTAAGATACTGGAATAATGAAACTTATCTTACCCCTGAAATTATCAAAGAACAAGACTCAAAGTATTTATTAATAAGAAAATTAGAACTTGAAAAGAAAAGAAACAAAAATGTTGATCCCCTTGGAAAAAGTGAAATTGTTGCGGTAAAAGATAAAATTTTAGGGGCAATAAAAAATGCTGAAGAAGATGGCGGAATAGAAATTGAACAAATAAAAAATAATTTAACAGATATATCAACACAAATAATTGATCAGGAAATTGAAAAATTCATCTCAGAAGGAATTGTATTTGAACCAAGACCCGGAAAAGTAAGATATCTAGGTTAAATCTAAATATTTATAAGTATTCTTTAAAATAAAAATTTATGTTAATTGGAATTGATATCGATGATGTATTATTGCATTTTACACCTGCATTAATTGAATATCATAATCACACTTATAAAACTTCTTTAACTTATGACCAATTTAAATCTCCCAATTTTTGGGAAGTTTGGGGTGGAACAAAACAAGAGTCAAGAAAAAAAGTAGATGATTTTTTTAAAACAACCTATTTTCGAAAGATGCAACCCATCGTTGGGGCAAAAGAAGCTCTTTTTGAATTAAGAAAAAAGCATAATTTAGTTAATATCACCGCAAGACCAAATTATCTTGAAACAGAAACAAGAGAAGCAATAAACAAATATTTTCCAGATTCTATTCAAAAAATTTATTTAAGAGATTATTATGATTTCCGTAAATATTCTAAAAGAGATATATGTGATTCTATTGGGGTAGATTTAATGATTGAAGATTCTCCCTATTATGCTTTGGAATGTTTAAGTCCAAATAGAGATGTGATTTTATTTAATCGTCCATGGAATATTGAAGTAGATTTACCCAAAGAAATAGAAAGAATTAATACTTGGGATGAAGTTTTAAAAATAATCAAATAAATTTTTTTAATAAATTTGTGTGTGAAGACAAAGTTTTATTATTTTTTATGATATTTGTGTGCGAAGGCACACTTTAAAATTTAAGTTTTAAAAAATGAGATAAATCTCATTTTTTATTAAATCTATACGCAAACCAAATAACAATTCCTAGACCCACTAAAGAAATCAAAAACTTAAACAAGTTTTCTGAATATTGCCAGTATCCCCCAGCACCATAAATTAAAGTTCCAATTCCACCAAACATTAAACCCACTCCAACAGGGTTTAAATTAAAAATAAATGTTCCTAAAGCAATAATCAATATCCCTAAAGGAACCGCAATTAAAAAAACATTTCTGGAATATTTTTCTGATGCTGTTTCAAAATCTTTTCTGCAAGTATAATCATTATCACAATATCCTTGTGGGCAAGGAGTAGTTATAGATTTAGAATCTTGTATACATTGAATCTCCTGTGCAGTCCATCTTCCACCTAGTTCAATACAAGAAGCTTCATCTGAAATATATTTTACTGTTTTGAATTCCTCACAATAGTCATTATATTGCGGTCTTTCATAAAAAGTATTAATTCCGTAAATAGTAACAAACATAGTTAAGATAAAAATTGCAAATCCTAAGACAACATTTTTAATAGCACTACTTAAGCTTTTTATTGACTTTTCAACACTCATAATTAGTTACAAGTGTATAACATTTATAAACTCTACGACTGACATTAACTTATGGCAAATTATGAAGATTTATTGAACAGTGCTTATGAAAAAGTAAAACAAATAGACACAAGTGGTGAACGGTTTGAAATACCAAAAATTCAAGGACATTTTGAAGGAAGAAAAACTATACTAACAAATTTTTTTCAGGTTGCTTCACATATAAGAAGAGACCCGGAGCATTTCCAAAAATTTATATTAAAAGAACTCGCAGCATCAGGACAAAGAGAAGGAGAACGACTAGTTTTAAACATTAAAGTCCCAAGTGCAAAAATAAATCCTAAAATTGAACAATATGTAAAAGAATTTGTCCTATGTAAAGAATGTGGTAAACCCGACACTGAGCTAGTTAAAGACGAAAGATTAACATTCATTAATTGTTTAGCCTGTGGTGCAAAACATAGTGTAAGAAGTAAAATTTAAAAGATGTTTTGCGGAGCCGAACAATTCTAAAAGTTGCCAATAAATTAAAATTCTTCCTTGATTTAAAGCAAGCTTTTACGGATTGCGAGTAGAACAATCACGTGGTAGAAACAATAATCCATAAAGTTTCGTGCGTGATTGCGAGTAAAAACATAGTGTAAGAAGTAAAATTTAAAAGATGTTTTGTGGAGCATGATGCGGTGCCGAGCAACTTTGTGGTAGAATTTAATTTTCTCAAGTAAAAATTCAATGATTCAAAAATAAAAATTCGTGCAAGGTTGCGAGTAGAACAATCACGTGGTAGAAACAATAATCCATAAAGTTTCGTGCGTGATTGTGAGTAAGAACATAGTGTAAGAAGTAAAATTTAAATTTATAGAGAATTTCTAAAGATTCTTAGCCAATTTTGGAAAAAATATCTCAATACAAAGCCTTATAAAATAAATCTTATTTAAAATATTAATAAATTCAATTACAAAAAGAACATTTGTTCTTATTTGTAGGAAAAAAGTAACTTGATGAGGCACTTACTTTTTTTATAGAATTTTAATTAAACGAGGAAAAAAACAATGGTAACAGGATATTGTGTAGTTTGCAAAGAAAAAGGCGTAAAAATCGATAAACCCGTAATTAGTCAAACTGCTAGAGGCGGATATATGGCAAAAGGCACCTGTAGTAAATGTAAAAAAACTACTGTATGTGCTATGATGTCAAAGGATAATGCAGAAAAAGCAATTACATCTGGTGAAGCCAAAAAAGGCTTCTAAAACCTTTTTTATTATTTTTTTATTTTTTATTTTTTTCAATAAAACTTTAAAGTTTTTTTGGAAAATATTTTTAAATTATAAACCCCATAAAATTTTTATGCAAATTAATATAATTAATTCTTGTCGTTATGTTGTAGCAATCTGCGATACAAATCTTTTAGGAAAAAACTTTTCGGAAGGTCAGATTCAACTAGATATAAAGGAATCTTTCTATAAAGGAGAAGAAAAATCTGAAAAAGAAACAATTGAAATTATTCGTGACATGGCAATGGAAGATGCAACCTTCAATATTATCGGACATGAATCAGTAAATGCAGCATTAAAAGCAGGACTTATTTTAAAAGAAGATATTAAAAAAATTGAAGAAATACCTTTTGTAATGGTATTAATGTAAATTATTTCTTTTCACACAGCATCAAAAATTCTTTATTTCCCCCTTTTTTCCCAACAATTGGAGATTCAATAATCTCAATAACTTTAACATAATTCTTAATATCTTTTTTTACTTTCTTTAAAATTCCTGGCAATTCACTATCTTTCACTTCTTTCTTCTCAATTTCATAATGTGGTTTAACTAAACTTATAATCAAGCCATCATCTTTGAGGTTTTTAACTGCATTAGGAATAATTAACTTTTGTTTAGTCCAGCCAACATCAATTGAAATAAAATCAACTTTTTCAGGCAAAGTCACATGAACTGCATTAGTCTGGTCAAGTATAATTGTCCTCTTGTCGTCTTTTAATACAAAATGTAATCTATTTTTTGATGTTTCAACAGAATAAACTTTTTTGCAGTTAGTTTCTAAAATTGCTTGAACAAATCCCCCCGTAGAACTGCCAAAATCCGCACAAACTTTATTATCTAAATTTATTTTAAATTTCACAATTGCAAATTTTAATTTTTCATATGCACGTGATACAGGAACCATAAAAATAATTATAAAAGAGATTTTATTATCTTTTTGGTTTAATCAAGGAAGAACTTATTGTTTCATATAATGTTTAATTTCAGAATTATATGAATAATCTTCTGAATCTGTTGAATTCAAAATTAAAAATTCTTCTTTATTATTTTGATATACTCTGCCCATGTTCTTTTTTAATCGGTTGATAAAATGTGTTTTAATCTTGAAATCTTTCATTTGGTCTTCAAATTTTCTTAACCTTTTTTCAGTCAAATCTTCTGGAAAAAGATTACTTACTCCCCATATTTCTTCTGCATTGTTCATATTATTCCAATAAAGAAATTGCAAACCATTTGTCATTAAATAAGAACTTTCTTTAAATTTTCCTTTTAAAGTTCTGCCCTCCATATAAGCAGTAACTTCTTTTCCATATATTTTCCTTAAATCATATAAATTTGTCGGTTTCCAATCAGTTGTGACTAAATCAGTAAGAGTTTTTTGTTTAGAAAAATATCTTTTTATAATCTTTATCATATAAAATAGTCCCTTAAATCCTTTTTAAAGATTTATTCTTAACCCAACATGTGCAAGCAAGAGACATATGTC
>DUKY01000022.1 GCA_013329055.1 Nanobdellota archaeon
AAAGCCATAACATCAATATCTGAAGTTTCTTCTTTCCATCTTGGTGTTCCATAACTTCCAAAAAGTCTTAATTCTTTTAGAGATGGAATTGTTGATTTTGAAACTTCTATTAATTTTTCTAAGTCATTATTAAATTTATTTTTCATAAGAAAAATGTAATTTTAAGATTTATAAATATTTTTTTAAGGAAAAAAGTAGATATCTAAAAAAAGATAAATCAAAAGCTATTTAAGTTAATACTATTATCATCTATATGAAAATGGTAAAAATCCCAAAGGATGAATATGAAAAATTAAAAATGCAAGCAAATATAGATTTAGGATTATTACAGCAATTAGTTAAAAGTCTAAAGGATGTTAAACAAGGCAATGTAATAAGGACAAAATAAATTTTTAAGATTCTTCATTTTGATTATCTTTATAATTCAAAATTTTGAATTATTTTTGAGGTAAAATGCTAAGATTTCATTTCGCAGTGTAGCATCGCTACATAAGAAATTATAATCGTAGATTTTAACCAAAAAGAATCAAAATTTAAAAATTAATCCTCGGTCTCAACTCTTGGAGCCAAGATAAAATTCAATTCAATATTATTAGCTCGAATATCCATTTTCAAAGGATGGTCTTGAGAAAAATTCAAAACAGTTTTATCGCAAAGTTTTGAACCTTTAACAAATTTTGATAAATATTCTAAACTATACCTTGACTTGCAATTCTCTCCGGTAATTGTAGAATCATCTGAAAATTCAGCTCTGGCAGAATTTAACCCTTTAGATTCAATAATAAATTTTCCATTTTCAATAATAAATGAACAAGCATCAGAAACAACAGCACAATCTTCAATAGAATCAATTAAATCCACTGAACTTAATTCAACTCTTGAAACAAATTCCATCCTTGAAGTTTTTTCATTAAAATTAATATCTTCGCTTTCAATTTCAATTAAGCTTAAACTAAAATTTCTTTTAATTCTATCTTGAATTAAAATGTTTAACATATTTTCTTGTTTCTCCAAAATTAATGAGCTTTTTGTACCACATCTTTTCAAGACCTTTTTTAAATTCTCTAAATTAATGCCTAATTCTTCTTTACCCACTTCAAACTGTGTAAAAGCACTTTTTGGGATTTTAAAACCAATCATAGAAACATTAGCCGGATCCATCGCAGTAATGCTCATCCCAAATTCATTAACTTTTAATCTAACTTCTGTAACTAACTCCGAAATAAGTTCAATCGCTTTTGAAAACATTGCAGGGTCATCTAATTTAACTAACATAAGTAAATAAAGTCATAATCATTTTTTAAACATTACTGCGTTAAAGTATAGGGTTAAATTATTGTATTGATATACTTCTCAATTAACTTAACATCCCTTTTGTCTTTTTCCCTTCCATATGCTTTTTTCCACTCAAGAACATACTTTAGTTTTACAAATCTAATGTTTTCAAAAATATCTGCATCGTCAATTAAAAAATTTACATCCTTAAACCAAGGTAACCAATTTTTGTAAATTTCCACAGAACCGATTTTAATTAATTTATCATTTTCCTGAGGATATTTTTTTATTAATTTATTCCATAAATCTTCTTTTACTATAATGTCTATGTCATCGCTATCTCTAATTTTATGAATTGCTAATGGACCACTTCCAAAAACAGCATATTTATCATTTGGAAGATTTAATTTTTTTAGTTCATCTAAATATTTTTTAAAATTATTCATAATATAAGATAATCAGAGTTTTTATTAAATTTTTCATTCTGCAAATCTTTATAATTCTTTATTGATATTAACTAATATGGAAGATATGTTTTTCCCTCATCAATATAAAAAAGCTCTTATGAATAAAACAAAAAACAGTACTATTCGTATCGGAAATGAGATAGGAAAATATAAAGTTGGAAAAATCTATTCAGCAAAATCTTATGCAGGTAGAAATTGGAATATTAAGATAAAAATTTTAAAAGTAATTCCAACTACATTTAGCAAATTACTCGATTTTGGTATTCCAAAGCGAAGTATCAAAGCAATTCAAAAAAATGAAAAGATATCTCTTAATGAAAATGTAGAATTAATACGCTTTATTGTACTATGATTATATCTGAAATTATAAGCTCTGGGACAGGGCGAGATTAACTTAATATGTTACTACTTATTAGAGACTATTAAAACGAAACATTTAAATACTAAGACTCATAGTATATATTAAAATGAGCCCAAATTTAGAAGCAAGAACGGTAGATTCATCAAGTATCTTAATTACTGAACATAATGTTAGTAAGGACTATAAAAGATACCCAGAATTATATGGAGATACTCCTCTAAGAGTTAGAACTGCTATTGAATCTGGAAAAACTGATGAAATTCCTTCAATTATTGCATTACAAAATCCATTTTCTTCATTAGATCAAACTGTTCAAGCATATCAACAATATACTCAAGCTGTTCCAAGACAAGGAGGACAGTATTATGAATACGGAAAAGAAGTTTTGAGAGATATTCTTGAACAAAATGCTTTGCTTTGTTATAATGGAAATAGAAGATTAGAGGAATTTCAAAGAGCAGGAATTCCAATAAGAGCATTTGTGATAATTTCTCAAGAAGAGTATGATCAAATGCCCGCAGAAGAAAGAAGAATTCCTAAAAGATTGAAAGATGAGAGACCAGCTCAATATGAAATTGATCAAAATTATGTTCTATCTTATCTAGGATTACTTGATGATGCTGTCTATATTCGCACTGAAAAAAGACATTGGGAAAATTTGGACACAGGAAAACTTCTTACTCAAATGAGAGAAAGAAAAAAAAAGAGTTAATCTTGCCCTTAAATTCTTTTGTTTGATGTATCGCATTCGTTCAATAGAAGACGCACCGATTTTTTTACTTTGAATTTTTCCTTCGTTTTGCTACGGAACGTTGCACTAAATTTCAGCCCTACGGGGAATATAACAAGGATTATGAGGTTACTAAGTCTTGCAGACTTCTCCACCCAAATTGAATTTTTGGAGGTCGCTACGCTCCACTCTCAAAAATCCAACTTCTCTTAATCGCGATGTTAAATGCAATCCGCCTCCGCCCGCCTTAAGGTTCTAATTGACTTGAAGCTTTCGATAGCTTTATATAATAATTATTCTTAATACTAAAACTATGAGAAACAAACTTATCATCTTATTTGCTTTCGTATTAGTCTTTTCTGTATTTCCTCAAGCAGTTTCAGCAGATTTAATAATTCCCGGAACAAAATCTGTAAACTGGTGTTATGAAATTTCAAATGTTGATGATTATCCAAATTATGTTTTTGTTTTCAATGAAGAAAGAGTTACAGGTCATAGAGTAATTAATCAAGGTGATTGTTTTAGTTTTTACAAAATTGGTTTAACAAGTATTTATGCAATTCCTAAAACAGAATTCAACGAAAGTGAGTTAAACCGGGAATTTTTTGAAGAAAACAATCCCCAACTAATTAAATCAAATATTCAACTAAATGCTTTCGGCTCAGTGCAAGAAAATGATCCGTTACAAAAAGCAGTCATAACTTTAGATATTATATCATTGAGTGAAAGCAGTTTTGGTATCCAAAAATCCAAAGTAACTTATACTTATACAGACGGAACATCTGAAGAAAAAGTTTTTCAATCTCAAGAAATTATGCCCGAACCTTCAAAAACCGCCATTATGCCTTGGTGGTTTGCTAAATTCTGGTACATCATTTTACCGATAGTAGCTATTGTCTTGATAGGCATAATTCTTTTAGTAAGACGATTGAAAAAATGATCCCTATGTTCGGATACATTTTGTCTTTGATAATTACCATTATTATTGAGTTTGGTATAATTTGGATTTTTATTAGAAAAGACATATCAAAACTTTTTCTTTATGCTGTTTTGATAAATGCTTTTACTCTTCCTATCGCGACATTTTCTTACCAAAACCTAATCAATAATTTCTACCTTATTGAAACATTAGTAATCTTCGCCGAAAGCATTTTAATCATGTTACTATTGAAAAAAAAATATTCAAAAGCATTATTAATTTCATTTGTTGCAAATTTCATAACTGCGATGATAAGTTTGTTATTTTTTATATAACGGCGGGCTACGGCGGACTTTCTCCGCTTCGCTCCGAACCCCATTGCATTCTCACTTCACTTCGTTCCGTTCGGGGCACATAACAGGCATTAACAGGAAACCTCGTTGCACTTCGGTTTCCCAAATTTTGCTCCTTCGTCGCAAAACTTCAGTTAATGCCGATGTTACGGCATAAATTTTTTATCCTTTTATGGAATGCTCCGTTTTTTTTTGTAAAAGGGCAAAGCAAAAAGCCCGCACCAGCACCAGAAAAAAACTTAAAAACTTTGAGATTATTAAATAAATATGGAAATGATAAGCATATCGAGAACGGAATACGAAAGAATGAAATCCCAAATAGCAAAGCTTAAAGAATTGGAGAAAATTGACTTTGATTTAGTTAGACAATTCAAAGAGAGTTTAGAAGATGTAAAAGAAGGCAAAATAAGAAGAGTCGCTTAATTTTTTCTTAATAATTTTTCTAGATATTCCTTATATTCATCAAAATTATCAATTATATGATTAATTGTTGCTTGTTGGTCTTTCTTTCCACTAACTGCGACAACAAGAACAGTTTGCAAGTCATCATAAACTAAATAATAAACCCTTTTTTCTTTGATTCGTTTCTCTCTTAAATGCCTATATTGTAATTGGTCGCCGACGTAAGGATTTTCTTTAAGTTGTAAAAATATTTTTTGTATTCTTTCTTATTCGTCTTTAGTCAATTTTTCTGTTTCTTTGTCAAAGATTTTTGTTGTGTAAATAGCATAAACCATGACTAAGGAGATATTTCAAATTATAAAAATCTTCTTTTTCTAAAAAAGAAACAAAAAAAGCACGCGTCTCTCTAATACATAGCCCCCAAAAAAATATTATTTCAAAAACTTTGATTTTTTGTCTTCGGCATCGTTGCACTAAAAATTAAGTCCTCCAAGTATTCGGACGAAACTAACAGGCATTAACCGACTACGAAACCTTGCAGGTTTCTTCGTCCAAATTCTTCTACGGCGAACTTCGGTTAATACAGATGTTAGTTTCAATTTCCAATCTCCTCCTCAGCGTCGGTAAACCAAAAATTCTGATTTTGATATCTTCGTTTAACGCTCCAATACGAAATTAAAATTGTCGCATAACATCGCTAATTAAACGAAATTGCTGAAAATAAAAAACTAAAATTGTCTACCAAACCCCAAGGAAAGAGCGCGCGGTTTTATCAAAGATAAAACAGATAGTCGGCTTCGCCAAAATTGTTATGAAAAGATTGAAGCAATTTGTAAAATGTTTCCGAAACCTAAACAAATCCATCCAACAATTCTCAAAAAAGAATTTTCATAATATAAAACCAAAGGTTCTTTCCCGTCAAATTCGTATGTATAATCTCCAAGATATTTTGGTTTTCCAAATCGGAAACCAAAGGCGAGGTAAACTACTCCTAATGTTGAAAATAACAATCCAAATAAATTTAATACTTCCATATTTAAAAAAACGAAAAAATCCACTTAATCATTTTTATAGCGTAAGGGGAGAGTTCGAGAATTAAAGTTAATGTTATTGTAATAGCAGTTATTCTCGACCACTTTAATATTTTATTTTGAATATCATCTGAGCTTGAAGAATTTTCTTTAAGGATATTACCAAACTTTTCTGCATTTTCTCTTTCAGCTTTAATTCTCTTTTCAGTTGTTCCCATTTTTCAATAAAACCTTTAATTTTTTATCCAAATTTGAAATATCCTTCTCATGTATTTCAATTAAATTTATTTTATATTTTGAGCAAAGTTTTCTTTTAATTTCGGACTTTTTATCATAATCTTCTGAGCCTGCTAATCCAAAATATTCTATATAGTAATTTTCAACTTTCCAATCTCCCCTCATGTTTTGGTTAGGGTTAAACTCTTCATCTCTTGGATATTTTGGTTCTTTTTCATGATTGAAAGAATTTTTGGATAGCCAATCATCAATAGCTTTTTCCTTCATAGATAAACAAAGATGTCCATCTTCAGCAATACAGAAAGTTCCTCTTGCTGTTTTTCTTACATATCCTTCCAATACTCCCGCCAAAATTAAAACTCTTAACCAATTTCCGAATTTATCTTTATATGTCGGATAACCTTCTTTTGTTTTTTTGTAAGGAAAATTAAATGCTCTTTGATTTTCAGAGTAAGGACAAGTGTTAATCAATATTTTCATGACTTCATGAAATTTATCTCTTGGCAAATCTTTCAAAAATCTTGTATTCATAAAATAATTTGTTGTTGGTATAAATCCAATACAATCTATTAATTTTTTTATGTCAATTAACATCTCTTTTTCTGACTTTTTGCTTTTGTAAATTCCCCAAAATGCAGAAGTCAAACAGGCATTACAATAATCAATTTCTAACACATTTTTTTTAATTGGATAATATTTTATTAGGTTTGCAGAAAGGAGACTTGGATAAAATTTTTTCCCACAATAAATACATTTTTTACTTTTCTTAATCGGTTTATATCTTTTCCTGAAAGCCATAACCTTGTTTTCTAAAAAATATCCGCTTGCGTTTCCGATTCCATTTATTTCTTCACCTCTCTCCAATCTTTTTAGAAGTTCTTTTTTTAAGGAATTATAATTTCTCTCTCCAATTATTTTCTTAAATATTGCGGTAGAACTTCTTTGGATATCATTAAAATTCCCCCTTAGAAGATAATCCTTTTTGAAAATTTGCTCTTCTTTCTTGCCCCAGTATTTTTTTATAATTTTATTGTTATTCCTTTCTTTTTTTCTCCATCTATTCTCGTGAATATATTGTCTTTGGATAAAATCTCTTAATTCATCTTCAAATAAATCATCAATTTTCTCACTACGAACATATTTATCATTTAACAAGATTGTAGGCAAAGATTTTTTAGCAGAATAATAAGATTGTTCTTCTTTAATAATTTTAATTCTAAGTTTTAGGATTTCATTTTTTAATGATTCTGGAAATTCTTTTAATCCATAAATTTCTTTAAGTAATGAATTAACTTTCTGTTTAGAAATTCTTTTTTTCTCTTCAACCCATTTTTTAATTTGTTCTTGTCCAATCAAAAGTTCGCTTTTTGAAACTTTTAGTTTTTCTTCCATATTTTTTCTATTGGTTTAAATTTAATAAAGTTATCTATCGCCTCTCGGGGCAACTTCTTTTTTAGAAAAAAAGAAACAAAAAAGCGCGCTCTTTCCACCCAACGACAATTTTAAAGACAATTTTCAGCAACTACGATATCAAAGAATTTTCGAAGATTGGAAACTCACGAGGAAACCTTTAATTTCAGCTCGTGCCCTTCGGGTCTGGGAACAGCAGATTAAACAGAAAAATGTTTTCGCTTCGCTCACCCTCTTTTTTCGGGACACATTTTTCCCAAATTTTTTCTTTCAGAAAAAACTCTCGAGGTCACTTCGTTCCGCTCGAGCCCTTCGGGTTGTTTAAGCCCGATGTTGCAATCAATAACTTGCCCTAGCCAAAAACTTTATATCATTCATTCTATCTTTAAATAATATGGACAACCAAAAAATATTCAATAAAGCAAAAGAATACCTTTTGTCTTTCCCAGAAATAAATGAAGAAATACTTAATAATCATTTAACTGCTTGGAAAGAAAAGAAGCCAAAAGACTTGAGAGATTTATTTAAGAGAATGGTTTTTCATTCTCAAAATAAACAGGGTATGCCTAATAGCATAGGGGACATTGATAAAATTTCTTCTTTCGTTTATGATTGGGATTTCCAAAAAGTAAATGAGAATTATGATTCATGGGGAAAATTATTTGATACTATTAAATCAAGCGATTACACTCCACCTGGAAGAATGGTAAAAGATAATTCTCATAGTTATTGGGTTCAATTTTGTAAATCAATTCTTTCAATTGCTTTGTTTGTTTCAAGATTCAAAAACATTGAGGAATTCAATAAATTTGTTGAAGTTTTTTATTTTAATGAAGAAACAAGAATTGCTTTACCTTTATTATTGAAAGAAGAAATTTTTGGCTATCAGTTTGCTTTATCCTGTGACTTTCTTAAAGAAAATGGTTATCCCGAATTCATAAAACCTGATGTCCACATTATTGATATTTTCAGAGGACTTACTTTATCTAATGGTAATAATGATTTTCAGATTTTTAGAGATGTAATCAAATTCTCTAAATCCATAAATAAATTACCTTATGAAGTGGATAAGATTTTTTGGTTGATTGGAAGTGGAAACTTCTATTTGAATGATATAAAAGTTCATACTTCTAAAAGAGATTTTATTAATTCTATACCTAACTAACGGGCAAGTTATTGACTCTTCGGGTTTCGGCTTCGCCGACCGTTGCACTATCCCTCGGTCTCCACTTTGCTCCGACGCATTTAACAGGCATTAACCTACTATGAATCTTTGCAGAATTTTCCCAAATTAATTTCTCAGCCAGCTTGTAAACTCGCGGAATAAATTAACTTCGCTTAATCCCGATGGTTAAACTCAATTTTTCTCGACGGCTTCAAGTAAAATTTATAAAGTTTAAAGAAACTCTAATTTATATGTCCTATGTTGGTGTAAAATTCAAAACTAAAATGATTGGAAAAGATTTGCCAAGTGATCCAAGATTGGATAGATTAAAATATTGGTGTAATCTCTTCCATGAAAAAGGTCTTGCACCGCCTTACGAGGGGGGTTCTTATGGCAATCTAAGTTTTAGATTAAAAAATAATGAAGATGATTTTATTATTACTGCATCTCAAAGCGGATTAAATGAATCCAACACAAATGATAGATTTGTTGTAGTTCCTCGTGTAGATTTAGGGGCAGGAATTGTGTATGCAATTGGTTTAAGAAAACCCTCTTCTGAAGCAATGGTTCATTATGCAATCTATAATATGAGACCCGATGTCCAAGCAGTTTTTCATGGTCATTGTGACAAAATTTCAAGAGATGCTGAAAAATTAGGCATACCTGTTACTTCCAAAGAAGAGCCTTATGGGACCATTGCATTGGTAGATAAAGTCTTGGAATCCTTGGATAATTTATATTTTTTAGAAATGAGAAATCATGGATTTCTTGCACTTGGCAAATCTTTAGATGATGCAGGGAATCTAGCATTAGAGTTTCTTAAAAAATGTTAGTTTGCTACCGAGAAAAACTTTCCTTCTCCCAAATATTTAATTCAGATGGTTCGTTAGAATCGAACAGAAAACAATAGTCTTAAATATTTGTTTACTATTAATTATTTCATGGCAACAAAGATTAACAAATTTGTATTATGGACGCCAAGAATATTATCAATAATATTAGTCCTATTTCTAACAATATTTTCTTGGGATGTTTTTGATAAAAATTCAGGTTTTTGGCAAACAGTTTTAGCTTTATTAATACACAATATTCCCGCATTGTTGTTAGCAGTTATTATATGGATATCATGGAAATACGAAATAGTTGGAGGAATTGCTTTTATTTTTGCAGGCATAGTGCACTTAGTGTCTTCGATTTTAAGAGCAGATGTGGAACCATGGTATATCTCTTCTGTTTTTTCATTAATAATTGATTTGCCGGCATTTATTATAGGAACTTTGTTTCTTATTGGTTGGTTCAAGAAAAGAAAATAATTTTTGAGAATTTTGTTTATTTAACCGAATGGTGATTTCCAGGTTTATCAATAGTCCAATATTTCCAATTCAACTCTTTGTCCCACCAAGAATGAAATTTAAGATTTATTCTTCCTTCAAAATCTATTTCCATTAAATGATTATCTAATACTGTTCTTAAAGTAGATTTTTGTGGTTCTGGAAGATTTGGATCATAGGGGTCAATTCCATGACTTAATATAACCATTCTTCCAATCCCATCTTTTGTTGGTTCAATCCTTCCATATTCTAATGAAAATCCTTTTTGATAATCCTTTAAAGGAAAATGAAAAACATCATTAGAATCCACCAACATATACAATCCAGATTTATCTTTCTTAAAATCAAGTTTTTTATCTCCTAATTTTTCATTAACCTTAACTGTTCCACCCATTGAACCAACTAATCTGATATAAATAAAAGTAGGTGAATAATTATCTAAGCACAACCTTAAATTTTTAAAATCCAACTTTTTTGGCATCCAATATTGTTCCATGATTGTGATAAATCTTGTGAGTATATAAATTTATGAGGAGAATTTTTTCGGGGAAATTTAAATTTCTTTGATTCTGATGTTATGTGAAATTGAAAAAGAGGGCTAAAAAATAAAGAGGGGAATTTAAAATTCTTGACAACAATTCCCATAATTTTGAGATATTATTAAAATAATCTTTCCCTCTCCAAAAAATAAAAAGCTTTTTATACCTATACTTAATTGTATCTATTAAGATGAAATCAAAATCCTTCTTATTTTTGTTCTTAATAGTATTCTCTTTTTCATTTGTTTCTGCAATGCCTCCAACTATTGATGTTTCTTCTGAATTTAAAGTAGATGATAACATAGAATTTTTTTTGAATAACACTTTAGAATCTAATATGGATTTATCACAAATTAAAATTTACGATTCTAATGATGCAATTGTTTATGGTTCAGGTCCTATTGGTATAATTTTAACTCCAGGACAAGAAGAATCTGTTTTTGTATGGAATCAGCAAGGAAATTCCGGAACTTACAATAACAATATTGTTCCTTCAGGAAGTTATAAGGTTACGATTATTTATTCTTATGAAGGAGAAGCAAAAAATATTTCAAAAGTTTTTAGCATAAGATTGTTTTGTTCTGATACTGATGGTGGTTTGAATTTTTATACAAAAGGACATATAGAAGATATTGAACATGGAAATGCTGTTTATGATGACACTTGTACTACTTTAGAAACAACAGATAGTTCAGGAGGTTGGACCCCAACTCAACAAGGAAAAATATTAATGGAGTACTATTGTGAAGATAAAAATTATCAATATACCCCAATTGAATGTGAAAATGGTTGCATGGAAGGAAAGTGCATGCCTGAAAGTTATAATGAAAATGGTTGTAAAGATTCTGATGGAGGACTAAATTTTTATTATAAGGGAATTGTTCAGGGAGAAGAAAATGGGGAGTACCTTAGCAAAGAAGATTCTTGCAAGTATGATCCTATAAATAATAAAACTTTTTTAGTTGAGGGATATTGCCAAGAATCAGGAGTTCCTGCTTTGCTTACGATTGAATGTTCTAATGGGTGTTATGAAGGGATTTGTCTTGGAGATTCAGATGAAGTTTTTGAATGTAAGGAAGATGATGAGAAAAATCCTTTTGTAAAAGGATACATTGAAGGACCTTATTATGAAAGTGAAGATGGAAGTTTTGTAACAGAAATGGATCTTTTAGAGATTTCTCATTTTTATGATAAGTGTAGTGAAAAAGAGGAAGGATATCTTTTAGAATACTATTGTTATTCTGGTTTGATAAATTCTGAATCAATAAAATGTGACTTTGGTTGTTATGATGGAGGCTGTCTTACTGAAGATAGTGATGTTTTACTTCCTAATGGGTGCACAGAAAAAGATGGTGGAAAAAATTATTATGAAAAATCAGCAATTTATATTGATGGAGAATATCACAATGAAGATAAATGCTCTGAGGATCAAACACTTAATGAATGGTTTTGTAATTCTGAAGGAACTCAGGAAGTTGAAGCTTATGAATGCGAAGAGTTTTGTGCTAATGGAAGATGTTATAAAGAAAATGAAATTTTTGAAGATGGGAATTGTAATGGATGTTTAGATTCTGATAATTGTTATCCTTTTGGTTTTAGAAAAGAAGGAAATTATTGTTCTGATGAAAATAATGAATTTGTTTTTCAAAAAAATCCAGAATTAACCTGCGAGAATAGCTTTGAGTGTGATAGTAATTTGTGTATTAATAATCAATGTGTAAGCGGTAGCTTATGGGCTAAGTTCTTAAGGTGGTTTAAAAGTATATTTGGATAAAAATTTTCCCCTAATTCCTTATAAATCTCTAATCTATTGAATTTTCAATCATCATAAACAATTTAAACATCTATTAGTATTTCCTATTATGGAAAATAAAACTTGCTCTGGTGAAACTAATGAAAAACCTAAGTCAGATAATAATCCTCCACAATTTAATAAAACTTTATCCATAAAAGAAGCAAGAATAAGAAATATAACGCATCTTTATTATTCAAGACCAGAAGTGCAAAGAGCAATTTATGAATTTTCAAGAAATCGGGAAATCTCTCCAAGATATTTTGAAGGATTTGGAAAAAGACCAGACAGTTTTCAATATAAAGGAGATATTTTTGAATTAGTAAAACGAGGAGCAACATCTTTTCATTGTTCAGAAGAACTCTGGGAAGATCCATTAAAAATCTCAACTGATTTAAAAGAGCAGGAAATAAAAAAATTAAGAACCGGCTGGGATTTATTAATCGATATCGACTGTAAATGGTTTGATTATAGTAAATTAGCAGCACAGGCAATAGTAAAAGTACTAAATAATCACGGAATAAAAAATGTGGGTGTGAAATTCAGTGTGTCTGGAGATACACCAATATTAGTAAAAGAAAAAGAAGAGATAAATTTACTTGAAATCTCTAAAGTTATTGAATTATTAAAAAATGGAAAAAAATTAGAAGTATTATCTCTAGATAAAGAAAGAAAACTAAAATTTTCAAAGATTTATAACTCTCTGGAACATCTGGATACAGTATATGAATTAAAACATACTCAAAGCACTTTGCCTTTAAAAGTTACAGAACATCATTCAGTATTTATCTGGAATAAAGGTGAAATAATCCAAAAAAAAGTAAAGGATCTTAAAGAAGGAGAATTTTTAATTTCATTTAACACAACCACAAACCAATTTCAAACAAATAATATTCAAGTAATAAATGAATTTGAATTTGCAAAAAACCAACATTCTAAAAAAACTATCTCTAGAAAAATTAATATTAATAAAGAATTAATGAGATTAATCGGGTATTTTTTAGCTGAAGGGCATGTTACAAATACAATTAATCAAGTAGGATTTACTTTTAATAAAAATGAAGAAGAATATATTAAAGATGTAACCGAACTTTTATCTTCAATTACTAAGAGAAAAATTTCAATCAGGAATCCTAATGAAAATTCAATTCAAATTTTAATCCATTCAAAAGAATGGTCAAATTTCTTTGATGTATTTTGTGGTAAAAAGAAAAATAAACATGTTCCTGCATTTGCATTCAAAGCTTCTCGGGAATTATTTTTAGAATTATTAAGGGGATATATCCGTGGTGATGGATATAAAATCGGAGAATATGGCATTACTGTAAAATCTGTTTCAAAAAAACTTATTACTGAAATGATATGGCTTTGCAAATTAAATGATCTCTCCTGTAATCTATCTAAAGAAAAAAATAAACCCCACATTTTACCTCAAGGAACACTTTTCAAGGGGGGTTTAGTTTACATGTTAAAAATTCCTAAATCAGAAATTTCTATGCTTGAATTTAATCGAATAAGAAATAAATTCTCACCATTTGCAGGAGATAAAATATTCCCCGTGGATGGATTAAAAGAAGTCTATAAACAAATTAAACCAAAAAAATTTGTTTCTCACAGATTAGAACATGAAACTTTTAGAACAAAAAAAAGAGCAAATTTAAATCGTATAAGAAAAGTTTTAGATTGGTTTTATAATTTTAACTCTGTAAACCCTGATGAAACTTCAAAGAAAATTTTATCTAATTATGAGAAATTATTTGATTCAGATATTTCTGTGGTAGAAATAAAAAAAATAAACAAAAAAGAAAAGGCTCTTGTTTATGATGTTTCTGTAGAAGAAACAGAATCTTTTTTTGGAAATCATTATCCTATATTATTACATAATTCAGGTTCAAAAGGGTGGCATATTTTAATCCCATGGAAAGCATTTCCAAAAGAATTAGGCGAAGAACAAACTAAAGATTTATTCCCTGATTTACCTCGAAAAATCGTAGGATATATTACAGACAAAGCAAGACCTGAATTAGAAAAAATGCTCCCCGAAGATTTTTATGAACAATTCAAAAAGACTGATCTTAAAAGAGGGGTAAAATGTTCTATCTGTAATCAAATAGCCCAAAGTTTTATTCAAGTAGAATTATATTGTTCTTTTTGTGGGATTTCAGAAATTAAAAAAATAAATAATGATGCAAAACAAAAATGTGCTCATTGCAAAAGAGAATTAGAAATAAGGAATCAAAAAAATATCAGTGAATGTAATAATTGCAACACTACAAATGACTTATTGAACAGAACAAAAAAGCAAGGAAAATTTTCCGAACCAGTACAAAATGATAAAGAAGATTTATTTGATTTAATGGGGTTAGATTTTGTCTTAGTTTCTCCTCGGCATTTATTTAGAATGCCTTATTCGTTGCATGAAAAAACTGCTTTAGCAAGCATTGTAATTGACTCAGACAAAATTAAAGATTTTGAAATGAAAGATGCTGACCCAATGAAAATTGAAATTAAAGATTTTAATCCGGAAGTAAAAGAAGGCGAAGCAACAGAATTAGTAATACAAGCAATGGATTGGTTTCAGGAAAATAAAATTAGAAGAGGAGTAGTTGAAGAAAAAATTACCGGAAAATATGCAGATTATAAACCTCTCAAATTAGAAAATTTATCTGAAGATAACTTTCCTCCGTGCGTTAAGAGAATATTAAATGGAATTGTCGACGGTAGAAAAAGAGCATTGTTCATTTTAATTCATTTATTTAGATCAATAGGAATGGATAAAGAAGAAATTGAAAAAAAGATTTATGAATGGAATAAAAAAAATGAGCATCCTTTAAACGAAGGTTACATAAAATCTCAATTACAATGGGCTTACAGAAAAAAACCAATAATGCCTCAAAACTGCAAAGAATTTTATCAGGGAATTGGCGTGTGCGTTCCGGATAATCTTTGTGACAAAATAAAAAATCCTGTGAACTACGTTGTTAAAAAAAATTATATGCAAAATAATTTTTCTCAAAAAAATAATGATGCTAAAAATTCAGAAAAGAAAAAAGATGATAAACCCAAGAAGGAAGTTAAGAAAAGGGCTCCGAGAGTAAAAAGCATTAGGGAGAAGAAAGTTGGTGTTGGGAAGGTTGTGGAAGAAGGAAAGGATGAATAAGATTAAAAGGTAAATCAATAACATCATTGAAAAATCATTTTATCTCCGTCCAATAAAAGCACTATATCCCTTAATCAACTGACCCAAGTCGCCAATATGTGCAGTCGGATGTTTACCATGCATATTCCCAACAGGAACACCAACATCAATAACCTGAATACCTTTTTGCGCAAAATATTTAGCAATAGTACCTTCACCACCTTTTTGCAATTTCGACGGACACTCACTCATTTGATACATAACATTATTTTCATCAAACAAATCCATTAAATAAGAAACAATTTGATTCGATGCCTGATTTCCATTTGATTGAAAAATACCCCCATTTGATTTAACAATAGCAATACCACGATTAAATCTCGTAGCAATCGCCGGATCTTGATATTGAGAATCATAACTCGTCAAAGCAATATCAACATCTGAAGAAATCATCAAAGAATTATTATAAATCCTATTCATCAAACCCAAAGAAATATCTCTCTCCGGAACAAATTCTTTACTAAGTAGATTATAAATTGCAGAATCCAAAAAAGTTGATTGTGCCCCGCTTAAACCAGTACTCCCAATTTCTTCCCGATCGCAACCATAAACAATTAATGGAAATTTCAAATCTTTTGTTTCAAGTGCAGCCTTAACACTCGCAAAAACACAAATTCTATCATCATGACCATAACCATCAATTAAACCATCACCCAAAATTTTAGTTTTATCTGCCGGAACAACATACCAATTACCACGATAAAAATCCTTTTCATCCAATCCCTTTCTTTCCAAAACCTTCAAAAATGATTCCTTTTTACTAAAACCAGTAATAAACTTAAACATCTCATGAGGAAATGCTTTCTTTAACGGTAATTCATTCACTTCTTTAGAAATATGAATCCCTCTATCTGAAAGTAAACCCTCTAAATTAAAAGTAATCTCGCCTTGTTTTTTTGTGACGTGCCCAATTAATTTAGCAGAATAATCAACATGCTGATGTTCCCAAATTCCCCCGTACGGTTTAGTCTTCAAAATAACTCCTTCAGTACCTTCTTCAATTGGACTTCCTCTTAAATTTAAACAAGGAGCATCAGTATGTGCACCCAAGATAGAAACACCATAATCATAACATCTTTGTTTACCCTTTAAGACAATAGCAAATTGTTTTTTATCTGCATCAGTCATATAAAACCCCTTTTTATTATCAATAAACTTCTGTTGTCCGGTAAATTCTTCTAAACCCTCTTTTTTAGCCATATCAATAACCCGCCTAATAGTTAATTCCGGAGTTTTGCAATGATCAAGAAATTGAACATATTCAGGAACAATTTTTTTCCTTAATTTTACCGATTCAGGTACATCCAAATTTTCTAAAGCAGATAATTTAGGGTCAATCATAAAAAAATACAATAATTAATCTTTATAATAATTTATATTAAATAACAATAATTTTAAAAACAAGATTCTATTATTTCTTTTATGAAAAATAAGGTGATAATGTTACTCTGGGTTTCTGTAATATTATCAATGCTAATTTCTCCATTAATTTTAAGTGCAGAAAATGCAACAGCAGATATAACAGTTGATACAAGTAATGATATCGACTCAAAAGTTGAAAAAGCATACACATGTTTAACAAATAGTATTGACGAAAAAACTTGTACAAGTCTTTCTTTTGAAGAGAAAGTTTTTTCTTTACTCGCAGTAGATAAATGTGAATCACAGATTTTAAGCGAAGCAAAAAACGGAGAATGTTGGCCAAGTTCAGGATGTAAATTAAAATCAACAGCTCAGGCAATTTTAGCTTTAAGTAATACCGGAAGTGAAACCACAAAAGCTGAAAGTTGGTTAATTGCACAAAATATGACTGCAACAGATCTTGATTGGTTCTTAGAAATTGAAAGCCCGGAAGCAACAAGCTGTAAAATTACATACTCAGGTGCAACATACACAATCCTTATCGGAGAAGATAAAAAAATTAATACTGGAGCAGGAACTTGTTTAAGTTTATCAGAAGGAAGATGGTGGTTAAAAGTTTCATCAACCTGTTTCAATCAGGATATTGACGTAAGTTGTGATAAACAATTCTTAACAACATTATTATACAAGAAAAAAACATCATCAACAATTTATGTCTCTGAAAAAGCAACTTCAGGATCAGCAGAAGGAACAACAACTGAAAGAGTAAGTTCTTACTGTTTTAAACAAGGAAGTGCTTGCGACTATGAAGGAAGTTTATGGGCAACATTAATATTAAATCATTTAAATTATGATATCACACCATACTTACCTTACTTGATAACAATGGAAGAAGACAATCAAAAATATCTCCCACAAGTTTTTTTATATTTAGTTACAAGTCATTCTGATTATCGAAATGAATTATTATTAAAACAAAAAGATAAATATTGGGAAGAATCCGGAGATAAATTCTTTGACACTGCTTTAGCATTATACGCATTTCAATATGAAGAACCAATAGAAAAAACAGAATCAATTAACTGGCTTTTAGAAGTCCAAGGTAAAGACGGATGCTGGCAAAGTAATATAAGAAACACTGCATTTATTTTATATTCAGTTTGGCCAAAAAGTTTTTACACCCCAGTTGACGATCCGGATGCAAGTATTGATTGCACAGATGCAGGATATTTCTGTATGTCGCAAATGAATTGTGAAGGAAGTATTTTAGACGCTTACAGTTGTTCAGGTGTATCTAAATGCTGTGATAAAGAATTTACTTTAGACCTTTGTGCAGATCAGGGCGGAGAAATTTGTAATTCAAATCAGGAATGTTTAGCAGGTTCTATTGTTGATTCATCAGACACAAAATATGGTGAAGTTTGCTGTGTAAGTGGAAGATGTGATGTTCCTACTGAACCAGTAGAATCTGATTGTGTGGTATATGGTGGAATTTGCAGACCTAATGGTTGCGATGACGGTGAAGAATCAACAAGTGATGATTGTAGTTTTTCAACTGATTCATGTTGTGTAAAACCAACTGTAACAGAAAAGAAAAAAAGTTATTTATGGATTTGGATTTTATTAATATTAATTTTACTTGTAATTTTAGCTCTAATTTTCAGAGATAAATTAAGACCTTATTGGTATCAATTAAAATCTAAATTTTCAAAGACTAAACCAGAAGAACCTAAGCAAGGATTACCAAGGATGATGCCTCCTTCAAGAATGCCTTTTAGAGCTCCTCCAAGAAGAATGTTACCCCCTCCACAAAGTAGACCTGGACAAAGACCACAAATAGCTACTGGGCAAAGACCACCTTTAAAAAGAATGCCTCCTGTACCGCAAAACAAACCTTCTGGAGAAGTTGACGAAGTTCTAAAGAAATTAAAAGAAATGGGTAAATAAGTTATTATGATTTCAAATAAGTCTAATTTAGGGTTACTAAAATTATTCACTAACACTGAATTGAATCTTTTGCTTGAAAATAATGATAATCCTTTTGGATCTTTAGATTTCCATTTAATCGATGAACCTCAAAATCCACTTAAATCTGCATTTTTTTCAAATGGTGGAAATCTTTTAGATTCATCAGATTCTATTAATTATAAATATCCTTTTATAATAAAACCGAGATATTTATCCATAGATGTTTCAGGTAAATACCTAAACCCTGTTCTTGAAGAAATGATTCCATCATGGAATCAATTTAAGTATAATATAATCTTGACTTCAATTTTACAATTACCCAGTCATTTTGTTTTATTTGAACTTTATAATGGATTTGATGAACAAAAGCAAGGTTTAACAAGAAGAAGATATTTTAAAAATAATCCTGATTCAGTTAATAATTGGGATGAAATTCAGGATTATTGCAAAAAAAATAAAATAGATATTTATTAGTAATTGATAAATTTTTAGCATTGATTTGATAATTGATTCAAATCAGAATATTTTGGTTCCCCCTAATTTGCTAATTCAGAAGATCTAATTTTTCAGGTAACTCTTTTTTACAATTTTAATAGAGAATTAATCTTTATAGTTTTTATTGAATTTCAATTTTTCTTCTTCAACCCTTCAATCTTTTCTTTTCCAAACATAAATGGTCTTAGAACTTCTGGGATTGTAATACTTCCGTCTTTATTTTGATAATTTTCAATTAATGCAACTAATGCCCGTGATGTTGCAATGCAAGTATTATTTAATGTATGAGGTGTTATTCTTTCTCCTTTAATTCTTGTAGTAATATTTAGTTTTTGAGCCTGAGCTGTTGTTAAATTTGAACAACTTCCTACTTCAATATATCCTTGCTTACGAGGACTCCATGCTTCAACATCTATTTGTTCATATTTTAAATCTCCCAGATCTCCTGAACAAATTTTTAAAACCCTTCCAGGGATTTTTAATTTTTCAAAAACTTCAACGGTTATATTTTGTAATTCCTGGAAAAATTTTTCTGATTCTTCCGGTTTACAGATAACAATCATTTCAATCTTGTTGAATTGGTGTGTTCTAAAAATTCCTTTTTCGTCAATTCCGTGTGCTCCGATTTCTTTTCTAAAACACATTGAATAACTTGTGTGTTTAATCGGTAAATCTTTTTCGTTAATTTCCTGATCTACATATCTTCCAATTAAAGAATGTTCACTTGTTCCAATCAAAGCTTTTTTTTCTCCTTCAATTAAATAAATTTGATTTTGTTTATCATTTAAATCTGTAACCTGATCAATTATTTCTTCATTTAGCATTAATGGTGTTTCTACATATAAGAATCCTTTTTTTACCATTGTTTCAATTCCTAATCGGATTAATGCTTGATTTAATAATGCAACATCTCCCTGCAAATAATAAAATCCTGTTCCTGAAACTCTTGCTGATGAGTCAAAATCTGCTAGTCCTAAATTTTCAATTATTTCACTATGGCTTTTTATTTCAAAATTAAATTTTCTTTTTTCCCCAAAATATTTTTCTGCAACATTTTTTGAATCATCTTCTCCAATGATAACATTTTTTGACATAATATTTGGAATTGATGACCTTAATTTTATAATCTCTTGTTCCATCACTTTTCTTTTTTCAGTGCTTTCATCTATTTTGTCTGGAATTTCTTTTGCTCTTAATATTAATTTATCGACATTTTTTTTCTCTTTTTTTCCTTCATTAATTTCTTTTGAAATTTTATTTCTTTCTGCTCGTAAATTATCTTCTTCTGCTTTGAATGCTCTCCATTCTTCATCTAACTTTTTTACTTTATCTACTATGCTTAAATCCTTTCTGAACTTTTTTTTCATATTTTCTTTTACAAGTTCCGGATTTTCACGTATTAATTTTATATCAATCATGTGTTAAATCAAAAAATTAGAATATTTAAAGGTTTTTGATTGAATAAAAGACATTTTTTTCCTTTCTTATAAAAGTTTAAATATTAATATTTCTTTTATTAATAAATGGTAGAGGTGACAAGTTTAGGTGCTCAATTAGTTGATTTTTATAAATCATTAGTATTAACTTTGCCTGTTTGGCTAATGGATTTTATTAATTTATTTTTATTAGTTTTTTTAATTGTAATCTATTCAGTTTTTGTTTGGAAATTTTATCGTCTTATTTCCACAAAAAATTTAATTGAATTAAATTTAAGTCAGTATAACCGTTCTGAACATCCTGTTCTTACTAAACTTCTTGCCGGAACTTTGTATTTTGTTGAATATATTGTTGTTTTGCCTTTTTTAATATTTTTTTGGTTTGGTGTTTTTGCACTTTTTTTAATATTTTTAACTGAAGGCTATGATGTTAAAGCGATCTTAATTATATCTGCAACAATTATTGGAGCAATTAGGGTAACAAGTTACATTCCAAAGTATGGTGAAAATATTTCTCGTGATTTAGCAAAATTGTGGCCTCTTAACCTTCTTGCGATTGCAGTTTCAAAACCAGGATTTTTAAGTATTGAAAGAATTTTAAATCATTTTCATGAGATTCCTATTGCTTTAGGTGATTTTACAATTTTCCTCTTGTTTATAATTATACTTGAAATTTTATTACGATCCTTTGATTTTATATTTATGATTTTTGGATTAAATGAACAGGAAGTAGAGGATTAAGCTAAATGGTTCCGACTATTAGAAAGGCAAAAATAAATGATTTAGATTTTATTGATCAATTATATGTTACTAATGCTCTTGATGAAGTGAAACAACAATTTCCAAAAAGAACAAAGGATTTAATCTTAACGGATTTTAAAAAACATGAAAAATCTAGAAAAAAATCTTTTTTGATTAATTTGAAAAAAAAGAATTTTATTTTTCTTGTTGTTGAATCTGATAATGAATTAGTTGGTTTTGGTGAAGGAATTATTGAAAAATCTTTTGATGGTAAAATCGGTTTATTGGATAAAATTTATATTAATAAAAAAAATCGTGGTCAAGGTATTGGTTTTAAAATAGCTTTAGAATTGATTAAAAAGATGAAAAAAAGGGGGATTAAAATTTTTGACTGGAGATGTTATTCTAGTAATAAATTTTCAATTAAATTGGCTGAGAAGTTAGGATTTTATTCTTTTGCTATTGGTTTTAGAAAGAAAGTTTGATTTTAATGATGAAGGGCTTAAATAATTATTTCATGTGAATATATTAAGATGACTGGGATTGACTTTAAGAATTCTTTTTAACTTCTTTTATTGCATGACAATTGTATTTTTTAAATAATATTTCTGTTTTATTTCTTCGATTAGCATAGAATGTTGATATTCCTATTATCTTGCCTCCTTCTTTTTCAATTAGTTTAATAGCTGCTTTCATTTGGGCTCCTGTATCAATCCATTCATCAACTAAAAGAATTTTGTCTGATTTTTTAATTAAACCTTTATTTATTTCAAAAGTCTTTTTTGTTTTTGTATAATCAACAAAAGAAATTTTTCTTTTTAATTTCCCTTCTTGAGGAAGTTTACCCCCTTTTCTAATGGGAATAAGTCCGATTCTTAATTTATAGGCTATTGCTCCTCCTAAAATAAATCCTAAGGCATCAAGGGCTACAACCTTTGTTATTTTTTGGTTTTTGAAAGGTTTGATTAAATCATTAATTAATTTTTGAAATAAAATCTTATCCTCAAAAATAGGGGTTGGATCACGACGTGGATATCCTTTTTTTATAAGTTTGTTATATAAATTCCAGCTCATTTATATGTTTATAAAAAATGGTTTATAATATTATTGTTCTGTTCAGTTAATAAAATAAATTTTAATTTAATTCTTTAACCATATAAGTATCTTCCAATTTATATCCTAATTTTCTATAATATTCCCGTACTCCAATTCCTGAAATAATACTTAATTTTGAAATCTTATTTTCTTTAGTTATTTTTTCAGCTTCTTCTATTAACCATTTTCCTAAACCTTGATGCTGAGCAACATCTTTTATTTTTTCTCCTAAATTTAGGCTTTGCCCGTAAACATGGACTTCCCGAATAATTGCATTTTTATGGTGCAACCTTAATCTTAATAATCCAAATAAAATATCGTCTTTATTTATAATTTCCAAAAAATATTCTTTTCCTTTTGATGCTTTATATTTTGTAATCTTTAATTTTAAATCAAGATTAATTTCCTTTTTTTCCTGTTGTGCAAAACCGATTTCTCTGTAACGAATCTCTTTTAATTTTGAATTTTTTTTTCTTAATTCTTTTTCAATTTCTCTACGTAAATCTATTCTTATTGTTCCTGCAATAATATATTCCGGGGGTATTTCTCTCATAACTCTCATAATTCTGCAATAACGCGGAGTTAATTTTAGCATTTCTATTAAAACTTTTTCTATCTCTTCTCTTGAATAAGGTTTATATTTTCCTTCCCAATATAATTCTTCAAGAACTGAACTTGGCATTACCTGACAAGGATATAGTTTTAGTTGGTCTGGTTTAAAGTTTGAATTTGAGAATAATTTTTTGAATAATTTTATGTCTTTTTGTAAATTGCTTCCTGGTAATCCCGGCATAATATGGTAACCAATTTTAAATCCTGCGTTTTTTAATTCTTTAGTTGCGTTTATTACATCTATAACTTTATGTCCTCGTTTAATCTGGTCATAAATTTCGTCATCAATTATTTGGACTCCTAATTCAACTCTTGTAACTCCCCATTCTCTCATACGGTCAATATATTTAATGCAAACATCCGGTCTTGTTTCAACGCAAAGTGCAACACATCTATTTGTTGAATTTTCGTTAAGTTCTTGTGCGACTTTTAATGTTTTTGATATTTTTCCATTTAGTGCATCATAAAGACTTTTGATAAAATTATGTTGGAATTCTTCAGGATATTCCAGAAATGTTCCTCCCATTATAATTAGTTCAATTTTTTCAGTTGGATGATTCATTGCTTTGTATGCTTCTATTCGTCCTATAACCTGTTTATATGGATCGTAATCAACTTCTTTTGCTCGCATAACGACAGGACTTTTTGGGGTATAACTTTGCGGTACATTCAAATTTGGGCAATAAATACATCTTCCATGTTCACATTTTCTCGGAGGTAGCATTACTGCTACAGGTGTTATTCCTGAGATTGTTTTAGTTGGCTTTCTTATTTCGCCTTTTTGTGGTTTTATCATTAAAACATATAATATAAATCTTTTTTAAATGTAGCATATTTTTACACTGGTGTTCAAAGTTGATTTTATTTAGAAAGCTTCCACAATAATTCAAATTGTTGAATAAAAGATTCTGTAACTTCTTTTGATTCAATTGTTATTATAATTGGGTTTTCTGTAATTATGTCTATTATTGTTAAATCGTTTATTGTAACAATTGCAACTGGAGAGATATAAGGAAAATATTTTATTTGTGCTTCTTTTTCATGATCTTTCCTATATTTTTTTGCATCTTTATTTAAAATTTTTTTAATTTTTACTTTTGAGGAGATTCTTTTTGAGTATAGATTGTCAATATAAAAGTTATAAATTAATTTAGGATATTTCTCTCTTCCCATAATTCCTAAAACTCTCAATGTCTCTTTTGAAGAATATTTGTCTATTTCTTTTTGATGAGCTGTCTTTAATCCATTAAATCCATAAAAAACTTCCACTTTTTGAGATTCTTTAGTTGAATTTATTTTCTTCAAAATATCAGGAATTATTTTGTTAAGAGTTTGTTCTTGTTTTTGAATATCTTCTTTTTTTTCATCTAAGTAATTAAAAATCTGTTGTGGGTTTGCAGGAGAAAATTTTCTAACTCCTGATTCGATTATTTCACTAATAAAGCCTTTATTTTTTAATGAGCCTAGAATATCATAAATTTTGCCAGTGTTAAGATTAGCTTTTTGCAGAATTTCTCCAGAAGTTGCTTTTCCTAAATCAAGTAAGGCAATGTAAATTTTTGTTTCATATTCAGTAAGTCCAATTTTTCTTAAAACTTCTTCAATCATGATAGAGCATCTTTATTAGAATATTTAAACTTTGTTATTACCCCCCTTAAAGGGAGGGGTTATATTTAATTAAGAAATATTATTTGCTTATTTATGACAATTAAAAAAATAGACTCGCGAAATAATAAAAATTCTTTAGTTATAACTTTCAAAAAGAATAAGGGAGATTTAAGATAAGATGATATCACAATTAGAAGAAAAGATTAGAGAAAAATTCACTAAATATTTTGATAAGAAAGCTGACACTAAAAAATTTAGTTTTAGTTGGGTGATGTATTGTCAAGTGTCTAGTGATGAAAAGGCAGCTGCTGTGGCGGTTGAAACATCTGATATTGAGGGTTGGATTGATAGTTGGAATGGGAAATTAGTAGAGTATTTTAGATTGAATAAAATTGGCTTTTATGCAATGAATGAGCAAGGAAATGAAATTGAAGTAATTAGTCCTGTTATTAGCAGTTTTGCAGACAAAAGACCTATAAGGACATATTCTTATTCAGATGAGTTTATTGCTAATAAATATTCTGGAAGACCTTTTGAGAGAAGCTCAGCATGTAGAGATGGAGGAGGAACACGAATTGATTTTTTGGATGTTCAGAATTACTTGGTTAGTTTTGAAAATATTGAAAAAGGGAAATATAACTTGGTTACTTTCCATAGAAGATTTGGTGAGTTTTGGGATGCAAAACCTAAAAATCTTAAAAATAATTTAGTTGATTTTGATAAAGATTAAATTAAGATGACATTATTAAATTAAGCTTCTTGTTCTTCTATAAATTTTGTATTGATTACAACCATTACAATTTTTAAAGATCTCTTCACCGAGCAATCCTTTTGGACAAATTGCATAGTATTTTCCTTTTTCATCTGTTAAAGGAAGAACTGGAATGATTCTTTGTAAATTTTGCTCTAATATTCCTTCTTTGGGTGCTTGGTTTTGGCAAGTTATAGTTTCATTTCTGGGATATGTTTTTTCCTCTTTGTAAATTTGTAAATATTCACACCTTTTTCTTGAACATCTTTTTGCTTTTCTTTTACCTAATGGTCCTGAATGTTCATTAAGGTTGCAATATAAAAAATATTCTTCTTGTCCTGTATCAGATAATTCTATTGGGTGTATTTGCAATGCTCCTTTTTGAAATTCATTAAGTTTATCCTGTTCTTGACTTAATTCTTGATAAATTTCTTTTCGTGTTAATTTATGTCTTTTTGTCCCCATAGAGTTACATTAATTGCAATCATTTTTAAACCTTCTGATATTTCTTTTTTTATGAAATCACAAAAAGAAGTATGGAATAATATTGCTAAAGAATGGTATGAATTTAAAGACAGACCTAGTGAGGGAACAATTCAATTTCTTGAAGAACAAAAGGGTAAAATCTTGGATTTGGGTAGTGGTGCTGGCAGGCATTTATTTTCAATTAAAGATGGGAAGATGTATTTAGCTGATTTTTCTAAGGAGATGATTAAATATGCTAAAGAAAAAGCAAAAGAAAAAAATATTGATGCAGAATTTAGTGTTGAGGATTTTACAAAACTTTCTTATCCTGATAATTTTTTTGATGGAGCGATTTGCACTGCTGTTTTACATTGTATTGAGGGAGAAGACAATAGAAAGAAGGTTGTTGAAGAATTATATCGTGTTTTAAAAGTGAATGCGAGGGTAAAGATTGATGTTTGGAATAAGGATACTGAACGATTTAAAAACTCGCCGAAGGATAAATCTATTCAGTGGAGAGATAAAGGGAATAGATATTATTATCTTTATAATGAAAAGGAAATTTTGGATTTGTTTAAATCTGTTGGTTTTAAAATTGTAGAAATTGCTGAACCGAGGAGAAATATTGTTTTTGTTGCAGAGAAAGTTTAATTAAATTTGAATGATTTTGATAATCCATAAATTAAACCTTTTTCTTTTATGATCCCTTCTAAATTAATACTCCTTTTTAAGTTTCCATCTTGGATAATCTGATGATAACTTGTTGGATGATATTCCTCTTTAGGTAATAAAACAGTATTATCTGGAATTAATATGTCTATTAGTCTTGGATAAATTTTTATTGAATCTGTAAAATCATTCGTTGTAGTTTCATAAGGTATCCAATTATTGTTTCTAGAATATTCCAACCATGTATGAGGATAATAATCTTTTTTTACTTGTAGTGTTCCTGAAGCAAACCGGACATATTGTTTTAATTTTGGTTTATTAGCATTATTTATTAAAAATAAATAATTTGCATATGTAAATCTTGAAGTTTCTTTGCAATTTCCTTCTTTATTCTTTAATAATTCTTCGTCTGATTTTTTAAACATATAATCTTTATATGTAATGTTGCTCATTGTTATTGCATTTGCAAGTTTTAGATAAGAAAGGGCTATTTTTTCATCAGTTCCTTCATAATTATACGAATAATTTTGCGTATTCATATATTCTATTACTTTTGGGTTATTGATTTCCTGTTGACTAAATTTTAAGTGAATTATTGTAGGTAATATTTTATTTAAAACAAAGAGAGATAAGCTAAAAAATGCTATTTCAGTTATTTTTTTAAATAATCTTGAAGTCATTTTAATATTAAATGATTCTTGAGTAATTAAAATTATCTTTATTTTTTAATAATTTTTAAGGTGAAATTTTTTGGGTGTTAAAAATTAAACTCATTTTTTAATAATTTTTATCACTGTAAAAACCTCTGGTTTTTGAGGTAATAAAAATCACTCTATTTTTTGATAATTTTTATCATATCAAAAAAAGATCTTTTTTCAAATAATATTACTTTTTTTTCTTCTATATCAATGTGCAGGCTTATAATTCCCATTGATGAAATAAATACTGTACCGATAAAATAATCTTTTTCTTTTAAATGTTGCAATGATAAAAGAATTTTTTGAATTTTTTCTGTGACTTTTTCTTCTTGCATTTTATTTTTTATTATTTCTTCAATTTCATTAAAATCAAAATCATAATTCATTGAAATTTTTTCCGGTGTTTTCTGGTCTCTTACTTCTATTGGTGTTCTTTGACAATCTTCTTCTAATTTAAAACTAAACATTTTGTTTGTTGATGGAATATAATAATCAAAATGTTGCTGATTTTTTTCGTTTGGATTTTCTTTATTAATTACGAAAAAAGCTGAACAAGGATAAGCTTTTTTATTTTCTTTCAGAAATTTTTGAAAATCTTTAGCATTATATAATCTTTCAAGATAAAATTGGAAATTCATAATTATTTAGGGAAATAATGGTTAATAAAGTTTTATTTTTTCATAATAATCTTTATAAGCAAAATTGGGTTTTATTTTATATGGCAAATGATAAAAATTCTCTGGATAAAATTGTTTGTGATAAACATCCAGATTCAAAATTTAAACAAATTGGAACTATTCCCAATTCTGACATTCTTAGAAGCATGAATGATGGAAATGGAATTTTAGGTGAATCATTAAATATTTATTGTTGTGATTCTTGTGAAGGTCGAAGGGTAACTTTGGCTTATGAATGTTTTAATTGTGGGGTTGTCAAAGGTGTTACTAAAATTAATGAAGTGATTTCTTCAAAAGAATCTTGGCAAGCTTTAGGGGGAAGACAAACTGATGAATATTTTTGTAAACAGTGTAATATTAAACTAGGTGAATTTCATAAAAGAATCTCTTAATTTTAAGAATTTTTATAAAGTATTTTATTTATTGTAAATTAATGATTGAAGATAATCGGATTGTAAAATCTATTGAAGAATTGATTTGTGATGAACATTTTTATGGTTTTTTTTATGTTTTAAGTAAAATTCCAAATTCTTCAAATAATATTTATTGCTGTGATTCCTGTTTAGAAAATAGAAAGACTCTTGCTTATGAATGTCCTATTTGCGGTATAGTTAAAGATTCTGTAAAAAGGGATGGAATGAGAAAAGAAAAATTTTATTGCCAAATTTGTGATAAAGAATTGGGTTTTTTGGGATGAAAAGTATTTATTTATTTTTGTATAATTCAAAGATAGAATTTTACTAATTATATTAGAATTATCTTAAAAAATTAAGAATTTTATTCGCTGTTAAATCTAAATCATCGTTCTTAATCAAATATTCTCCTTGTATTTTTAGTGCTTCTGTATCTTCTTTAAGTTTATTAAAGTCTTCAACAGTATTTTTAATTTTTCTATCTCTTTTTGATTCAACTTCTAAAAGGTCTTTTAATTTTCTCATTACTCTAAACCAATAATGATCTGCATTTGTTTTATTGATAAATTCATATAATTTTTTTAAAAATTCTTCTTCACAAATTAATTCTTCTACTATACAATAATCTTTTTTCATTAAATTAAATTTGTAAAGTTTTTTTAATGTTTCATTATATGCAAAATTTTTTGCAGTTTTGAAATCTTTTCCTTTACTCATTGATTTTAATTTGAAATTATCAACACTAATTAATTCTGAATTAGGTAGCTTTGTTTTTAGTATTTCGGCAACCGCAGTTTTTCCTGTTCCAGGTAAGCCTCTTATAAAAATTATTTTCATTATTTTATCTCCAGTTTACTTAAATCAAAATTATCTTTATCTTCTGGTATTTTATATTCCGGAACTAAAATTGTATTGCATCCTAATTCTCTTGCATATGCAATGTCTCTTTCTTCTCTATCTCCTATAACTGTTAATTCTTCTGGAGATAAATTATAATAATTTAAAATTATAGTTGGGTCTTTTGGTTGTTTAATAAAATCTGCTGATTGTCTTGGCATTTCAAAATATTTATTAAAACATTTCAAATCAATTCCTGCCTCTAAAAGATCATTTTTGACTTCTTGAATTTTTCCATCAGAACAAGTACAGAGAATCAATTCTTCAGATTTACAATTATTTAAGAAAGACTCTAATCCTTTTCGAGGGATATTATTACCTTTTGTAGGTAAAAGAGTCCCATAAATATCCAATGCGACAACTTTTGTATTCATAAATTTTATAGTATTCTTTTCTATTTAAATCTTTCTATTTGTTACTACTATATAGAGATTATTCTCTTATACTTATCCCGTGATCTTTTTTAAATCTAATAACGTTTTCGACAAAACTTTCTATCTTTTGCTCGTGACTTACAATAATTAATTGACCTATTTTTAATTGTTGTAAAACATCTCGCATTTTGTCTAATTGCTGTTCAGAAAAACCATCTGTTGGTTCGTCTAAAATTACTAAATCTTTTGTTTTTATTTTGCTTAAAAGTGAATTAATAACTTGATTTAATGAAAGTCTATACGCAAGTGCAATTGCTGTTCTTTCTCCCCCGGAAAGAAATGCATAATCAATCTCATAATCCTGCTGTTCTATTATTGGTGTAAAATCATCCCGTAATCTCACATTGAATGTATCTGAAACAAGCATATTAAACCATTCAGCAAATAATTTTGAAAACTCTGTTTTTAATTTAATCATTACATTTCTTTCAATATATGTAATGAGTGGGATAAATTTTTTAGAAAACCATGTTTCAAGTTCAATTAAATAATTCAATTGTTTTTTTATCTCTTCAATTTTTTTAACTCTTTCTTTTAATTCTTCAATTTGTTTATCATGCATATTTATTTCTTTTTTTGTTTCCGCGATTTTAATCTCTGCAATTTTTTCTTCCCTGAATGCTTCTTGTAATTCTATCTGCTTTGCATTAAATTTCCCGTCATATTTGACTAATTCAAATATTGAATTATTTAATGTTTCAAGGTGTTTTTTTAAGATTATTAAATCCTGATTTAATGAATTTTTTGAAATTTCAATTTCATGCAATTTTTTTTCTTTTTTATCTATATCTTGCAGTTTCATTTTTAAGATTTTTAAGTCTGTAATTTTTCTTTCTTTAAAATGAATCTCTTCTTCTAAGATTTTATTTTGTTTTAAAATTTCTTTTTTTTCTTGTTCTAGAAATCCTATTTTTTTGTTATTTTCTACAATATCTGAATTAGCTTTGTTTAATACATTTGCCCTATAAATTGCATCAACATTTTGAAGGCATGTGGGGCAATTTTTTAAATTAGACATTGTTTGAATCAGATTTTTATGATCTTGATTTTTATAATTTATAGAATTGATTTTTGAATTAATTTCTAATTGATGATTGTTTAATTTTTCTTTTTGTTCTCTTTTAGATTTAATTTCATTTTCTAACTGCTGAATTTGTGATTCATCAAACTGCAAGCTTTTTAATTCCTCTAACTGTGTAATTAATTCCTGATTTAATTTTGAATTATTATAAAGAATTTCTTCTTTATTGTTGATTATTATCCTTGTTTTTTCTATCTCTTGTTTAAGTTTATTTTTTTCTTCTATTTTTTTATAAATTTCATCTTTTTCTTTTTCAACGTCTTTTCTTTTTTCAATTTTTAATAATAATTCTCCGCTAAGAAAAATTAATTCCCGTTGTATAGATTTTAATTCCTGTTCTTTTTTTATCACATTTGTTTTATCCTGTTCTAAACTCATTGTAATCCCTTCTCTTACTCTTTTTTCTTCCCGAATATTTGTCATTATTATTGAAGTATTTTCTAAAATTTGTTTATATTTGTCAATTCCAAATACATGCCTTAATGTATTTATTCTGGTCTCTGAATCCTGCAATATTATCTGCTTCATTTCTTCCTGCGGGGTATAAACTGTAAATTTGTAGAGAATATTTTGTTTTTTTGAAAATTCTTTTGGATAATTTAATAATTCTAACACTGTATTTTTCAATTCTGTTACTGAGATTTCATCTTTTTTTCCGTCAATTGTTATCGCACTATAATCCTGTGTAATTGTTTTTCCTTTTTTTAATTTCCGTTCAATTATTATTTCTTTATTATCTACTTCAAATTCAATTTTTACTTCTCCGTCCTCTTCTCCATTACGCAATAATGATGTTCCTTTTTGTCCTGGTTGCAGTCCAAATAATGCAAATTCAATTGCCAAAAGAATTGTTGTTTTTCCTGAACCAATATCTCCGGATAGTAATGTTGAACCTTTTACAAATTCTATTTCTTCTTCCTGATAACTTCTAATATTTTTTAATTTTATTTTTTTTAATTGCATTTTTTTGTTTTTTCGTGGAAAAAATGAAATTTAAAAATTTCTAATTTTTTTAATTGCATTTTTTTGTTTTTTCGTGGAAAAAATGAAATTTAAAAATTTTTAATTGCTTTCTTAAAAATTTAAAACCTTTTTACTTTCTTCCATTAATCTTCTCGTGAATGTTTCAGTTGTTTCCCCTTCTTGTTTTTCAATTGATAAAGCATTCATAATCTGCGGAATTAATTCGTTTAATGCTGAAGGATTTTCCTCTGAATAAACTTTTATTGTTTCATTTTCAATATTTTCTGAATCTTTAATTTCTTTTTCAAGTTCAATTTCTTTTGTTTTTAGATTATGAGTATTTTTCAACATAAAATAAGCTTTATTGCCCTGAATATATTCCTCTATTTGTGAAAATTTAATATCTGAATTTTTGCTATCTTTTAATTCTCCATGAATTCTTAAAAGAACAATTTTATCCTGTATATTTTTTTCTTCTAATTTTGAAATTATTAATTCTGTTGCTTTAAGAGCATCCTCAATTTGAATATCTAATTTTATTATTTCTTTTATTTGTAATTCAATTTTTTGTAAAACATTAATTGATTCAGTATCGACAATATAAAAACTTCCATGTTTTAAATCTTCTAATTCCTGAAAATTATTCGGGAATATCGGACCGGGATAAACAAAATTTTTATATTTAAAATCAATGTGTAAATGACCTAAAGCATAATAATCTGCATAAGGTAATTTTTCTGTCTCAATTGCATCAATTGGTAATGTTCCTTTTGCTTTATCAATTGTTGTATGTAACATTAAAATTTTAAACATGCCCGGGGCATCATTGAATTTAATTTTTCTTAAATCCTGAACTTCTAAACCTGATTTTTTTCCGGGATATCCATAAATTGCAACTCCCTCATGAATTGTTGGATTAAGAATTATTGTTTCTTCTTTTTCTTCGAAATTTGTTACATTTTTACAAAACCCTGCTTTTTCAAGTACATCTAAAAAAGTTTTTCCTGAAACAGAATAATCATGAGACCCTGCTATAATAAAGCAGGGGATTCTTGCTTCTTTTAGTTTTCGAAATTCTGCAAAGGTTTCTTTTAAAATTTCAATTGGTGGATATGCTGAATCAAATAAATCTCCGGCAATTAATATAAAATTTAATTTTGAATTTATGCAAATATCTATTGCTTTTTGAAATGATTTAAAATTTAAATCCTGCAAAGCTTGAGCTTTCCAACCTCCTAAATGTACATCTGAAATATGTGCGAATTTTGTCATTTTTGAATTTTGTTTAATTAATTACTGAAAATTTTATTGCTTAAAAAGCTCTTTATTTCTCTTTGAATAAAGTTGTATAAAATGTTGGCTATATAAAATTGATTGTGATTGTTTTGATATTTAATCTTTAAGCCTTTTGTATAATCTGTTATTATTTATTAGTAACTAACTATAAATCTTTAAATACCTTATAATTTTAAGTTTTTTTATGGGATTAAAACAACCAGTTTATAGGGATTTATATGAAGTTGTTAATAAACTTAGGGACCTTGAAATAAAAGGTTCTTTGTCTTCCAAGAGTTTAAAAGGATTAAGTAAATTAATTGTTAAACTTGAAGAGATTGCCAAAATCGGACAAGAAAATCTTGAAGTTTGCTCAGATGTATTTCCTGATGAAGAAGATTTTAATGATGAAGAAAAAACTTATGCCTGTTTAACTGGTGAATGTTTGCGTCACAGTAAATCTCCTGGCAAATTATATTCCTGTAAATATGAGAAAAAAAGGAATTGTGATACAAAGGGTTACCTTAATCGTAATGTTGATACTGGTAATAAACCAAAAAAGATTGATGTTTGTCCTCTTTTTGCCAGATATGATCCTTGGAATGGATCTAATGCAGAGAGTGATTCTATATCTTGTAATTCTAAATCTCCCAAAACTATTGAGTTAATGGCTACTTGGGGAATTAAATTAAGATAATTGCGGAGCGGTGATATCTCTAAACTCAAGCCCACACTTGCGACTTTTAAAATTTGCTTTCAGAATATTATGCAAGTGTAAACTTTCTACTCAAGCCCACACTCGTATCAGGGGCTATCATGAAAACTCGTGTAAACTTTCGGCCTTCGTGAATGCCACGGGTTTTTTGAATTATTTTAAATTGTTAATTCAAGAACATACAATTCTTCAAAATGAAAGGAACCCCTTGGTTCCCTTCAACCCTCCTCGAAATCTGGAAGGGTGGTATCTCTTTTAGCCTTCTAGGATACCACATAGAATGTGAACCCGCTGGTTTCCTCAGAAAATTTGTAGAATTAAATTTTCTGGGACATTCAAAAGGCGATACTTTTGAAGTTTTCAAGCTTCCTCAAATTGCGGAGCGGTGGCATTTTTCTGAACCTTCGTGAATGCCACGGGTTTTTTGAATTATTTTTAAATTGTTAATTCAAGAACATACAATTCTTCAAAAAACATTTTTTTTGTATCTATTATTTTTTTATTATAGTCCAACCAATTAATTTGTCTTGTAAGTGAACTGATTAATAAAAATATTTTACCATCTTTGTTTAAATGGTCTTTTGCTTGTTTCAAAAATTCATTAATAATTTCACTGCCTTCTTTTCCCCCTGTTGTTGCAAGTTTTGAATCTTTTGGTTCTTTTTTGTCTTCAGGTAAATAAGGGGGGTTAAATATTATTATATCATATTTATCATTAATTTTTTCAAAAAGATTTGATTCTATACAATTAAATCCTAACTTTTGGCAATGAATTACTGCCTCATGATTAATGTCTGCAGAAAAGATTTTTTCTTTTTCAATTCCCAGATTTAATAATGTTTGAATTTGTATTCCTGAGCCGGGTCCAATTTCTAAAATTTTTAATGATTTTTCTTTATTTATTAATCTAGGAATATTTTCTTTTAAAACTTTTGAAAGAAGGTATGAATCTTCTTCAGGGGTATAAATTTCAGGCATTTTTGTTTAAGAATTCATTAATAAAACTAATTATTTCCGGTTTGAATATAATTGTAGCTAATAAAACTCCAACTAAAAATATTAAGATTATAACTAATACTGCGATTATTTTTCTATCATTATTTTCAACAATATGATCATAATCTGAAACTTTTTTTGTAGCTGGTTTATTTTTTATTGGTATTTTTTGTTTTTCAACTATTGGAATTATCTCTTGTATTGGTTCTTTTTTTGGTTCTTCTTTTTTTTCTTCTACAAGTTTTTCAACTATTGGAATTATTTTTTGTGTTATAGGATCTTGTGTAAATTGACCTTTTTGTATTATTATTGCTGCTTCTTCAATTTCTTCTTTTTCATAACCTGCATTATACAGACTTTGCATGGCATTTTTTAAATCAATCCCACGTGAAACTGCTGAAAATAATCCCCCTAAAATATCTTGCTTTACCATTTAAAATGTAAATATCTGTCCATTTAATGCCAGATGTGATGTTTCATTTAATTTATATCCTAATTCTTTTGTAATACATATCAAATCTTCTTCCTGTTGTCGATTTCCATGCGACGGAATTATATGTTTTGGTTTTATTAATTTGATTAATTTTATTTTACTGTCCCTGCTTCCATGTCCTGAAACATGTATATCTTTTTGTAATTCTACTCCCATTTTGATTAATTTTGCATCTAATTTTCGTCTTGATTCCTGATTTACTTCTACCGGAATTACTGAAGAAGAAAAAATTAAATGGTCTCCCTGTTTAAATCTAAATGGTGTTGCTCCATTTGCAATTCTATCTAATATTGAATTTTTTTCTCCCTGATGTCCTGTGCAAATAACTAAATATTTTCCTCGATCACTATCTATTTTTTTAAACATTGAGTTAATTTGTCCTCTATATTTTACTATTTTAATCTTGCTATAAAAAGGACATTTTCCGACATTCATTGCACAATTAATGTATTTTGCCATACTTCTTCCAAAAACAATTATTTCCCGATGTGTTTTTTGTGCATGCTTAACAATATTATTTAATCTTTCAATATGCGATGAAAATGTTGTAACAAAAACTGCTGCTTGTTTGTCGTGTGCTACTGATAGCACATTATCAAGCATTTTATCAACATCTTTTTCACTTCCATTTGATTGTTTTTTATATGAATAAAGTGTATTAATGATTGCTAATTTAACTCCTTTTTTTCCAATTTCCTCTAATCGTTTATAATTTGGCGGTGGTCCAAAAGTCGGAGTATCATCAAATTTATAATCCAGTGCATAAAAGAAAATTCCTTCCGGAGTATGCAATGCTACAAATGTTGAATCAATTGTCGAATGTGTCGTATGAATAAATTCAACTTTTATATCTTTTGTAACATTATGGATATTATTTATTGAATTTATTTCAACAATTTTTCTTTTATTTGAAATTGATAAATGTGCATCTTTAACTAATGAATTTAAAACTTGTATTGTAAATGGCGTACCATAAATTACTGCATTAGGATACCTGTCTGCTACAAACGGGAATCCTGCTACATGGTCCAGATGTGCATGTGATATAAAAATTGCTTTAACTTGTTTTCTCCATTTAAGATTATCTAAAACTCTGTCATCCGGAATACCTTTAACCCTTCGTAGTGCTGCAGTGGTATAATCTATATTTGATTCTTCCTGAAGTTCTATAACTCCCGGTAAATAAAATCCACAATCAAATAAAAAAACATCGTCTTTGATTTTAACTGCAGTCATATTTTTTCCGACTTCTTCAAAACCGCCTACTGTGCAAATTTCCATCTTTTTACATGTATATTTAGATTTTAGGGTTTAAAAATGCTTTTGGGAATCTATAGCTCATATATTTTTTTAAATAATAAAACTTTTGAAATTTGATGATAAATAATGATATTTATGGTTATGTCCATGCAATTTATGGTAATGGAAAAGGTAAAACTACTTCAGGGATTGGATTAGTTCATCGGGCATTAGGTTATGGATTAAAAGTTGGCATTGTGCAATTTATGAAAGGAGAAAAAAGTAACGAAATTCCCGAATTAAAACAAAATTCTTCTGTAATTTATTACAGTCCAGGAGAGTTTGATTGGGCATTTATTGAAAAAGGATTAACTGATAAACAAAGAAATCATTCTTTGTCTTGCTTAAATTTTGTTTTAAATATCCCTTGCGATGTTAATTTGTTATTTTGTGATGAAATGCTAAATGTTCCTTTATTTGGAAATGGTAATCCTGCATTTAATTATAAAGATATTATTAATATGGTTAAAAATAAACGAAAAAATTTAGAGTTTGTAATGACAGGATTAAAATGCCCAAATGAAGTTTTAGATGTTGTTGATTATGCTCAGGAAATTAAAATGATTAAGCATGTTTTTGAGAAAGGTATAATAGCAAGACCGGGAATTGAGATTTAATTTTAAAAGATTATTAGAAACCTTTTTATTTTGTAAATTATAATCTTTTATATGAAAAAAAGGGATTTGATAATATTAATTTTAATTATAGGTTTATTGGGTGTTTTATTTTATTTTTTAAATGAAAAAATAAATGACACTTTAGTTGAATGTTATAGTGACTCAGATTGCGTTGCAAATAGTTGTTGTCATGCATCAAGTTGTGTTTCTAAAAGTTTAAAGCCGAATTGTTCTGATATTTTTTGTACAATGAACTGTCAGTCTGATACAATGGATTGCGGGCAAGGAAGTTGCGGATGCGTGAAAGGAAAGTGTATTGTGAATTGGGGTGAAAAATGAAAAAATATTTTGTAATTTTTTGTTTAATTTCAATTTTTGGATTAATTATTATTAATTCAGAATCTTATGAAGATAAAATTGACAAAAAAGTTTTAGATGATTTTAAAAATGGTATAGAAAAAGTTAATGTTATTGTGAAACTTAAAGAACCTTTAGAAAATAAAGGTTTTTTTGTTCAATCAGAAAAAAGTGATAAAAAAAAATTATTAGAAAAGAATAAAATTAAATCTGAAATTATTAATGAAATTGGTGAAGAAAATATAAATCATGTTTTTAATAATGAAATTTCTTTATCTCTTTCTATTCATGATTTGGAATTATTAGAGAAAAATAATAACGTAGATTATATTTGGTTTGATAAATCTCTTCATGCTTTTTTGCAAGGTTCAGTTCCTTATGTTAATGCAACTAATACCTGGAATGTTCAGATTTCCGGATTTAATGTTACTGGGACAAATGAAACAATTTGTATTCTCGATACTGGTGTAGATTTTACTCATCCAGCATTAAATGGAAAAAATCTTACCTGTGTTATTGATTGTTTTGAAAAAGCCTGTGTAGAAAATTGCAGTGTTTTAGATGATCATGGGCATGGTACTCATGTTGCTGGAATTGCCGGTGCAAGTACTTATATTAACGGTGTTGCAGTCGGAGCAAATTTAATCGGAGTAAAAGTTTTAAATTATCAAGGTTCCGGAACATCTACTGACCTTAATCGTGGAATTGATTGGTGTATTGCAAATAAAAATGCTTATAATATTTCAGTAATTAGCATGAGTTTAGGTGATTGTTCGAATCATACTACTTATTGCAATAGTGATCCTAGTGCTTCGCATATTGATAATGCAACTAATAATAATATTAGTGTTATTGTTGCTGCGGGGAATGGTAATAGCGGAGGTTGCACGGGGATAACAGTTACTATTGGTCCTTCTGCTCCTGCGTGTGTACAAAGTGCAGTTGCTGTTGGGGCTGTTAGTGATGCTGATAGTAGTATTTATTATCAAAGAGGTCCATTATTTGAATTATTTGCTCCCGGTATAAACATTAATTCCACTAAAGCAAACGGAGGATTTGAATCTTTAAGCGGGACTTCAATGTCTGCTCCTCATGTCTCCGGTATTTTTGCATTATTCAAACAATTTTTAAGATTAACAAATCAAACAAAAACAAATAATGAAATTAAAGCAGTAATTAACAATACCGGACATTTATTAGATGATACTTCCGGAAGCGGATATAACTTTTCAATTGTTGATATTTATTCCGCGATTTATTCTTTAGATAATCTTGCTCCGAATGTAACTTTAATCTCTCCAAGTAATTCTTTAATTAGCATAAATTTCAATCAAACTTTTGTTTGCAATGTTACTGATGAATTTTTGCTTTCAAATTTAATTTTTTATTTATGGAATTCTGCCGGGAATTTAATTAATCAAACAAGTTCCAATATTTCCGGTTTAGTTAACCAAAGTTCTTTCAATGTTACAGGTTTATCTTCAGGAATTTATTATTGGAATTGCTTGGGTAATGATTCAAAAAGTAATTCTGCATATGCAAATAGTAATTATACATTAACAATCGGAAATTTAAGCACTACTTTAAATTCTCCAATAAATAATACTTATACAAATCAAAATTTAACCTTTAATTGTTCAGGTCAAACAATGCAGGGAGCCGAATTAACAAATTTAACTTTTTATTTATGGAATTCTACTTCTGATTTAATTTATAATTTAACCAGTAATCTTTCCGGAGAAATAAATTCAACAATTTTTAGTTATAATTTTACCGATGAAGGAAATTATTTTTGGAATTGTTTGACTATAAATAATCAATCTAATTCTGATTTGGCTAATGAAAATTATACTTTAACTTATGATATTACTTCACCTAATATTACTTTAATTAGTCCTGAAAATTCTGCAAGTTATACCTCAAGTTCTCAATCAATTACTTTTAGTTATAATGTTAGCGAGAATATTAATTTGTCTAACTGCAGTTTAATTGTTAATGATGCAATTAGTTTAACAAACATTTCTATTGTTAATCTCTCGGAAACACAAAGTTTCACAAATTCTTTTATTCCTGGCAGTTATAATTGGAATATTAATTGCACTGATAAAGCTGGAAATATTAACTATAGCTCTCAAAGAAGTTTCACTGTTACTGCTCCGGCAGTTGTTGCAAGTTCCGGAGGAGGTGGTGGCGGGGGAAGTCCTTCTGTAAGTATTTATGCTCCAACGTCTAATGATTTACTTGTCGGTTATTCTAAAGAATTAAAAGAAAAAGAACAAGTTAAATTTACTATTACCGGCTTAGAAAAAAGCAGTCATACCTTGACTTTAAACTCTCTTAAAAATAATAAAGTTAATATTACTATTAAAAGTGAACCAATAAATTTATTGCTGGGAATTGGTGAAAGTAAAAAATTAAATGTTACTTCAAATGAATATTATGATTTGTATATCAAATTTGAAGGTATAAAAAACAATAAAGCCAGTATTACCATTAAAACAATCTTTGAAGAAATTAATCCTAAAATCTATACTATTATTGAAGAGAATAAATCTGAAACTTTAGACTCTGAAAAAGAAATTGAAGAAAAAATCGAAGAAGATTTTGGGACTTTTGATTCAAATAAAAAAGTATTTTATTTTTTGTTGATTCTTTTTATTATTATTTTTATTTTGTTTATAATTTTAAACTTAAGGCATTATCAATATAATCAGGAAATGAAACTTTTAAAAAAGTTTGGAAGTTGAAAACCAAAGAAATCTTTATAAGGTTCAAAATTAATTAAAGATTATGAAAAGAAGTGTGTTTATTATTTTTGGTTTATTATTAATTAATATTTTATTTGTTAGTGCTGATCCTTGTGAAACTTCTGATGGTGTAACTTGTTGTTATGGAACTTGTAATTGGGGATTGCCGGGACCAGATTCTACAGATGGTAGTTGTGGAGGACAATGCCAAAATTGGGGATGTGTTGCTTGTGCTCCTTCTTGTTCTCCAAGTTGTGCTTGTGCAACCAATACTTGTACTGGTCAATCTTGTGATGATGGTTGTGGTGGAAGTTGTCCAGGTACAAAATGTTGTTCAACTTGCGGTGATTCTTTAATTCAATGCAGTGAAACTTGTGACGATGGAAATACTCAATCTGGTGATGGTTGTTCAAATGTTTGTGCAATTGAGCCTGGTTATCAATTTTGTAATGATTCTTGTAGTGATCAAATAATCCCTCTCTGGGTTCAAAATACTCCTGTAGCTTCAGAAACCACAAATATCTGTCCACATGAACTTGATGCATATTGGCCAGAAACTCATAAGAAGCTTTTTATGGATTCTGAAAATGGAATAGAATGTTTAACTGATGCCTTAACTTCATTTGAATTTTTAGGTTTATGTTTTAATTCAATTTTAGATAAATATGAACTTACCAATGTTCCTCGAAATTGGTTCACAACTAGTTTAAATTGTCAAAATAAAGGTGCGGGTTGGGATTTAGTTTATGTAACTCCAAGCAATTTTAATGAATTAACTCAGTTAAAACAGTGTTCTTTAGGATATAAGTGTTTAAATGAAATTTGTGTTCCGAATACATGTACAACTAATAAATGTTTATGTGAATCTTGTGGAGATTTTAATGTTACAGGTTTTGAGGAGTGCGATGATGGAAATTTGGTTAATGGTGATGGTTGTTCTGATATATGCTTGATTGAAGATTATGATGATGATATGTGCGGGGATGGAATTTTATTTAATGGTTCTGAAGAGTGTGATGATGGAAATTTAATTAATTTTGATGGTTGTTCTTCAACATGTAAGAATGAAACTTACGATAATAGTTATTGTGG
>DUKY01000005.1 GCA_013329055.1 Nanobdellota archaeon
GTCCGGAACTTACCTAATCACCTACAATATTTATATAATGGCAAAAAAGATTAGCAAATCTCTTTATTGGACACCGAGAATATTATCAATCTTATTCATAACATTTTTAGCATTAATGTCACTGGACGTATTCTCATCAGAATCAGGTTTTTGGCAAATAATGTTAGGACTATTTATGCATAATATTCCGGTATTTATTTTAATCGGGATTTTATTAATCTCTTGGAAACATGAAATCGTCGGAGGGATAACATTTATTCTGGCAGGAATTCTATATTTTATCCTTGTTTTAATAACAGCAATTAAAACAGGCTTTGAATGGTATTACTTAGCGTGGGTAATACAAATTTCAGGTATAGCATTTTTAATAGGAATTTTATTTTTAATTAACTGGTCCAGAAAGAAAAATTTTAGATAATGAAAACTTTATCGCTAAAACAACCTTTTGCAGAACTCGTTGTTTCAGGAAAAAAAACAATTGAACTAAGAAATTGGAATACCAAATTTCGAGGAAAATTCTTAATCCATGCTTCAAAAATTCCGGATTCAAAAGCAATGAAAAAATTCGGTTTTGATAAATTGCCTGTTGGAATGATCATAGGAGAAGCTGAATTAATTAATGTCAAAAAATATGAAAATGAAATAGAACATAAAAAAGACAGAGATAAACATTTAGCAGATACTTCTTGGGGAAAATATAGTTTTTTATTGCAAAATGCAAAAAGAATTCAACCAATTAAAGCAAACGGAAAATTAGGATTTTGGGAATTTAAATCCTAAACTTTTTTAAAATCCAATTATTCAATTGTAATATGCAAACATTAACAATTACAACAATTCAAGATGAAAAAGATTTATCATTGCTTCTTAACTTTATGAAAAAACAGCCTCAATACTATCCAAATTACAAAGATTGGCTTTTCGGTAAATGCAAAGAAAGAATTGAATCAGGAAGATATATTCCAATAATCGCAATATCAAAAGGAAAAGTAATCGGAGATGCAATCTTTCAATACTTAAATAAAAAAAATATTGAAATAAAAAATTTTAGAATAGATCCAAAATATCAAAATAGAGATTTAGGACATTTTTTACTAAAACAAGTAGAAGCTGAAACAAAAAAAGCAAGCATGAATCTTGATGTTTCAATAGATAACTTTCAAGGAATTGAATTTTTTATCCAGAATGGATTTAAAATACTCAAAAAAGAAAATTTGTATTTACTTACACAATTTGAATATGTGATGAAAAGGGATTAAAAATTTCAGGATTTTCTATTTCATCAATTCTTTCACTGCCAACCTTTGCGAGCCATAACTTAAAAGGCTCTGCTTTTTTTGAAGGAATCGACTGAATAATTCTAAAGATTGTTTCTTTATTTGCACAATCTGTCTCACGCATTTTTTCATCTGTAGCTTCTAGTTTCAACCGTACGATTTTATCGTACATTTCAAAACCTTCTTCTCTTAATTTTATCTTTAAATCAGCCCAATATCTTTTTGGAATAGTACTTTCAGTCAAAATTGCCACAATATCCACAATAGAATAAAACCATTTATCTTCTTTCCAAATTCTCCTTATTTTTCTATTATCAAAAACAATTATTTTATTCATTTTTATTTCAATATTCTTAACAATCAATAACTTAAAAATTTATCATAAAAAAAATTAAATCTTCCCTAACTCCTTAGCCAGCTTTTCTGTCTCATTTAATAATCTCTCAACTTCCTCAAGACCTTTATCCCAAAAATCTTTATCAGCAATATTAATTCCAATTTTTTCAAAAATATCTCTCGGAGATTTTGAACCCCCGGTTGACAAAAATTCCTTAACATTTTCAATAAATTTAGGATTTTCTTTAACTGAACCTTGTAAAGATTTAGAAATCAATAAACCTGATGCATAAGAATAATTATAAAAAAAATTTCTAATATGACTCCAATAAACCCACCAATTTTCACTTCCTTTTGATTGTTCAACAAAATCCCCCATATAATTTTTCATATGCTTGGTAAATAATTTACCAATTTCCTCCTTAGATAAATAACCTTTCTCCCTAAAATTTTTATGAAGTTCCTGTTCAAACATATAACAAGCAACTTGTCGGATAATTGTAGAAACATCATCATTTAACTGATTCATCATTAAAGACAACCTCACTTCATCATCAACATTATTCATAAGTTCATCTAAAACAAAATTTTCCATAAAAGTACTTGCAACTTCAGCAGTAACCAAAGGCGTATTAAAATTCAAAGAATTTTGCTTTTCTTTCATTAACTCATTATTAATTCCATGCCCAAGCTCATGAGCAAAAGTCAAAACATCATGTAATTTATCGGTATGATTTAATAAAATATAAGTGGGTTGTTTTTTAAGAAAATGAACACAAAAAGCCCCGGAATGCTTATTTTTACGAGGATAAACATCAATTAAACCATTATCAATAAAATTTTTAAATATCTTAACAAATTTCTTATCTAATTTACCAAAAACATTCTCAACCAATAAACAAGAATCATCATAACTAAATTTCTTAACAACTTTCCCATACTCAACATTTCTTTCATGATATTCTAATTTTTTTTGACCTAACAATTTAGCTTTTAATTCATAATATCTTCTGGAAATATAAAATTTTGAAGAAACAGATTTAATCAAAACATCAACAACTTCTGAATCGATATCATCAGACAAATGCCTTGCAAAATCCGGTCTTTTCATTCCCCTTAATTCATCATTAATTTTTTTGTCTGCTAAAATAGCATTTAGCTCTTCTTTCGCAACATCAACATATTTCTCTAAAATATCATTTAACGCTTTACCTGCTTCATCCCTAACCTTTTTATTTTTACTGCTAATTAAACTTGATAACTCAGAATAACTTTTCAAAACTTTCTTACCCTCTTCATCAAATACCTTTCTTTCCTCTTTAGATAAAAATCCGGAAGTCATTTTAACCCAGGAAGAATATGAACTAGCAGACTTTAAATTTAAAATTTTTTCTTCTTTCTCACTAAGTAAATATTTTGATTCAGCAAATAATTTTTCTAAAAAATGTTTATATTCATTTAATACATCGCTATTCAAAAAAATCTTCTGATTTTTTTTAGAAATTTTAGCAATATTCAAAACAAAAAAAGCCATATCATTTTCTATTTTTTTTGCAAATTCTTCAACGCTGTTAAACTTCGCTTTAATCTCTGAATTATTCTCATCAATTTTTGTTTTTAACCAATAAAAGAATATTTCATCATATTCAGCACCATAATCTCTTTTCCATAATTCATAATCATCTAAAGCTTCTTTTAACACTAAAACATCCTCTAAATAATCAGTTCTGCCTTTCCATTTAGAAATAAAATTTTTTGTTGCTTTTTGCCAATCTATCCTCTTATCTTCAAAATTTTTTTCTTTTGTCAAAGAAGTAAAATCCCACTCATTTTTTTCAAAATTCATAACTTATGTTAATATACAAAGTTTAAAAATTTACTCTTATCATTTGTCTTCTAACTCCGGCTTTGTAGAAAGTAAAAAATAATTTTTGAATTTTATACTAATTTCTTGGAAATTCAAATATTTTTAAGGGCGGGTCTTTTTGCTTTAGCAAAAATTTATAGAGGGGATTTATAAAATTTAATAAACAAAAAATAAACTTTCTACAAAGCCTCTAACTCCAAAACATTTAATAACACTCCATCATCATATTTTTACATGGAAATAAACAACAATGATAGCTTAGAAAGAGCATTGAATTCTTCAAAAGCATCAACACCGCAAAGAAAACAAACAAATGAAAAAATGCCTCAAATGTCAAGAGAAGAAGAAATTGGTTTTCACAAAGGTGCATTAAACACATTAGTTAATGAACGAAATGAAATGTTTAAAATGATGCAAAATGTCGAAATAATAATGCAAGCACATCTAAAAAGATTAGAAGAACTTGGCGTAAAAATCCAAACTCAATAATCTTGTGCAAAACAATTTATTCTTTTTATTTTTTTACTTAACTTTTCCTGTTTCTAAAAAATCATGCAAAGCATGAACATCCAAAATCTCATCGAGTAATACATCCCTTGAACTACAATAAATATCGATATCTAAACAAACATAAAACAAAGAATTTTTTTTAATCAAGTCAACTCGTGGAGTAATTTCCTCAGATAATTTTCTAATAAATCTAATACTATCTTTTGAAAAAGAAAATAAATTTAAACCTTCATAAACAAAAAAATAATTATTCTCAGAAACTATAAATAAGGAATCAATTCTTCTCTTAATATCATTTAAATTAGAGCCTTGATATCTTTTAAACTTAAAATCAAAATTCCCTTGACTAAATTGATCAAAATGACCTGAATGAAAAACATCAACATTTTGGTATTTTCCATGAATCATATAAGCAACAAAATTAATGCATTTATAATTATTATTAAATTAAAACATACTCATTCTTAGAAACATAACCATTCTCTAAATAATTATCTAATCTTTCAAGATTAATAATTTCATCTAAATCTCCACTAATTTGTGCCTTTAATTCTAAAGGTCTTGCTGGTTGCGTAGATAATGCTAAAAGCCCTAAATTTTTTCTTATAAATAAAGCATAAGGTATACATCCTTTAGAATCACCAAAATCATATCCCAAACCTTCTTCTTCCTTCAAATAATTTTCAAAAGAATCTTCAAATAACCCATTAATTCTTTCCTGAATTTTTTTTCTTTCATCTTCTAAAGGACTAAAATAAACCAAAGTAAAATTTCCGATACCTTGTGTTCTTCTTGTTCCATTAGCAAATTCTACATTAAGATTATATTTTCCTTTTATCATGTTAAAAATAAATAAATTACACATTTTTAAATTTTATGTAAGTTTTGGCTTTATAGAAAGTAAAATTACCAATTAAAAGAACATGAACAAGTAATTGAATATGTATTTCTTCCACTGCACCAAGTAGTTGTTTGTCCTGGACAATATAATCCATGATTACAAGTTCCAGAAGAATGCTCACAGGCATAAACAGAACTTGAAGGATTTCCTGGAATTCCAGACCACCTACAATTATATCTTCCAGCTACAACTGGTTGTCCGCATACATCATTTGATGGTGGAGGTGCACAATCACCAGTATTACAACTTTGACTTAAAGCAGGTTTAGTATCTGTGCAATAAATTTCATTTAATGGAGTACCATCTCCCCTTGTGCAACTAACTGTACGAGTTTGAGTTCCACCACCACAAGAAGCTGAACAACCACCCCATGCACTTGGAGTCCATACTGCACAAAATTTTCCAACATTAATTGCATTTTGTAAAGTCATCTCATTATCCTCAATAGTCATTTTAATCTCAGAAGCTAAATGACCTGGATCTTTTTTTCCGGAATAAGCAACTGCAGAACTCCCACAAAGACCCTTATTCATTTTTAATGAATCTTCTAAAGTTCTTTCAACACCGTTAACAGAAACCCAAATATCTTTTGCAGTATGACCATTATTTTGTGGAACAATATCTGCAACAGTTCCAGGCAAAGAAGTTAAAAATTTTTCACCATTAATTGCCTGTTGAAGAGTCATTCTCGACCCCCCTAAAGAAAATTCAACAATATCAGAATTATGACCAGGATTAGGAACAGCTAAACCAATAATAACACCAGTTACTAACATTAAACTTATAAAAATAATTAATTTATTACACCCCATGTAAACTTTAAAGATATTTTGTATTTAAATCTTTTTGAAAGTAAATCTATTATTCAAAATCTTTTATTTTATCAAACTTTATCGCTCGTCGTTGGTCCTTTTTTTCTGCAAAACTTTTCGCCACATAAATTTTCTTCTTTGTTTTTGGATCTAATTCAGTATAATACATACAAGTAGAATAAGTCATAGGAGTCGGAGTAAAAATCTGAATAGACTCGCTATTTTTTAATTCCTTAATTTTTTTAGCAAGAATTTCAGCTTCCTTTTGAGTTGTTCCGGGATGAGCAACCATAAAATAAAACGAAAGTCCCCCGCAATCAAGTTTTTTATATCGCAAAATAAACTCATCAAGGTTACCCTTGTCCTTATTCATAGCTTTTAAAGTTTCTTTTCCAACGTGTTCAGGAGCAATTTTCAAGTTTCCGGAAATATGATTTTTTAATTCATTAAGATACTCATCAGTAGCTAAATCATACCTTACACCACTTCTTACAAAAATCTTCTTCACATTTTTTATTTTACGCAATTCTTTCATTAAATTAATTAAACGAGAATGCGAACGATTAAGTTTATTGCAATCAATGCAATTATTTGTGCATTTTGCACAATCCATTCCATACATATTCGCAGAAGGTCCGCCCAAATCATCAATATTTCCTTTAAAATGAGGCAAAGTTGTAATATATTTAATTTCCCGAATAATTGATTCCTCACTTCTTGAAACAATCTTTTCATCAGACATCAACTTCAAAGAACAAAAATTGCAGTTACCAATACAACCACGATGAGTAACAACACTAAATTCAAACCCTTTCATATTTTCAGGAACATCCCTCTTGAAAAGAAGTTCATAATATTCATCTAAATCACTTGGTAGATATTTCGGGAATTTATACTGCAAAATATAAAAATTATCAGTTTTTTGTGCTAAATTTTTGTTTGAACTAATAATATTTTGCATATCACAAAATTTTTCTTTTGATTTAACAACTTCATCATAACTAGGCAAAACAATAAAATCATTTGGAAGTTCCTTAACCCTAATGCAAGTTCCGGGGATTCCTTCTAAACTTTTTTCTTCTTTAATTCTTAAAGCAATTTCTAAAATTTGTTTCTCTCCATAACCGTAAACTAAAATATCAGCACGAGTATCCATTAAAATTGATTTTCTCAATTTATTATCCCAATAATCATAATGAGTAAAACGACGAAGAGATGCTTCGACCCCGCCAATAATTAATTTTGTTCCCTTGTATTTTTCTTTAACCCAATTAGAATAAACTGTAACAGCACGATCAGGAAGTTCTTTTTTATATTTATCTTTCTCCCATGTTCTTTCTTTTTTTAAAGCAGTATAATTTCTAAGCATTGAATCAATTGCCCCGGAACCTATCCCAAAAAACAAATTCGGTTTACCAAGCTTTGTTATATCTGACGATGTTTTTGGAATTTCAATAACTCCGACTTTATATCCCTTTTTTTCAAGTAACCTTTTCAAAATCGCAACACCACAAAGTGGATGATCAAAATACTTCTCTCCCAAAATAAAAATTATGTCATAATTCATATATAAATTACTAAAAATTCAATTAAAAAAGTATCTTTTGTAATAGTTCTATTTGAATTATTAATTACTTCTTCTCAAACTGCTCAAGAACTCTTGAATCAGGACTCAAAACATAAACATGATCTTCAGTAAATCTTAAACCACGATAAATCTTTTGCCATAATTCCCTCAACGCTTTATCCTTATAAAAATCCCAATAATGCGAAGGTTGAGTTCTCATCAAAATTTTCCAAAATGCATCCTGAACATTTGGATTTGGATATTTTGTAAAAACAATGCTATTGCATTCTTCCCCAGGAAAATCAATACCCCTTGCACATCTTGTAGAAAAAAATACATCAATTTCTTTATTTTTAAATTCTCTAACTTTTATACCGGTTTTATCCTCTTTTTGAGACTCCCTTAATTCTTCTCTGGAAATTAAATTATGCAAATTATAATCTGCAATTTCCTCCTTCGTAGGTAAATCCGTATATGCATTAATATGAATTAAAGCAGGTTTTTTAGCAACCTCAACACATTTATCAAATGCTTTAAGATAATCTTTTCTTGTAAAAGCCCCGTTTGAAAAATTTGAATATTTGCAATCCATTTCTAATCCGGTTCTTTTAATAGTAATTTGTCCTTGCTGGCTGGTCTCAGCTTCAATTAATTCATAATCACTAAGCCCAAAAATATTTTTTAAAACTTCTTTAGAATGTAATGTCCCGGACATTAAAACTAGTATTTTATTTTTCTCAACCATCTCCTTAAATTTTTTAGCCAAATTCGTAGTAACAATACTAAACATCAAATTTTCCTCTCTTCGGCTAACAGTAATATATGTCTCATCAAAAAAACCATCGAACATTTTAGCTGTTTCAATAGCATCAAATAAATAATTTTCCTCGTCAAACTCCTCAAAAAATTGATTGTTATTTAATAAAATCTTAAGTAAATCATAAATACCCGTCGATTTAATCTGAATTATTTCCCCTGATCTAAGAGCATCATTAATTTTATCATCTCTTTTTAACTGTTTTGTAATCTCCAGCATTTCTTTAATAACTTCTTGTGTTTTTTCATTAGAAGTAATTAAATGAACCAAAGAATTCTGCAACCAATCTAAATTCAACATTCTTTGATTAGCAAAACTATCCAAAAATTCATCACACTCATCGATAATTTCTACTTCAGTTAAAGGTTTTCTATTCAAAGCAGATTCAAGCTTATACTTTAACGAATTAAAAACAATAACATCAGAATTAAAATATGAATTAAACTGCTCGTAAAATTTACAACCATCTTTACCTTGATGAAAAATAAAATTTGTATTACGCAGACCCATATATTTTCTTTTTTTTAAATCACTAAAACTTTTAAGTTCATACATTTCAGGCAAAACCGGACTCCAATAAGGGCAAACCCCTGCAACAGATGCCCTCGTAACATCTTTTATCTCATTAAAATCAGTATAATCAACATTTTTATTTTTCTTTAAATATTCCTTGATTTTGTTCCAATTTTTTTCTTTAATTTCAATTTTGCAAGGAAGATTATAATTATCCGCCGACATATCCTCACCGATAATTTTTTTAAGTTCATCATTTTTTCCTGCAAAAATATCATGAAGTTTAGAATTAATTTCTTTTTTTATAATAGGAATAGCATTTTTATTATCCTCTAAAAACTTGCATTTATGATTATTTCTCCCAGTAATAACACTAATTTTTAATTTTTCATTAGAATTATCTTTCAAAAGATATTTTTTTTCAGTATAATCTTCTTTATATTGCTCTTGTAAATTTTTACCGGGAACAATAATAGAAGTCTTGCCCAGACTTCTTGCAATATTTAAAGCTATCCCAGATTTACCGGTTCCACAAACACCATGAATAAAAATAATATTTTTTCCTCTTTTCACCGCTTCAAGAACTTCATTAACAACATCTTCCTGATTTTTTCCGTTTGAAAAAGTTAATGGCTTCAAAAATTCACCTTCTTTATATAATGACCAATTCATATTTTTTTGCACCTCTAAATATTTAATAAAAAATTTATAATCAGTTATAAATATTAGGGTGATAAAAAAGATTGTTAGTGTTATAATTTCGTACCTTTGGATTTCACATTCAAAATTCCAAGAAGTGTTTTTAAGTTTCTTTTAGAATTTTTATCAGTGACCGTTAAAAAATCACATCTTATTTGTTCATAAGTTGCCGAAATTAAATTTTTGGGAAAATATTAATTCAGGTGTTTCTCCATAAATATTCTTCCTTAACTCCAATTCTTTATCTACTAAATAATCATAATGCTTTTCCCACAATTCCTTATCATCGAGAAATTTGGACATCCCTAAAATATATTGATTTCTTGGATTAATCATCTTCTATTAATTTTATTTATATTTAAATAGTTTTTTAATTTATCTTCTTAAAAACAAAATGTAAAACTTTTCCAGAACAAAGAAAGCATAAATGAATCATCTAAAAATTCTTTGCTTGAAATTTATCTAAATAGAAAAAATCAAAAAATTTCGAAGTCGCTTAGCGAACTAGTTGATTTAAACTTTTTTGCAGGCGAGCAATATTACTTTTTTACCCCAAAAGCAAAACCAATGCTACAATCATTCCAGCCGTCGCCACCAACATTAAGCCACATGCCGTCGAAGTACCAGCAGTCGTCCAAGGCAGACATTCTAACAATCTCAGAATCAACAGATTCAAAACTCCAAACTATTGGATTTCTTTTGTATTTTGAAGCTAAATAAGCAATTTTATCTGCTCCAACTTCTCCATATCTTGCAATAATGTAAGGATTCTTAGCTAATGCATAAGTTGATTGTTCACCAACTGCATAGCCAAAAGGTACAAATTTTACACTTGGATCATTTTTCTTTAGTCTTTCAGTCAAAGCTTTTCTATCCATTACTAATCTTCCGTTTTCTATTGTAGGATTAGCTTCAACAATAACTCCATTGTGAACTTCTTTACCCTTATGTTTAGGTAAATATAAGTTTCCGTTAAATTCCACTAACCAAAAATCTTTTAAAATTTTTTGAATTTCAGTTTCATATTTTCCTTTTGGATTTTGAAAAGCATCGTAAACTAATGAAGCTGTTTGAGCTGAAGTTGGTCTTTGTAACCCATCTGCATCTATTTGCTGAGCAAGACTTCCATAAGTTCCCTTAAATGAAGGATGCTGAAAAGTAATTTCTCCTCTTTCATGAGGGATTCTAGTTAAGTATGTTTTTCCCGATATTGCTCCCATACATTTTTCAAAAAATTAAACTTTATAAATCTTCCTATTTGTTACTACTAGATAATTAATTATAACGGATTTGAGAATAAAACTTCTTCATTAATATTAGAGGATTAGGTAAGTTCCGAACACCTAACTTTTTAATTTATCTTCTTAAAAACAATCGGAGACCAAGGTTTAATCTCATTCATTCTTGCTATTTGAGTTAATCTTTTATCAACCCTTAAATCTTTCGGGATTTCTTTATTAATTGCATCAATTCCTTTATCTGTCAAAAAAATTCCAGAAACATAATCATTTTGCCACCAATCTTTTAGAAAATGATGTCTTCCGGCAGAGATATAAAATAAGCCTTTACTTAATAATTTTTTATTAATCTTTAAAAATTGTTGACGCATATGTTCTAATTTAACACCATTCATTGCACTAGTAGCATTAGATAAATAAATCTTAGAAAAAAGAATTCCCTCATCATTCTTTAATATATTCCCGGATTCTAATATAACTAATCGATCAAGATTATTTAAAATTTTTTGATAATTTTCTTCTTGATTAAAGTAATTATCTCTTTGTATTTTAGGACTTTCAGAAAACTTATGGTAAAAACCATTATCCTTAACATTAACTGCTGTAAAATCTTCTAAATTCCCTTTTCTTAAAGCTTCAACCCTTTTTTTAATATATTCAATTTGAGGAGCATGAACATCTTTAACATAAACTCTTTTAGCACCATCTTTTAAAAACATAAAAGCATAATCTCCTGAACCTCCAATAGATAAAACAATATCCTCTGAATTAATCTCTAAACCTTTACTAACAGCCATTAAACTTTCATTTGCATGAGCAATCCTTAAATCTTGTATTTCAATACTCATTTTAATTTTCAAAAAAACTTCTTTGGCAGATATTTTATCTCATTCTCACTAAGTCTCTTATTAAAAGTTCAAACTATTGAAAGTTTAAACTTGTCTGCCGATATAAAAAAATAAAAAAAAATATTTTTAACCGAATAATGCAGACAAGCCTTCAGCCGCAGCTACTTTCTTTTCTTCTTTGTGTTCTTCAGCTTTTTTCACTTCAGTAGGTGCACTTGCACCAGCCGGAGCTGCAGAAACAATACTAGCGTTTTCAAGTTCTTGACCAATGTCAACACCTTTCAAACTCGTAACAAGAGACTTAATTTTTGAATCATCAGTCTTTGCACCAGCAGCTACTACAACTTTTTTCAAACTTTCTTCGTTAATTTCTTTTCCTAGTTTGTGCAACAAAAGTGCAGCGTATATGTTTTCCATTTTATTTTAATTCCTCTCTATCATTTATTGATTGAGTATGATTTGTGATTTAACCAAATAATGAAGCAAGTCCAGCCGAAGCATCAACTTTTGGCTCTTCCTTCTTTACTTCTTTAGGTTCTTCAGCTACTTGTACAACTTCTTCAGGTTCACCAGAAATAACTCTGATTAACCTTCTTTCTTGCCTTGCAGCTTTTTGAACCATTAATTTAATTGTTTGATCACTGTAATATCCAACATTTACAGCAAAACCTAAAGCTTTTTGATAATTATTTACTAAATCCTTTAAAGCTCCCTCTTGATCAATTTTAATCTCTAAATATAATTTATTACTTTTTAAATCATAAGCACATACCGGAATAAAACCAATTTTAAATGGTTTAATATCTAATTTAGCCATAATTCCTGTAGCTTTTTCACTAATTGGTTCTCCTGCTTTAGCTATAACTTTTGGAGCTTTAATTTCGATTTTACCATCTTTAATTTGAATCTGAATACCAACTGCACCTAATTCACTAATTGCCGGACCAGGAACTAAATCTGTAGGTCCTGCTGGGATTTCAATATCTGTTAATGCAATTTGTCCAGCTTTAGCTTTAGATGGACTAGTTTTACTTAACAAATCTGCTGCTAAATCATAACTATCATCATCAGAGAATAATAAGCAAAAATCTTCTTTAATTTGATTTTTAAATTCTTTTAATGATTCATTTTTAGATTCATCAATCGCTCTATATATCAAATTTTTTTTAGGAACTTTAACAATTGCTTTTTTCCTCATCTTTTTTGAAATTTCCTGAAATTGTGAACCGGGAATATCTTTAATCGAAACAAGAAGAACTGTTTTTTTAACCTTCATCAAATCAATTAATTCTTTTACTGCTTTAATCTTATTTTCAGGAATTGGTGTTTCTCTTTTAACTTTCATTTTATCTTACCTTAATTTTAATTGGTTTAGTCATAGTGAATTTTAATTCAACATTTTTTACATTTTCCATATTTCTTGGAAGCTCTTTTAATACAGCATTAAATATTGACATAACATTTTCAACAATCGCTTCATCCTTCATACTTTGCTTGCCAATTGCAAGTTTAATACTTGATTCTTTAGCTCTAATTTTAACACTTGAATTAATCTTTTCCTTTAATTCATTAATTGTTTTTTCATCAGGATTAAGAATAATTCCTAATTGTGGAGAAGGCATTTTACCTGTTGGACCTAAAACTCTACCAAAAGTAGTAGCAACTTTAGGCATAACGCTTGCTTGAGCAATAAAGAAATCATATTTTTCAACTAATTTTTTTAATACTTTTTTATCATTATATTTCTTGAAATCTTCTTTAGTAATTGTATCAATTAAATCACTTTGACCTTCTAAGAACGCTGCAATTTTTTTCTCTTTAATTTGATTTGGAACAAAAGCAAATAAATTAACCGCACTTCTTTTAATATCAAATTTTTGTAAATTAATAATTAAGTCTACTGATTGATCGAACTTTCTAACATTTTCTTTTCTAAGTTCTTTTAATGCATTTGTTACGTCTTCTTGTAAAGCCATCTTCTTTGTAACCTCCCAATTTATGCGCCTAATGAATAAAAGAATTTTTTTCATTAAACGATTTGGTTCAATCGGTTAAATTCTTGAGAGATTTTAGCTTTATAAATCTTGTTATGAAGTGATTTTAACATTTACATTAAATATAAAAGCTAATTATAATTTTTTAAAATTATGAATAATTTAATTTCAATTGATAACTTTTTTAAAACATTTAATTCTAAAAATGTTTCTTTAGAGAATTTTACTTACCCTAAAACTCCGGATATTGGTTGCATAAGAAAAATTGCCAAACAATTATTTATTGAAAAAATTAAACCTTTTTATAATCAACAGGATATTCTAGTAAATACAGCAGTTTTCAATTTTTTATTAGAACCTCTAAAGAATGGAAATTTTTACAGTTTTAACAATGAACCTCTAGAAGTTGAATTGATGTTGTCTTCGAAATTATTGGGTATAAGTTATTTTGATGGAGGGGTTTATTTTACAAGAGAAGATGTAAAACAATGCTGGGAATCAAGAGTTTTTCATCCGAATAAAACATATTCTAGTGAAAAGCAAATTGGTTTTGGTTTAGGGACTAAATTTATTTATGAAATGGCAGATTTCATATTTGTTGATACAATTTTTAATAAACTTTACACGGGATTATTAACTGATAAACGTTTTTTTGCAAAAAGAGAGGATATTATTTAATTTTAAGATTTAAGAAAGGTTTTTAATATTAAGAGATAATTTTATTAAAAGAGGATTAAAAATAAAGATGAAATATTTTAAGTGGTTATTGATTTTATTTGGAGTATTAATAATTATTTTTGTATCTCAATATTTCATAAAAGATTCTAAACCTGTTGAAGTAAATAATACTGGAGAGATTATTTCTGCTCCTGCGGATTCAAATCCTATTCCCCCTCAACCTTCAACTCCTCAAATAAGGGAATATCGGCAAGGGATAGACAAATTAGTCATAGAAGTTGGTTCACAAAATATTTATACTGATAATCCAACAACAAATATTACTTTTTATGCTGTTGATAGTTCAAATAATCCGGTAAGATTTAATCCTCAGGATAGAGCATTTGTTCGAACTCTTGGAATTACAAGATTAATAAATATAAATTCTGAAATTTCTCATCCAATAACAAATGGAGTTGTAGATTACACAAAATTTTATGGAAATCTTACAATTTCCCAATTTGGAACATATGTTGTAAAAATTTGTTTAGGACCAAGTATTAATCTTGGTAGTGTTGGTGAAATTGTTTGGCCGTTTGGATGTTATGAAGATCAAACATCAATGCAAATGAATGTTAAATAGAAATAATTATAATCTTTGAATCTTTTTAATATTATGTCCGAAATATCCAATTCAAGGATAAATCAATTAATTCAGGAATATGGAATAGATACAGGGATTTATAAGTATGAAACATACGGTCAAATTATTTACGCCATTGATGCTTCTGTTTATCGTAAAAAAAGAAATATTAAATCAAAATTTGATATTGCCTTAACGAAAAAAACAGCATATGATATTTTAACAATTCAGGAAGAATTTCAAAGATGGGGTTCATGCAAAAAAAAATGTTTAAAATATGATTTAGATTTGCTGGATGAAGAAATTTTAAAATAGTTAATCAGATATCTTTTGATAGTGTAAATCATTTAATCCTTTTAATAAATAATTACCATTTTTAGTAAGTTTATTAGATTTCCATGTAAAACATTCAAGCACCGGATATATGACAACCAGAGGTTGTTTATTTTCCTGTATTTCAATAATATGTTCTCGTTTTTTAATTTTAATATTTTCAATTTTTTCTAACTCAGATAAAATTCTTTCTAATCTTTTATCATTCATTTCTCCAAGAAGTATTTTTTACTTATAAATTTATCACAATAAATATTATAAATCAATCATATTCTTTTAAAATATGTCAAATCAGGAAAGAAGATGGAATTTAGAAGATATTTTGCCGGTTGATAAATTTGATGAACATTATTCTCTCATTGAAAGAAAATTAGAACAATTTCCTATAATGCTTGCAAATTTATCTCCTTCTATGTCTGCTGATGAATTTAGAAATATTATTTTATATCAAGAGGATTTATTGCAAGATCTTAATCATTTAGGTTATTTGCCTCATTTAATGATAAATGTAAATGTTCAAGATAGTAATGCTCGTGAAATGTTTGAACGATATAAGCAATTAGGATTATTATGTGAAGAAAAAGCAATTAATTTAGAACATTGGATTAAAGGAAAAAAAGTTGAAGGATTAGATACTTTAGACAATAAAAATGCTCAAAGGCTCTTTAGTGTTATTCCAGATTTAGAATATAATTTTCACATAGCAAGGGATAATGCAACATATACTTTAAATCAATCTGAAGAGATGATTATTAGTGAAAAAGATTCAAATGGTATATCAGTAGTTAATTCTCTTCGTGACATGATTGTAAATGATTTTGAATATAAATTTAAACCTAAAGAAGCAAAAAGAAGCAAGATTTTTAAAACAGGATCAGATTTAGATAAATATAGAACCTCTGTTAAACCTGAAGAACGACAAGCCTCTTACCAAGCACTTTTTGAACCTTTTAAAAAAAATATTGAAAAACTTTTTGTAATATATCAAGCTGTTTGCAGTGATTGGGATAAAGAGACAAAAAGAAGAGGTTTTGCTACTCCAATCTCCCAAAGAAATTTATCCAATAATGTTCCTGATAAAGCAGTTTCAACTCTTTTAGAGGTTTGTTCTGCAAATACTAATATTTTTCAGGATTTTTTTAAATACAAAGCTGAACTTCTTGGTATGCAAAAACTTAGAAGATATGATATTTATGCTCCGATAAGTAGGGTTGAAGCACCCAAAATCCCTTTTAATAAAGGAATAGAAATTGTACTTAACACAATTAATGGATTCTCAGGTAATTTTCATGAAAAAGCTAAAAGAATTATTGATGACAATCATATTGATTCACATCCTAGAAAAGGAAAAAATTCCGGAGCATTTTGTGCAACTATTTCACCCAAAGTTTCTCCCTATATATTAACAAATTATGATGGAACAATTAATTCAATTTCTACTTTAGCACATGAATTAGGTCATGGGATTCATTCTTTATTTGCAGAAAATAAACCTGCAAGTGTTCAGCAAGCAGGATTAGCATTAGCAGAAACAGCCTCAACTTTTTCAGAAATGATTTTATTTGATAGATTATTTCAAGAAGCTAATAATAATCAAGTGAGAAAAGAAATGTTAATTGATAAAATTAGTTCTAGTTATGCAACAATAATGAGACAAGCATATTTTATTAAATTTGAGCAATTGGCACATGAAGAAATTCAAAAGGGAACTACTGCTGAAAAATTAAGCGATATTTATTTTGAAACATTAAAAGAACAATTTGGCAATAGTTTAGAAATTGACTCTAATTTTAGATATGAATGGTCATATATCCCTCATATATTTCATACACCATTTTATTGTTATGCTTATAGTTTTGGGGAAATTTTATCCACTTCATTATATGACCGATATAAACAAGAAGGAAAAAGTTTTATTCCAAAAATTGAAAACATTTTAGAAGCTGGGGGAAGCCAGAATCCACAAAAAATTTTAGAAGATGTTGGTGTTGATATTCATTCCAAAGATTTTTGGCAAGGTGGTTTTAATCAAATTAGAGAAATGCAAAAGCAACTTGAAACATTGTAATTTTTTTATCACAATAAATCTTATAAATCAATTTTAGTTATTTCAAAATATGATTAAAAATAATTTATGTAGCATCCCTAAGAGGCTCAGAGAGGATGCTACCCTTCAGTGCTTCGAGGAAGGAGCACGAGGAAAATCAAGGGGTTTCCTAGTATGGAATTAATTGCATTACTATCATCAGGCGAAGGAACTTGGGCTCAGGTTTCAGGATTAATGAGTCATGCAGAATGGGATAAAATTATTTTAGTTGGGGATACTAACGCTAAAGATTTTACACATGCAAAAAAATTTGAATTTATTAGAGTTGATTTGAACGGGAAATTAAAAGAACTTAAAGAAGAATTTTCAAAAAAATTACAGGGAAAATTCGACGGAATGGAAGTAACATGTTCAATTGCATCTGGAAATGGAAAAGAGCATATGGCATTAATTTCTGCATTAATTAATCTACCAATCGGGATAAGATTTGCAGCATTAACAAAAGACGGAGTATTTGATTTGTAAAATGGGATTTAAAAAATATTTATGTGAAGCTTGTACTTTATATTACCCTCAACATGTAATGGAATTTAAAAGTAAATGTGTTTATTGTTATAAAGGAATTCATGATTCTGAAAAAGTACGAAACAGAACCATGGCTAAAAGAAAAGAGTTAGGAATTGTTTATCACGGATATGATTCACCATTAACAAAAAAAGTTCTTGAATAAACTTTATTTTTTATAAATATTTTTTCTATGCCTGAATACTAAATTCCTATTCTTAACTTAATCAAATCTGTATAAGAATGACATCAATAACTATTTAGAATCTTAATGCATATTTATTTAATGAAAGAATATTCTGTTAAAGAGAACACAATTATTATTAATCAGGATTTAAAAACAGATTTAGATTATGTTGAATTTTATGCTAAAAAATTATTAGAAAATAATAATTTTTTTGTAGACCAAAAAAAATTAATTAATAGTCAGTTAAAATCAAGTAAAACATTATTTTCAAGAATGTTTGGCAAAAAAAAATTTAAAAAAGAAGCAAGAATTTATTTAAAAAAAAGGAATATAATTTAAAATAAGATTTTATATTTTTAATCTAACAATAACATATTCTCTAGCATTCCTTTTAAATAAACAAAGATTCAGACATTAAAAGGAATATTTATAAATGCTTTTTTTGTATATTCTTTTATGGTATTAAAGATTATTAGTGCTACTGAAGCAAAAGTTGGTACAAGTGTTATACTTGATGGTCAATCTTACATTGTTAAAAAGGTTGATATTAGTAAAACCGGTAAACATGGTCATGCTAAATGCAGAATTGAAGCAGTAGGAATTTTAAACGGAAACAAAAAAGTTTTTGTTGTTCCAGGACATGAAAGATTTGAAGTACCTTATGTTGAAAAAAAGAAAGGTCAAGTTCTTTCAGTTACTGACAGCAAAATAAGTGTTATGGATCTTGAAAGTTTTGAGACCATTGACTTAGACCTTCCTGAAGAATTAAAAGGTCAATTAGAAGAAAATGCTAATCTTGAATATTGGGATGTTGAAGGCGTTTTAATAGCTAAAAAGAAATTATAAATTTCAATATTTTTTAAAAAATTCTTAAATTAGTTTAAAATTAAAAATTATTTTTTTGAATTAATATGTTTCAAATAGCAGTCGATTTTTTGTACATAACCTAATCCACCTGCGAATTGGTATTTACATAATCCTAATAATTCAAATTTTGAATTTACTACTGGTGTACCACTATCTCCAGAGATGACTATTTTTCCAATTCCAAAACAATCTGTAGTATTTTCTGCCAGTTCTTTCATGTTTTCTCCGGCAGTACCATTTATATCAGAAATATAATCTTCTCTTACATTAATTCCTGTAAGTCCGGGATTTCCAATAATGTAAATTTTATCTCCTAAATTTAATCTTGATGAAGGTTTTGCAGGGAAATTAGGAAGATTTAAGTCTTTTGGAAGTTTATATATTGCTACATCATTTTTATTATCTCCGATAAAAATCGTTTCTAATTCTTTTCCTTGAATATATGTTTTTTGACTTTTTACTATTAACGGTTCTTCCATTAATCCCCAAGGAGTTTGTCTTTGCAATTTAGACCCTGCATTTACTATATGTTGCATTGTGATATAATGTTGGTCCACAATTACCCCGCACCCTTTTGTTTTTCTTTCTCCATATTCATTAGTATCAGCTATTGTTTCTGCAATATGAATATGTTTTGGCAATTCATTATAAATTTGATTGGTAATAGATTCTTTTTGCATTAAATTTTGAATATATTTTAATTCTTCTTTAGAAATATTTGCACACCCAGATAAAGTATATATTAAACCAAACACACCTAATCCGCCTATTAACTCCCTTCTTGTTAAACCCATCTAAAATTAACTAAGGCTGTCAACTATATAAATATATCTAAAAATTTTTAGTTTTTTAATAATTTTTTATAGTATGGAAATTTTTCTTTTGGTATCCAAATTCTAAATTCGTCTCCGTTTAACCCATTTGGTTGTTTTGCAAAAATATCTAATAAGGTGCCATAGTTTGGGAAGATATATGTATCAGGAAATAAATCAATTATATTACCATTCATATTACGTCTTTCTGAAACATCCATTTCTCCATCTTCGTCTATATCAAACATTTCTACATAAAACTTTTTTCCATTTATTGGATTAGTATAATAACCACATATTTTTTTTGAGTTCCAATAATTTTGATAACCTTCAGGGATAAAATCATTTTTTCTTTCAACTTGTTTTAATTCAAGGCAATCATCAGCAAAAGATATCGATGGAAAAAAGAATAAAGAACTTAAAAGGGCACTAAGGATTTTTTTTCTCATTATAATCATAAAATAGACTTCTCTTTTATATAATTTATTATAAATAAAAATAGAGTTTTTTTAAAAAATAAAATTAAAAAAACGGGCTTCAGAGGTCCTAAAAAATCATAATGATTTTGAGGATAAACGATAGAATAATAACTATCTAGTAATAACAAACAGGAAAATTTAAATAGTTTAAATTTTTGTAGATTTTATGAAAATTGGAATATTTGAAGAATACCCTTGTGATGAAAATTTAAGCAAACTTTCTTATTTGAAATCACCTGCAGACCTTATTATTGCCGCCCAAAATATTCGTAAATTTGATGACTTGACTAGACAGATTAGAGCTTCAAGTCCAAATGTTAAAAAGCTAGGATATTGGCCAGTACTGGATAAGCAAGATGGTTACTGGATTTCTCCATTTACAAAACCTACTGCCTTAAACAGAGTTCTAAATGAATTGGCTGAAAGAGCTGATCCAAAATCACCTTTCTTTGCAATGCTTGATATAGAAACACCTTTTATATTTGATAAATCACAATTAATAAAAAGATTATCAGACTATGAATCTAACAAAAGGAGAATAAATTCTTTTGCAAAACAATATTCTAATAGAGGCCTGGATTTAATTACTGCGGAGCATAATACTACTACTGTTCCTGAAGTAGTTCAGAAGGTCTTAGGTCTTCAAATAGATTCAAAGCAAGTAAATTGCGAAAGAATCAGAATGGTTTATACTAGTCTTGCTAAATATCTTCCAAAATTTTTAGGAGATATTCCGAGAGGTATTGAAAAACAAATTTTAAAAAGAGAATCAAAAAAAGGATTAGCAAAATATGGAGATAAATTTTATATTGGTCTTGGTTGTATAGCTTCAGGAATCCTTGGAAATGAACCGTCTTTAACCCCTAAAGAACTTGCAGAAGATATACAAATTGTAAAAGAACAAGGAGTTAATGGCATATATATCTTTCGTCTTGGGGGAATAAATTCAGAATTTGCAGAAGCAATAGAATCTTCAAAATAATTTCTTAAAAAGAATTTTTGGCAGCACAAAATTTAACTTCGCCTTCGCTCAGGTTATATTACAAATTTTGTTGCAATCTAACCCTTGAAAAAGATAGGAATTTTGTTAAAATTCCTAAGAGCCAGTTTTTTTAAAAAATAAAATTAAAAACGGGCTTCAGAGGTACAGAGAATTTTAAAAAATCTTTTTCATTATATGAAAATCGCTTTTCCTCTATTTAAATCTTTTAAGATCTTTTTTTACTCAGAAAATTATTTAACAAATTTTTCTATTATCCCAATATTCTTCTTATCTAATCCACCCAATCTAAAAATAATAACCTCTTTAAATTTTTTATTATACAAGAAGGCTAAATCTTTTTCAAGATTTTCAGGAGATTCTATAAACTTAATCCTATATATACCTCCAGCAATTGTTCCAATAGCCGGAAATTGTTTGTTTTTATTTCTTATTCTCTTTAACTTTTTTATAATCTCCGAGTTCTGCCATTTAAATCTTGTTGAAGAGTACCACATAAGGCTTCGCTTGCAATTAACATTATATTTCAAGCCAAAAAGTCTACCCATTCGTCCAAAACTCAAATATGATTCTGCTATAGTTATTCTATTACTATTTTTCTCCAAAAAATCTGATATAATCTTTCTGTTCTTTTTCAATTTAAAAAAGTTTGTTATAAACAAAAAAGGATTTAACCAAGGCAATTCCAAATCAATTAAAAGTTCTTCATTTATCTTATTAAGAGATGTAAATAATTCATTCAAATCTTCTGTATTCGAAAAACCAGAAATATAATATGAGTTCTTTAATATTGGCCAATAAACCAATTTTATATTGTTATGTTTATATATATGTACACAGGATTTAATTTTTTTAAAATCATCAAAAGATTTTGCAGCAACAAAAAGTTTTGTTTTAAATCTAATCAATTTTAGTTTAGAGATATTTCTAATTGTAGGAAATTCTTCATAAAAATCAATTCTCATAAAATTTATAAATCTAAAACACTTATAAATTTTATTAAGGGTATATTTTTTTAACTATCACTTAAGATTTATTTCTTGTAAAAACCTTTGTATATATTCATTGACTACTTCTGGATTTTTTAAAACAATGTTATGATCAGTGTTTGGGACAATAATTGGTTTTCGTGCATTAGGAATCATTTTATATAATTCATAAGATGTTTTTGGATTCACAACCTTATCTTGTTCACCATGAATAAGTAAGGTTTGGGCACTTATGTTCGAGGCAATTTTTGTAGTATCCCACTCCATAATAGCCTCTCCAACTGCACCAATACTTTTAACAAACTCAGGACTTGTTTTACAATACATCTCAAAAAACAATCTTGCATTGCTTATATCTCTAAATTTTTGATTACTAAAATCTTCAAAAAAATCATTATTTTCTCTCACAAAAGGACCAACAACAGCATTAAGTGAACCATATAAACTTTTTCTCAAAGGAGATAATTTTAAGGCAAGTCTTGAAATAAGATTGCTTCCAAAAGATTCTGCAAAATTATAGGAGCCAGAAATTAATACTAATCCCTTTACTTCAGTTGGATGTCTGGCTGCAAAATTCTGTGCAATCATTGAACCCATAGAGTGACCAACAATAACAGGATTTTCTGCAGATTCAGCATCTAGGATTTTTTCAAGGTCTGAAGTACATTTTTCTAGACTAAAATCAGTAGCATTTTTCAAATAGGTTGATTTACCATGTCCCCTTAAATCTATAGAAACTGAACCAAATTCCTCAGGCAGTTGTGCTCGGACATTATTAAAAAGTGTGTGATTTATACCATAACCATGCATAAAAACTACTGGGTTAGAGCCATTGCTAACCTCATAAGATATATCTGCATCCCCCACATTAACAAATTTTTCTTTATATTTTTTCATTTTTAACTCACATTTTTGTTATATAAATAACATATAAGGAGTATATAAACCTTTCATTTTTGTTACTACTATTTAATAACATATAATCTTCCATCAGATAATGTTAGCTAAAGCCTGTCGGGGCTTTATAGTTACGAGAGGAGTTTAACCAAAACACTGAAAAAGAATTTTTGGCAGCACAAAATTTAACTTCGCCTTCGCTTCAGTTAATATTACAAATTTTGTTGCAATTTAACCCTCATTCTAAAAATAAACAGGAATTTTGTTAAAATTCCTAAGAGCCCAGTTTTTTTAGAAAATAAAATTAAAAACGGGCTTCAGAGGTACAGAGAATTTTGACAAATTCTCTGGAACTTCAAAAGACGTTACTTTTGAAGTGAATCTAAC
>DUKY01000004.1 GCA_013329055.1 Nanobdellota archaeon
TTTTCCTTGCGAAGGCAAGGCTTGGATTTAGTGGCTCAGAAAAAATCTACATTTTTTCTAAGGTCGCAATTCTTTTTTCAATCGGAGGATGAGTAGAGCCCCAACCCTTCAAAGGATTAGAAAAAAATAATGGAGCAACTGCTTTACTCACTTTTTTTTCTTCTGGTGCATAATCGCTTTTTATTTTTTTTAATGCACCGATTAATCCTGCAGGATATCTTGTAAATTTAACTGCAGTAGCATCAGCAGTAAATTCTCTTTTTCTTGAAATTCCTAATTGAACTAATTGAACAACAATTGGAGCTAAAATAGCAAGTGCAATTCCAATTACAATAAAAATCGCATTCTTATTATCATGATCTCCACTAAACCATAAACTTCTTAAGAAAAGTTCAGAAATGATTGCAACCATACCAACCATAACAGTAATTAAAGTCATATAACGAATATCATAATTAGCAACATGACCTAATTCATGAGCTAAAACTCCTTCAAGTTCTCGTTTATCTAATTTGTTTAATGCACCTTCAGTAACGCAAATAACTGCATTTTTTGGGTCTCTTCCTGATGCAAAAGCATTAATCTGCTGGCTTGGCATAACATACAGTTTAGGCATAGGGAGACCTGAAGCAATAGTTAATCCCTCGACAAGTTGATAAAATTGTTTGTAATCATTTCTTTTAGCTTCTTTTGCTCCGACGCTTGCAATTGCAATTTTTCCGGAATTATAAAAACTAATCCAAATATAACTTAATGAAATGATGATAGAAATAATCATAATAATAAAGAAAAATCCAGGTTCAAAAGCAAAAGAAATAACATAACCAAATAAAACTAAAATTGCAAATATAAAAAACATTAAAAAAAATGATTTTAATTTATTTCCTGAAATTTGATCACGAAAATCAATACGAACATTTTCCATAATAAATACAATAAAAGAGTGTTTTTAAGAATTATGATTTAAACTAAATAAGTAATCTTTAACAATATTATCCTAATTATAATTTCTCTAGAATTTCTTGTGCAACTTTATCAATCTCCTGAAAACCGTCAATTCTTACAGAATCATAAATCCCTAAAATCGGTTCAGTTTCATTATGATAAATCTTTAATCTTTTTTTAACAAATTCTTCTTTATCATCATCCCTGACATATAATTTACCTTTGCAGGAATCACAAACTCCTTCAATTTTTGGAGGATTAGTAATTTTATTAAACACTGCTCCGCAATTTTTGCATGAAATCCTCGACGTAATTCTCTTTATTGCTTGTTTATCAGTAATATTAATCTCAATAACTTTATTTATATCAATTAAATCTTTAAGTTTTTGAGCCTGAGTAACATTTCTTGGAAATCCGTCTAAAATAAATCCTTTTTTACATTTTTTTAATTCTTTAATTAAAATTTTCAAAATTAATTCATCAGGAACTAATTTTCCGACATTAATATATGAGTCAACTTCTTCTTTTAAATTTCCTTTAACATTTCTTAATAAATCTCCTGTAGAAATATGACATAGATTTAATTTTTCAGAAATAATTTTTGCTTGCGTGCCTTTTCCACTTCCCTGAGGACCAATAAATATTAAATTCATAATGTATTATCAAAAATTAAATTAATAAATATTATGTTTTCAATATTTTGGTATTTACAAAATATTCTCTTGGATGTGAACATAAAGAAAGTATTCTTTTATCCCCTTTAGCAATTCTTTTTCCTGAAATTGTTTCAATAATTTGATTATTATTTCCTCCTTCATATAATTTCCCGTTATGCGAACATAAAGCATTTATCCAACTATCTCTTGGTCCAATACTTTTTTGAGAATTCATCTCAACAATCTCTAAAGAATTAGCAATATAATATAATTTATCTTCATGCGAGCATAATTGGTCGATTGCATCACTACTGGAAAAAATCTCTTTTCCGGAAAAAGTTTCAATAATTTTATATGACTCCCCACCATCAAATCCATTATCATATAATTGTCCATTATGAGAGCAGAGTGAATTTATAAAATTGTACCTAAATGAAGTAACTTTTCTGGTAAGTGTTTCATATATTTGTTCATAATCTCCTCCGTCATATAATTGCCCGTTATGTGAACATAAAGTTCTTACAACTTCCCTTCTTGAAGTTATTTCTTTTCCTGAAACTGTTTCAAATATCTTTTTGTAATCTCCTCCATCATATAATTGTCCATTATGTGAACATAAAGTCCTTACCCAGTTAGTTCTTGATGCAATAGGATAAATTAAATCATTATAATCAATTACAAATATTTCATTTTCTGAAGAAAATACTAAAACTTTTTCTAAATTTTTATTAGAAATTTGTGTTTTTGTGCTAAAATATTTATTCATCTCGCTAAACATTTCCATTCTTTTAGCCCTTGTTTTTTTCACAAGTTCCATAGTCTCTTCAGGAGTTCTTTTTGGAATGCTTTTATTTAGCATTAACATAAATGAAACATTAATTAAAAATATATAAATATTTGGTTATTCTTTCAAATTTCACTTAGAAGAATTTGTTTTTAAAATTTCACTTTGATTTCTTTTCTCTCTTCAGCTGTAACCTGAAAGAATTCTTTAACTTGTCTATTAAACATTTTAGCAAATAATAAACCTGGCATTGTAGTGCACAAATTATTATAGCTTAAAATTGAATCATTATAAAATTGTCTTGAATAAGCAACTTTATCTTCAGTTGAAGCTAACTCTCGTTGCAATTCTAAAAAATTAGTATTAGCCTTTAAATCAGGGTATCCTTCAGCAATTGCGAAAATGCTTTTTAATGCTTTTTCAAGACCTTCATCAGCTTTAATTTTTTTCTCAACATTATCTGCAGAAACTAAAGCTTTTCTGGCATCAGTAACAGCTTTTATTGCTTCCTTTTCATGTTTAGCAAAACCCTTGACAGTTTCAATTAAATTAGGAATTAAATCAGTTCTTCTTTTTAATTGAACATCAATTTGCGATAATGAGTTTTCAATTCTATTTGATAAAACTGAAAATCTATTATAATAAATAAAAATTATTGCTACAATTAAAACTCCTGCCCCAATCAAAATCCATGTTAACATATTAAAATATAATTTTATGTATTTATAAATTTATTTACTCGCTACAAACTTTATTTCTTCCGGATTTTTTAGCGTTATATAATCTTAAATCAGCATTTTTCATAATTGTTTCAACAGTTTCATTTTCGCCTATTTGATAAATTCCAATGCTTGTTGTGATATAGATCGGCTTATCTTGTGAATCAATTTTTATTGGTTGTTTTTCAATATTTCTTCTTAATCTGTCTGCAACATAGATAGCATTTGTTTTTGCAGTATTGGGTAATATAATAAAAAATTCTTCTCCGCCAATTCTGCAAAGAATATCTGTCCCCCTAAAGTTATTTTTAGCAACTCCGGAAATTGTTTTAAGAACTGAATCCCCGGCATCATGTCCGTATGTATCGTTAATCGATTTAAAATGATCTAAATCACACATAATTACTGATAATGGTTTCTTTTCCCTTGCTGAACGTTTTAATTCCCGATTTAAATTTTCAACACATCTTCTTCGGTTAAATAATCCTGTTAAAGAATCAACAGTAGCTAATGTTTCTAATTCACTTTTTTCATTTTTTAAATTTTTAATTTCATTATTGATGACTTCCTGAATGTAAGGAATTGTTCCTTGCATATACAAATTATTTTTTTCTAAAAGCCCGGTCAATATTCTATTTGTAACATAAATCTTATCATTGCTATTTTTCATTGTGTCAAGCCATCTTTTAATGGTGATTGGGCTAACAAAGTGATTACTATCAATAACATTTTTTACAATTTTATCTAAACATTCTTCATTATGCATAAAAAATTATAAAATTAAAGATTAATAAATGTTTCTAAATGTAATTACTACAAAAGGACAATAAGCATAAAATTTAAAAAGAATTTATTTAAATAAAGATAATGAAAGAAAAAGCAAAAGAGATTTTATTTAATTCAACAAAAAGACCAACATCAAAAGAAGCATTAGAAATTAATGATGAAGATGTTTTTAAAATTGCCAAAGAAATAGATTATTCGCTAAATTTGAGGACTTTAAATAAAATTTATCATCTTCATAGTATGTTAATGCCGATTGCTGAAAATATGATTACACGGCTTTTAAAACAAACTGAGAAAGAAGAACCAACTTATTATCCCTTTGCAAGAGATGCAGAATTATTTTATGATGCTTTATGTGGAATTGCACAAGCAGGTGAAAAAAATTTAGAACAAAGAATTCACTTATTAAAAACAAGTAATGGAATGAAATCAACTTATAAGGCAGATTCAGAATATTTTTCTTCTATTGGAATTAACAATGATAATTTATCCAAAAATACTGCAGTATTTATTGATTCAGGTTTTGCAGGAAGTCTTTTTAACTATGTAATTAAAGAAGCTAAAATAGATTTATCTGCACAAAATAGAATTAAGGGATTTTTAGTTTGTAAAAGAGGGGGATTATATACCCCAATGTCATTTATAAATAAAAATTCCCGGGAATTATTAAAACAAATTATATATAGAATGGTGGATTCACCTTACTTGGAAAATCTCCCTGATAATTTAAATGAAGCATTATGTTATTTTATGCAACAAACACCAAAAGCAACAGGAAGATATGTTCAAACTTATAAAAAAGAAAATGGAGAATGGGATGTGATGCCTGAAAAGAATAGATTTTTTCAAAAATGGGATTTTAATTTAAAAAATAAAAAGTATCTTCATTCTAATGAATCTTGTTTATTACTTCCTAATGGTTGGAACCAAAGAAATTCAATAGAGCAAACATGTGGTTGGGTAAATGACGATGTTGTGGATCCTTTTGCGTCATTACTTCTGCAAAAAAGAACACTTGAATATTTCACTGATTCAAATGTGCATGACAGAATTTACGATTTCATCAAATAGTATCGATAAAATCAAAACTTTTTTGCAATACTCCAATTCGTTTAAATAGTATTGATATTTTACTGCAGTACAATTAAATGTAAGGAGATAAAATGGTTGTAAATTTAACGCACGAAAATTTTGAAGAAGAGATAATTAATTCAAAAACACCGGTAATTATTGACTTTTGGGCTTCTTGGTGTGGTCCATGTCAAATGATGAAACCTGTATTTGAAGATTTATCTTTGGAATATAAAGGAAAATTAAAATTTGCAAAGTTAGATACTGAAGAGAATGAATTATTAACAATGAAATTTGGTATCATGGGAATTCCAACTTTGATAATCCTAAAAAATTCTAAAGAAGTTGGAAGAATTGTAGGTTTTAATACAAAAGAAAATTTAAGACAAAAAATTAATGAAATACTTTATTAATTCCTTAAGTTTAAAAATTTCAATTTATTTTATTATTTATAATGATAGACTTTGCATGCAAAAGATTTGATTTAAATGAAGTGATTAAATGCGGGTTAAATCTCACAAAATCAGATTACAAAATTTTGCAATATTTAGTATTTGAATCAAAAGATGTAATTTCAAGCGAAGAGATTTCTAAAAAATTAAAAATCGACGTCTCAACTGCTCAAAGAAGTTTAAAAAAATTAAGGGATCAAGGTCTTGTTCATCGAAGTCAAATTAATTTATCGCCGGGAGGATATGTTTATGTTTATTCGGCAAAAAATAGAAATGAACTAAAAAAAATGATTTTAGAAATTGTTAATAACTGGTCAAAAAAAGTTGAAGATGAACTTAATAGTTGGTCAAAGAAATGATTTTATTAATCCCTTTAGCTACTTTTTTAACATCAACATTAATAAAAGATTGATCTATATGAGTATCTTTTATGAATTTTACTAATCGAGGACTAATAGATTCATAAACCGGAAGCATAATTGCAAGTTCAGGCCATTCATTATCTTGAGATGCAGTAAAAGTGTATCTAAATTTATCTTTTTTACATAAAGTATCTCTAACATCATATCTTGCAAAATTTATCATCTGTGGAAATTCGATTTGAATATCTCCATTTTTATAATCAAGATTGTCAAATTCATCTTTAATAAGTTTTGTTCCTAGGAGAGTCTTTTGCATAAGATTTCTTGTAATATTCAAATAAAAATCTTTAAAAAATCTTCTTTGTCTTTGGTATGTAGGTATTTTACCTAATGCAATCTTTTCTAAATCATTAAAATCAATTTGTCCTAACCATACCAGTGAATAATTATTCTGTTCGGGAAAGACAAATAAATGAGAGAATATATCATTTGGATTATTTTCTTTATTTAAATTATATAATCTAAAATTCATATCTTCAAATCCTTCCTTTTTAGGGGGTTCATTAAATTCAATATTCATAAAAATTAAATTAAGAATTATTTTATAAAGTTATCTTTTCAAAATGTTGAGATTAAATAAAGAATAATGCATTTAAAGAATCATCAAGATTTGACATTAATCTATTTTGATAATTATTTTTTGCTCTTTCGACTCTATCAATAAATGTAGATGGTGAAACAGCAACAATTTTTCCATTACATATTTGTTTATAATCCTGTGTATTTTCTGTTAATATAATCACTTTTCTTGATTTTGATTCTGATTCTGCCACCCAACAAATAGCTTTAGTGGTATTAAAACCAACAACTCCCTTAACAGAATTATCTATTCTAAATAATCCAGAATTAAAAAAAATTTTATGATCTTGATTTAATTTACTATCGATTCTTTCAAAAATTGAACCTTCAAGTATAATCTCAACATTTGCTAAACTTACTAATTCAACAATATTGTCAAAAGATTCTCTTCTTAATTCTGCTTGATTACCTTGAATATTATTATCAATATTTGTTTTCATTATCTCTAATGTTGGAATGATGGTAATCATTTTAAAAAAATAAAAAATTATTGTGAAGGAGTAGTCGAAGTTTCTAGAAATTTCCCTTTAGACAATAAATATCCTCTGATGCCTCCCTCTTTAGTTATTGAAATAAATTTCTCTTTTGGATCAGGGTTATGACTTTCAATAATAATCAAACCTTCCTTTTGAAGTTTATGTTCATCCCTAATCGCTTGAGATAAATTTTCTGCTCTTGCAAGTCGTATATTTTTTAATGTCATGATAAAAGTTATAATAAATAGTTTTTAAATTTTGTTGTTTACACCCCCTTTCATTACTAAGAATTCTAGGTAATATTAGTTTTTATATCTTTCTTTAAATCTATTAGTGTCTTTAGTAAAATTATCGGAGGGACAGTCCTAAAAAATTTTTCTCGAAAAATTTTTGGGAACTTCAAAAGACGATACTTTTGAAGTGTGCTAAAAAATTCTTTTCAAGAATTTTTGGCAACGCAAAAACCGACGCTGTGCCTTCGCACAGATTAAAATAACGTTTTTGCTGTATTCGAACCTGACAAAATATTAAGAATTTTGTTAAGAATAATGTCACATAACATATTATTTCTAATAATATGTTAATGTGAGGGAGCAACTCAAAATCTCACACGAATTTTTTTTATTTTTTATTTGAACATTTTTTGAAATAATGAAAATTCTACCACGAAATTTTTCTACTCAAGCTCACACTCACAATCAAGGGCTACTAAAAAAGGTTCGTGTAAACTCTCGGGATTCGAAAAAAAAATTTTTGGGTTTTCGCCAACCCTGTCTCTATCTAAAGATAGAGAATAATGTGAGGGACAGTCCTAAAAAATTTTTCTGAAAAATTTTTGGGAACATTCAAAAGACGATACTTTTGAAGTGATTCGAATCTGTTAAAAAACTAAGAATTTTGTTAAGAATAATGTCACATAACATATTATTTCTAATAATATGTTAATGTGAGGGACAGTCCTAAAAAATTTTTCAGAAAAATTTTTGGGAACTTCAACTCCATTGGAGATTGAAGTGATTCGAACCTGTATAATCAATAGGAATTTTGTTAAGAATTCTGTCTTCAGAATTAATGCTATCTTCGATAGCATAAATGTGAGGGACAGGATTCGGACCTGCGTAAGCACTAAGCTACAGGATCTCTTACCTAAAATTTCTTTTAAGTCTTAAGTCCTGCCTGTTTGACCACTCCAGCACCCCCACATAGTAGAATGCTTGAATTCTATAAAAGATTTAAAATATTAGCATTTAAAAGATTAGTGTTTTTAAAAAAATCAAGAATTATTGAACCCATTAAGCAAAACATATAAAAACTTCACAAACTTATAAAAAACATGAGTAAAAGATTAAATTTTTGTTATGCACATAACATTAATTTAGTTATTACTTCAATTAAAATTATCTCAAACTAATTTAAGATTTCTTATTCTTGAATTAAACTTGAGAACTTACTTCTACAAAATTTAATTCGAATGGGAAATAACTGAAAATTTTTTTTGAGTTATTAAAAAAAATGGAAAAAGAAAAAATGGATGAAAAAGTACAACTAGAAAAGGAGTTAAGCAGTCTTATGGAAATGACGCTTAGACTGGAAAATGAACTTTCTTTTTTAGTATTAAAAAAATAATCTAATAAAAAGAAGAGATATAGTTAGATATAATTAATATTATACAAAATAAGAACCTTTAATTACTTAAAAAAAGAATTTGAACTATGGAATTATCCAAAAAATTATCAGCGTTTGAAATCGAAGCTGCAAATCCTGCTCAATTATTAGAACATTTATTTGAACATCATGGTTTATTTTTAAAAGACCAAAGAATCACAAATAATTTACAAATTAAAACATATGTCAAAGGTAATTCAATGATTTATTATTTACTTAAATTTGGCAAAAAATTTCAAATCTCTTATTCTTTAGACAATCATTCTTCAGAAGAAGAATTTGGATGTAAAGTTCATACACTTTCAGAAATAGATTTAAGTAAAACTCCACGATGTATTTTGCCCTTAGAAATACTCGTAGATGTTGATGCATTTTTAGTTAATAAATTAAAAACTGAACCATTTTTAGAAGACGAAACACCTGTAAAATATCTTCATTGTTTAAGACACGGTATAACATATGATATTAAATCCGGTCATGGAATAGATGCTATTGATCCATATATGATGACAAAAGAAATTAGAGAAAATCCAAATATTAAAGTTGGATTATGTCCTTCATGTCATGAAGAATTATATTATCTTCAAAGAGCTTGTACAGAAGCTTCAGAACTTACTAATCATTAGTAAGATTTAGCAATATAAACAATCTGCTTAGCTTCTTTATTGCAAATCGCACACTTGCCTATTGCTTTATTTTTTTCATCAAGCATAGTTCCTCTAACTTCAGCACCTGTTTCAGTTTCAATTATCTTTGCACAAGAAATCCCCTCTTTATCAACAGAACAAAAATTACATTTTGCTATAAATCCTTCTTCTGTTGCTTTTTTAATCTCTTGTAAATTTTTTGCGTCCTTTATTCGACCTTCAAATATTTTATCTGCTTTTTTTATCAAATTTTTTGTAAATTCTTTAGCAATTTTTTTTATTTCTTTAATCACTTTATCTTCTGAAACAACAACTTTTTTATCTAAATCTCTTCTAAAAAGAGTAATATTTTTATTTTCTAAATCTTTTAATCCAATATCAATTCTAATTGGTATTCCTTTCATTTCCCAATGATTAAATTTTTCTCCAGGACGTTTATCTGAAATATCAATTCTAACAGATGCAAATTTTTCAATCTGTTTTTTTAAATCCTTAGCTTTTTTTATTATTCTTTTATCGTCGGTTATTGGCACAATCATAACTTGCACAGGAGCAATATCCCATGGAAATTTTAATCCTTTATCATCTCCATGAACAATTATTACACTTGCAAAAATTCTGGAAATAGCCGGACCATAACAGGTTATATGTGCGTATTTTTCGCTTTCATCTTTATCCATGAATTTTACATTAAATGCTTTTGAAAATTCCGGAGAAATCATATGTGTTGAAGGTAATTGAATTACTTTTCCGTTTGGATTTAATGCATCAGCTGCAAAAGTTCTTGAAGCTCCTGGAAATTTATCCCAAACAGGTCTTTCAAAAAAGATAAATGGTATTCCAAAAATATCATGTAAAACTTCTTTTGTTGTATTCATATCCTCCAAAACCTGCTTAAAAGCATCATCTTCTGTTGCATGTGCTGAATGTCTTTCAATCCAATGAAATTCCCTGCTTCGTAAAAAAGGTCTTGTAGCTTTTGTTTCATATCTAAAAACCTGTGCTCGTTGATAAGTCTTAAATGGTAAATCTTTGTAACTCCTAATCCATAATCCAAACATTTCATAAAAAGCAGTTTCAGAAGTTGGTCTTAATGCTAATCTCTCTTCGAATTTTTTTTCTCCTCCATGAGTCACCCAAAATACTTCAGGAGTAAAACCACCGATATGAGAACTTTCTTTTTTTAAATTTTCTTCAGGTATTAAAGTCGGAAAAAAATATGGTTCATGACCTTTATTTTGTAAATTTTTTTCCATATGTTCATACATTTTTTCCATTGAAAGAACAGACCATGGTTGAAATACTAGGAAACCTTTAACATTATATCTTAAATCTGCAAGTTCTGTTTTTTGGACTATTTGAGTAAACCACTCGCTAAAGTTTTCTTCTTTTTTAGCTGTTATTCCTTCTTGATTTTTTTCCATATTGAATAATACAAAATTATCTTTAAAAATATAATTAATTTAAATTAAAGTTTTATTTATTGAATTTTGTCCGATTTTATTTACTGATTCAATTATATAATTTGATTCAAGAGCAAAACCTAAACTTTCACCGGTACCAATTTTAAAATTATTTATCCCGATAACTTCCCCATTCTTGTTAATTAAAGGACCTCCTGAATTACCTGGATTTAATGCAGCATCAGTTTGAATATATGAATTTAATTCAGAAATTCCTTCACGATGAACTGCTGAAACTATCCCCTCTGAAACAGAAAATTGTAAACCTAAAGGATTTCCAATAGCGATAACTTTTTCACCGATTTGAATATCTTCAGAATTTGCAAAAGTTAAAACATTATAATCCCCTTCGATTTTTAATATTGCGATATCAAATAATGCATCATATCCGACTAATTGTGCATCTATAACTTTTTGGTCGTAAGTAATTGCATTTATTCTTGAGCCCCCGGATAATATGTGAGCATTAGTGACGATAAAACCATCTTTTGTAATAATAAAACCTGTTCCTTGCCCAACATCTGTTCGAATTGTAACAACCGATTTAACTGCGTCTTCGATTATTCCGGAAAAATCCGCACTTGCTGAAGCTTTTAATAAACTGAACTCTTCGTCCATTGAACCGAGTTGAATACCTAATGTTCCTAATTCCTCTTTAGTTTTCATTGCATTTTCTGTTAAATCATTAAGTTTCACTTGAGTATCTGTTTGTAGCCCTGTAATTTGATCACTAAGTTTATTATAATTTAATTCCATTCTTGCAAAAAGAACATATGTTAAAATACTGCTAACTAAAATGAACATAATTAATGCAGAACTTATACCACCAATAATCACCTTGTGATGCCTTTTTAGAGCCATTAATTAAATTATATCAAAGAATATTAAAAACCTTTCTTAAATGATTCTGGTGAATTTAAGTGCTTAAAAATTTTAATTCTTCCATTGATAAATTTATAAATTAACTATCATTAAAATTAAACAAGGGCTTGTAGTTTAATGGATAGAATAACTGGTTTCGGCCCAGTTGATGGGGGTTCGATTCCCTCCGAGCCCGTTTTAATTTCAT